>LJUY01000026.1 GCA_001304015.1 candidate division Zixibacteria bacterium SM23_81 | reverse complement strand
AAGTCTTCATACTGCAAATTATCCATATAACACGCGAATTGCTATGCTTGTAATCTTCATATTTCAAACACATTATGGTCGATTCGAGTTTATGGCTACGTATTATCTGGAAACCATATAACATGCATGGATAAATGTCCTTTCTCACAGGAATCAAAGGGGCTTCTAACTCCCCTACCACCACGGGACTAAGCACATGAGTGTAGATCATGGTTGTTCGCACGTCTTTATGGCCCATCAGATCCTGTACGGTTCGGTTGTCGTATCCCTCACCAAGCAAATTGGTCGCGAAGGAGTGGCGAAATGTATGACAACTGGCTCGCCGAATTATTAATTATACAAACCAGCCTATCCACCTAAAACTCTGCAACTTGTGCAGTCTCATTCTCGGCAGACAAATGTTTTTTTGCGTCCTAATAATAGCAAAAAGCTAGTGCACAGTCAAGATAAAGTGGGCGTAGTAAAGACAAAGCTGACAAGAAAGCCCTCCCCAATTAATGAGGAGGGCCTTTGTTAACCGAGATTAGAGACTCGGGATTCGAGAATCCTGAGAAAACCGGGATCCGAGAACCGTGGAAAGCCGAGACCAGAAATTCGAGATTCGAGACTCATGACTCGTGAAAAACCTGCCAACTGTAACTGTCAACTGCCAATCGTCTTTTACTGCCTCCTGCCCACTGCCTACTCTCTTTTCATTGCCAACTGCCACTGTCATTTCTATTGCCATTGCCACTGCTTCCTGCCGACCTTTTTCCACCAGCATCAAGCATCCAGGATCCAGCATTACTTCTTGGTCAGCTCCCAAACCCCATCCCAATCGTCGGGTGGGGGAGAAGTTTGATACTCTTTGCAGCGCTTCATGTACACCTGGGCCACTGGATCTTGCTGCAAGCCCCGGAAGATCTCCACGGCCGCAGTCCACTTTCTGTGACGATACAGGTCCAGACCTTTGCGGAATCTCTCCAGTTTCTGAAGGCGCTGCTCATCCAATTCTCCCCTCCGAGCCAACAACTCAAAGATTCGCACCGGCTCGGTCTTGCCCACCACCCGGATCAGGTCCACCTCACGAGCCTCTATGAACTCCTGGGCCTCTTGGTAAGCCTCCTGGCCAGCAAGGATGTAGATCCCGTACTGTTTACAGGCCCCCTCCAGGCGAGCTCCCAGATTGACGGAATCGCCCAGCACGCTGTAGTCGAACCGATCCCGGGAGCCCATGTTACCCACCACCATGGGGCCCGTGTTGACACCGATGCGCATGAACAGCTCCCGGCCGCTTTTCTGGCGAATTTGATCCCTCAACTGCGCCAGACGATGCTGACAATCCAGGGCCGCCAGACAGGCTCTTTTGGCATGGTCCGGCTGATCCAGGGGCGCGTTCCAAAAGGCCACGATGGCGTCTCCGATGTATTTATCCACGGTGCCACCTTGGGCGAATATAATTTGGGTCATCTCGGAGAGATAGAGGTTGAGAAGCTCGGTGAGATCCTCTGGACTCAGGCTCTCGGCCACGGAGGTGAATCCGACCACGTCGGAGAAGAAGACGGACATCTCACGTCGCTGACCACCCAGACTCAGCTTGCTGGGATCCTTGAGGATCTGATCTATGACCTGATGACTCAGGTAATGGCGGAATACTTTCTTGACGAAGCGTTTCTGCCGACCCTCCAGGGCATAGTTGAGCACGGAGCCCCCGGCAAATGAGATCAGCCCTCCGGCCAGAGGGGCCACAAAGGGGAGCCAGAAGCCTTCACCGAAAGCGGAGATGGCCGCGACAAAGGGAATAGCCAGGCAGATGAGGGACCACAAGGACATCTGCCAGATCTGTTTGGGCAGGGAGACGGCCAGAGCCGTGACCAGGGACAACAAGACGATCAGAAGCGCCGTTGCTAGAGGATGAACCCAGGAGAAGAAGTCGCGCTGAAGGAGATTGTCGATGACCGTGGCGTGTACCTCCACACCGGGATAAACGGAGCTGAAGGGAGTGGGGCGGAGGTCCAACAGACCAGGGGCGCTGAAACCCACTAAAACGATTTTGTCCTGAAACATGGATGGATTCAGCTGGGGCTCCAGGCCCTCTTCCAGCTGAAGCTGTGACTGGATGACGCTGGCCATGGAGACGCTTCGATAGGTGCCATCTGGACCGTAGTACTTGATGATCAGGCGGCCATTTTCATCCAGGGGCACCTTTCTGCCGGAGAGCTCCAGATTTCCATCGCCCCTGACTAAAAAAGCCCCGCCCAGGACCTGGTGCGCCACGGCCAGGGGAAGGGCCGGATAAAGGGCGTTTTGGTAGGAGAAAATCAGGGGCAGGCGACGGAAGATCCCGTCGCCGTCTGGATCGAAGCGGACATTTCCCACGGAGCGCGCTGCGCTCAAAATCTCCTCCACCGAAAGCGTCGCGGAGCGCTGGAAAACTGTCTTTTCCTGAGGAAAGTCGGCCATCTCAATGGCGTGCCTTTTGAGGATGTTCTCTCCCACGGTGTCTCGAGCGGCTGCTTCCTGGCCGCTCAGGAACAAGGCCAAAGCCACATTTCCCGCCTCAGAGATGGACTGGCCGAAGGAGAGGTCATCCTCCATGCCGTAGACAGAGCTTTCTGAGAAGAGCACATCGAAGACTATCGCTCGTGCTCCACCAGACCGGAAGTAGTGAACGGCCGCTGCATAGAGCTGCCGGGGCCAGGGCCACGCCAGGCCCTCGGCCTCGTAGAAATCAAGGCTCTGTTGATCTACCAACACGATGACGATCTCTGTACTGGCTCGGCCCGGGCGGGAGAATCTTCGCAGCCGCCAGTCCCAGCTTTTCCATTCCAGGCTATGGAAAAGGCCCGCCACGTGGAGCAGCAGAATGACCAGGCCTACACATAGGCCCAGAATCCCTCCCCGGATAATCTTCTCTGTTCGGACTTGCGCCATGCGACTTATCCTACAGTCATCTGAAAGCGCTTCGTTCTGGTTGGCTCCACTGCTCGACTATAGCTCTTAGAGGCGATCTCCTGCTGAACCTTCTCCAGGCGATCCTGAGGAACCGGATGGGTTTTGAAGAATCCCAGCCCCGTGGTCTTCTGAGCGCTCGTGACCATGGCCTGGAGGGATTGCACCATGCCAGAGCAGGCGTAGCCGGCTAAATGTGAATATTTCAGGCCCAGGCGATCGGCCTCGTACTCCTGCTGGCGACTGTAACCTTTTATTACCAGTTGGTCGACGATGTCCCCCAAGGCTCCATCGAAGGCCTCGGTCAGCCTGTTTAGTTGCTCCTGGGTGTAGTGTTTGGAAGTTTCTTTGAGCAGCACGTCGAAGGCCTCCATAAGCCTCGATTTCTTGATGGCCTTGAGACCATGCTTGGCGCAAACATGTCCCACCTCGTGGGCCAGTACGTTGGCGAGGGCTTCCTCGTTCCTGCAGGTGCCCAGGAGTCCTCGAGTGATGAAGATGAAACCGCCCGGGCAGGCGAAAGCGTTGATCTCTTCAGTATCCAACAATAGGAAATGGTAACCGCCATAAAGTTCAGGTCGGTCAGAGGCATACGCCACGGCGTTGCCCACCCGGTTAATATATGTCGTCAGCGATGTGTTCTCGTAAACCTGGTAGGAAGTCAGGATTTTGGCCGCCACCGAGCGGCCCAGGTAATACTCCTGCTCCCCGGTGAGGTCGGCAAAGCTGTGCTCCACGGCTGCGGTTACCCTGTCGATGGACTCCTTCTGTTGCTCATCGATGACGCCCTCTTCTTCCAAGATTTTGGTGCCCATTTGGCTCACGCTGGCGCAGGAAAGGAGCAGAAGCATCACCAGGAACATGGTCATATTCTTTCTCATAGCCTTCATCTCCCACCCCCGTATTCTCCGAGCTTACCCTCCCTGAAGAAGCGCTCCATCTCGGCCTCGGTGACCACCATCTGGTCCATACGATCTACCCATGTGTAGTCCAGTTCCGTGGACTTGCGGTACTCCTGTTCCACCTGCTCATTAAAACCCTTGCCTGCCAGGGCTACCTCGTCGGCGCTGGTCTCTTCCTGGGCTGTTCTCTGGGCTGTTACGGTGAACTTAGGGGTCGTCACAGCGCTGGAGTGAATCCAGCCGGTCGTTCCTGCTGAGGTCTGGGCATGAATCCAGCCATCCTGCTCCGACAGTTTCTCCAGCGATTCCCCAAACCGGAGGGTGGCCATGGAGCTGGCGTAGAACTTCGGGCTTCTCCGCAGCTTGGTTGATTTGACCCGGACCTTCAAGCTCGTGGCGGCCATCAGCAGGCCTGCGGAGAGCAGCAGTGCCGACAACGCGATGAAAAGGATTTTCTTGGTCAAGCGGCACCTCCTTGTGAGATGAGTTTGATGAGAGTTGAAATGTGCCCGTGTCGATTCAGCGGCACTTCAAGTATAATTGGTCACGGGACTTGATGTCAAGCCTTTATTTCTCGACATCTCGTGGGATCAATTTGGGCGCGACAAACAGTGTCTTTTCCCTCTCTATGGCCACCAAGCCGGGTTTTGCGCCCCTCGGTTTACGCACGTATCGTTTCTCTGTGTAGACCACAGGCGCCGTTTTGGAATGGCGGGCGCGGCTAAAATAGGCGGCCACCGAGGCAGCTTCCTCAAGGACTTTTTTGCTAGGTGCCTCCTTGCGCCCTTCCCGGCGAAGGATCACGTGAGAGCCAGAAACTCCTTGGGCATGAAACCACAAATCCCGGTGATCGGCCATCCTGTGGGTAAGCAACTCATTCTCCCGGTTGTTTCGCCCCACCCATAAAGTCCACCCGTCGCCCAAAGTGAAGGTCAATGGCTGCTTCCTGGATCTTCGATCTCTGGACGATCTTCCGGCGCCTTCCGAGAAGATTTGAATGCCTAGCTGGCTGAGTTGGCTTTTGATCTCCTCCATTTTGTCCCTCTGGGAGGAAGCCCGAAGGGCCTGTCTGAGGCCTTCCAGCTTTTGAAGAAATAGGTCTACTTCCTGGAACCGACTTTCGATTTTAGGCAGCCCCGCTTTGGCCTTGCGAAACCGTTTGAAATACCGCTGAGCGTTATCCGCTGGGCTTAACCTGGGATCCAGAGGGACCAGAATCGCCTTGCCTCCTGTGGAGTAGGGGTCGGGCAAATGTGCTTGGGACATGCCTTTTTTCAATCGAGCCATATTTGCAGCGATGACCTCGCCAAGTTTCTTATATTCCTCGGCCCTTCGAGAATCGGAGAGACCGACCTCCAATTTCTTCAAGGCCCTTCGGCCTCTCCGCAGCGCCCTGTTCATGGCGGCGGCCATGGCCCTTCTGTCTTTTTCTCCAGCCCACCGTTCTGTGAAATTACCAAAGAGGTACTCCAGTGCCTGGCTCAGGGTGGCAAAGAAGCGCTTTTGACCATGGGGTACCGATTCCGGTTCGTAAGGGAGCAGGGTCTGGCTGTGGTTCTTTAGGCCCAAGATCAGCGTGGGGCGGGGAGGACCGCTTTCCAATTCTCGTACCCATGTGTCCACGATCTTCCAGAGATTCAAAAGCTCAGTTTCCCTCACCTTCGATATGGACATGCTTATATCGAGGCTTTTCCGTAAGAACAGCTCGTTCAAGAGAAAGCCGGACGCCCACGGGAGACATCTGATAAGTGCCTTCTCTAGTTGTTCTCGAGGATGAAGACGGGCTGCCTTCAGGAATTCTTCCGGAGAACTTGTCCGGGGGTGAACTCCCCCGAGCCTGGGAGGTGGTTGATAGGGGTGGTTGGGCAGAACGTGTCGAACGCGGCTCATCTCTCCGGTAACCTGCCGAAGGACCTCCGTGATCACTCCGCTAGCCAAGTCCACCATGATCATATTTTGGCGACGAGGAATAAGCTCCAGGATCAGGGCCCGCTGGCGAACTCCATGAATTTCCTCGATCTTTCGAAACTCAATGCGCAGAATTCTGTCATATCGCCACTGTTCAACAGAGGTGATGGTGTAGCCATCCAGGAGTCGTCGGAGGCTCCGCACGAAGGGACTCTTCCGTCCAGCGAGATGGGGCTTGGTGCAGAGAAAAGGGAAAAAACAGCTGGGATGAGTGCCCACGCAGAGGAAGGTGGTCTGCAAAGCTCTGGCAGCCTGCAAACACAGTCCCGTCCCGAAAAGAGATTCCACTCCTGTGATGATGCCGCCAACCCAGCTCTTTCGCAATTCTCCGGCTAGGGCAGTGATGGTGAGTAAGGGAAGGTTCATTTGAATCTTACGTTTCCAAAACAGTTCAGGAGACAGGTAATGTCACGAAGTTCACGTCTCTTGTAAAAGGCGGCCAATTTTGAAGGAGATGTGCATATAATATCGACATACTCGCCTCTTGTCAATATTTTCCTTCCCAAAGGGGAATTTTTAAGAGAAGTCAAGATTTGAATTGACAATCAATAACATCTTTTGTATATATTGAGTTTGTTAAAAAACTGGAGGCGGATATGATCACCAGCATGACGGGTTGCGGACAGGGTCAGCTGGAGCGTGACAATGTGAAGCTTGGGTTGGAACTACGCTCGGTGAACAGCCGTTTCTTAGACATTCAGATTCGCATGCCCAAATTCCTTCAAGCTCTGGAGTCGCGTGTCAAAGATGTGGTTCAGAAAACCATTAAGCGTGGGAAAATTAACCTGTCTCTGACTTGGGAGGAACTTGAGGAGGGCTCGACGCGGATGACCTTAGACTCGGATGCGGCCAGAGCGTTTCATAGACTCCTCACTGATCTCAAAGACGTTCTTGGGCTCGCCGACGACGTTCGTCTCGAGCATCTGGTTACTTTTTCCGAGATATTCAAGCAGGAGAGAGAGGAATTGGACCTGGAAAAAGCTTGGGCTCTGGTGGAACAAATCGTGGGAGCAGGTGTGGAGGATTTGCAGCGCATGCGGCTCATGGAGGGCGAACAGCTTCATCGAGACATGGCCCAGCGGATTCAACGGTTGGAGGAGATTGTCTCGGAGATCGAAGAGCTCTATCCCCAGAAAGTGGAGCAGGTAAGAACGCATCTGAGGGACAAAATCGCTGCTCTTCTGAATTCTCCTGAGGTGGATGAGCAGCGTCTGGCCATGGAAGTGGCTGTGGTGGCCGAAAGGGTCGATATCACCGAAGAATGCGTGCGATTTCACAGTCACAACAAGCTCTTTCTTTCCGTCTTGGATAACTCAGGTCCCGTGGGCCGAAAACTGACTTTTCTGCTCCAGGAGATGAATCGAGAGGCGAACACCATGGGATCAAAGGCCAATGATGTTCAGGTGGCTCATCTGGTGGTGGAGATTAAGGAGGAAATTGAGCGAATTCGCGAGCAGGTCCAGAACGTAGAGTAGCGGATTGTGAATTGTTCAGCATACCTTTCATCTCGCTAGCTCCGGTTGCTCTGCCAGTGAAATGTCTGAAAGAGCAGGTTTTTCTCGAAGACGACTCAGTGATGCTACCTAAGGCATCAGGATGCACGCTCTTTTTCAGACCGAAGGCTGCCGTACGATTTTCTTGGTCGTCGGCGCACAACCTGCCACAAACGCCTGATAACCAGCTGCTGAAGGAGCAGCCAAGGTGATCAAAGAAGGCCTCTTGGTGGTGATCTCCTCGCCATCGGGTGGGGGTAAAACCACTATTTGTAATGAGTTGAGAAAACAAAACCCTTCCTATCAGTATTCTGTCTCGGTGACCACCAGACCCAGGCGTGCGGTGGAGATAGATGGTCAGCACTATTGCTTTGTCTCCCATGATGAATTCCATCGTCGTATTCAAGAGGGGCAATTCGCTGAGTGGGCGCAGGTGCATAACCACTACTACGGTACTCGAAGGGCTTTTGTCGATAGAGTATTGCGGAATGCTCAGGTATCTCTTTTTGATTTAGACATCCAGGGAGGGCTTGGCATCAAGAAGGCTTATCCTCAGAGCGTGCTGATATTCGTCCTGCCCCCATCTATGGAGGTGCTGGAAAAACGACTCAGAGCTAGAAAGACCGACGACGAACAGGTCATCAGAACTCGTCTTGAAAATGCCAAGGCCGAACTGAAATATTGGCCGCAATATGATTATGTGGTGTTCAATGACCGATTAGGTTTGGCGGTACAACAGGTGCAGGCCATCATCGATGCAGAGTTGTGCAGAGTGAGCCGGGTGAAATTATCGGAATGATGGCAGAAACGCTCTTTCATAGGAGGTGGAGCCTATGAACTATGTGAGCGCTGAGGAGCTGGCGGGGAAGGCAACTAACAAGTATGAGGCGGTTGTTGTGGCCGCCATGCGCGCACGACAGCTTAACCTGTTGGAAAAGAAGTTGAGAGAAATGGAGAGCGTAAAGGCAGGGGAAGAAGAGGAGGAGGGGTTGGAGGAGGAGAACAAAAAGTTAAAGGTCACCGTTATTGCCTTGAAGGAGCTCGTCGAGGGCAAGATCAAGTTCCGCCAAGAGGGAGGGTAATTCTGGTTGTGGGAAGGATAAGATGGTAAATTCTTTGGTCATAGTTGAATCACCTGCTAAGGCCCGTACAATCAAAAGGTTTCTCGGGAAGGGTTTCGAGGTTAAAGCTTCCATGGGGCACATCAAAGATTTGCCTGAGAAAGAATTGGGCGTTGATGTGCAGCATGGGTATCAGCCTCATTATACCATAGTAAAGGGCAAACAGAAGGTGATCAAGGAGCTGAAAACCTCGGCTCGAAAAGCGGAAGCGATCTATCTGGCTCCCGATCCGGATCGGGAGGGTGAGGCCATCGCCTGGCATGTGGCTCAGGTGCTGGGTGTAGACGGGAAGAAGATTCACCGTATCCTCTTCAACGAGGTGACTAAAAGAGCTGTGTCAGCCGCCGTGAAGCACCCTCGTGCCATCGACATGAGCCTGGTGAATGCTCAGCAGGCGCGGCGCATCATGGATCGTCTGGTGGGTTATAAGGTCAGTCCGTTCTTGTGGCGAACCCTTTACAGAGGATTGAGCGCCGGCAGGGTTCAGTCTGTGGCCCTGCGCCTGATCTGCGAACGTGAAGAGCGCATCGAGCAATTCGTTCCTCAGGAATACTGGAGCATCGCCGCCAACCTTCGGGGCAAAGAGGGTGGCCCGTTCGTCGCCCTGTTGGCCACTATTGATGGTCACAAAGCTGCCGTTCCAGATCAGGCAGAGGCTGAGCGAATTGTGGAGTTGCTGCGGGAAAAATCCTTCACCGTGACCAAGGTGGAGCATCAGAAACAGTCCCGGCACCCTCCCCCGCCCTTCATCACAAGCAGCCTTCAACAAGATGCCGCCAGAGCCCTGGGCTTCAATGTTCGCAAAACGATGCGAGTGGCACAACAGCTCTATGAGGGCCTAGACATCGGCCAGCAGAGCCCCGTCGGTCTCATCACCTATATGAGGACCGATGCTCCCAGGGTAGCCCAAGAAGCGCTACAGGAGGTTCGCCGTTTCATCGAAGCGAAGTTCGGAAAGGCGTATCTGCCCGCTGAGCCACGCCGATATAAGTCCAAGCGCGGTGCTCAGGAGGCCCATGAGGCCATCCGTCCCACCTCAGTTTCTCGTAGGCCTGAGGACATCAAGCCTCACCTGGAAAAGGATCAGTATAGACTTTACCAGCTCATTTGGAAGCGGTTTGTGGCCTCTCAGATGAAATCGGCCGTGTTCGATGTCACCAAAGTGTTGATAGAGGCGAACGGCCATGCCTTTAAGGCAACAGGCTCTGCGCCCATCTTCGATGGTTTTCTTTCTATTTATCAAGAGAGCCAGGAGGAGAAAACCAAGGAAGAGGAGGGGATGTTACCTCCTCTGTCCCAGGGCGAGCACCTTAAGCTGTTAACCTTAACCCCAGAACAGCATTTTACCAAACCGCCCCCACGATTTACCGAGGCAAGTCTGGTGAAGGCCTTAGAAACGGAAGGTATCGGACGCCCCAGCACATATGCCCAGATCATCACTACCCTTAGGAATCGCACCTATGTCCACATGGAGCAGAAACGATTTGCGCCCACCGATTTGGGCAGAACTGTCAACAAGCTGCTGGTCCAGAATTTTCCGGACATATTCGGCGTGAAATTCACAGCCAAAATGGAGGAGGAGCTGGATCGAGTGGAGACAGGGGAATACAAGTGGGTGGAGGTGCTGGACGATTTCTATCAGCCCTTCAGTCGAGTTTTGGAAGAGGCTAACAAAAAGAAAGCTGACCTGAAAAGCTCCCTTCAGGAGCCTACCGATCAGATCTGTGAGAAGTGCGGTGGGGAAATGGTGGTCAAGTGGGGGCGAAACGGGCGGTTCTTGGCGTGTTCCAACTTTCCTCAGTGTCGGAACACAAAGCCCATGCCCGGAGAGGAACCAGAGGTGGCTACCAGCGAGGTCTGTGATAGATGTGGCTCTCTTATGGTTGTCAAAACCGGACGGTTCGGTCGATTTTTGGCTTGCTCCAAATATCCCACTTGCCGAAATACAAAACCACTACGCATCGGTGTCCGCTGTCCTCAGGAGGGTTGTGAGGGACACCTGATAGAGCGCAAGACCAAATCTGGCAAGCTATTTTATGGATGCAGCCAGTACCCAGCCTGCACCTTCGCGAGCTGGCAAAAGCCGGTAGATAGAGTCTGTCCCCACTGCGGTGCCAGGCCCCTGGTGGAGAGACAGACCAAAGCCAAGGGGAAATTCTATCATTGCCTCAAGTGCGGAGAGGAATCAAGTCCAGAGGAGGTGGAAGGGGAGTAGTGATCTTCGCGTCCCGGTAATCGTGTCTGGTGCCCAGGTCATAGGAGGAGGTCTCGCTGGCTGTGAAGCGGCATGGCAAATGGCCGAGCGGGGCATTTCCGTCGATCTCTTTGAGATGCGCCCCGGAAAGCAGACGCCGGCACATAAGACCGGATGTCTGGCCGAGCTGGTGTGCAGTAACTCTTTGAAATCAGATTCCCCCACCACAGCCAGTGGCATTTTGAAGAGGGAGCTTCGCTGTCTCGACTCCCTCATTCTTCGTATTGCAGAGGAAACAGCTGTCCCCGCTGGATCTGCACTGGCCGTGGATCGCCAACGGTTCGCTGATAGGGTCACAGAGGTAATCAGCGGGCACCACCTTATCAGGGTGGTCAGGGAGGAGGTGAGAGAACTTCCCCGGGGAGTCCCCCTGGTGGTGGCCAGTGGCCCTTTGACATCTAAGGTGTTTTCCCAATCTATGCAAGGTTTGCTGGGTGAAAGCAACCTATACTTTTACGACGCCATCGCACCCCTGATAGCTGCCAGCAGTCTCGATTACCACAAGATTTTTCTCGGTTCGCGTTACCAAAAAGGTGATCCCGCCTACCTGAACTGTCCTATGGATAAAAGCGAGTATCTGACTTTTCACGATGGGCTCTTATCTGCACAAACAGTGCCGATGCGTTCCTTCGAGGAAAAGCTTTTTTTTGAGCCTTGCTTGCCTGTTGAGGAGTTGGCCCGAAGGGGGCCCAGAACTTTAGCATTTGGTCCCATGAAAGCCGTGGGATTGACGGACCCGCGAACGGGGCGCAGGCCTTATGCGATCGTTCAACTCCGCCAGGACAACACCGAAGCCACCGTTTACAATATGGTGGGGTTTCAGACTCGTCTTCGACGGGGGGAGCAACGGAGAGTTTTCAGGCTCATTCCCGGCCTGCAGCAAGCCGAATTTCTTCGTTATGGGAGTGTTCACCGGAACACCTTCGTCTGTGGTCCTCGCATTTTACAGCCCACCATGCAGACACGAGAGGACGAGAGGGTCTTTCTGGCCGGCCAAATAACGGGAGGTGAGGGCTACGTGGAGTCGGTAAGCACAGGCTTGCTGGCCGGATTAAATCTGACTCGTGTGATTCGAGGACAAGAACCAGTGGTTCCGCCCCGGACAACGGCGGTGGGGTCCCTATGTCGCTACCTTTCCCAAGCCGATGGGGATCATTTTCAGCCCATGAATGTCAATTTTGGCCTATTGCCGCCCCTGGATGACCCTCCCCGGAAAAGGGAACAGAGGAACAGAGCAATGGCTCGAAGAGCGTTAAGGGATCTTTCGGATTGGATAGACAGAGAGGAGATGAAGAAGGGTGCCCACCATAGAGAAGATGGTCAAGCAATTTCTCATCTCACTTGCCTTGGAGAGGAACTACTCTGAAAACACCGTTAAGGCTTACAACAACGACCTGGCCCAGTTCCAGCAATTTCTCAGAAAGCAGCTTGGTCAGCCCAGGGTCTCCTTGGGAGAGATCAACAGGTTAGCCATACGCCACTTCCTGGGGACCCTCCATCTGGAAGGCTACAACAGCAGATCCATCATGCGGAAACTCACGGCCATCCGTTCTTTTTGCCGGCATCTGTGCCGGCAAGGCCTTTTGCAGTCCAATCCTGCAGCTCATTTGATGCCCATGCGCTGGGAGAAAAGGTTGCCCACCTTTCTCGATGTGGCGCAGGCGGCCAAGGTCATGGATCTCCCCGATCGAGAAACTGCGTTGGGGCTTCGTGATTGGGCTATTCTTGAGCTGCTCTACGGAACGGGCATTCGCCTGATGGAACTGGTGAGTTTGAATCGCTCGGCCTTGGATCTTCTTGGAGAAGTGGTTAAAGTCCGGGGCAAGGGGAAAAAAGAGCGTATCATCCCCATCGGCGGGAAGGCCGTGGAGGCGTTACGAGCCTATTTGATACGGCGAAAGGAGTTGGTGGCCAAGGGCAAAAAGGGCTCGACGGAAGCGGTATTTTTAAACTATCGGGGTGGAAGGATCTCGGGGCGTAGTGTGCGTCGCATTGTGAATAAATATCTCCACCAGGTATCCGAGGAGGAACACCTCAGTCCCCACCTTCTGCGGCACACCTTCGCCACCCACATGCTGGACGCCGGAGCCGACCTGCGAGCTGTGAAAGAGTTGCTGGGGCATACCAGTCTCTCTTCAACTCAGATTTATACTCATGTGACTGTGGAGAAGCTGCGTAAGGTTTACGATCAAGCACACCCCAGGGCGTAAGACGGGAAACGACATATGGAAGAATATGTGGGCGCCATTCACATTCACTCCAATTATTCCGACGGCACGAAATCCATCCCGGATATCGCTCAGATCGCGCAATCTGTGGACTTAGATTTTCTTCTTTTCGCCGATCATATGACACTGAAGCCCCTGGAAGACGGTCACGAGGGTTGGCATGACAAAGTGTTGGTGCTCATAGGCTATGAGATCCAGGACCCGGACAATCGGAATCACTATTTGGCCTTTGATGTAGATCAGGTGGTATCCCGGGATCTCGCTGCTCCCGAATATGTCAGTCAGATCCGAAAGTCGGGAGGGTTGGGTTTTATCGCCCACCCCGACGAGGTACGACATGCCTTTGATAAATATCCCCCTTATCCCTGGACTCACTGGGAGATCGATGGATTCGATGGCATAGAGATATGGAACCATATGTCGGAGTGGATGGAGGGACTCACCAAAAAGAATCGGATCAAAATGATCCTTTCGCCCCGCAAGCTCCTAAAAGGCCCTACAAAATTTACCTTGCAGAAATGGGATCAGCTCAATAGCCAGCGGAGGGTGGTGGGCATTGGTGCCATCGACGTTCATGCTTATGCCTATCGGCTATGGCCCTTTACCCTCACCATTTTTCCTTACAAAGTCCAATTTCAGTCCATCCGTACACACTTGCTGATGGACCGGCTTTTAAGCCAGGACCTGGAGGATGACAAGCGAACCGTTTACAATGCCCTTCGTTCAGGCAATTTGTTCGTGTCCAATTATCGCTGGGGAGACGCTCGGGGCTTTCGTTTCTGGGCGAGCCATAACGATAGGTGGGCTTATATGGGTCAGTCCATCCCGTGTCTTCAGGGCGTTGATCTATTGGCTCGCATGCCGGTGGATTGCCAGATATACTTGGTCAAAGACGGCCAGCGAATCTATCAAGCTTTCGGCAGAGAGCTGTTTCACCGCACCGACTTGCCTGGAGCCTATCGTGTGGAGGCTTTTCGGGGTAAGAGGGCATGGATTTACTCCAATCACATACGGTTGACAGCATCTCAGGAATAAGAGCCAAAAAAGGTCTTGACAAGGGGCGGATTTTCGGTATATTCGGTATATTCATGCACATAAAATAATACCGAGTATAAAAGGGCGGGAATAGCTCAGCTGGTAGAGCACCACCTTGCCAAGGTGGACGTCGCGGGTTCAAGTCCCGTTTCCCGCTCCATTTTCATGGCGGCATAGCCAAGGGGCTAAGGCAGAGGTCTGCAAAACCTCTATCCCCGGTTCGAATCCGGGTGCCGCCTCTTTTTTCGTTTATCGACCGTCGTTTGTCGGTCTCGAAGCTCGTTACGTTTGTGGATGGTCGGACTTCGTTAGTCGTTCGACCTTCTATCTTTATGATACAAAATGACGCTCTACAACGAACGAGAGACGAATCACGTTACGTCCTTCGAAACCGATAAACGATTTACGAAGATCGTGGCGGAGGGGATAGGAATTGTGGAAAACTAAAAAGCGCCGAGGGGTTGGAGTAACCCTTCGGCGCTTTTTTTCCCCTTAGAAAAGGGAGGGGTGGGAAAATGCCGGAGGTCGGACTCGAACCGACACGAGCCGAGGCTCGGGGGATTTTGAGTCCCCTGCGTCTACCAAGTTTCACCACTCCGGCACGTTTATTATCATATTATCAAAAACGAGCCCCTTGTCAAGTCTTTTTTTGCGGTTTTTTTTAGCAAACTCATAAGCAATCTCTATTTCTTGGGAGACTACAGTCATCTTACCTGACTAACACCATCTTGACAGTCTTAGGGAAATCGCCTGCTTTCAACCTGCAGAAGTACAATCCGCTGGCTACCTCTCGACCTCTGTCATCACGTCCGTCCCATTTGACCTTATACTCCCCGGCCGTCTGCTGGGCACCCACCAGATTCTGCACCTCCTGGCCCCAGATGTTAAATACCCTCAAGCTCACATAGCCATCTTCCGAGATTCGATAGCGAATCTCGGAGGAAGCGTTAAAGGGATTGGGGTAGTTCTGAAGAAGAGCACAAGTTTGTGGCACCTCTTTCGTAGGTATTTCTGAAACTACCGGAACGGCAGAGCAAAGGGAAAATTTCATCAGGTCTGTCCGCAGAACATATCCAGAGCCGGTGCCATCGTCGATCACCGAAACGCTATTTTCTCTTCCCGGAACAAGATCGTAAATGCCCAATAACCTCCACTCGCAATCAGAGTCGCTATTTTGGTTTATCCAGACTGAGTCAGGGGCAGCTCCACCTCCTGGACAGATGATGTGAAGTGCATTATCGCTAGCGGCAGAGGTCCTCGGCAGAGCGAACTCGATACGATAAGAACCTGCCATAGGGATCTCTGGTGTGAAGGTGGCCCTAGCCCCGGGATGAGTGGCCTGGATGGTGTAGCGACTGCCGATGTTGGCGATTCCCGGACAGTCGGCTCTCCCGGCACTATCTCTCCACTCGCCAACCTCTTCGACATAGCCAGGAGGACCGTTGTCGTCGTTGACCACGATGAAGGGAGCCACCCCCTTTCCTTTCAAAGGGATGGGAATGCTGGGTTCGTCCGCGTCGTTGCTGATGACCCTCACAGTATCGTCAAAATTCTGCTCAGCAAAAGGCCGAAAGCGAACGGTAAAGTCTTCATAACTCCGCGGTTCAATATCTATCGGCAGGTTGGGTTCAGAAAGGGAGTGGGCACCAGAGCTCCCAAAGGCGATTTCATACACTGTCAGAGCTGTCCCGCCGATGTTGTAGATACGCAGCACCCAATCTTTTGAGTCAGGCAGAGGCACCTCGCCGTAAT
Source organism: candidate division Zixibacteria bacterium SM23_81 (assembly GCA_001304015.1). Lineage (GTDB taxonomy): Bacteria > SM23-81 > SM23-81 > SM23-81 > SM23-81 > SM23-81. The sequence continues at coordinate 15,226 of LJUY01000026.1, read as the reverse complement.
CGTAGCCGTTTCTGCGGCCAGGTTCAATGTCTCTCTCATCAGGACCCAGGATGTACCTGGTAGCGTCTGCCCGGAAGTTATAGCCGAAGGTGCTGGTGCTGTCGTTTACCACTTCCACGAAGCTACCTGATCCCTGGGGCAGGTAGTGGACACCTAAGTTGATGAAGTTGCTGCTATTGTAGTTCTGGTCGTGCCAGGAGGAATCAGAGACGCTTCCTAAGCTGGATACTATGTAGAGGACGTGATTTCTGGCATAGGAAGTATATGGCACGTAGAAGGCGACGGCATAGTAACCTGCCGTGGTGATTTCCGGGGTCCAGCGTGCTGTCTGGTTGATATTGGTGGGATCGTCGAGTGCTACGTAACGGTGCGAACCGTTCCAACCGATAAACTGGCTGGTCGCCCACGTAGTACCCGTCTCGGCGTAATAGGGCTCTCCGGCGCTATCGTCTACATAGAGAGTTTCTCGTTGGACGATTTGGGCTGAGACCTGGATGGAAAAGACGAGGTCCCAAATAAGCGGCCAGAGGAGCAATGTGATATGTGCGTAAACTTTCACAGCAAGGCTCATTTTAAATTTGCCTTTTCGTCAAAAGAGGTTAGTCGAGGAATTGAAAAAGGATCCCCAGCCCACTTCCATATATCTTAGATTGAAGGTTCTTTGTCAAGAAGTTTCTTATTTATTTTCTCGACCGAATGTTCACCTACTATATAATTTCAAATTTTAAAACAACTTGGAAGAAATTCATCTACTGTCTTTAAAACTTGCATTGGCTTCATAGAGTGATGGCGACAGCTTAGAAGATTGGACGTCCACTTCTGCGTCATTCAGGTGTGTCTTGAAATCCGCCGCACCTTCGATGTTCACCAACACATTAACTTCCAAAGAAGATAACATAACTTATCTCCTGCTAGGTCAAGTACGTCATGAACTCCTATTCGTTCAAAAGCTCACTCCCAATCCTGCTGTAATCATAAGCTGTCTGACCACCTATTTAGGAGAATTGGCACTACATTTGCTATTTAAAGGTTTTTGACACATGTGCTTGAAAAGCCCCTTGAGCTAAAAAACAAGCTGTAACAGGGTCTCAAGGAGACTTTCATCCCGGCTCATTTTTAGTTCTTGACATTTTCCCCCGATGATGTTATGTTACCAATCAAAATGGCAGGATGCACTTGAGAATCGAGTGGGGCTGTAGCTCAGCTGGGATGAGCGCTTGTCTGGCAGACAAGAGGTCACGGGTTCGATCCCCGTCAGCTCCACTAAATCGTTATAGAGACCTGCTATGTGAAGGCGGAGGTTTTCCCTATAGACAAAATTGCTAAGAGGTTATGCCTATGCGTAAATTCTCTAAGAGTCTTTATTTCCCGATACTCTTGGGATTAGCTCTGTTGGCAGCTTGTTCGCCCAGCCCGCCCTCGCGAGAGCTGCAATCTGTTGATGTGCCTCTACCCATATTGGTGGCACAGGAGTTCACCATTGAGCAATCTCTGGCACAAGCTGATAGCTTGTATATGGTTGGCTCTGAAGCCAATGAAGCGGAAGATTGGACTATGGCCCAGCAGCACTTTGCAGAGGCCTTGAGCATTCTGTCCACTTTAGATTTGGAAGAGGGAGAAGCCGAGTTACTCTCTGAGCGTTTTGATAAACTGCTCCTGTCGCTTTCGGTTGAATATTTAAAGACCCTCTCGCATCTGGAGGAGCTGCCGGACGAAAGCTCCCTGGTGATGCTTCTGGAGCGTTTGGGAGAACTGAGGGGCGATAGCCTTTCCGCTGCGGCCTCCGAGAGCACAATGGCTCAGGCGGAGACGGAAAGCGTCACATACGATGTCCCCATCCACTGGAATTCCCAGGTACAGCAAAGCATCCGTTTCTTTCAGACGGAGAGTCGTCATGTCTTCTCAGTATGGCTCCGTCGATCTGGTAAATACATCTCCATGATGCGTAGCATCTTCCGGGAATATAGTCTGCCAGAGGATCTGGTTTATATGGCCCTCATCGAAAGCGGCTTCAATCCCAATGCCTATTCTTGGGCCCATGCCGCCGGTCCTTGGCAGTTCATCTCCAGCACAGGTAGGTTGTATGGTTTGAAGAGAGATTGGTGGGTTGATGAGCGACGAGACCCGGTGAAATCCACTCGGGCAGCCGCCAGACATCTTGTGGATCTCTATGAAGAGTTTCACTCATGGCCTCTGGTTCTGGCCGCTTACAACTGTGGAGCCAGAAGGGTCAAAAGGGCCATGCAAAGTGCTAAGACGTCCGATTTTTGGAAACTCAAACTTCCCCGTCAGACGAGAAACTACGTGCCCCTGTTTATGGCAGCCACCGTTATCGCGAAATCTCCTGAGGCCTATGGATTCTCCATCGAGTATGAAAATCCTCTGGAATATGATCAGGTGGACATCACGGATTGTACCGATCTGAGGGTAGCAGCCAGATGCTGTGGCTCTAGCTCTGATGTAGTTAAAAGCTTGAATCCTGAACTGCGGCGCTGGTGTACTCCTCCAAATAGCTCTATCTACCGGTTAAAAATCCCGAAGGGGACAAAGGCCAGGTTTCAGCAAAAGTATGCCCAGGTTCCAGCCAGCGAGAAGATAAGCTGGCAACGACATAAGATTAGACGAGGAGAAACATTGTCGGTCATCGCTCGCCATTATGGTACATCCATAAGCGCTATCAAAGAGGCGAATTCTCTGCGAAGCAGCCATAGAATCATCGCGGGAAAGCATCTTCTCATCCCCATTGCCGCTTCCGGCAGTTCAGTGAAAACCACGGCGATTCCTTCCCGTAGCGTTGACAGTAATGCCGAAAGGAGCGGTGGGAAGCTCGTCTACAAGGTGAGACGAGGGGATAATCTCAGCCGCATTGCCCGAAATTTTGGCGTCTCCCTCTCTCAGCTTTGTCGATGGAACAACCTGCGTTCCGGAAAATATATCTATCCCGGCGATAGATTGATCGTCTATGTGCCCACCGAGGTCGAGGGAAGCTCAGAGTCCACTGAGGGCTATACCGAGCTGATTTATACCGTTAGGCGGGGAGATACTCTGTGGGATATCGCCAACGACTTCGGGGTGAGCTTGGCGGAGCTGGCGCGGGATAATGGATTGAAAAATCCTTCCCGTATCTGGCCTGGGAAGAAATTGAAGATTAAGATGTCGAGAAAACTCTAAGGTGCGGGTGGTCACGTGAGAAAACATGATGTAGTCATTGGGGTTATCATTGGCGCGTGTGTTCTCTTCGTCTTCGCGGTGCTTCTTCTTGCCTTCTTAGGAACCTTCGCCTCTCGTCCACTGACCCTTTCCTCTTTGGGCAAAAGGGTGGCCCTAGTGGAGATCAAGGGAGTTATCGGAGGATCAGAATCCGTGGTGCGCCAGCTTAAGAGATACGCTGAAGACGAAAGTGTCCCCGCCATCGTTCTGCGTATCGATAGTCCGGGAGGTGAGGCATCCGCTTCGCAGGAGATCTATGAGCAAGTCCAGAAGGTTCGCCAGGAGGGTAAAAAGGTCGTCGCCTCCATGGGTGCTGTGGCTGCCTCTGGGGGCTATTACGTGGCCTGTGCTGCCGACTCCATCGTCGCCAACCCCGCTTCCTTGACCGGTAGCATTGGGGTGCAGATGCAGTTTCCGAATACTGAACAGCTCTTTAAAAAGATCGGCATTGACTTCTTGGTGGTAAAGAGCGGTCCTCACAAGGATATTGGCTCACCTTATCGACCTATGACTAAGGAAGAGAAAAGGTTATTACAGGAGGTCATCGACGACACCTATGATCAATTCGTGGAGGTGATTGTTGAGCAAAGAGATCTATCCCGAGAAAAGGTTCTGACACTGGCGGACGGACGCATTTTTTCTGGCCGACAGGCTCAAGAGTTGGGTCTAGTGGATGAGATGGGATCGTACCAGGATGCCATCTCGATGGCAGCTCAAATGGGAGGCATCAAAGGGAAACCTCGGATTATCCGGGAACGGCTTAAGAGGATTGGTCCTTTCGATTTTCTCTTCCAGCTACTCGGCCGGTTCCGAAGTTCTGTGCCGCAGCATCCAGTTTTGGAATATATGCTCAGTCCATGATAACTTTTTACTTGACTTTTTTATTTTTATGAAATATCTTTAAGCTTTAGAAGAGGTTAGGTGGGAATGCCCATTTATGAGTATATTTGTCAGGACTGTCAAGGGCGGTTTGAGTGCTTTTTCATGAGCTGGAGTGACGATCAAGATGTAATCTGTCGTCACTGTGGAGGCCGAAAGGCGCAGCGAATATTTTCCACCTTCGGAGTAGGGGGGCACAAGAATTCTAACGGGTCAGCTAGCAGTGGTTGCCGCACGTGCTCGACGAAAACATGTAATACCTGTCGCTAGCTCATGCGCATATCTGCTGGCCCTTTCATTCACACTCATTGAGCAGAGGGGGGATAAAGCATGACCAAGGCCGATCTCGTTGAGGAAGTCGCAGGTGTTACTGGGTTAACTAAAACCGACACTGCCATGGTCTTTGAGGCTTTTCTAAAAGCCATATCCAATGCTCTGATTAGTGGCAACAATATAGAAATCAGAGGATTCGGTAGGTTTAAAGTCAAGCGTCGCAAAGCTCGAGTGGCCAGGAATCCCAGGACGGGGGCTGCTGTGCCCATACCAGAGAGAAATGTACCCATCTTTCAGCCCTCCAATTTTCTGAAAGAGAAAGTAGCCAGGGGTTAGTGACTCGGGCTTGCGCTGCTGCAAATAAGATCGAAATGTGATGAGCAGGGCACCATTTGTCCTGCTCATCTTATGTCAGAATGTTGTCTTCCGATATGTTTTCCATTTTAGTAATCTTATAGAAGAACAAGAACAGCGGATGAGGAGGTGAGATGCCTAGCGGCAAAAAGAAGAAACGGCATAAAATCGCCACGCATAAGAGGAAAAAGCGTCTCAAGGCGGATCGACACAAGAAAAAGAAACGGTGAGGGTGATCCACAACAGGAGCCTGGTTTCCATGAAGATAGGGGTTATATCCGACACCCACATTTCCTCACATCGGGAAGGTTTGCCGGAGGCTCTTTTGGAGAAGCTTAGGGGAGTCGATCTTATTCTGCATGCCGGAGATCTGGTGGTGCTCGATGTCCTCGAGGCTCTGCGTGAGCTCGCCCCTGTGGAGGCAGTGGCTGGAAATATGGATAGCTATCAGGTAAAGGAGACATTGCCCGGCAAAAGGATTGTCTCCGCCGAAGAATTACGCATTGGCCTTATCCATGGATGGGGAAGTCCCCGGGGGTTACCCGAGCGGGTCCTGAAAGAGTTTTCTCAAGATGTGGCGGTTGTGGTTTTCGGCCACTCTCATCGCGCTTGGCAGAAAAGCGTGCACGGAACTTTGCTTTTCAATCCCGGCAGCGCCAAGAGGGATTTTTTCTCACCTATTCGTTCTTGTGGCATGTTGACCATCGAAGGTGATCGGGTCCGCGGAGAGATCTTCCAGTGGTAGTTTCCTTCGCAGGACATTACATATTCAACCATCAGGAATTTGGGATGTCACACGATGACAGACAAGAAGGCAGATCTGGCTGGTCCTGGAATCGGCAATTATGATGATGTGGAGAAAATTCTACCTCGGGACTACACCTCAATATTAAACCCTAAAGAAACGCAAAAAGCGATTACCGCCATCAAGCTCTACATCGAGGAAAACCTCTGTAAAGAGCTCAATCTCATTCGGGTTGAGTGTCCTCTTATCGTGGATAGGCAGAGTGGGGTGAACGATTACCTGGACCGCGATGGATCGCGTACCCCCATCGAGTTCCACATCTCAAACGACTATGACCAACACCCCATCGATGCCCAGATCGTGCAGGCCGCCACCAAGTGGAAACGTGTTGCCTTAAAACAATTCGGCATGGAGGTGGGGGAAGGCCTGCTGACGGATATGCGCGCCGTGCGCAAGGATTACTTCCTGGATCATGACCACAGCGCCTATGTTGATCAGTGGGACTGGGAGAGGGTGATCACCGAGGACCAGCGCAACCTGGATTACCTCAAGGACACGGTGAAAAAACTCTGGAAGGTAGTCAGGGGTGCTGGGGAGCATGCCAGGGAACTCTTCCCGCAGATGAAAACAGACAGTTATCCCGACTTTCCCGAGGAGCTCACCTTTCTTCACGCCGAGGACATCCTGGAGATGTATCCTGACCTGCCTCGTAAAGAGCGGGAAACGAGGGTTTTGCAGAAGTATCCAGCCGTCTTTATCATCGGTGTGGGCTGGACTCTGAAAGATGGCTACCCTCACGAGATGAGGGCGGCCGATTACGACGACTGGGTCACGGAGACGACTTCACAAGATGGCCAACCGATGCATGGCTTGAATGGAGATATTCTCGTCTGGAACCCGGTGACGAGGCGCCGTCACGAGCTTACCTCCATGGGCATCCGGGTCACCAAAGAGACGCTCAAGAAGCAGCTTGAGATGACTGGCCAGCTTGATTTCCTCAGATTGCCCTATCATCAGGCCATCTTGAACGACGAAATCCCGCTGAGCATCGGCGGCGGCATCGGACAGTCCCGAACCTACATGTATCTGCTCCGCAAGGCGCACCTTGGGGAGTGCAGCGTCACCGTTTGGCCGAGGATACTCAGGGAGATGTGCGCCAAGAAGAATATTCACGTTTTGGAGTGAGGGGAGGTCATTAAGCAATACATTTTTTATTTTGCTTTCTGATATCTGTGCACGTATCGCTAAGATAGAGAGAGTTCCGAACCTAGAAGCCTTCCCGGGGGAGTTGCGCAAGATTTTTAATTTGCGTAACTCCCTTTTTATTAGGCAATTCCTTTGATCATTTCAGAAGATACAATAGAATGAAATTGGCCATTTGAGATATGACATTGAAGCAAATTCTCGGCAAATTCTAAGTGCAAATGTGAGATTAAGAATAGCCCTTCCCCAGATTGCGGAGGGTTTTTTTGTAGATCTGTGAAATCCAATAATGGTTGACAAATTTCTTGACAAATCTTAAGATGAATGTTATTATAATTCCGCAATACAACGTTTTGATTACCTAGTCTATCATTGAAGAACAAAGGGCCAGTTATACTCCGGAATGATGCAGGATAAAAGGCCTTTGCTATGTCGCATTTACTGGTATCAAACTCTCGCGAAACGCAGGTGCATAATAGCCAGGATTATGTATTCGTGCGGGAGATAAGACTTTATAAACTGGCAGTATTTGGGTGGTGAGATGATTCCGTCTAATTTGCAGTTAGGTGGGAGTATTTTATCAAAAATTAACACAAGAAGCTTGAAAGGGAGATGAGTGAAATGGGAAAAATAATGTTTCAGTCAAGTATTTGCTTTTTTCTAAGTATGTTCTCTAGAGATTTGTGTCTAAGGACTCAAAAATCCTTAAACCCGAAGGCTCAGATATCTGCTCAACGTCCCCTCCTCGGGCAGCTCACCAGCGCTTTGCGGGCAAAAGGATGGGTTTTGATGGTGCCACTGATGGTTGGGGCATGTTCCACAGGGCATGGTCCACGCGGCGTTTACATGGATTTCATGCGGCCCGATCAGCGGCCTCCGCTTGTGGGCGCAGGAGCTGCGGCGGATTCGCTGTGGGGGCCTGCTGAAGAAAGTGAGAGGGCTGATGGGGTGGCGGAATCTCGCCGGGCAGATCTCGAAGCCTTGGTCCGCCGGTTTGCGCCCACATTGGTCTTGCCCAAAGCCGATCATGTGACCGTCAAGGGAAGTAGGTACCAGCTTGTGCCCATCAACGCAGAGCTCGTCGCCGACACATTACAGATCGATCTAATCCGAGCTGTTCCCTATATGATGCACGATTCCCTCGACATTTCCCTGGAAGATTTGGACAGCGATTCGCTGCTGGCATTGACGGAGAGGTCGCTCCGCTATGAGAGCGAGCCAGATTTGCTGGAGGCGTGGTACTTAGATTGGATGGGGGACAGGCCAAAACGGTGGTGGGAGGCATACGGCAGATGCCGCACTGGATCCGACAGCACTCGCTGGGGCCAGCCGACCGTCTATGCGCATCCGTTCGTTGATCCCAGCAACCGTATAGTGATTCAGTACTGGTTCTTCTACCCGTTCAACGATGCAGTCGGTAACCACGAAGGCGATTGGGAACACATAAACGTGGTGCCTACGCCAGATCTCGCCGACATAGAAGAAATTCATTATTACTTCCATCTCCGGAGCGTCAGGCTACCGCAGGGTAAGTATAGACCTGAGATCGTCGATGGCACGCACCCCGTCGTGTACGTTGGCGGAAGGATGTATAATGTGTTGGATTTCCCCATCAGATGGCTTGCTGGAGAGCATAACGAAGGAGGGCATGGAACCTATCCGTACCCTGGGGAATGGGAAAGCGCCGCGGGCTTAGGGGCTCCCGAGAGCGTGCACAAGGCTGATAAGGATTCCACCCGAGTGGTACCGTATCAACAATTCCAAATCCTGCTTATGCCCGAGCCGAGTCGTATCAACTACCGCCATCGGCCAGAGATCCTCAAGGAATGGATATGGCTCTTGCTGCCGGTGCGGTGGGGCTTTCCCAGCGTGACCTCAGTCGGTTCCGAGCTTAAGTCAGTAGATGTAGGCAACCGCGCGCCGTTCGGACCCGCCTTTAACCCAGCTTGGAACCGTACCGCGCCTGGATTGCATTACCCCGCGTATCACGTGAAGAAACTCAGCTTCGTGCGTAGCCTCGTTGAGGACTTACTGCAACCATGGTACTACCTCTACATCTTCCGCACTCCGCGTTACGTGGACGACGCGCGCGGCGGACTGAGGCGTTGGGAACTTGAGCGTATCGGGCTCGCTCCCCGCAGCGGGTGGGCGGAAAGAGGACTGGGTTCGCCCATCTTGGGCGTTCACCTGGGCCTGCCAAGAGGAGATTTCTCCGATGGCTACAACTCTTCCACGGGAATATCGTTGTGGAGGAACTTCTGGGCCAAACTGCGTATTGGCGCAATTGAGTTGATAGGAGATTACCAAAAATTCCCTCGGGACCGAGGTCCAGATGATTCGTTGCCCAAGGGGTCGCTATTTGTTTACCCGATCACAGCCAACCTCGTCCTTCGTCTTCCCGAGGCGCTTTTTCGTCCGTACGCGAGCATCGGTGGGGGATTATATGGCTGGGAGTCGCGCGTGCACGTGTCGGATGGCGAGGGTCAACTAGTGTCCTCGGGATGGGATCTCGGTTGGACACCGGGTGTTGGAATTGAGTATTACCTGAGGCCAAGAGTCGCTCTGGACGTAGCGCTTCGCTACCACATGACGGGGATATCAGTCAAGGGGGCCGATACTGAGGAAGATTTGCGCTTTTACACGCTCTGGATCGGCCACTACGTTCGGTTTTAGGGGTTCTGTGAGAGTTTTACCAATGTTGGCTGTAACCCCAATTTGACTTCGAATGGATACCTTCGCCTGGGCCAGCAGCTTCGGATACTGGTAGATAATCAGCAAGTAGCTGGAGATTACCGAATCCGATGGGATGGCCTGGAGTATCATGGTTATGAGGTTTCCACTGGCATTTACTTTTGCATCATGAAGGCGGGCGAATTCACTCAGACCAGAAAGATGATATTGCTGAAATAGGAGACAGGGATCAGCACGATGTTCGAGGATGGGGGCTATGTTTGACATAGCCCCTTTTTTTCAATCTATCCGCAGGGTGAATCAGATCGAGTATTTGATCTCATTTTTTCACCGAAACCGACCCCCCGGCAGGGGGTACCATGGGAGGAGTGACGTCTTTATGAACATAGCATGCTTAAACAGTTATGAATGTCAACACTGTTACTAACGGCAGCCCTCCACTATCTCCTCCCCATGATTTTCTTAGGTTTCATGTACTTGATTATTTTTAAAAAATTTCTTGACAAAATTTCGGGTTTGTGATATCATGGACGCAGGAAAAGGAAAGTCATTCTTTCTCAATAGCTAAGAACTTTCGCTTTTTTATTAGAAATCTGGTTTTGCAAAATTAAGGGAACTTTTGGGTATATCCTTCGACTGTTTAACAGAGAGAAGGAGACTGCGATGAAACTTAAGTGGGATTTATAGGACAAGGAGCACTCATATGAAAAAGGTGTTTATGGTATTTGCATTTATGCCAATTTTCCCTGAATACTACGCAACAAAAATTGAAAGGAGGAGGATGATGAGAAGATTACCTATGGTTCCTAGTTTTTGCAGATTATCGCGTGCGATGACTAACGCGATTTTGGGAGTTGTTTTCAGTACACTTATATTAATGGTAGCTAGTGTGACATTATTTGCCCAACCAGAAAGGGAAACCATTTTTTATGAGGATTTCGAATCCGGTATAGGTAACTGGTGGGTGGATAATGGTCTCTGGGAAGTCGGTGTTCCAACTGTTGGACCTGATAGTTGTCATTCAGGCCAGAATTGTGCGGGCACAGTACTAAACGGCAGCTATCCAACTGATGCAAATACAAAATTAGTTAGTCCGTACATTATTTTACCAAACATATCCTCAGGTGAACATATAAAACTGAAATTCTGGTATTGGTTTCAAATAAATGAGGTTATTCATGGTAACGATCAGGGATATGTCCAGATTTCTGTAGAAGGAGGACCCTGGCAGAATCTTGCTGGCCCAATTTCAGGGTGGAGTTCTACGTGGACTCAGGGTTATGTTAATCTTTCTGCATTTGCAGATTCAACTGTTCGCATTGCGTTCTACTTTATTTCAAACTGGACACATAATGATAATGGTTGGTATGTAGATGATATATCAATAACGGTGGGAGCGCCAATTTTTAATAATCCTGAAGACTTTGAGCTGGGGACAGGGGATTGGAGTGCGGATAATGGTTTGTGGGAAGTCGGCATTCCAACTGTTGGACCTGATAGTTGCCATTCAGGCCAGAATTGTGTGGGAACTATGCTAGGCGGTAATTATCCAACAGAAGCAAATACAAGATTAATAAGTCCTTACATAACACTACCCAGTTCTTTACCTGGTGAACATATAAAGCTTAAATTCTGGTATTGGTTTCAAATAAATGAGGTTGTTCACGGTAACGATCAGGGATATGTCCAAATTTCTGTTAATGAAGGACCATGGCAGACTCTTGCCGGCCCAATTTCAGGGTGGAGTTCTACGTGGACTCAGGGTTATGTTAATCTTTCTGCATTTGCAGATTCAACTGTTCGCATTGCGTTCTTTTTTATTTCAAACTGGACACATAATGATAATGGCTGGTATATAGATGATATTTCAATAACAGTGGGAGAACCAGTTTTTAATAGGCTCGAAGATTTTGAGCTGGCGACGGGAGATTGGAGTGCGGATAATGGTTTGTGGGAAGTTGGCATTCCAACTATTGGACCTGATAGTTGCCATTCAGGCCAGAATTGTGTGGGAACTATGCTAGGCGGTAATTATCCAACAGAAGCAAATACAAGATTAGTTAGTCCTCAAATTAAACTCATTCCAGAGCAGGGGAGTTTTGTGGAGCTATATTATTGGCATTGGTTTAGAATAAATGAAGTAATTCACGGTAATGATCAAGGATATATTCAGATTTCTGTTAATGGAGGACCATGGCAGACTCTCGTAGGTCCAATTTCAGGATATAGCACTCAGTGGACTCAGGGTTATGTCGATCTTTCTGCGTACGTAGATTCAACTGTTCGCATTGCATTCTATTTCACCTCAAATTGGACACATAATGATAATGGCTGGTATATAGATGATGTGAGATTAGTTAATGTAACTAATATTGAAGAAGGTGAAAAAACTAGACCCTATGAATATAAATTAATCCAAAATTATCCAAATCCATTTAATTCAACCACTACAATTGAATTCTCCCTTCCCCGCAGCTGCGATGTCACGCTAACGATCTATAACGTCCTGGGACAAAAAGTTGCCCTCCTTGTGTCAGAGAAGGTTTCAGCTGGAGAACATAAGGTGCAATGGACAACAAGCGACATCGCTGGTGGGTTGTACTTCTGCAGGCTGGAGGCTGCTGAGTTCACACAAACCAGAAAGATGGTGTTGCTCAGATAAGGGATAATAGGAGTTGGGATTTACCTAAGGAGCTATGTTAAACTCCGTCCTTTTGGGGTTCGGCAAGTAGCTGTTCGACCAAATCCAGCCTTTTCTGCACCAAGTGTCTTTGGCTGGGAAATGCTACAGTATATTGAAAAATCACGGAGGTGATATTATGAAAGCAAAATGGATTTGCTTGGCGATCGCATGCATTATGATAATCAGCGTACAGTCTTATGCCGGAATTCCGGTCAGTGGCGTTGTTAATGGTACCTGGACGCAGGGCGACACCATGGATGTGGTTGGAGATTTGTTTATTGTCTCTGGCGACACATTGACAATTGAACCGGCTGTAGTAGTAAAATTTATGGATTATTATCGTTTTTATGTTTACGGATTATTATTAGCCGATGGCATCGCATCAGATTCTATCTATTTCACTTGTGATTTAATTCAAAATCCAAACAAATGGGGCGGTATTCGTTTCTCTAATGCTGACAGCTTATGCAGTATGAGCTATTGTAGTATTGAAAATGGATGGGCACAAAACCCGGAAGCGGATGGGGGTGGTGTGTATTGTTCAAATAGTTCACCCACCTTAACACATTGTGCTTTTAGGAACAACCAAGCAAACTCTCTTGGCGGAGGAATAGCTATCCATAACAATAGTTCACCAATTATGAATAATTGTTTCTTTAGCAATAATTCCTCAAATAATGGTGGCGCAATCAGAATTGTCAATTCTTCGCCCGCTTTTAGAAATTCTTCCATCAGCAACAACTTCTCTTCAAACAATGGCGGGGGAGTTTTTTGTGACGGAAATAGTTCTGTTCAATTCGTAAATTGCCAAATTAACGGGAATTACGCTGCAAACGAAGATGGAGGAGGTATTACATGCTATAATAGCTCCCTAACTCTTGATTCCTGCGATGTTATTAACAACCATTTATCGGGGGGTTACGGAGATGATGGCGCTGGTATTAATTCTGATAATAGTAATCTTATATTGACTGATTGTAATATTACCGGAAATTATAATTCTTATTGGGGAGGTGGAATTGCTCTTTATTCTAATATATCATTGAATATGACCAACTGTGAGATTTCAGGCAATTCGGCTAATGATAGAGGAGGCGGAATTACTTTTTATTCTAGTAGCGATAACATTATAACAGACTGCACAATTTCCCATAATTCTGCTTCTAATTATGGTGGTGGCATACATTTGTACCTTAGTACTATTGGCTTAACAAACTGTGAATTTAGCTATAATTCAGCGATGGTAAGCGGTGGGGGCATGTATATTAACCGTTGGTGGGCATCTATGAGTAATTGTACTTTTATTGTTAATAGTGCACCTGGACAGTATGAGGGCGATGGAGGAGGCGGAATCTATGTGGCTGATTATCGGGGTGGTATGGATTTAACTAATTGTATATTTGAAGGTAACACAGCATACAGAGGAGGTGGAATCTATGGATACTCCTGGAGTAGCAATTCCACCATAGACACCTGTTCTTTCATAAACAATATTGCTGACCCTCAAGGAGGTGGTGCTATTTACAATTCTGGAGCTAATGTAAGTATAACAGAATGTGAATTTGAAGGCAATCAGTGCACTGGTTATGGTGGTGGAATAAGTAACTCCGAGGCTTCCCCAAATATCTCCAGGGGAATATTTGAAGGTAACAATGCCAGTTACGGAGGCGCAGTATCCAACTATGGTGGTTCACCCACCATTGTGCGCTGTACTTTATACGACAATTCTGCTAACTCTGGTGGTGGCATAGCTTGTGTAAGTTGTTCCGTAGCTATTAACAGCACCATAATTAGCTCCTGTTCAACCGGTTCTGGAATCTACTTCGGCCCTGGTAGTAATAGAACTAAAGTGAAATATTGTGATTTCTATGGTAATGAACCGCTTGATTTTAGCGGTTCAGATATTCCATCCGGGTTAGGCCAACGTGTTTCCACAAATGTCAATGGTGATTCCTGTGATACTTTTTTCAACATCTTTCTCGACCCACTCTTTGTAGATGCAGCAAATGGAGATTTTCATCTAAGCTGGGCTAACGATCCCATACCTGATTCTACAAAGTCTCCCTGTATAGATGCAGGAGACCCAACATTGCCCCATGATCCTGAAAATACTATTGCAGACATTGGAAGATATTATTACCACCAACGAATTCCTCCTGTAGCTGATGCCGACGGTCCCTATGCAGGAGTGATGAATGAGCCGTTGGCTTTTAATGGTTCGGGTTCCCAGGATCTCGATGGTACAATTATCTCCTACGATTGGGATTTTGGGGATGGCAATACCGGGACAGGTGTTAATCCGAGCCACGCCTATGCCAATTATGGCACCTTTGAGGTGATTTTGACGGTGACCGATGATGATGGCTTGACTGATAAGGATACCACTACTGCCGATATTGGATCTCGGCCGATAGCAGATATAAATGGCCCTTATGCAGGTGTTCTTCTAGATACTACCCAGTTCGATGGTTCAGGTTCCCAGGATCTCGATGGCACAATTATCTACTATCACTGGGATTTTGGGGATGGCAATACCGGGACAGGTGTTAATCCGATCCATGTCTATGCCAATTATGGCACCTTTGAGGTGATTTTGACGGTAACCGATGATGATGACTTGACTGGTAAGGATACCACCACTGTCGATATTAAGTCTCCTCCGACAGCAAATGCAAATGGCCCTTATGGAGGTGCTCTTCCAGATACTATCCAGTTCGATGGTTCGGGTTCCCAGGATCCTGATGGTACAATTATCTCCTACGAGTGGGATTTTGGCGATGGTTCTACCGGAACGGGTGAGTTTCCAAAACATGCATACGCGGACACAGGCACGTATCAGGTTGTACTTAAGGTGACAGACGACGACAGCCTGACTGCAAAGGACACGACAAGCGTTTCTATGCGGGTGGGAGTTGAAATATGGCATCTTAGAAATGTCCCTGACAAGTTTGAATTGAGTCAAAACTATCCCAACCCCTTTAACCCGGAAACCGCCATTTGGTTCGATATACCCCGGGCTGGTCAGGTGAGCCTGCGCATCTACAACGTGACCGGACAGCTGCTTCGGGAGTTGGCAGATGGTCATTGGGAGGCTGGTTCCTATGAGGTGCGCTGGGATGGTCGGGACGAGGTGGGGCGAGAGGCGGCCTCCGGCGTCTATTTCTGCCGGATGAAGGCGGTTGATTTCG
>LJUY01000025.1 GCA_001304015.1 candidate division Zixibacteria bacterium SM23_81 | reverse complement strand
GGATCACCAGAATCCTTTCCAGATCATCATTATCATTATGGCACTGAGTCCTGTCAGCCTTCAAAATGATCTCCTCAGGTTGGGGCTGCCGGATCATCGGCTGGCGGACGACTTTTCCAGCGTCGATGGGGCCAAAACCATTGTTCAGGATAGATCCGCACATAGGTCTCAAGACATTGGGTATATGTCTTTAAGATCTCGAAAAGATCCTCCTCTCGATTGCAACTTCGAGGAATTTCCATGGCCGGATGGATGATCAATCGGTGTCGATTCCCCGGCTGCCTGACCACGAAGCTCATCAGTACGGTGGCCCCGGTCTCCATGGCGAAACGGGCCGCCCCCCGAGCTGTGGAGGCTAATCGCCCCAAGAAAGGGATGAAAATCCCATCCCGGCCACCATCTTGGTCTGCCAAGATGATCACCAGACGATTCCGGCGCAGAGAACGAACTACTCCCCAAGGTGTGTGGCCGATCCGGTGGATCGCGATGCCTACTTGACGACGATGCCGAGAGACAAGCAGGCCAAAGGCTGGAGATAACAACTCCCAGGCGCCAAAGTGCCCGCTGAGTATGATGACTCCCTTGCCTTGAGCCAGACCTCGTGTACAGTGCTCCAGGCCCTCGATCTCGAGTATCCGGCTCAGGTTCCGGCGGGTCAAGCTGGGAAAACGGCAAAACTCCACCAAGCCGCGGCCCAAGTTCCGGTAGCATCTAGCGCCAATTTTGGTCAATTCTCTATGGCTCCGGCTTTCGGAAAAAGCGTGGTGGAGATTCTCCATGGTCACTCGCCGGCGAACGCGAACTATTGAAAAAGCCAGCTGACCCAGAATTGCGCCCAGAGCCCACCCTAACCTCAGAGGCAGCAGCCGAACAAGAGCAGCAAGCACGCGAGCTGACCAGTACTCCAGGCGATGTCTGATTGGGAAACTCATGGGGCGGACCACCGCCTATCGCGTTCTTCTAAGCCGGATAGTTCTCCCAGGCTGGCCTCTTCCATTTTCCAACGTTCCATGATCTTGCGAGTATGTTTTCGCTTGATGAAAAAGGCCGCTATAAAGAGGGAGAGCATGAGCAACCACAACACCAGAGGATGGCTCAAGGTAGAGGCCCAGTTGAACCTCGCCGTCACGTAATCTCGCCAGATCATGTGAAATTCTCTTTGTGATAAACCCAGGCTGGCTCGCATGGCCAGATCCAGATCCCCATTGCGCGCCAGCTCCTCAACTAACAAGTGCAGGCCCACCTCACCATAGCGATCAGCGATAAAGGCCACAGCCAGAAAGCTCTCCGCGTAGGCCAACTGGGCCTTGCCCTTGCTGAAGGAGTTTAGTGTTTCTATCTCGTCCAGAGGGATCAGGGAGTCGAACAAAAGCGCTCTGGCCACCAGGATGCTCTGTCCCATTTTCCACTCGTGGGAGATGAACATGGCCATTCCCTCATCCAGCCACCGGGGTGCTCTGGCATCGCCCAGGGCCAACCCTAAGACCACATGAGAGAGCTCATGAACGAGGACTTGGTATAGATCGTAACGACCTTGGGAGTGCCTGGGGGAGATAAGGACAATTCTTCCTCTGAGAGGCAGGGCGGCACCGATTCCCCACTCGGGGATCTCGCCCAGGGTGAGAAGACGAAACTCTCGAGGATCGCTGGCTAAGTAGATTTGGATGTCACTGGCCGGACGAAATCCGATGGTGCTCGTTACTCGATGGTACTCTCTCTCGGCGGCTGCCAGAAGGTTCAGGGCTATTTTTGCATCTTCTCGATGATAGAAGAGAACGAAATTTTCGGAGCTCTCGCTCAAACCATCCCAGGCCGGAGCCCGGAAGGCCATCGTCAAGGTGACAAAAAAGAGCATCGAGATTATAACCGCCGCGCGACGAACCATCTCAATTCTCATCCTTAAGCTCAGCAGATAATTCCGGGGAATGTGCCCTCTGGTTCATGACCTGAGGCCAACGCCGAATGAATCCTCCCCCCAGCACCACCTGCTTTCGGTAAAACACCACCGACTGGCCCGGTGTAATGGCTCGTTGGGGTCGCAGAAAAAGACCCTGAATCCCCCCATCTTGCGTCGGGAAAAGCTTCAAGGGGGCTGCTCTATGTGCATATCGGATCTGGGCCTGGCAGCTTAATGAAGTATTCAGCCTCTTCATCGAAATCCAGTTGAGCCCCTCGGCCCATAACTGGCGGGTGAGGAGAGCCTCGTCGGGACCCACCACCAGCCGATTCCGCTGGGCATCGATGTCCAGCACGTACAGGGGCCTTCCCTCTGCCAGCCCCAGACCTCTTCGCTGACCGATGGTATAATTTGAAATTCCGGCATGTTTGCCCAGCACGCGACCTCTCCTGTCCATGATGAGCCCCCCGGGCTCGCTCTCCAGCCCGCTCCTGGAACAAGCCTTCAGTCTGCTCCTGATGAACTGACTGTAATCGTCATCGGGCACAAAGCAGATCTCCTGACTGTCCTTTTTGCCGGCCACCTTAAGCCCCATTTGAAGGGCTAGATGACGTGTCTGAGCCTTTGTCAGTTCACCCAGAGGGAAGAGGGTCTGGGAAAGCGCCTCTTGAGACAATCCCCACAAGGCGTAGGACTGATCTTTGGTAGGATCAAGACCACGCATGAGGAGAAACCTTTCACTGTCCGCATCCCAACGCACCCGGGCATAATGTCCCGTGGCCAAAGCCTGAGCACCCACAGCTCGCGCTTTTCGCAATAGAATCCCCCATTTGATCTCAGTGTTGCAGAGCACGCAGGGATTTGGCGTCCGTCCGCGAAGATACTCCCTCACAAAGGGATCCACAACCCTGGCGGCGAAGGGCTTTCGGAGATCCAGCACGTAGTGGGGGATTTTCCACTGATGGCAGATGGCCCGAGCATCCAGGAAAGCCTGGGGAGAACAGCAGCGAGGACCTCCCGCCTCGGGAGCATCCCAAAGCCTCATGGTCAGCCCGATGACCTGATAACCCCTCTCCTGGAGCAGCACGGCTGCCAGGGAGCTGTCCACCCCACCGCTCATGGCCACCGCTACTTTGGCCGGTGGCCTGATATGGCTATCAACATCCATGGAAACGGATCCTCAGACACTTTAAAGGCAAAGGGGAGGACGGCGAGCCCGCCCTCCCCAGAGAGCAACCAGTCCGCGTTCGCTCCGCTCAAATCTCGATACGCAATAGCTCCGTTTCAAACTGCTTCGTCCCATCTTCCTCATAGACCTCCGTTTTGAGAGGTAGCGGCACACCCGGATCCACCACGTAGCGACCCAATATGGGGCCCACATCTTGATTACGAAACACACAGATAAAACCGGTTCTTCCGGCCACATTCTCGGTGCCGGTCACCTCCACAACCCCAGCCCCGAAGAAGCTCATCTTGTTTCCCTGATACAAATCCAACCCGCTAAAGAAAGCAGCGTACATGGGATTTATAAAAGCCATGGTCACCCCAAAGGCACCGGCAGCCCACCAACCACCAAGAATCTGCTGGTCCAGTTCCTCCTGGCTTGTCACCCAAGTGGTCTTGACCGACACCTCCATCTGGCCGCTTTCCTTCTTCTCCATCTTCAGCACATAAAGGCTGGTCTTCTCGACGTCTTCTTCAAAAGTGATGATCTTGTACTCGTATTCCTGATCCTTGGGCTCAAACTGATACGGCTGCCACATGGCGGCAAGACATAGGCCAGACATCGAAGTGAGGATCAGAACAGCTGTGAAAATAAAAACCTTCCAACTTTTTAACATGCTCGCCCCCCAGTTTAATCATCACTCCTTCACGAAAAGCAACTTAGCTCGTCATCGAAATGACGACAAGGCGTCCGTTTTTTTCATCACCTCCTCTGATGGAGATGCTCTTTATCGCTATTTGAGTTCTTTGTAGCGATAGATCCAGCTTCAAGCCATTCGAATTATCACAGAGCCGGTTCGCGTATTTCCTCGGTTCGCTGGAAGTAAACGTCGATAATCTGATCCGCCGTCACGACCATCTCAGCGGCGGTGAAAAGTCCCCGGTGTGTTCTGCTGAACGAGTTTAAACAATCTCCGCACGGAGCACATCCCTTAGCTGTTTCAGTGCCCATGCCTGATCCTCAGGCGAATGAGCAGCCACGCAGTTCTCTGGTACACGGACCTGATAGCCGCGGGAGACAGCGTCGGCGGTTGTATACAGGATGCAGACATTGGTGACGACTCCGGTGAGAACCAGACCGCTCACTTCCCGTTGACGCAACTTCATCTCAAGGTGAGTCTGGAAAAAACCGGAGTACCTGGTTTTGTGGACCACGGGCTCACCCACCCGGGGGGCTAGCTCTGGGATCACCTGAGCGCCATGAGTTCCCCGAACGGCATGCCCCGACCAGGTGGTGAATTCCCGATCATTGGGGGCGTGGGCATCGCAGATGTAAATTACCGGGATCCTGAGACTTCGGGCTTCCTGGAGCCTTATTCTGATGTGGTCCACTATGGTCCACGCCACCGGTACTTCTAGAGGAGCCCCCTCTTGTACGAAATCGTTGAGCATATTGATGATCAGCAGTGCCCACCTCTCCGCCATCAGCAAACTTCCTTAGATGGACGGAGTGGCGACATGCTGCGGAGCCGGTCAACGATCTGGGGCAAAACCTCCAGAACGTAGTCGATTTCCTCCTGGGTGTTACTACGACCGAGAGTTAAGCGGGCGGAGCCATGGGCGATCTCAATGGGCACGCCCATGGCCTTGAGGACGTGGGATGGCTCCAGAGATCCCGAGGAACATGCCGAGCCAGTGGAGGCCGCCACCCCCTTCAGGTCTAAGCTGAGTATAAGCGCTTCTCCCTCAAGTGCCTGGAAACAGGCGCTCAAAGAGCCGGGCAGCCGTTGGGTGGGATGGCCGTTGAAGCGAACGTCTGCAATAGTTTCCTGGATGCCCTTTTGCAGGGCATCGCGTAATTGGCTTTCCTTTTTAGAGACAATATCCAGCTCCTGATAACAGATCTCCATGGCTTTGGCCATTCCCACGATGCCCGGAATATTCTCTGTCCCAGCACGTTTCCAATTCTCGTGGTGACCACCGTGGGCCAGGGGTTGAATCTTTGCGCCCTTGCGCATGTAAAGTGCCCCCACCCCTTTGGGACCATAGAATTTATGGCCAGACATGGACAGCAAATCCACGCTAAGTGCCTTGACATCAACGGGCAGTTTGCCCACCGTCTGGACGGCATCGGTGTGGAAGAGGATTTCCCGCTGGCGAGCCATAGCCCCTATTTCGGCTATAGGCTGTATGGTGCCCACCTCGTTGTTGGCGTGCATCACGGAGATGAGGATGGTTTTGTCCGTGATGGCCTTGCGCACATCAGTCGGGTCCACCATGCCGTATTGATCAACGGGCAAATAATTTACTTCGAATCCGTTTCTCTCCAAATAGCGGCAGGTATTCAGCACGGCCTCGTGTTCAATCTGTGATGTGATGATGTGATCTCCTTTGTCCCGGAGAGCCCAGGCAACCCCCTTGATGGCCAGATTGTCCCCCTCGGTCCCCCCGCTGGTGAAATATATCTCCTGATCTTGGGCATTGAGCAACCTGGCCACTTTCTCCCGGGCCTCGTCCACGGCTACGCGGGCGTTCCGGCCAAACCTGTGAATACTGGAGGCGTTACCATACTCCTCTGTAAAAAAGGGCAACATGGCCTCCACGACATCTGGATGGACGGGTGTGGTGGCACTGTGATCCAAGTAAACGGTTCTCATGTTCTCCCCTCAAAACGTGATTATGTTCCAAAGGTATGGCATTGAGATTTTCTCTATCAACATAGAAAACTTCACCCTTTCTGTCAACTGTTTTCCTGTGAAGTGGCTTCTTTCGCCTGGCGAACGCGGTCCAAAAGACGAGCTGTGGCACTTGCGACATCATCGGCACCCACCACAGCGCTGATAACGGCCACACCATCGGCGCCAGCTCGGATGGTCTGAGCGGCGTTGTCGGCGGTAATACCCCCGATGGCCAGGATGGGGATATCCACAAGGGGTCGCAGTTGAGTCAACCGCTCGATGCCTACATGGACCGCATCGTCCTTGGTACCGGTGGGAAAGATGGCCCCCACGCCCAAGTAGGCGGCTCCCCTCTCCTGGGCTCTCTGAGCTGCCTGGGGAGTTCGAGCCGAGACGCCCAGGATCATCTCGGAGCCCACCAGTTTTTTGGCTTCTTCTATGGGCAGATCCTTCTCTCCGAGATGGACACCGTCAGCAGCCACGCTCAGGGCCACATCTACCCTGTCGTCGATGATGAACAGGGTGCCGGACTTCCGTGTCAGGGCCCTCAGCTTCATGGCCTCCCGAAAGAAGGGACCGTCGGGAAGCTCCTTATCCCGAAACTGAACCATCTGTGCTCCGCCCTTGACGGCAGCTTCCACCACCTCCACGAAGCTCCGTCCCCGGGACAGATGTCGGTCTGTGATGACGCAAACCTGGACATTTTGTAAAATAGCTTTTTTATCTGTTTCTGTGGAGCTCATTTTGCGTAAAAGACGAATCCTCTGGGAGTGAAGATCCTGACCTGTGAGAGTTTTTTCATTCCGTCGGGTAACCTCACACTGATAAAAAATGAGGGTCGAAGCTCGTTTGTCGGTGTCGATGCTCGTAACGTCAATCGTGAATCGGTGATCGTTAATCGTGAAAGAATATAGAAATGCTCATCCACTGACCAGCTTCGAAACCGACAACCAACTCACGACCAACGCGTATGCTGTCGGGTACGGCGTCCCGACGCCACCTACAAAGCTTATCTCAGCATCCTTTCCCCTCACCATCCCGCTACAGTTTTATTTACGATATCCTCGGCTAGCTTAGCGATGGCCCTGTCCCTACCCATGTCCTCATCTTCCGGAGGATCAGTCTGAACATCGTAGGTACCCCAACCTTCCATCCTCTTCTGTTCCCAGATGATCTTTCTTTCCTTGGGATCCTCGTAAGAGACATCCACGTAGATGCGCACGATGTACTCCTGGACATTCTCCGATTTGTCATAAGTGTAGGCTATATTTTTGTAGTCCACCACTGTGCCGTTGATGATAGAGTCTGCTTCGTCCCTTCCCGCAACTTTCAGCTTACCATCCTCCACCAGGGCGTTGAGGATCTCATCGGTGAGCTTCTCCCTGATTCCATATTCGGTGGTTTGGTTGCTAAAAAGTGGAACAGCCACAGTCTTGATGTGTGAGGGAAGTCCGCTTCCGGAGAATGAGTACACACCGCATGCCAGAAAGACGAGACTACAAAGAATCGGAAATAGCGAAGCTCTTTGACCGGCCTTCATGAAATCAACCCCCCCCATAGAGAAATTGGCCCTGGCGATAGACCACTCGACCCGACTTCATCACCATCTCAACCAGGTTCACCCCGAAGTGGTAAGGCAAAACCTTGTAGTTTGGCATGTCCCAGACCACCAAGTCCGCCTGTTTCCCCACTTCTATGCTGCCCAACTGTTGATCCCTGTCCACGGCGTAAGCGGCATTGACGGTGGCAGCGGTAATCGCCTCGGCTGGCGTCATTTCCATCTGCAGACAGGCCAAGGTGATAATCATGGGCATAGACTCCGTCATGCAGCTTCCGGGATTTAGATCTGTTGCCAGGGCAACGGGAAGCCCAGCATCGATCATCCGGCGGGCCGGAGCATACCGGCTCAAACCCAAGCTGAAGGTGGTGCCGGGGAGCAACACGGCAATGACCCCCGCCTCTCTCATGGCATCGATGCCCTCTTGGGAGACGAAGACCAGATGATCGGCGGAAATGACCTCCAACTCAGCGGCCAGAAAAGCCCCGCCGCTGGCGGCCAGTTCATCGGCGTGAAGTTTCAGCTTCAGCCCAGCATTTTGGGCCGCGGTCAAGATCTCCCGGGACTCCTCCACATCAAAGACGCCCCTCTCACAAAAGATGTCGCAGAACTCAGCAAGTCCTCTACGAACCACCTGCGGGATCATCTCCTCACACACCAGACGAATGTACTCCTCTCTGTTTTGCTTAAACTCGTCTGGAACCTCATGGGCGCCCAAAAAGGTTGGAATCAGCTCCAGCGGGTGAGTCTCGTTCAGCTCATTGATAGCCTCTAGGGACTTAATCTCATCCTTGAGGTTAAGTCCATAACCGCTTTTTGCTTCAGCTGTTGTAGTCCCAAGGGCCAGCATTCGGTCCAGTCTCGGCCGGGCCTGTTCTTTCAGATCCCTCTTCGTGGATTGGCGGAGGCTATGCACGCTGGATCGAATTCCGCCACCGCTGGCGGCGATCTGCTGGTACGATGCCCCTTTGATGCGAAGCTCGAACTCCTGCTCCCGTAAACCGGCGAAGATCGGGTGCGTATGGGGATCGACGAATCCGGGCATAACCACCTTGCCTGTGGCGTCGATTACCTTCGTCACCTCGCTGGGAGAAACGGCATCAAGCACATCCCGGGTGGTCCCCACAGCCGCGATGTGACCATCGGCGACGGCTACAGCCCCGTCGCTCACCAGGCCCAGATCCTCCATCTGGACGCCCCTGCGGGGCCCTCGATTCTCAGATTGTAAAGTCAAGAGCTGAGTGGCATTTTTAACGATCAGGTCAACTTCTCTATGAGACATATTCCGCTCCAGATCCGCAGTCTTTCATTTCATCATAGGGATGCAGATGCCCTTTTTCTTGGCCGTCTGGATAGCTTCCTCATATCCAGCGTCGGCATGACGGGCCACGCCAATACCTGGGTCATTGGTCAGTACCCGGTCCAGCCGATGAGCCATCTCCTTGGTACCATCGGCCACGATGACCATCCCGGCGTGGATGGACAAACCTATGCCCACACCCCCTCCGTGATGCACGGAGACCCAGGAGGCTCCCGAGATCGCGTTCAATAAGCCATTGAGAATGGGCCAGTCGGCGATGGCGTCGGACCCGTCCTTCATCCCCTCCGTCTCCCGATGCGGCGAGGCCACCGATCCGCAATCAAGATGATCGCGTCCGATGACGATGGGGGCCTTCAGCTCCCCTCGGCCCACCATCTCGTTGATGATCTTGCCGAAGCGCGCCCTTTCGCCATATCCCAGCCAGCAGATGCGGGAGGGCAATCCCTGAAACTGCACCTTCTTCTGGGCCAGACGGATCCACCGCCCCAGGGCGGTGTCCTGGGGAAACTCCCGGAGCACCACTTCATCCGTTTTGCGAATATCCTGGGGATCGCCGGACAGGGCTGCCCAGCGGAAGGGGCCTTTGCCGTGACAGAACAGAGGTCGGATAAAAGCCGGAACGAAGCCGGGGAAATCGAAGGCGTTGGCCACACCAGCTTTTTGAGCCTGCCCGCGGATGTTGTTGCCGTAGTCAAAGGTCACTGCCCCCTTCTTCTGCATGGCCAACATGGCCCCCACGTGAATGGCCATGGATTCATAGGCCCTTTTTGTGTATTCCTTCGGATTCTTATTTCTGAGCTCCAGGGCCTCTGCCAGGCTCATCTTGCCCGGCACATATCCATTGAGAGCGTCGTGTGCAGAGGTCTGATCGGTGAGCACATCCGGGGTAATACCCCTTTTCACCAATTCGGGGTGTGTCTCCGAGGCGTTGCCTACCAAACCCACTGACAGGGGTTCTTCTCGGCTGATCGCTTTCTCCACCAGCTTCAGGGCCTCATCCAGACTCTCGGTCATGGTATCGCAGTAGCCCGTGTCCAGGCGCCTCTTGATTCGCTCTCGATCTACCTCCACGTCCAGGCATATACCCTCATTCATGGTCACCGCCAGGGGTTGGGCACCACCCATCCCTCCCATACCGGCGGTGAGCACGAGCTTGCCCTTTAGGGAATCCCCGAAGTGCTGCCGGGCACACTCTGCCAGGGTCTCGTAGGTTCCCTGAAGAATGCCCTGGGTGCCGATGTAGATCCAGCTTCCCGCCGTCATCTGGCCATACATGATCAGGCCGCGATCCTCCAGGTCCCAGAAATGCTCCCAGGTGGCCCACTCAGGCACTAAAAGGGAGTTGGCGATGAGCACCCGAGGGGCTTGTGGATAGGTCCGGAAAATCCCCACGGGTTTGCCGGACTGGACCACAAGGGTCTCTTCGTCATCCAGGTTTTTCAGGCTCTCCACGATGGCCCGGTAGCAATCCCAGTTACGGGCTGCCTTCCCTGTGCCCCCGTAGACGATGAGCTCCTCCGGCTTCTCAGCCACTTGAGCATCTAGGTTATTCATCAACATGCGCATGGCCGCCTCTTGATGCCAACCGCGGCAGGACAGAGCGGTGCCGTGAGGGGCTTTGATATTAGGTATAGGCATGATGTTTCACCTCAACTTTTTTCTTAGATAAACTGTTTAACTATCTAAAATTCAAAGGTTTTTTCATTACGAGAAGTGCGTGGGCCAAAGCCCTAAGCGGAGTCTATCCCTCCATTCCATTCAGAGCCTGTCCTGAATAAAATGAAGGAACAAGCTCTGAGTGAAACGTAGGGCTCTCAATGACTCCAAGAAGGGAACAGGATCTCCAACCTATCCACCTCACTTCACCAATACCATCTTGATGGTATTATCAAAATCACCCGCTTTCAACTGGCAGAAATACAAACCGCTGGCTACCTCTTTTCCATCACCGTCTCGACCATCCCAAAAGATCGTATGCGAACCGACTCTTTGATTCCCATCCACCAGAGTCCGCACCACCTGCCCCAGTGTATTAAAGATATTCAAGGTCACATGGCTATGTTTAGGGATCTCATAGCGGATCTCGGTGATGGCGTTGAAAGGATTGGGGTAATTCTGATGGAGGGCACAGGTCTTTGGCACCACATCTAGTGTAGCTCCTGATTCGACTGCAGTGCTACCCAGGCTCAGCTTGGTCACAAAGACATCGGAATATCCATCGAGTGTGGTATCGAAAGCCCCAGAAGTAACGGGAAAATCGGACGAATACGTTTCCCCGGTCACGTAGGCGTTTCCGAAACCATCCCAGAAGATGCCACGGCCACCATCGTAATCATTTCCTCCCAGGAAAGTAGAATACTCGAGAGTGCTTCCTACGGAGTTGAGCTTGACCACAAAGACGTCCCATACTCCGTTAAAAATCTCATCGAAAGCCCCAGCGGTGATGGGAAAGTCGGCCGAAACAGTTTCCCCTGTCACGTAAACATTGTTGGCGTCGTCAACGCTGATGTCAAGGCCTATATCGATGGAATCTCCTCCTAGATAAGTCGAATAGTTAAGATCGTTCCCTGCCGCATTAAGCTGGGCCACAAAAATATCACTGGATCCGTTAAGTGTGGTATCGAAAGCTTCTGCGGTGGTGGGAAAATCGGATGAACGAGTCTCTCCGGTCACATACGCATTGGCGGAACCGTCCAAGAAGATGCTTGAGCCATAGTCGTCATCGTTTCCTCCCAGGAAAGTACAATAATCAAGGACGCCTCCCGTGGAATTAAGCTTAGCTATAAAGACATCGTATAAGCCGTTGTGTATCTCATCGAAGACCCCAGCAGCAGTGGGAAAATCAGATGAACGAGTCTCCCCCACGACGTGGACATTGCCAGAACCATCCAAGGAGATATCATGACCACTATCGTCGTCCTGTCCCCCCAGAAAGGTAGAGTACTTGAGGGCACTTCCTGCGGAGTTGAGCTTGACCACAAAAACATCATCGCCACCGTTGAATATGGAATCATACGCACCGGCGGTGGTGGGAAAGCCGTCTGATTGGGTCATCCCAGTTATGTGGGCGTTGCCGGCGCTGTCCACGGTGATGGCAGAGCCAGTTTCAGCCTGGTCTCCTCCTAGAAAGGTGGAGTACTCGAGGATGCTTCCAGTAGAGTTGAGTTTAGCCACAAAGACATCATAATAACCGCCGCTAAATGTCGTATCAAAAGCGCCAGCTGTGGTGGGAAAATCTGTTGAACGAGTTTCCCCGGTCACGTAGGCATTACTGGTACCGTCCAAGCAAATGCCCAAAACATGGTCAACACCACTTCCTCCCAGGAAAGTAGCGTAGGAAAAGGCGGTTCCGGTGGGATTAATCTTGGCCACAAAAACGTCACTATATCCCCCGTTGTAGGTCGTGTCGAAAACGCCAACTGTGGTGGGAAAATCGATTGATTGAGTGAGCCCGGTCACATAAGCGTTGCCGAAGCTGTCTGCGGCGATGTCCGAGTCAAATTCGTCCTCGTTACCTCCCAAAAAGGCGCTCCAGGCCAGTTCTGTTGCAGCGGCCCAAGCCGGGTTACAGAGGAGCAGAGGCAAAGACAGAACAATAAGTAGGCAAGATTTTGCTTTAGCGTTCATATCTTAACCCGCATTCAAAAAATTTTGCTCAAACCCGATCCCTACAACAATTTCCCTACGGTTCGCTCCACGGCCCTCAGCGCCTCTCCCTCCCGGACCAGAGCGGCGGCGCGCTCTAGATCTGGAGCCAAGATGCGATCTTCATCCAGGCGCGAGATGTGCTTCCTGATAGCCCTATGGGCCGCCAGAGTGCCTCTTCCCGGCTTCAGGGGCGACCGCAGATCCACACCCTGAGCGGCACAGAGCAGCTCGATGCCCACGACCATCTCGGCGTTCTCCAATATCTGCAAGGCCTTGCGCCCAGCGGTCATTCCCATGCTGACATAATCCTCCTGGTTTGCCGAAGTGGGGATGGAATCAACGCTGGCGGGATGGGCCAGGACCTTGTTCTCCGACACCAGAGCGGCGGCCGTGGTCTGAGCCATCATGAATCCTGAGTTTAGACCGGGCTTGGAGGACAAAAAGGCAGGCAGCTGGCTCACGTTGTCGTCCATCAGCCGGGCGATCCTACGTTCTGAGATGTTTGCTAAAGAACAAAGGCCCATCCCCAAAGCATCCATGGCCACAGCCACTGGCTGGCCATGAAAATTTCCCCCGGAGATGATCAACTTCTCCTCGGGGAAAACAAGGGGATTATCTGTGGCCGAATTGACCTCCACAGCCAGGACCTCACGAACGTGCCGAAAGGTGTCTCGAGCCGCGCCGTGTACCTGGGGCATACACCGCAGGCTGTAAGCATCCTGCACCCTGGGGCAGTCCCGGTGCGAAGCTATGATCTGGCTACCGCGCATGAGGAAGCGGAGGTTTCGGGCTGAATTTCTTTGCCCGCGGTGGGGTCTGACATCATGAAGGCGACGATGGAAGGACGCCATGGTACCCAGCAAAGCCTCCAGGCTCAAAGCTCCGGAAATATCGGCTGTCTTGGCCAAGAGTTCGGCGCGCAGAAGGGTCAGACAGCCCAGAGCCGTCATGGCTTGAGTTCCGTTGAGCAGGGCCAATCCCTCCTTGGCCTGCAGTTTCAAAGGTGCCAGTCCCGTCATTTTGAGGGCGCGGGCCGCAGGCATCCGCTTCCCA
This sequence comes from candidate division Zixibacteria bacterium SM23_81, assembly GCA_001304015.1. GTDB lineage: Bacteria > SM23-81 > SM23-81 > SM23-81 > SM23-81 > SM23-81. The sequence continues at coordinate 18,830 of LJUY01000025.1, read as the reverse complement.
CGATAGGTCACCTGACCCTTACCGATGAGGGCCAGAGCTACATGAGATAAGGGCGCCAGATCGCCGCTTGCTCCCACCGACCCCTGCTCAGGGACTACTGGATGGACTTTGGCGTTCAGCATGGCCACCAAGATCTCAACCACCTCTGGCCTAACGCCAGAATACCCTTTAGCCAAAACGTTGGCTCGCAGCAGCATCAAGGCTCGGACCAGCTCGCTGGGCAGAGGGCGGCCCACCCCGGCGGCATGGCTGACTACCAGATTTCTCTGGAGACGTTGAATCTGGCCCCTGGGAATAACCACCTGACAGAGCCTTCCAAACCCGGTGTTGATGCCGTAAACCATCTCTTTCGAGCTAAGTACCTTCTCCACCAGGTGGCGAGAACCTCTCATCTTTTGGACAGCCCTGGCGGACAGTCTCAGTGGCGCTCCTTTCACGGCAACCCGCTCCACATCCCCCAAGGTGAGCTTTTCTCCATCGATAACCACAGCTGGCATGAATTCCTCCTCATCGGCTGAACCATTGCCAAATCCTCATCAAAAAAACAAAACTTAACTGAATTTGTCAAGGCTTATTTGCTTCCCAGAACCGCCATAACAGCTACGGGCTCGGCTTTAAAACGGGAAAAGGTGGTGTCGGCGAATGGGTCAAAATTTCTCTTGACAACTTTCCCAGGCTTAGGTAGTTTAATTATATATACTGAGTCCTTACCCAAATCCCTCACGCAAGATAAAAATTAGGGGAGCGAAATCCATGTCTTATTATTACCGGCCCCGTTTCGGTTTCGGGAGCATGCTTACCCCCATGGTCAAATCTCTGCTGATCATCAATGTGATCGTCTTCTTGCTGGAGTATATCACGGGGGGCACCGAAATGATCTATGTCTTAGGTCTGGTGCCCCGGTTTGTCCTGAGACGATTGTTCATCTGGCAGTTCTTCACCTACATGTTTCTTCATGGAGGATTCTGGCATCTTTTCCTGAACATGTTCATCCTGTGGATGTTCGGGTCTGAGATCGAGCGGTATTGGGGAAGCCGTGAATTTATCAAATACTACTTCATCACAGGTGTAGGTGCTGGATTTTTAAGCTGGCTGACGGCTATGAATTCGCCCATTCCCACCATTGGCGCTTCCGGAGCCATTTACGGCATTCTGGTGGCCTACGGTATGATGTTTCCCAACCGTCCAGTTTACTTTTACTTTCTTCTGCCCGTTAAGGCCAAGCACTTCGTCATCTTCCTCGCTGTTATGGAACTCTTTGCCTCTCGTGGACACGCATCGAGCGGCATAGCCCACTTCGCACACCTGGGTGGGATGCTCTTCGGTTACCTGTATCTGAAACGGGAACGCTTCTCCTATCTTTTGGGGGACATCCTCCGGGGGTCAAAATCCAAGGGAGAAGGCCAAAAACGCCTGAGGGAACAGGAGGAACGGGAGATGGAGCGGAAGGTGGACGAGATCTTACAGAAAATCTCCCAGGAGGGAAGAGAAAGCCTCACCAAAGAGGAGGAAGATCTGCTGGAATGGGCCAGCAAGCGGTATCGTCAGCATTGAACTGCGGATTTCAATCTCCCAGGCCCGCTGAGGGTCGTGTTATTTCCCCTGCTAACCAGCGTCGGATGTCCTTTACTAACGCTTCAGTCGAGTTAAAGATCCATGATCTAGTGGGCAAGGAACTTAGGAATGTGGCCCCGTAGCTTGTGCTCAGCACACGCCTGTCCAGAATGAGAACTACCCCTCGATCGTCTCTCTTTCTGATCAACCGACCAAATCCCTGCCGAAATCGAATCACCGCTTCGGGCAGAACATACTCTGTAAAGGAGTTCCGGCCCCGCTTTTCCAACTGCTCCATGTGGGCCTCCGCTATGGGCTCCGTGGGCACCAGAAAAGGGAGCTTGACCAACACGAGGGAACGCAGGGTTTCCCCGGGAATGTCTACCCCCTCCCAGAAGCTGTTAGTGCCCATGAGTACCGATTCCTCCTCCTCTCGAAATCGGTTCAGAATATTGGTGCGCGATCCATCCTTGCCCTGTCCCAACAGCGCAATGCCCTGCTGTTGAAGCTCACTTCTGAGTTCTCCGTAAGCTCTGTCAAGCATCTCGTAGGAAGTGAACAGCACCAGCGCCCCACCCCTGCTGGCCAAAAGCGCTTTGTGTATGGCTCTGATAGCCGCATCCGGAAAGTGCGAATCCTTGGGCGAGGGCAGATAAGAGGGCAGACAGACGAGAGCCTGCTCGTCGAAGTCAAAGGGCGAGCCCAGGGAAAGGGTTCGTAACCTCTCGGGTTCCACCAGCAGAAGGCCGATCCTGTCCTGGAAATAGTCGAACCGATCGGCCACACTGAGGGTGGCCGAGGTATGGATGGCCGTTCTCAGGCGACTATACACCAGGGTGCGCATCAACTGAGCAATATTGAGCGGGGCACTGAGCAGTCGTGAGTCGAAGCTTCCCTCCCGGGCCGGCACCTCCACCCAGTATACGAAATGCTCATCTTCGGCCGAGATCAGATGCCCAAGTGCGTCGATGAGCTCCTGGACGTCGCGGGCCTTGGCCAAGAGCTCTTCCTTCAATTGCTCTCCATCCTTAAAATTCTCCAGCCCAAGCATTTCCAGCATCTCTATCAGTCCTAGGAGGCTGGCTTTCAACTGGACGAGGGCTCCCTCCAGCTCATCGGCCTGCTCCTTTATGAGCCTAACTAACTCCCCATCCGGGCGATACCGGTATTTTCCAGTATACCCCCTCTCCTGCCTACCATAAAGAGCCAACGCCTTCTCCGTCAGCAGATTAAAGAAATCAACCGCCACCCCCCATAAAAGTTCGCGGTCTTCCACCGCCTGGCCGATGCGGTCCAGAAATCTCTCGCGAAGCACATCGGAGATGGCAGCATGCTCCGCCCGACGCCTAAGGGTCGGCAGGGCTCCTAACTCCAAGGCCTCGCGCTGATAGAGGCGGTTGAGCAAGGCTCGCAACATCCACCAGTTCAGCTCGGTTCCCAAATATTGGGTAGCGACCCGCTCCAAGCTGTGGGCCTCGTCGAATATAACGTGACAATAATCGGAAAGCACGGCGTTATCAGAAGCTAAATCGGAGAAGAACAGGGAGTGGTTGACCACCACGATGTGAGAATGAGCCGCCGCACGACGGATACGCATTACGAAACAACGACCGTGAAACTTGCATCGCGGTCCCAAACAGTAATTGTGTTCCGCGCACACTTTGCTCCATAAGCCGGGGTCTGCTTTGAAGCCGGTGTTCTCCACCACGTCTCCGGTTTCAGTCTGCTGCGCCCAGAGGACCAGAGGAAGAAGAAGTTGGCGCTCTTGGACCGTCAAGACCTGTTCGGCCTGAGACAAAACCCAGTTCCACTTATTCAGGCAAAGGTAGTTGGCGCGGCCTTTCACCAGGGCGGCGCTGAAGGGCACCTCCAAGGTATCGTGTAACAGGGGGATATCCTTCAAAAAGAGCTGTTCCTGCAAATTTTTAGTGTGAGTGGAGACGATCACTCGCTCCCCATTTTGCACGGCCCAGTAGACGGCTGGTATCAGGTAGGCTAAAGACTTGCCAGTGCCGGTGCCGGCCTCCACGGAGAGAAACTCGCCGCTGTTGAAGGCCCTGGCTACGGCTCGGATCATCTGTGCTTGCTGCGGTCGGTGCTCGTACTGACCTAAAGCCTGGCCTAGGGAAGTCTGCGGCCCCAGGAGAGCCTCCATGGCTGAATCGTCCAGATGTTGATACTCATCCTGCTCCCTCAAACCCAGGGATTCCGCGGAGGCCTCGCCGGAAAGATTAAAGAAGTCCTGCAGAAGATCATGGCGGCTCTCGGTGGGAATTTTTCGAGAGAGAACCTCCCGGATGGTTTTTTTCAAGCCTTGAGAGAAGATAACCTCAAGCCCGGATCCCGAGCCAGCTACCAGACGAGACAACAGGCTGATGGAGGCCAGGTCTAGCCCTATCAACTGTTGAGCCAATGATAAAAAAACCTCTCCCGTGGCCCGGGCATCCTCCAGAGCCCTGTGAGCTTTCTCCAGGGAAATGCCGTAAAATTCAACCAGAGTAGAAAGCCGATGATCTCGCAGTTGGGGCAGCAAAATACACGAGAGAATGAGGGTGTCGAAGATGGTGTTGGACAGAGGTGGAAGAAAAGCCTTTCCCAAGGCAGCCTGAAGAAAAGCCATGTCGAAGGGAGCGTTTTGAACCACAAGAGGATCTTTTCCCAGAAAATCAAGGAGCTGGGGCAGAACCTGAACAATGTCTGGCTGTCCCCGACAGTCCTCCGTGGAGATGCCGGTGATTCGAGTGATGAACTGAGGAATGGTCACCTGCGGATCGATGAGCTGGGACAGCTCAGCTACCGCTTGGCCATCCCGGAACCTAACAGCTCCTGCCTCGATGATGTGGTCCACCTCCGGGTTCAAGCCCGTGGTCTCCAGATCGAGGGCTACAAAATTCGATAGAACATCTACTCTGGCCATGGCCCATTGCCTATGCACAAATAAAAAGCGACATCTAGTGAAGACGTCGCTGTCCTATAACCTTGAAACTGCCCCAGGATTGCACCGGTGCTTACAGGCGAAAAAAGCTGCGGATGCGTTTTAGCAAGCTATCGCGAGATTCCACCGCACTCTTTTCTTTGGGACGCGCTCTCTCCAGTTCGGCCATCTTGGCAGCGTTCTCAATAAGGCGCCGCTCCAAGATCTCGCTGAGGGATTGGGCGATGGATGGATTTGCGGTAATCACTTGGGCGAAGTTGGCCTTGTCGACCACGATCATCTCGGTGTCCTCCAAAGCCGTCACGGTGGCTGACCTCCTCTCTCCGGTGAGCAGCGACATCTCCCCGAAGAAGTCACCTCCCCCCAGCTGAGCCAGAACAGCTCTGGCTCCCGTTTCGTCTGAGGCACTCACTTCCACACGGCCGGAGGTGATGACGAAGAAGGAGTCCCCCTCCTCTCCCTGCCGGACGATAGGTTCTCCCAGAGCATATCGATGGGCTCGTGCACCTTCGGCCAATCGCTTCATCTCCTCTCCGGAGAGCGGCTTGAGGATCTCCACTCTTTTTAGAACCTCCAAGATGCTGGCGACCCTCTCGACCCGCCCTCTTTCCTGCACCTCCGGGGATACGGTAAAGAGATTCACGTCCCGAATGGGAAAGGGGATGCCGATCCCCTGTCGACGGAACAGATACCAAATACGGGTCATAATTTGATCCCCGATGTGTGAATGACGTGGGAAGTCGTCGATCCAGTACTTCATCTTGTAGTTGATGGCGAAATCGCCGTACTCGATAAGCCACACTTGAGGCTTGGGCTCAGCCAGCACCCCTGCTGTTTGCAGCGCCGCCTCGGCCATGGTCTCTTTGACCAGGTTGGGCGGCATCTCGTATCGGGTGCCCACCTGGACGTACTGGGCATGGCGGGGGTTGGGCGCAGAGTAGTTAACGATCTCCTCTTTGGAGATGCTGCCATTGGGTATGATCACGAAGTCGCCATCAAGGGTCCTGATGGTTGTGGAACGCCAGCTGGTTTGGATAACAGCGCCAACCTGATCACTGACTTTCACCCAATCCCCAACCTTGAAGGGCTTGCCCACGTGCAGAGCCACACCTGCGACGATGTTGCCCAAAACATCCTGGAGAGCTAAACCGATGACCGCTGAGACCACCGCCGAGCTGACCAATAGGGTAGACAATCTGGCCTGGAAGACCTTGGAGATGATCACAAACAGAATGAGTATCAGCAGAGCGATTTTGATCAGTTCATGTAAAAGCACCGGGACCTTTATTTTGCGCTTGGCCAACAGGAAACGGTCGACGAACAGGTAATCCAGCAAATTCAACACGATGAGGATGGCCAAGAACAGGGCGGCGGCCTGCAGCAGCCTCATGCCGAAGGAGTCCGGAGGCACTTGGGAAAGAACAAGAAAAAACCACAGCGAGATCAGAATAATGGCCAGGCGAGCCAGAAACGAGGAGATGCGGATGGCCTTAAATCGGGCCAGCAGACGATAGATGACCTCCAGTCCCACCAATAGGGCCAGGGCATAGATAAGGTGGAACAAAAATTCATCGGTCTTCAATAACGACCAGAAGGCAACCAGCAAGAGTCAGCTCCTTCGCAGAATCTTTATCCAAAGGTCGACGAATGGGAATTTGGGAAATTGAAATTTCCTTCATATTACAAAAAGCAGACTGCGCTGTCAATAGAAAAAAGGCAGGAGGTTTCCCAGCATGGCTGACAGATGCAAAAACCGCCAGGCGACGAATCGCCTGGCGGTCGAAGGGTCAACCATTGCTGCTGAGCAGATTACCGCATCAAGACCATCTTGCGGGTCTGGGTGAAATCACCGGCCTTGAGGGTGTAGAAATAAACGCCGCTGTTCAGATAATGGCCGGCGTTATCCTTGCTGTCCCACATGACGGTGTGGTTGCCCGCCTCCTGATGCGCATCCACCAAGCTGCGCACCTCCTGCCCCAGGACGTTATAAATGGCCAAGGTGACGCGGCCAGCTTCGGGAATCTCATAGCCGATGGCCGTCGAGGGATTGAAGGGATTGGGATAGTTGGGCGAGAGGCTATAGGCCATGGGCCTGGCACCGGCAGAGGCGAAGACCGGACCGTGATACTTCATGTTGCCCTCGTAGTCCTCGTCGACCAGCATGTAGTAGTATGTCCGGCCCGCCACCACATCCTCGTCCAGATAGCGGTAATCGCGAGGAGTCTCGGAGTTGCCAGAGGCATCCAGACGGGCGACCTCCACGAACTGGCCATCCGCCTTCTCGCTGCGCAACAGATGATAGGCAAAAGCATTAACCTCGGTCTGGCTTGTCCAGGCAACCTCTATAGAGCCTTCTCGACCCGTGGCGGTGAAGGAGGAAAGGATCACCGGCACGGAAATGTCTGTGAGGTTGGGACAGATGTTGCAGGCCGGTTGATGGCAGGGGGCCGGCACTCCGGGCGAGCAGTAGTAGTGATTGTAGTAGAACTCATAGGCCCAGATGAAATCGGGGTCAGGTTCATCGCCTGTTGGATTCAGCGCTGGCCATGAGCCCAAGACTGCCTGATCTCCCGGCCCCTCGTTGGTGATCCACACATAGACGGCTATACCCAGAGGATTGTTGAGGCCGTTGTCGTGACCCGTGGAGTCCCAATAAATGGTCACCTCGTCGTCAAGCAGGCTGTCTCCCGGATCAGCCCAGCCATAATAATTGTAGACATCACCGTACCAACCTTGCCAATCAAAACTTACACCATTCCAGATGGCCCACTCATACCAGCCCCCTCCGCCGGCATAAGCGTAGTAATAATCAGGCAGATGGCCACCAGAGAACGTCACCCGCTGATAACCGTCGGCGGTGAACCCACCGCTGGGAACCGTCGGCGGGTCGGTGTCGATGGCCACAAACATGCTGAGATCGCCCGCATTGTCGCCTAGGTATTTGTTGTTTGGATTCGGGTCGCGGTCGATGCCAAGGTACACGGCCAGAGAATCCCAGGTGAGCCACAGAGTGTAGTCAGCACCTTCAAAGGTCTCCGTCTCGAAGACCTCGCAGTCGGGATCCCAATCTGTTCCGATATACCCGTCGATGACCGGGGTGTTAAAAGTGCGAGCCCAGCCCAAACCAGCGAAAAGTACCATCGCGGGCACGATCAGAAACAGAAACCACTTCTTCATGGAAATACCTCCTTTCCACAGAAAAATTGCACATCAAACGAGAAAATCTTTGCTCTCACATTCTCTACAGATAACGTCACCTCCTTCTAAAGGTCGTTAAAGATGCGCTTTGCTCAAAGAACAATCGTTGTAGCCAGACGTATACATCTTCTTATACCATTTTATCACAAACCGCAAAATTTGTCAAGAATTTTTTTGCCTCACTAAAAATTACTGTGACTGTTACTCTGCAACAGGTAACGGAAAATCCGCCACACGAAGCAGCATATGGTAGCTCAAGAAAACAAAAGTATTTCTTTTAGTTTGCACTTCTTCAACTGATCTCTTGAATTATGCTCAGATCTTGCCCATAAATTCCCGGACCTGGGCATCCCACTCCCGGGTTTCCAGTTCTACCTGTGAACCTTTTCCTTCCTCATAGACCTGGACGAAGACATGGCCCCCACCACCCTCAAAGCTCACGCAGCCTTCGCCCTGCTCCACCACTTTCAAGCCCAGTCCAGCAGGTCCAAAAAACTGAAGGGCCATTTCCAGAACCTGGGCCGGGCTCAGTTTGCCCACCTTTCCATAACGGGCCAACTTTTCTCCTCCTCGAAAACGGCACCACCAACTTTGGCACAGCGCCCCCAACAACTGGACATAGGCACCAGAATCAGTGCGGCTCTCTCAGGTTGCTCAAAGTGGCCAGGATCAACTCTGACATAGCAGGGTGAATGTGCATTCCCCGGGAGATCCAACCCGTTGTTCCCTCATGGGCCATAGCCTGGATGACCTCCTGTATGAGAATCGGAGCATATGGTCCTATGATATGGAAACCCAAGAGCTTCTGGCTCCCCTTCTCGACGATGGCTTTGGCGAATCCCTTTGTCTCCATCATGGCCTCGCCCTTGGCAACATCTGAATACTTGGCCTTGCCCACCATGATGTCGAATTCTTTCCTGGCTCGTCCTTCAGTGAGGCCCACGGAGGCAATTTGTGGATGAGAATAGACAGCATGCGGCACAGCGCCATAGTCCATTTTGATTTTATGCTCATGAATGCTGTTGTGCCAAGCAACGGCCACTTCCTTATTGGCGACATGCGTGAACATGAATTTGCCGTTGGCGTCACCAAAGGCCCAGATGTTCTCCTTGTTTGTCTCAAGATAATCGTTCACCTTAACATATCCTTGCTCGTCCGTCTCGATGCCGCCATCTTCAATTTTCAGAAGGTCGGCATTTGATTTTCTGCCTGCTGCGATCATGATCTTCTCAGCGACGAACTTCTCCCTGTGATTGGAATCACCCTCCTCAGCTATCACCAGGTATCCCTTCTCTTTCTTTTTAACCTCCACGACCTCAGCATTGGTGCGAACGTCCATCCGCCGGGCCATCTTTTCTTTTAAAAGTTCCGAAATCTCCGGCTCCTCATCCGGCACCAGTCGAGTATTCCGCCCCACTAGGATTACCCTGCTGCCCATAGCCGCGAAGAAGTGAGCGAATTCGGCGCCAATATAACCCCCGCCCACTATGAGCAGGCTTTCGGGCCTTTGACGCAGTTGAAAGACACTTTCATTGGTCAAATATTCGACCTCGTCGATACCCTTGATGGGTGGGATGAAAGGCCTGGCGCCGCAGGCGATAAAGATCTTCTGGCCTCGAATCCTCTTGGTCCCAACCTGCAATGTATAATCGCTCACAAAACGTCCTTCTTCCTCGTAAAAATCCAAAGCTTCCGTCTGCTGGATGGCTTCCCTTATGTGGCTTCGAGTTTCGTCCACAGTGCTGCGCATCCGCTGCATGATGGCCCTAAAATCGATGGATTTCACCTGAGCATCGACTCCTAATTTCTTGGCTTCTTGAATTTCCATCGCTCTGTCCGCCACGAAAATAAGCATCTTAGAGGGAATACAGCCTACGTTAAGGCAGGTCCCCCCCAGCGGTCCTCTATCGACCTGAGCCACCTTGGCACCCTGGTATAAGTAAGCCTCAACGATGCTCGCCCCGCTTCCAGAGCCAATCACGATCACATCGTATTGCTCTATCCGCTTCCCCATCTTTTAGCTCTTTCTCCGTTAAGCCTTTGGAAATATCAATATCATCTCTCTCACTAAAATCGGCGAATCCCCTTAAGGCCTCTTGAGGGGAGCTCGAAGAGAGACACTAAACCCCTAGGGCCTGGTCGAGGAAAAACGGAGCACATCTCAAGGTAATTCATCTCTGAGTTGGCAAGCCCTGTAAGACTGACTAGGCCTGGTGTGCTCCTCATGAGGCCTATGAGTGATATCTATAAATCGGATTTAATTCTTAAATCTTTCATCTGGCTATCACTCGAGTCATGTCTATGCCATGGTGCCTTTGAGCATGATCCAAAAGTCTCTGGTCCAGCTCAATCGCTTTTCTCCCATCTGGCATTTCGAATGTTCTAGACCACGCTCGACCGAAGTGCGGCCACGTTATCCGCCACCGACGCTTTGTCGTTATATATGCTCGATCCGGCAACCAGGACCGTCGCACCGGCGTCCACCACCAGCGGTGCGGTGTTGGTATCTATCCCTCCGTCCACGGCGATGCGCGTGCTATGTTCACCCTTATCCAAGATGCGTTTGAGATCGCGTATCTTCTCTAATTGACTGTGAATGAACGCCTGCCCACCCCATCCCGGATTTACCGTCATCACCTGAACCAAGTCGGTGAGATCCAACACCTCCTCCAAGGCATCCGGGGGGGTGCTGGGATTGAGGGCAACGCCCGTTTCCATCTTGAGCTCTCTGATGGATTGCAGCGCCCGGTGAAGATGCGGACAGGCCTCCTGGTGTAAGATTAAGCGGTCTGCGCCGGCTTTCGCAAACGCCTCCAGGTGCCGTTCCGGCTCCACGATCATCAGGTGTACATCCAGCGTCACCTTGACCAACGGCCTCAGCGCCCGCACCACGCCCGCCCCAAAGGTGATGTTGGGCACAAAACGCCCGTCCATCACATCTACCTGGATGGCCTCGACCCCGGCGGCTTCGGCCTCGCGAGCCTGCTCGCCCAGCCGCGCAAAATCGGCCGAAAGAATAGAGGCCTCAATCACGATCATCTCCTGCTCCTCTCTGTAGATGACGAATGCCCTTTGTCCCGGCGACGATGACATCCGTCGCCAGATCCAGAAATAACCCGTGTTCCACAATGCCAGCTCGTCCGTTGAGCTTAACGGCCAGTTGATGCGGGTTCGAGATCGGCCCAAAATGGCCATCCAAGATGTAGTTACCCTGATCGGTTTGGAAGAGAGCCCCATCGCTGCTCTGACGCAGAGCTGGGCTTGCGCCCAGCGTCTCCAAGTAGGCCGCCTCCGGACGCCAGCCAAAGGGAAATACCTCTATAGGTACCGGCCAACGGGTACCAAGCGCTGGAGATATTTTTGACTCATCCACGACGACGATTTCCCTCCGACTGGCCTGGGCGACGATCTTTTCACGCAGCAAAGCTCCACCCCCACCCTTGATCAGGTTCATGTTGGCATCTATCTCGTCGGCGCCATCGATGGTCAGGTCGACGACCGGATGCTCATCCAACGTGGTCACAGGTATACCCAGCTGTTGCGCCTCTTGACCGATCTCAAGGGAACAGGGAACGCCCTTGATGTCCCTCAGTCGGCCATCCTGCAGCAATTGAGCAATCTGGCGCACGGCAAAGAGGGCCGTGCTGCCGTGTCCCAGGCCCACCACCATACCCGATTTGACAAAGTTCACCGCTCGTTGGGCGGCCTGTTGCTTAAGTCGGGCAACGTCAACTATCATCTTGGCCTCTCCTCAATCCAGCGTTCGTTCCTCGATCATCTGTATGACCACGGTCAGGGCATTACTGAGATCGGTGCTCTCCGGCACGGCCAAATCCAGATATCCCCTTTCGACACCGAAGGCCTGCTAAAAGACTTGACAAGCCAGATTGGAACCTGCCATGGCCCAGGGCAGGGCTTAGGCACTGCCGTTGGCGCGCACCGCCACAACCAGCTTACCCAGGCGAGGCAGGTTCTCAAGCATGACCCATGTAATGTGCAGCCAGCCCAAGCGGTTGGCGATCTCCGTGGGCTCCGGTTACCAGACGATGTTGTCAGCCCAGATGCAAGCAAAATCCGGTTCTGTTCCATCTCGCTCAAGGCATCAGCCGCTGCAGCCTGATATGGGCTCAGATTGATTAACCAGCAGAGCTTGGTCATCAGAATCTTTCATTTAAGAAGTCTCCTAGCGAGGGCAATTTTTTATGCCTGAAAGATAATGACATTTTGTCTAGTTCTCAAGCAATTTTGTGCAATATTATTAATATAGGCTTACAAAACTTAAGGATAGAGCAGCGGCATCATTCTAAATGCTGTTGGATCTTCGTGCCCGACGCGGGCAAATGAAATCGGGTCCGAGTCAGGCTACTCATATCGTGCTCAGAATAGGGCCAAAGATCGAACGGCTGGCAGTGAAGATGGTGGCCACCGGATCATTTCGATTCTTGGCCACCTTGCTCCGCAGATGTCATGTCACCCACGGGCTCGGCCTCGCATTCAATATTGTGCGACAGCTAGCAGAAAGTTTTTCCTTGCGCTCAGGGGGAATGAGCATTATTTTTTTTCTTCAAATGAAAGTCCATTCCTTGTAATAGCAGTTAATCTTAACTGCAGCAAATTGTTTTTGATGATGAAGTTATCATTTACTCGCTGGAAGAGCTCGACTATAAGGTAGACGACCTCATCACAACAGTCGACACCACAAAGGTGAAATCGGACATAAGTGGAAACCTTACCTGATTATAACTAGCGTCAAAATCCATTTTCAAAGTTGAATCCTCATTGGGGAGCACGAACGTTTGAAAAGGCAAACAGAGCATTCCACCCCCGTTTGGGTGCCAAAGAAATTATTTTTGACAAAAGGAGTTGGTCGCCACAGAGAAAAGCTATCCAGCTTTGAGCTGGCCTTGAGGAATGCGGGCATTGCAGAATTTAATCTGGTCAAGGTCTCCAGCATCGTTCCCCCACATTGTCAGGTGATCTCTAGAAAAGCCGGTCTTCATTTGCTCACCCCAGGCCAGATCGTCTTGTGCGTCTTAAGTCAAAACGCTGCCAACGAACCGCACCGCCTGCTGGCTGCTTCCATCGGCGTGGCGCTTCCCAAAAACAGAAGCAACTACGGATATTTATCAGAGCACCATAGTTTTGGCCAGACGGAAAGGGTCGCAGGCGATTACGCAGAAGATTTGGCAGCCAGCATGCTGGCCAATACCCTGGGAGTGGCATTCGATCCCGATAGCAATTATGATGATAAAAAGGAGATCTGGCGCATCAGCGGTCAGATCGTGAGGACCACAAACGCGACCCAATCGGCGGTTGGTGACAAAACGGGGCTCTGGACAACAGTTTTGGCCGGTGCCATCCTTATTTTATAGCTGCACTAATTGGGTCTTTCCCACACCTATCTTTACCTATGCGGGAAAAAGAAGCATCAAAAGAGTTCTTTCTACACAAGCCCGTCATCCCCTTTGAGGTGGACGAAAAGCTCACGGCCTGCGCCCTTTTAGAAAAGATGGCCGACACCTCCTTTCAGGGGAGAAACCTCGGGCGGGCTTTGACCATTTGGCAACAGATGATCGAGAAACAGATCACTGTCCTTTTCGGCTTGGCCGGAGCCATGGTTCCGGCGGGGATGCGCAAAATTTTGGTATATCTTCTAGAAAAACGACTCATCCACTGTCTGGTCTCCACCGGCGCCAATCTGTTTCACGACTGTCATGAGAGCCTGGGGAAAAAACACTTCAAGGGCTCACCTATGGCCGATGATTTGAAACTTAGAGAGCATAAGATCGACCGCATCTACGACACATTCGCCAGCGAGAAAGAGTTCCGAGAAACCGACCAGTTTATCATCGACTTTGCCGCGACTCTTCAAACGCAAAGCCCTTATACCACAAGGGAATTTCTCCGTCGTTTGGGCCAACATCTGACCAAGGAAGCCCATGAGGAGGGCATCCTCACCGCAGCAGCCAAAGGGGCCGTTCCCATTTACTGCCCGGCCATAGGAGACTCCTCCATCGGCATCGCCTTGGCCGTGGGCGATAAAAAAGGGCGCACTGCGGTGCAGTTCGACCTCATCGCCGATGTGGAGGAGCTGGCCGATCTTGTGGCCAAAGCTCCCTCCACGGGAGTGATCTACGTGGGCGGAGGCACTCCCAAGAATTTCATCCAGCAGGCCGAAGTGACGGCGAAATCGATGGGCCACGAGGTCGGTGGGCACGAGTACGCCATTCAGATTACCGCCGACGCCCCCCACTGGGGCGGCCTGAGCGGATGCACTTTTGCCGAAGCTCAATCCTGGGGAAAGATCTCTCCACAGGCCAAGAAAGTCTCTATCCATTGCGACGCCACCATCGCGCTGCCTTTACTGGTATCGGCCCTGGCCGAGTGGCTGGAGGATACTGCGCCTTCCATGAACTCCCCAAAACCATAGATGTACTTATGAGCCATAGGCCAAATTTCTCCGAAGAGGCCACGCCCGGCGTTTTTCTGGGCCTGGATACAACCCTGGACTCCTCCCGAGTGGTCATGCTTCCCGTGCCGTACGAGGGCACGGTCAGCTATCGGTCCGGCACCCGTCATGGCCCCAGGGCCATCATCGAGGCATCCGCTCACCTGGAGCTCTATGACCCCGAGTTGGACGCCGAGCCCTTTCAACTAGGCATCCACACCGCCAAACCTATCTGGCCCGACTACAGTGCCCCGGAGCACATGATCCATAAAGTCTCCCTGCGATGCCGTGAGTATCTCCATCAGAACAAATTTGTGGTCCTCCTGGGGGGAGAGCACTCAGTGACCGTGGGCGCCGTCCAGGCTTATGTGGAGAAATATCCCGACATGTCGGTGCTGCAGCTGGATGCACACGCCGACCTGCGTGACCGGTATCATCATACCAGGTGGGGCCACGCCTCGACCATGCGCCGCATTGGAGAGCTCTGCCCCGCCATGGCCGTGGGTATTCGCAGCTTATCCCTGGAGGAGATGGACCACGTTCGAGAGGGCAACCTCAAGGTAATGTTCGTCCACAAAATCCTCACAGATCCCGAGTGGATCTCCAAAGTCTTGGAAAGCCTTTCTGACCAGGTCTATGTGACCATCGATCTGGATGTACTGGACCAAGGCATCATGCCGTCGGTGGGGACACCCGTTCCAGGAGGTTTAAGCTGGAACCAGATTCTGGACCTGCTGCGACGGGTAGCCGCCGAGAGAGAGGTGGTGGGCTTCGACGTTGTCGAGTTGGCTCCCATCCCGGGTCAGGTAGCTCCAGATTTTCTAGCGGCGAAAATTGTGTATAAATTTTTAGGTTGTGTGTTTGCGAACAAGAGATTAGTATCAAAGAACTTGAAAGGCCAAGCTTAAAAAACCGTTGTCCTGGTGCGCAGGCAAAAAAGTAACCTGGCGAATAAGGTGGTGGGAAGAAACCATGAATAAAAAAACATGCCCGGAAAAACCTCCGCAAAGCGGAAAAAGTGGCAAACAGGTTAGAAAAATACTGGGGCCTGTCGCAAATCTTGAGGAGCATGTGCGTCCTGATTGGTGGCGCTACATTTTCAACTCCCTTTATCTGAAGACCGATGGAGACGTCATAGACGACAAAGACATAACCTGTCAAGAAATTGAATTGTTCTCGGAGATTCTAAAACTCTCTCAGGAAGAAAAAGTCCTAGATCTGTGCTGTGGACAGGGACGCCATGCTCTGGAATTAGCCAGAAGAGAATTCAAACATATTGAAGGATTGGACCGCTCCCACTATCTCATTCAAAGGGCTAAATCATCTGCCAAGAAAAATGGCTTAAATGTGAAATTTCGAGAGGGGGATGCTCGAAAATTGCCATATTTACCTGATACCTTTGATGTGGTTATGATACTGGGCAACAGCTTCGGTTATTTTGAAACAGTTCACGATGACCTGAGAGTGTTAAAAGAAGTTCGGCGAGTTTTAAAACCTTGGGGCAAAATGCTTATCGATGTCACCGATGGAGAATATTTAAGAGAAAATTTTCAAACCCGCTCTTGGGAATGGATAGACAAAAACCATTTCGTGTGCCGGGAACGTTCCCTGTCCCTCGATGGGCAAAGTCTCATATCAAGGGAAGTCATCACCCATACGACAAAGGGTGTGATTGCAGATCAATTTTATGCAGAAAGACTCTATACCAAAGAAAGCTTAATGGAGCTTTTGAAAACATCAGGTTTAGCTGAGGGGATCTTGCACCAGGGAATTTCCCCTGATTCCAAGCGAAAACAGGATTTAGGCATGATGCAACAGCGCCTCATCGTAACCGCGATCGCCAGAAAAGAGTGGACGCCCGTTAAAAGAAAGCCAAGGGAAGCAGTAAAAAAAATCACCGTGATACTGGGAGATCCCAACAGACCCGATCCTTTGAAACCATCAGCGATCTTTGATGATGACGATCTATACACCATTGATCAGTTAAAATCAGCTTTGCGAGAAATGACCGGCTATCATTTTACCTACCTGAGCGACCACGACACCTTGATCCAGGATTTGATGAAGTTGAAAGGTACTTTGGACTACATTTTTAATCTGTCCGACGAGGGCTACAACAACGAGGCCACCAAGGAGCTTCATATACCGGCAGCGCTGGAAATGCTTAGCATTCCCTATTCAGGCTCGGGACCGCAATGTCTCGCTTACTGTTATGACAAGTCTCTGGTGCGGGGTATTGCCGAAGAGATGGGAATTCCTGTACCCGAGGCCTTCTTCATCAAGCCGGAGGACCAAACGTTTGAACTTTTCTTTGACTTTCCCGTTATCGTGAAACCAAATCTCGGTGATTCCAGTTTTGGAATCACCGAGAGGAGTGTCGCCAACAGCATCGAGGAATTGGTCAATGCCATTACAGAAATACGAGAGAAATTTGGCTACGACAAGCCCATTCTTGTGGAGGAATTTCTCAGCGGCAAGGATCTCAGCGTGGGCATCATCGGGAATCCTCCTGAATCCTACACAACTCTGCCTATTATCGAGGAGGATTACTCGGAACTTCCAGAAGGTCTCCCCAAAATTTGCGGTTATGAGGCCAAATGGCTTCCGGACTCCCCTTACTGGAAAGCCATCAAATCTGTACCCGCTCAGCTGACCGAGGAGACGGAGAAGGACATCTTGGAATGGTGTTCGAAGCTATTTGAGAGGCTGGAGTGCAGAGATTATTGCCGGTTTGACTGGCGACTAAATGCTGCCGGCAAACCAAAGCTTCTGGAGGTGAATCCAAATCCGGGGTGGTGCTGGGATGGACACCTGGCCAAGATGGCAAAATTTGCAGGGATGTCCTATGCGGAGATGCTCGGGCTTATCTTACAGGCCACTGAGCAAAGGTTAGCTTTCTTGAAGAAGATAGAATTTGAGAAAGGACCCATGGCTGAACCGAAGATCTAAAAGTTTATATTGTTACTAAGAAAGATAACTACACCTTTTCAGAGACTAGACGTTTTCAAAATGGCGCCCCGCAAACTGACACAGGATTTAACCTTTACTTTAACGAGCACACCACCAGTTGTTTAGGTGATCCCGATTCAAAGGGGGTCTCATCGTAATTTCCATACTTCGCCTCGATGACGAAGCCATAATACTGTAGGAGCCCGTCAAGCTCTTGGGGGAAGAAGACGCGCATGTTGTTCTCCACGACGCGTTCTTCTTCCCCCGTTTTGTAGTACCATTTGATCCGGTTGATCTGCTGGGCCGCATCGTAGGCGTTGCTCTCCGTCACAGTCACCATACCTTGACCATCGGGATCGGAATATTCGGCCACAGGATAGCGTTTGGTGGGATCTCTCATGAGAATATCCAAGCGTGGATTGAACACGTCGATGACAAATCTGCCCTTGTCGGCCAGGTGGATTCTCACGCAAGAGAAGAAGGTTTCAAGGCTTTCTAGATCATGCAGGTGAGTGATGGAATTGGCGGGAATGAAGATGAGACGAAACTTTTGGTTCTGTTGGAAGTCCCGACAGTCTGCCCGAATCCAGGTCACAGCCACGTTCTTCTGCGATGCCTTTCGTCTGGCCTGAGCAAGCATGGATTCAGATACATCCAAGCCAGTGATCTGAATTCCTTTTTGGGCTAAAGGAATGGTAATCCTGCCCGTCCCGCAGGCCAGTTCGAGGACCGGCTGACCATATTTCTGAACTTGCCGCAGGTAAAAGGGTATGTCCTCGACAAAACCCTTCGTCTGAAGATCATAATGCCGCCCGTCACTGTAAAGATCGGCACAGTCTAAAGGTCGCATATCATTCGTCCCCTTCCAGACTTACAATGTGGGAAAGCATCGAGCCCTCCAGACCATGGGTCTCCTGAAAAACAGCGCGGGGTGGAGCCAACTCCTCCCCGCGCCAAGACATCATTTCCTGCCAAACTTACCCAGGTTGACCAGCGTGTAGATGGCGGACAGGCCCACAAGGATGTAAACGATGCGGGCCACCACCGACATGGCCCCGAAGATGGCGGCCACCAGATCAAAGGAGAAAATGCCCACCAGCAGCCAGTTCAGTCCTCCGACGATGACCAGGATGAGAGCTACGAGATCTAATCCGGTCAGCTTGTTCAAAGCATTCACCTCCTTTCAGAACGATCAGACAGCATATAGAACGGTTTGAGCCTCTTCCGGCCCGAGCCAGATAGGATCTGATGACCACCTTGCCGACATCATCTCGCCGACGACATCTTGGCAGATATTATCTTGACAAACCTTCTCCCTTCTCACCGACATCAGAAAGCGAACATTGCCCCGGCAACGATGTAGTGGATCAAAGTAAAAGTATATACATCATCGTTATCGGCTCCCCCCTCCAGGATCCGGTATCCCGTCTTCATCCCGATCCTCTCACTGGGCCAGTAGCAGAAGGCCAGCAAGATGTCCTCGGCCCTGCCCTGGGGGGCTGCCAGAGCATCGCCGGCCAAGAGGAGCCCGAACTGATCTGCAAACATCCACTGACATCGGAAGTGAAGTAGGGGGACAAAGCCGGTGTTCTTCTTTTCGGATTTCTTGTTATCGCCCGCCAAACTTATCGAGGCATCCCGCACCTTCGCGGTAGGGCCGAGACCCAGCTGGAGGTCGTCTGAACGGAAAAAGTCATAACGATAGGTGAGGCGATAGGAATCGAATCGGTATCGGGAATCTAGCTG
>LJUY01000024.1 GCA_001304015.1 candidate division Zixibacteria bacterium SM23_81 | reverse complement strand
GCCTCGGCAGCCTGAAAGGCATAGCCCACACTGGCTATCCGCTGCCGGGGCGCCAGCTCAGGATCAACTCCCACCTGAACGCCGAGCCAACGTGACGCACCATTAAATACCTCATCTGAAATGGCATTCACCCGGCCCAGAAGGACGTTAAACAGACCATGGTCCACCACCACAGACGATTGCGTTTCGGTCCATACCAGACTCCCTCCCGTCGAATCGGTGTAGATGGAAAAGGTCATGTCAACGGTGGTGTCCTGTGCTACACCGTTGTCATCTGTGAGCGTACCCTGGTAATTGATTAGGCCAGGCACATCGGCCATCGTCGCCGTTGATAGAAGCACCAAAGACGACATGATCACAAAAGCGATTGCTCTCACGGCGCACCTCCTATAAAGGAAAATGTTTATGGTCATAAAGGCCTTGACATTAAGAACGAAATAACTAACTCCTTCTGCGAAAAAAGATTTAGCTGACTCAAGTCCATTCTATCACAAGCAGCTGTTTTTGTCAAGAAAAAAGTGGCCCTTATGATGACATATTGTGACAACAGCGGATCACTTTCCCTATGAAATTGCTAATCTTCTTTACTAGCAATCGGTTATCTAACAGTCCACGGGATTCTCACTTTCATTTAGCCACAAAAAAACCGCGTCGAATTGACGCGGCCGCTACATTCGAAATTCTCCTATTCTTTCTTCTACCCTCCCCTTTTCCTCCCCACCTTAAACAACTCCCGGATGCGCAGAAAAATTCTCTCATACTGCCCGCTTTTGAAGTCGGGAAAGCTCCACGGATAGGAAGTGAAATGTCCCTTCTCGTAATGCAGAGTCGGGTCTGCGTAAATTCCTTGCCCCAGATAGATCTTCTGCCCGTTGTATTTGGCCGAGGCCAAAACCACCTTGCAGACGTCCATGTAGCCGCAGTCTAAATTGACCTTGCGGAGACCATCCACGGCCAAGGCATCCTCGATCTCGTTGGTCTTGATTTTGATCTGGGCCAACCTGCCCGGGTCAATCAGCTCTTTAAATGAGAGAAAAAGCCTCTGGATGGGCCCGCCCATCTCATCCCGATAGTAGTCGGTGACCTCAAAAGGCATGGGCTCGCTGCGATAGTCCACAGGACCGAATTGGTCGCTGAGGAGTTTGGTAGCCCTCTCCAGGAGGCTGTGGTCCGAATACAGCACCCCCGCGATCAATTTCACTGGATCAGGCTCCGACGGTCTCATACCTTCTCCCCCTGGGATGATACAGCCC
Organism: candidate division Zixibacteria bacterium SM23_81; assembly: GCA_001304015.1. GTDB lineage: Bacteria > SM23-81 > SM23-81 > SM23-81 > SM23-81 > SM23-81. The sequence continues at coordinate 30,739 of LJUY01000024.1, read as the reverse complement.
GTGTTCCCGCTCCCAGGCCATGTTGGCCTCCAGAGCCACCAGGGCTTGTTCTACTAGCTCTGGCCGAATGCCAAAGGTCTCCTGGATGGCTGAATGGTAATTGCGCTTGATGTTCACGTTCCACTTTCCTTCCGGGGTGATCTTCCGCATGAATTTCTTGCGCACGTAGACCAGCCCTCTCGAGGTCACCCGGTTCAGGCAGATGCCGTGCATGGCGTTCTTGTGGAAGGAATTCTGCCAGTAGCGAAGAAAGTCCTCGGGTCCTGTCGGCTGATCTTTGAAGTTATAGCGCCACTTGCGCTCCTGGCCGGTGAAAGTATACAGGTGGTAGGCGCTGTCGTCTGGCTGAAAGCGAAGCTCCAGGTGGGCGAACTCATTTCGAAAAGAATATGGCTTTCTGGGATGCAGCTCCACGGGTTTGCCCAGCAGATACCCCGGATCGATGAGGTACTTGGTCTCTCCCATTAGGGTTACGAGAGCGCAATGGATGTTGCGTCCGGCACGCATGCTGGCCATCACCGGGTAGCATGAAAAACCATTTTGGGCGAGAATTGTTTGTAGCGTGAAAGTCAGGGAAAAGCACGTCCCTCCCAGGCCTTCAGTGAGATGGCCCTCAACTACCTCCTCAGGCAGGCGAATCTGTATTTCGTCCTCTAGATGATCGCTGAGCTTGATGATCTTGCTTATATTCTCGTAGGGAAGCTTGGAGAAGGCTTCAACGATTTTCTCCAGGAGATTGATTTTGGTATCCCCTCCTGAGATTTTTAAAGCCTTCATGAAGACTTTAACTCCATCGGTATGGGAAGATGGATCTAGGATTATGGTGGCTTGTGAATTCATAAGCATAGAGAAGCATACAGGAAGAGAAGGCCCTATAAAATTCGAGAAGCAATCTCCCCTCTGCAGTCTTTGCGAGCACTTCGCTTCGCTCAGCACAGGCTCCGCGAAGCAATCTCGCCTTTAAATATCACAACGTTTTATAAAGATCTTTCCATTCTGGATTCATGCTATTGATGAGGTCTGTCTTCTTCGGCCTTGAACCGGCTTCTATTTGCTTCTCGCGTGAAATTGCATTGTAGATATCTTGAAAAATCTCGTAGTATACCAGCTTGACGATTTTATATCGACTGATAAAGCCTTTACAAATTTTCTCTTTGTGCTGATAAACACGTCGGATCAAATTATTTTTGACACCGGTATAGAATACGGTGTTCATTTTGTTGGTCATGATGTAGACACAGTATTGCTTTTCCATGGCGACCAACTTTGACTTTCTTCTTTCAACAACAGCAACTGAGGTGTAGATATCCAAAAGCGCTGTAAAGTTACTAGCCGCTTTTATGAAAAACGAGATTGCCGCGTCGGCGTTCGCCAAGCGAACGCCTCCTCGCAAAGACTGCCTTTATTAAACTGTCATAAGATTCTTTTAGCCTTCCACCACCCTCACATGAATTGCCCGGTCGCCCTTCATTTCCCTGCGCATGTCGAATGCCACCCGCTGACCCTCCTGCAATCGCTTGCCTTTGACCCGCGGGTCAAGATCGCTAAAGTGCACGAACAGATCCTCGTCGTCATCAGAGAGAATAAAGCCGAAGCCCTTAGCATCATCCCACATGCGAACCGTGCCATATTTCATCTGATAGCACCACCCGTTAGTTTGAGCCATGTGGCGTGGAAATACCTTTTAGCCCCCCAACGCAACAGGCATCACGCAACATAGCCCTTTATTTGCACTTTCACTCACCTCTAATTATTCAATAAACCTGCTATCAGATAGCCTTTTACCATTATCACTTCTCATTTTACCTGAGATCCAACCATCTTTGGTATCGGTATGAGCATCGATGGCAGAAATATAGGGTTTGATGTCCAGCAGCGGGGTTCCGTCCACCATGTCAACGCCGGCGATGTCAAGGCGATTGGCCTCTCTTCGCAAAAGTTTCACCACCGTAAATCCGATAGGATTCGGCCTCTTGGGAGCGCGAATGGCAAAGAGCCCCCGGGGCGTTTCCTCTAAAAAGGGCTTGGTGATCAAACGAAATCCCTCGCTGCGGTGGAACACATACAGCAAGATGAGGTGAGAAAATCCGTCCACATCCTGCAGCCCGTCGGCGAACTCCTGGAAGACCTCTATCCACCCCCGCATCTCTGGACAGAGGGAACCCTGGATGGGAATGCCCTCAATCTTTTTGAAAGGAGTGTGGATGATCCCAATGGGCTTGAAGACGAAAGTGTCCGTTACCCTTTGTGCCATAACCGTTCCTCTCCTTGATTTCGAAACTCAAAGCACACCCAAAATAGCCTCGAATCCGCTGGCTGTCAAGGGAAAAGGGAAAACCCAGCGCCTGTCTCGATGACAAATTGCATGGCGCTGGGGCTGCTTGGTACGTATTGCGTATTGCGTACAGACCCTATTCCACGAGATGCCTGCCCAGCAGCTGCATGATGACCGTGGCCGCCTCCTCTATGGAACGAAGTGTGACGTCGAAGGTCTGCCACTCCTGTTCCTGAAAGATGTCAATGCTTTGTTGAAGCTCTTTCCGGATGACCCGCAAGTTGGTGTAAGTGGGCATGTCCATCATGTAGCCCTCAGCTCGGGCTCTTCGCAGAAGCTGAAGCCTTTCGGGGCGGATAGTCAGCCCAATAACCTTGTGCGGATCGATCTCGAAGAGCTGTCTTAGGGGCATGGTATCCAGCACGATGGGCACGTTGGCTACCTTGAATCCGCGATAGGATAGGTAGACGCTGATGGGCGTCTTCGAGGTGCGGGATACCCCCACCAAAACCAGGTCAGCCTGGGGCAGATCTCCGGGCCTCTGGCCGTCATCATGCTTGATGGCGTAGTCCATGGCCTCGATGCGTTCGAAGTAGGCTTGATCCAGTCCCTTGAACAGCCCAGGCTTGGCCATGGGTGATAGCTCCAGAAGATCGGTCAGCCGGCTCAAGACCGGTCCTAAAATGTCGATGGTGGATACCGCTCGATGCCGGCCGAGTGTGAGGATGGCTTTCCTCAAATCCGGCACAACCAAAGTATACACCACTATGCCCTGTACTTTTTGGGCTTCTTGGATGACAGCATGAACTTGATCGACGTTGCGCACCTGCCGCACTCTGTGGAGCACGGCCCGGGAGGTCTTGAACTGCGTCAGGGCCGCATTGACCACCAACTCGCAGGTGGAACCCGTGGCATCGGAGACGACGAAAACGTGACGCTTGTTCCTTTTTGCGGATTTCTTCTTCATCTCCCCTCCCCTGGTCTCCTGACCTTATTCATCGCCCACCAGCAGCCGGATTATCTGGTCACAGGTCACAAGATAGGCGAAGCCAAAGGCCAGATTTGTCAAGGAAGCCCGTTGGAAGTCCTGGGTGGCAGTGGCCGTGCCATCGGCCAAAAAGAAGACTCGGTAATCCCGAACAAAAGCATCCCGCGCCGTGGTCTCGCAGCACAGATTGGTCATGACCCCACCGATGAGCAGATCCGTCACTCCCAGCTTGTGCAGATGTTCCTCCAGATCCGTCTTGTAAAAAGCACTGTAGCGATTTTTTGGCACAAGCTTATCTTCTGCCAGCGGGGCAATTTCCGGCATCAACTGGGCATCGAAGGAACCGGCCAGGATGACCTGACCCCACCACTGAGCCAGCATACCCCCATCCCTGGATGAGTCCTGGTGGGAATGCTGCGTATAGATGACCGGTACTCCCATCAGGTGGCAGGTGGCGATGAGCTCCGCCAACCGAGGGAGTATCTCTCCCGCCATGGGACGAAAATACTCCTGCATATCCACCACCAGTAGGGCGCTCTGCTTCACATGGAGCGTACCCGCATGGGGAAAACTTTGGCGCAGCTCTCGTAAGAACTCTTCATTTCGCATCGGCAGCATCCGTTTCATAGTTGGGCGCAGCCGTCCTCTCTTCTCGATGGACGATCCATGAAAGCCTGTTCTTAACCCTCTCGGCGAAGGCATCGGTGTAAGTGTAAATGACCGGAATGATCACCAGAGTCAAAAGGGTGGAGACGGTTAGACCCCCGATGACGGCCACAGCCATGGGAGCCCTGACCTCTGAACCCTCTCCCATGCCCAGGGCCAGTGGAGTTAAACCCAGGATGGTGGTCAGGGCTGTGAGCAGGATGGGGCGCATACGAACGCTGCCGGCCTTGATCAGAGCCTCCCTGCACTTCAGGCCCTCCTCTTGCCCCCGGCGGACATAATCCAGGAGCACGATGGCGTTGTTGACCACGATACCCACCAGCATGACCACGCCGATGAGGGCGTTAACGGTGATAGTCATGCCGGCCACCAGGTGCCCAATGAACAGGGCCAGAAGGGCTCCGGTGAGGGCAAAGGGGATGGAGAACATGATGGTAAAGGGATGCATGAAGGACTCGAATAGTGCGGCCATGATCATGTACACCAGCAAGGCGGCGAAGAGAAAATCGATGAACAGATCCTTCATCGACTCCCGCATGTCCTCGTCCTCGCCAGAATAGCTGATGAGATATCCGTCGGGAAGGGCAAGTTTACCAATCTCCCGGCGGACCTCTGTCATGATGCTGCGCAGATCCCGGCCGCCGATGTCTCCGCCGATCCAGGCCACACGCATCTGATTTTCCCGGAAAAGCTTATCGGGAGTCAGGCCATATTCCAGACTGGCCACCTGACGCAAAGGCACATCAAAACCCAGGGGTGAACGGATCATCACGCTGTTCAGCTGGTCGATCTTGTCCCGCTGATCCTCCTTAAGCCATACGCGCACGTCTATCTCTGTGCCGAATTTCTCCACCCGGGTGGCCACTTTTCCCATGAGAGCCGTCTGGACCGTCTGGCCAATCTGAAAGGACCCCAGGCCCAGGTTGGCCGCCTTCTCCCGGTCCACCACCCATCGAATCTCCGGATGGGCCTCCTCCACACTGCTGTTGGTGCCTTTAATTCCTTTAACGCGCGTCAGCCTCTCTTCGATTTTCTGGGCTAAATTTTTAAGAACCTCAAAATCCTGTCCGCTGACCTTTATCTCCACATCTCCATAGGTGCTGCTCTGCAACTGGTTCATGGTGGCTACCTGAAACTTGGCACCACTCCAGGAACGCAGGGTATCCCTCAGGGCGTTGACCACCTCCATGGTGCTCACACTCCGCTCCTTGCGGTCCACCAATCGGACCATCATGGTGCCCACATTGGCCACTCTATCGGTGGTCACATCTCCCGCCTCACCGCCCATATCGAATACGATCTCGGTGTAGGGCAGGGCAGAGAGATAATCCTCCAAGTTCCCAATCAGGTCTTTAGTCTCCTCTAACGGGGAGCCCGCTGGCAGGGTGATATAGATTTGGAACAGACCATTATCAGCATCGGGCATGAAGTTAATCCCGATAACCGGGATCAAGAAGAGAGAGACCAAAAACAAAATCAAGGCTAAAGTCAGGGTACGCAACCGATGCTTGAGCGCGCCGTTCAGGATGCGCAGATAGAGTCTGCGGATGGGCTCGATGAAATTCTGAGCCTTGACGATGCGGGCTGTGGCCTTCTGATTCATCAACTTTGCCGAGATCATAGGCACCAGGGTCAGGGCCACCACCAGACTGGCCGAGAGGGAAAAGGCGATGCTGGCCGCCAGCTGGCCGAAGAAGATCCTGACAACACCCTGGGTGAACAAAATGGGTATGAAGATGACCATGGTGGTCAGGGTTGATGCGGTGATGGCCATGGCCACCTGGGATGCCCCTCTGCGCGCGGAGGTGTTGCGATCCTCCCCACCCTGGAGCCTCCGGTAGATGTTCTCCAACACCACGATGGAATTATCCACCAACATGCCGATGCCTATAGCCAAGCCACCCAGAGAGATGATGTTAATTGAGATGTTGAGAAAATAGAGCGGGAAAAAAGTGATGATCACCGAGATGGGAATGGCTGTGCCGATGATGAAAGATGCGCGATAGCTGCGCAGAAACAGAAAGAGAACCAAAATCGCCAGGATGGCTCCGTATAGTGCCGCATCCCTCACGTTATTCACTGACTGCTCGATGTACTCAGCCGAGTCAAACAGCTCACTCATGGCGACATCGGTGGGAAGGCGCTCCTCGATCTTGGCCAGCTCCTTACGCACTCTTTTAGAGACATTTACGGTGTTCGCGTCCGACTGCTTCATGATGGCGATGACGGTGCTGTTCTGTCCTTGCATCCGGGCGAATGCCGTCTCCTCCACCGGTGCGTATATAACGGAGGCCACATCTCGCAGCCTAACGGGAATGCCCGCAGCCACGGTCACGACCACGTTTTTAATATCATCTAAACTCTCAAACTCTCCCCGGGATTTAACCTGGTAATCGCGGCCCCCCTCCACGATGTGTCCCGAGCTGATGTCCAGATTCTCTGCTTGAAGCTGCTGGACCAGCTGATCCAGCGACAAACCCACACCCATCAGCTTCTTCTGGTCCACCAACACGGAGATTTCCCGGAACCCCCCTCCCCAAACCAACACGGACCCTACCCCGTCCAGCTGTTCCAGGTAGGGAGCTACCAAATCCTCACCCATTTTGCGAAGCTCGCGCATGCTCCTTCTCTCGCTGTTGAACCCGTAGACGGAAACCGGGATGCTCGTGGGATCGTACTTGAGGAGCATTGGGTTTTCCATCTCCTTAGGCAGAAAGTCCTCCTTGTACTGCTCGATCATCTCCCGGATGTCCGTCATGGCCTGGTCCAGATCCGTACCCCACTCGAATTCCAGCTGCATGGAACAGTTGCCCAAGCGAGAGGTGGAGCTGACGTTCTTGATGCCCGCTGCCCGGCTGACGGCCATCTCCAAGGGTTTAGTGACCAGCTTTTCCACTTCCTCGGGCCCCACCCCCGGATAGTTCGAGGAAAGAAAGATAACCGGCAGATTGATGTCCGGGATGAGCTCCACTGGAAGCTTTCTCAAGGAAACAAGGCCCAAGGCCACGAAAACCATGACGATCATGGTGATGGCCACGGGTCTCTTTACGGAAAAATCTGAAAGGAACATCGTCCTCCAAGCTCCTCTATTGGTCCTGGCCCGAGGGAGCGGCCTGCCCCACGTTCACCAGGTCACCCTCTTTCAATCCAAATTGACCTGCCAACACTACTTGCTCATCCCCTGTCAAGCCATGCACAATCTCGACCCTGCCGTTTTGTTCCACGCCGGAGACGACTTCTCGTTTCACGGCCTTGCCGTCCTCAACAATGTAAACGTGCTCCAGGCCCATATCGCGTATTACAGCCCCTTGGGGTATGGACAGGACCCCCTGACGTCGATCCACCACCAACTGGATGTTGGCCAACATGCCTGGTTTCAATAAGCCGTGCTCATTTGGGGCGGTGATTTCCACCTCCATGGTGCGGCTGAAACGATCGATGGTTAGGCCGGTACGCGTTACCAGCCCATGAAAATCCTTTCCGGGATAGGAATCCAGAAGAATCCGAGCTACTTGACCCGTCTTCACCCTGGGCACTTCCGCCTCGGGAACCCCGATGATGGCTTTAACGGTATCCACTTTCACCAGCCGGTATACAGGCGGTCCTCCCATCATGGCGTTATAATACTCACCCACCTCTCCGTTCTTCTCCGCCACTGAGCCACTGAAGGGGGCCACCACCGAGCTGTTCTTTAGGGCTTCCTGAGCCATTACGTAGACAGCCCTAGCCTGTTTGGCTCCCACCTGGGCGGCCTCCAGTCTATCGTCAGAGGTGATCTGTTCCTGATGCAGACGTTCGATCCGTTCCATATCTGCGCTGGCCTTCTCATAGGCAGCCTTGGCCTGCTCCAGGTGAGCCAGTATCTCCTCCTGTTGCAGAGTGGCCATGATGGTACCTCTGGTCACCCGATCCCCCACTTCATAGTTGAACCTGGCGATCTTACCGCTGAGGTTGAATTCCAGCCGGGCCTCTCGGTCAGCCTTAAGCTCGCCGATGAAACGGAGCACATCCTCCACATCCATGGATGTGGGCTTCTCTACCTGAACCGAAATCTTTTCCTGGGCCTCCTCATTCTGGCTGCCTGAACCGCAACCAAGGAAGATCAGAAACGCTGCCGCCATCACCGAGGTGAATTTTGATCCCTTCATGTGTATCCTCCTGTGCCGGCTATTCAAAATGGGGCATCGCGCCCATCAGATTCTCCAATCTGGCTTGGGCCTTATACATTCCGTATCGTGTTTGAGCATGGGTCACACGCGATTCGGTGAGAGTCACCTGGGCGTCGATCTCGTCCACCTGGGTGGCCAGTCCCTCCCGGTAGCTGGCCTCTGTGACCCGATAGTTCTCCTGGGCACTGGCCAAAGCTCTCTGGGCAAGTTCCAGACCATTCCGGGCCTCCTCCAGGTCTAGATATGCCTGAGTGACCTGCAGTTTGAGACCATCGCGAAAGGCTTCCAGTTCATGCCTCATCTGCCGGTATCCGGCTTTGCTCTGATTGAAGCGCGCTAGATTGCGACCGTTGGTAAAGAGATCCCAGCTGGCCACACCCATAACCATCCAGAAGTCGGCGTCCGGATCGAAACGGTATTTATCCTCATGCCAGCCGTAATCGAAAATGAGGTTTAAGTTTGGAAAAAAACCGCTCCTGGCCAGTCCCACGGATTTGCCGGCAACCTTGACTTGTTCCTGGTAACTTCTCAACCCGGGATTTTCTGAGAAGGCCTTCTGAATGCACTCCTCTAGAGTGATCTCCAACGCGGAGAGCTCCTCTGCCTTCGCGAGAGAGACTGCCACCTCCAAATCCTGGTTGAGCAGACTGTTGAATGCCCGTCTCGCTACGGTAAGGTGGTTTTCTGCTCGAAGACGGTCCTGCAGGGTGGAGCTGAGCAGCACATCGGCTCTCAAGGTCTCTGCCCGTCCGGTCATTCCCGCCTGGTAGAGCGCTTGGGCCACTCGCACGTGCTCCCGGGCCAGGCCAACGGCCTCCTCCATGGCTTCCAGCATCTTCTCCGCCTCCAGAACGCCGTAATAGGCCACCTGAACCCGCAGGGCGATCTCATGCTGCTTGGCTCGCAGCTCATATTCCGCAGCGCTCCTCTGAGCCCGCGACAGACCTAGCTGACTCCACAGAGCCCCTCCCTGGAAGATGGGTTGCACCACCTCCAGCTTGGTATCGTGAGCTCTCTCTTCTAAAAAGCTCGTCTTCACACTGGCCTCATAGAGAATCTGCCCCGTGGTCAGATCCGCCCGGGTGGCGATGGGAAATTCAAACTGTCGTCCGCCCTCGGCGCGGGAATATGTCGTGGAAATGTTCATTGAGGGGAGAAAGTTGCCCACCGATTCCATCACCCCATATTTGGCTGCCTTATGTTTCTCCTCCATGGCCTTGATCTCGTCATTCTCTCGCAGGGCTATCTCAATGCTCTCTCCCAGTGTCAAGCCCTGGGCCAGGATGGGAGCAGATATCGTCAGGAGGAGAAAAACCAGCATCAGCCAGACAAGCTGTGGTGTTCTCATGTTTTCCTCCTTTTCGGCCCCTTGGTCTTGACCAAATCGCCCCACGTCTTCCCCCTCTTCAGAGTTCTTAGCAAATTCTGTACATGATCGATCTCCAACTGGATGTGGCCCATGCCCACGTTTATCAGCGACATCCAATTGAAGGGGATATACTCTTTGTACGCCTCCAGCTCTTGTTTAAGGCGGTCGCGATGGCTTCTCAGAAGGTCCAGTTTCTCCCGCAGGCAGCCCTCCGCTCGTTCCTTTTCCAACCCATACATGAAGGCCACTCCCACGGAGAAATCGTCTTCAGGAACCCTTTTGCTGACCAGCGCTTTCTCCACCAATCGAGCCAGCCCATTCTCCCCTTTGAGGGTCAGGCGATAGACCGTCCGCTCGGGCATCTTGCCCACTTTTTCCTGTCGAGCAGCAATGAGTCCCCTTTTCTCCAAACGATTCAAGGTGTTGTAAATAGAGGGAAGACTCACGTGAGCCCAGTGGTCCAGATGTCTCTCCTCGACCTGTTGCTTGATTTGATACCCATACATGGGCTGTTCCCGCAACAGGCCCAGGACCACAAGGTCATTTTTGGTCATGGCTCCTCCTTGAATAGTCAAAAATATATTATTCTAATTTTGACTAGTTGAATTAAAAATAATCTCCCGACGAACTGGCGTCAAGGAGTTTTTTCTTAACCTACAAAAGTCATCCCTGCAGAACCGGAATGCTGACCCGGAAAAGGCGGTAAAGCTTGAATTCAGAGGGATTTCTCCTCTCCAGGCTTCTCCGGCACCAGAATCCACATAATCACATAAACGATCACCCCAACTCCCACCGATGCCAGAGTGGCCAAGGCCCAGAGAACTCTCATGATGGAAGGATCGATCCCCAGAAACTCGGCCAAACCGCTGCAGACGCCAGCCAGCATTCGCTCCGAAGCGTCACGGTAGAGCTTTTTCCCGGCTTCTCGCCTGGCCGCTCCCTTTTCCGGCTCCATGGTCGATTTGCGCAGCTGGGTGCCCAGAATCCACAAACCGACGAGCACTAGCAACAGCGGCCAGAGCAATCTGCCCAGAGGCCGCCACCAGAACCACAGGTGATAAGGCCCGGGTATATGTGTCTGAAGAAGGAGAATCAATCCTGCCAAGATCAACAGTGCAGCCCACCACATGCGTGTGTTCTGCCCTGTTGCCTCCGGGACCCTCTTTTGCGCCTCATCCTCTGGCTGGCGGGGCATCACGATCATGGCAATCACATAGACCACAATTCCAGCGCCCCATAATAGAGTCAGGATCACCCAGCCGACCCTGATCAACGTAGGATCCACGCAGAAATATTCGCTCAGACCGCCGCAAACTCCATCGACAACCCGATTCTGTCGAGATTTGTAGAGCTTTCGAGGGGCCTGATCCATCCCAGAGGATGAAGGTTTCTTCCTCTCACCCTGGACAGCCATACAACACTCCTTGTTAAAAGTAACCTTTTCTCTCACTGTTTTTTTCCAGGTTTAGCGCTTCTATTCCGCTGGGTCGCTGAATTTGTTCAAGGGATACGTAAAAGCCCGAGGCAAGTCAAGCACTTTTTCCATGAAAGCGCCATGAGCTCCTTAACTGACGGTCTCGAATAGCTCCCGGAAGTACTTTCACATATCTACGATGAGTCTCATGGTAATGTTTCAAGAGACATCTCTTCCTCATTTTGCATACATAAAAAACCGGCTGCCATAGCATCGTCGACAGCCGGTTGTTTGGTTATCTGGATTCTGCCAAGCTTTATGAGGACGCGGCTTTTTCCTTGGCCTTAGTTGCCTTGGTAAAACCCATATTCTGTCCGACGACGTCCACTTTCACAACCTCGCCCTCTTGAAACTTCCCCTCTAAGATCTGCATGGCCAGGGGATCCTCAATTTTGCGCTGGATGACCCGCTTCAGAGGCCGGGCTCCGTAAATGGGATCAAATCCCTCCTTGGCGATGAGCTCGTCGGCCGCATCCGACAGTTGAATCTCGATCTTGCGTTCCGCCAACCGGCGTTTCAAATGGCCCACTTGTATCTCCACAATCTTTTTAATCTGCTCCAGATCCAAGCTGTGGAAGATGATCAACTCGTCGATCCGGTTTAAAAACTCTGGTCGGAACTGAGCTCTGAGAGCGTCTGTAACTCGACGACGCATCTCAGCCTCTTCCTTGCCTCGCAACTCCTGAATCCACTGGCTGCCCACATTAGAGGTCATGATTAATACAGTGTTTTTAAAGTTGACCGTCCTTCCCTGGCCATCGGTCAGGCGCCCATCATCAAGAATCTGCAACAGCAGGTTGAACACATCGGAGTGAGCCTTCTCGATCTCATCGAAGAGGATGACCGAATACGGCCGCCTCCGGACGGCCTCCGTTAAATACCCACCCTCCTCATAGCCCACGTAGCCCGGAGGAGCCCCGATGAGGCGAGCTACGGAGTGTCGCTCCTGGAACTCAGACATATCCACTCTGACCATGGCGCTCTCATCGTCAAACAGAAATTCCGCCAAAGCCCTGGCCAGTTCGGTTTTTCCCACACCGGTGGGTCCCATAAAGATAAATGATCCAATGGGCCGGTTTGGATCGCCCAGGCCAGCTCTGGCTCTACGCACCGCATTGGCCACAGCCGCTATGGCCTCATCCTGCCCCACCACCCTCTCTTGCAGACGTTCCTCCATCTTGACGAGTTTGTGAACTTCTCCCTCCAGCATGCGCGAGACGGGAATTCCAGTCCACTTGGAAACCACCTCAGCCACGTCTTCCTCGTCCACCTCCTCCTTGAGCATACCGCCGTTTTGTTGTATCTTCTGTAGCTGCTGGTTCTCGGCCTTCAGCTCCTCCTCCAGCTTTGCCAGACGACCGTACTTCAGCTCCGCCGCCTGTCCCAGATCACCCCGGCGTTCCGCATCCTGTTCCTGTACCTTGGCCACCTCAATCTGCTCCTTTATCTCCCTGATCCGACCGATGACTTCCTTCTCGCCCTGCCATTGAGCCTTCATATGGCTGCTTTTTTCCCTTAAGTTGGCCAATTCCATGTCCAGCTTTTCTAGGCGCGCCTTTGAGGCCTTGTCTTTTTCCTTCTTCAAGGCCCTGCGCTCGATCTCCAACTGCTTGATCCTGCGCTCGACTTCATCCAGTTCCGTGGGCATGCTGTCGATCTCGATGCGAAGCCGGGAGGCAGCCTCGTCAATGAGATCCACCGCTTTATCTGGTAGAAAGCGCTCTGAGATGTATCTATGGGAAAGGGTGGCGGCGGCCACGAGGGCTGAGTCCTTGATCCGCACGCCATGATGCACCTCATAGCGCTCTTTGAGACCCCGCAGGATGGCGATGGTGCCCTCTACGGTCGGTTCCCCCACATAGATGGGTTGAAACCGCCGCTCAAAAGCGGCGTCCTTCTCGATATGCTTACGGTATTCATCCAAAGTAGTGGCGCCGATTGTGCGCAACTCGCCCCGAGCCAGCGCTGGTTTAAGCATGTTGGAGGCATCGACGGCTCCCTCGGCTGCCCCGGCTCCCACGAGGGTATGCAACTCATCGATAAACAGGACAAACTGACCTTGCGCAGCGCTGATCTCCTTGAGCACTGCTTTGAGACGATCTTCGAATTCACCTCGATATTTGGCCCCTGCCACCAAAGCGCCAATATCGAGGGCTACCAATCGCTTTTTCTTCAAGGATTCAGGCACATCGCCGTCCACTATCCTCTGCGCCAGTCCTTCCACGATGGCCGTTTTTCCCACCCCGGCATCTCCAATGAGCACCGGATTGTTCTTCGTTCTTCGGGAAAGTACCTGCATGATGCGACGAATTTCGTCATCTCGACCGATAACGGGATCAAGTTTTCCGCCGCGGGCGAGATCGGTGAGATCTCTGCTGAAACGGCTTAAAGCCTGATATTTGTCTTCTGGGTTCTGATCGGTGACTCGCTGGGTTCCCCGAATGTCCACCAGGGCTTTCAAGATGATGTCTTTTGTGACTCCAAAGCTTTTCAGGAAATCGGCACAAGCTCCTTCCCCCTGTGTCAGGGCGATAAGCAGATGCTCGGTGCTGACAAACTCGTCCTTTATTTGCTGAGCCTCACGCCAAGCCCAGTCGAGGACCTGAGAGAGCCGAGGGGAGAGATACACCTGATCCGATCCGCCACCGCTGATCTTGGGAAACGTGGCCAGCTCCTGCTTCATGCGATCCTCCACCAGGGCGGGATCGAGTCCCAATTTGCGCAGGATAGGCCCCACCACTGCCTCGGGTTGACGCACCAGTGCCAGAAGAAGGTGCTCCGGCTCCAACTGTTGGTGGTTGTGTTCTTCGGCGATGATCCGGGCTGCCTGAACTGCTTCCTGAGCCTTGATGGTAAACTTGTCAAGTCTCATAGCATTGCCCCCTATTGGGCTTTTCCCTATGACGATTTTCTCTCCTGGCTATCTCCACTTTAATCAACAGGCACTTCTCTGAGAAACGACGAAAGTTATGCTGAACTCGCTCTAATCTCTGCCAGGTCTCCAGGAGTCCAAATAAATCATGCTGTTGCCGCGATTGAAAATCCAGATATCGGCGCTGATCGGCGAGCTGAATTACGCGAGCCTGACAATAGCCGAGCATATTACGGAGAGCTTGATATGAGCGAGCTTCCCATTGATGCTGCTCTTCCTGTACTTCCTCCACGACGTGGTCCCACTTTGATATAAACATAACCAACCTTTAGCTTTAAGATCATACCCCTGGCGTTGCGTTGGGGCAATTTGGAACACTCGATGTCCGCATAAAAAAATAATACCTTTGGCCCAGCTTGTCAACCGGTTTCGAAAACGACAAAAAGAAAGGGCAACGTATATTGTTGCCCTTTGAATTACTTCAAAGACTTGGAAAGATCTATCCCTTTGGAGTCGTTTTAGAAGTTTTCGTTTTGGCCTTTGCCTTCTTGCTGGCTGCCGGTGAAGCAGGGATTTTGGGGGTCCTCTTGGCCACCTCTTTTTTCGAACGAGCTTTTCCTTTTCCCGTTTTCGCTGCTTCCTTGACGCTCTTCTTTTCTGCAGATGGCCTTTCTTTCTTCTTCTTTTCTTCCTTGTCTTTCGAAACCACCGGCTCCCCCAGAAGCTCAAAAAGAACCATAGGAGCCCGATCGCCAAGCCTGGGACCCAACTTCACAATTCGTGTATACCCCCCATTGCGATTGGCAAACCGAGGGCCTATCTCATCGAACAGCCTTTTCACCACAGCTTTAGCGTGCACTGTTCTCAGGACCTGCCGGCGGGCGTGAAGATCCCCTTTCTTGGCAGAGGTAATAAGCCTCTCCGCTAACTTGCGCCCCTCCTTGGCCTTGGCTTGAGTGGTCCGAATACGGCCTCTCTCGAAAAGGGACGTCACCAGGTTGGCCAGCATAGCCCTTCGATGGCTCGCGGTGCGCCCGAGATGTTTCTTCTTTTGGTTGTGTCTCATCTGAATCGCCCATCAATGTTTCGTGAAAAGGTGCCGGATGCGAGTCTATGCTTAAACGGCCTCAAGATATGGATCTTTATACTTTTGAACTTCCATCCCAAAGGTAAGCCCCAGCTTTTCCAAGATGCCTTGCAGTTCGGAGAGAGACTTTCTACCGAAGTTCCTGTACTTCAACATGTCTGCCTCTGTCTTTTGAACGAGATCTTCCAAGCTTTTTATTTCCGCGGCTTTTAGACAATTACTGGAACGTACCGAAAGCTCCAGCTCATCCACCTTCATTTTCAGCAAGCTCCGGATCCGAATGGTCTCCTCATCGATTTCCTCCTCCGGTGCCATCTCGGGTTCTTTCTCAAAGGTGATGAACATCTGCAGATGATCCTTTAATATCTTCGCAGCAAAACTCAAGGCATTTTGGGGATTCAGGCTCGAATCTGTTATTATCTCCAAGATGAGTTTATCATAATCGGTTCTTCGACCGACCCGCGTATTCTCCACTTCATAATTCACCTTGATAACCGGCGTAAAGATAGAATCCAGCGGGATGGTCCCCAAAGGCTGATCCGGCCTCTTGTTTTGTTCGCTGGTCACATATCCCCGGCCGCATCCGATATCGATGTCCATGTGGACTTTATTATCCTCGGTCAAGGTAAACAGATGTAGTTCTGGATTAAGAATCTCCACGTCGGCATCGGCCTGAATATCCTTAGCCTTCACCTCTCCTTTGTGATCCACATCCAGTATTACTCTCTTGGATCGATCGGCGTGAAGCTTCAATCTCAGTTCCTTGAAATTGAGCACGATCTCGGTCACGTCCTCGATTACTCCCGGAATCGTATCGAACTCGTGCATAACCCCCTCAATACGGAGGGCCGTGACGGCCGCTCCCTGAAGTGCAGAAAGCAGAGCTCTGCGCAGGGAGTTGCCAAGGGTCACACCGAATCCTCGCTCCAAAGGCTCTATGATGAACTTTCCATACCTATCGGTGGCGGACTCCTTGTCCAACTCGACACCTTTCGGCATCTGAAGACTTCTCCATATCATGCGATCCAGCCCCCTGATAGTGACGGTGGTCTTAAAATCCTGTCTGGGAAATACCCCATCAAATAAGATCGTCACACGGTTTATTTAGAATATAATGCCACGATGAGCTGTTCCTCGAATGGCATGCCAATATCTTCCCGCGAGGGAAATTGAAGAAGTTCACCTCGAAGATTCACCTTATCTAAACGCAGCCAGGATAGCTCCGGTCTGCGGCCTGCGTCCTTCAGAGAATCATGAATAGCGGCAAAGTCACGGCTATTCTTCTGAACCTGGATGACATCGCCCAGGTTGACCTGATAGGAGGGAATATCCACCTTACGATCGTTCACCATGAAATGGCCATGTCTCACCAGCTGCCGGGCTGCCTTTCTGGAGGGTGCAAATCCGAGACGATAGACGATATTGTCCAGCCTTCTCTCAAGAAGCAGCAGGAGGTTTTCACCGGTGATCCCTTTCGCCCGAGCGGCCTTTTCGTAATATCCCCGAAATTGTCTTTCAAAAATACCGTAAGCTCGACGGACTTTCTGCTTCTCGCGCAATTGGATACCGTAATTGGAAACTTTCCTGCGAGCATAACGACTGCGCTGGCCCGGGGCGTAATCTCTCTTCTCAAAGGCACATTTGTCTGTGAAGCACCGCCTGCCTTTCAGAAAAAGCTTAGCTCCCTCTCGACGACAGAGTCGGCAATTGGCGGCTGTATACCTGGCCATATTTCCTCCTTCTTGACTAAAAAACCTCCCTCTGGCCCGTCACACTCTTCTTCTCTTAGGAGGTCTGCAACCATTATGCGGAATTGGGGTGACATCCTTGATGGCTTCTATTTCTAAACCTGCTGCCTGCAAAGAACGGATGGCGGCCTCTCTCCCAGATCCCGGACCCTTGACCCGAACTTCAATCTTGCGTAATCCAAGATCCATAGCCTCTTTCGCTGATGCTTCGGCTGCCAGCTGAGCAGCAAAAGGAGTGCTCTTTCGAGACCCTTTATACCCGATAGTCCCAGCAGAAGCCCAGGAGATGACGTTGCCCTTCCGGTCGGTGAGGGTCACTAGAGTGTTGTTAAATGTCGCCTTTATGTGAGCGATACCGGAAGCATCCACTTTTTCCTTGCGCTTCGATCCTCGCTTTTTCTGGGCCAATGAAGTACCCCCTCTCTAGGTACAGCGCAATGTGAGACTCCGTGAAATCTATTTCTTTCTCTTTGCTCCAATGGTCCTTCTGGGGCCTTTGCGAGTCCTCGCATTGGTGCTGGTGCGTTGCCCACGAACGGGCAATCCCCTGCGATGCCGGAGTCCCCGATAGCAGCCGATATCCATAAGTCTCTTGATGTTCATAGCGATCTCGCCCCGGAGACTTCCCTCTACCTTATGATCCGACTCGATTTTAGACCGGAGCAAAGTGACTTCTTCTTCAGTCAACTTGTGCACCCGAGTATCGGGACTCACACCGGTAGAAGCCAGAATCTTTCGTGCTGAAGAGCGACCAATCCCAAAGATATAGGTGAGAGCCACCTCCACACGCTTGTTCTTGGGCAAATCGACGCCGGCTATCCTAGCCAATCTGACCTCCTTCTTCGCACCTCAGATGTTATCCTTGCCTCTGTTTGTGCCTCGGATTTCGACAAATGACGTAAAGTACGCCTTTGCGCCGAACTAGCTTACAGTGTTCACACACCTTTTTCACGGAAGCCCGTACCTTCATAACAAATTCTCCCTCCATCAGATCCAGATCGTCGAGGCACTAATTTTCTGATAATTTCCTGTTACTTATAACGATAGACAATTCTTCCCCGGCTCAGGTCGTACGGCGAGAGCTCTACAGTTACCTTATCGCCAGGCAGTATCTTGATGAAGTGCATCCTCATCTTTCCGGAGATGTGAGCCAGAACGCGGTGACCATTCTCCAGTTCCACACGGAACATGGCATTGGGCAAATGCTCAACCACAACGCCTTCTGCCTGCACCGTCTCCTCTTTTGCCATAAAGCTATCCTCTTGTCATGATGACAGGGCCATCCTCGGTGATGGCCACTGTATGCTCGTAGTGGGCAGCTAAGGACCCATCCGTAGTGACCACAGTCCAGTTGTCCTCTAATGTTGCCACTGCATGATGTCCAGCCGTGATCATGGGCTCGATAGCCAAAACCATGCCACTCTGCAACCGCGGTCCCTTGCCGGGAGGGCCGAAATTGGCCACCTGAGGGTCTTCGTGCATCTGTTTTCCAATGCCGTGGCCGACCAGATCTCGAACGACACTGAATCCTCTTGATTCTGTAAGGCTCTGCACCGCATGAGATATGTCGGAGAGCCTTGCCCCTACCCTGGCTTTTTCTATACCCGCTGATAATGCCTGCTGACAGGTCTCCACAAGATCTCTAGCCTGAGAGGAGAGGGAGCCAACGCCGAAGGTCACAGCCCCATCTCCAAAATAAGCATTTTTCTCGACGCCGATGTCGACGCTGACCAGATCGCCCTCTTTGAGGAGACGACTTCCGGGGATGCCGTGCACGACCTCCTCGTTTACAGAGATACAAGTGCTGGCCGGAAAACCACGGAAACCCTTAAAGGCTGGTTTTCCACCCTGGCTGATAATAAATTTTTCCAGGATCGCATTGAGCTCACTCGTTGTCATACCCGGTCGGGTTCTTTGGCAGGCCAGCAAAAGGGCTTGAGCGACAATACGACCGCTTTCTTTGATCAGCGCAATCTCACGGCGCGATTTGAGAGGAATCATCCTGACGAAGTCGGGCCCTGGGCAAGCTGTGTAGTGGATAAGGACTTTAGGACACCTTTAATATTGGCACTGACCTCTTCGACATCCTTTTCGGCGTCGAAAATAGACAAAGCCCCACTGTCCCGATAGTATGCCTCCAGAGGTTTGGTCTGGCGGTGATACACCTGGAGTCGCTGGGCGATCGTCTCCTCGCGATCGTCCTCCCGCTGGTAGAGGCCTCCGCTACAATGATCACAGATGCCCTCCTCCTTTGGAGGTTTGGTTAACAAATTGTAATCGGCGCCACATCGAGAACACAACCTACGGTGTGAAAGACGTCGAATGACAGCCTCGTCGCTGACCTGAAGTTTTAAGACAGCATCCAGAACCATGTCTTTTTCTTTTAGAAGAGCATCTAAGGTTTCTGCTTGGTGAATAGTTCTGGGAAAGCCATCCAATATGAAGCCTGCGCGGCAATCCTCTTTCGCCAACCTCTGGACCACCAACTCGACCATGAGATCATCGGGCACCAACTGACCCTGTTCCATATATCGCCCAGCTTTCCGGCCCAACTCCGTCCCTTCTTTCACC
The DNA here is from genome assembly GCA_001304015.1 of candidate division Zixibacteria bacterium SM23_81. Taxonomy (GTDB): domain Bacteria; phylum SM23-81; class SM23-81; order SM23-81; family SM23-81; genus SM23-81. Next base: position 11,520 of record LJUY01000024.1, on the reverse strand, counting down.
GCCTGGCGAAGAATATCCCCGGTAGAGATTTGAGGAATGCCGAAGTCCTCACTGATCCTGATGCCTTGGGTACCCTTTCCAGAACCGGGAAGCCCCAGAATAACTAGCCTCATATCCACAATTCCGACTTCTCTGCCTGTTATCGCCTTGACCTCAACTTGCCCCGCTTCAGGAAACCGTCGTAATGGCGCATCAACAGATGAGATTCAATCTGCTGTAAGGTATCGATGGCTACTCCGACCACGATGATCAGAGAAGTTCCCCCGAAGTAGAACTGTATGTTGGTTGATCGCATTAAAATCAAGGGCATCACCGCAATAAGGGCAAAGAAAATAGCTCCTGGCAGAGTAATTCGAGTCATCACCCGATCTATATACTCGGCGGTCTTCCTGCCTGGTCGCACACCGGGAATAAAACCCCCGTATTTGCGCATATTGTCGGCCATATCAATTGGATTGATGACGATAGCCGTATAGAAGTAAGCAAAGAAGATGATTAAAAGACCAAAAAGGAGCATATGGAGAATTGAGCTGGGACTGAATAGCTCGCCCACCGTCTGCATAAGAGTGCTGTTTGGGAAAAAGGTCGTCACGGTTCGAGGCGCCATCATTATGGAGGAGGCGAAGATAATTGGAATTACCCCGGCCGAATTGACGCTTAGCGGGATGTGAGTGCTCTGCCCCCCATACATCTTCCTGCCTATCACGCGCTTGGCATACTGAACTGGAACACGCCTTCTCCCCTGGGTGATGAAGACCACTGCAGCCACCGCCAAGATCAGAAAGAAGACCAAAAACAATTCTGGAACGGGCCTTTTAGTCCCGGCCAGAACCTGTCGGATCTCATTCATCAGGCCGCCTGGGAGACGGGCGATGATGCCGATGAAGATGATCAAGGAGATGCCGTTTCCGATGCCCCTTTCGGTGATCTGCTCACCCAACCACATGATGAAGATCGTTCCCGAGCAGAGTGTGAGCATGGTTAGTAACCGAAAGCCGAAGCCGGGGTGAAGAACGATGCTCTGTCCCTCCTGGGTTGTGATGCTCTCCAGAAAAACGCTGATCCCGTAGGCCTGAAGAGCCGAGATTACCACTGTCCCGTAACGGGTATACTGGGTGATCTTTCGCCTGCCTTCCTCGCCTTCCTTCTGAAGCTTCTGGAAATAGGGCACGACCGAGCCCAAAAGCTGCAGGATAATGGAGGCGCTGATGTACGGCATAATCCCCAGGCCAAAGATGGTCATCTTTTTGAAGGAGCCCCCCACGAACATGTCATAAAGGCCGAATAAGGTGCCGCTGGCTTGAGAGAAGAATTGACCTAATGCCTGAGCGTTAATTCCTGGCGTTGGCACATGACCGCCTATTCGATAGACGAAAAATATCGCCAGGGTGAAGAGAAGCCTCCTCCTTAGCTCGGGGATCTTGAAAATGCTCTGGATGCTTTTAATCAATCAGATCACCTCGTACTTTCCACCAGCAGACTCGATCTTTTCCTTGGCCGTCTTGCTGAAGGCGTGGGCCCGTATGTGCAGAGGAGCCGAAAGTTCTCCCTTTCCAAGAATTTTCACTGGAGATTCCTTTTTTCGAATGAGCCTTTTCTCCAGGAGCGACTCTGGAGTAACCGGCTTTCCCTTCTTAAAAACCTGCAACCGGGAGAGATTGACCACCTGGTATTGGATCCTAAAGGGATTCTTAAATCCCCTCTTGGGCACTCTCCTCTGAAGAGGCATTTGCCCACCCTCAAACCACGGTGGTTTTTTCGCACCAGAGCGCGACTTCTGACCTTTCACGCCTCGACAACTGTACCGTCCATGGCCAGAGCCTGGTCCTCGGCCGACTCTCTTTCTGCTTTTTCTCGATTTTGGTGGTAAGATCACTCCGTCTATTTTCAAATTCCCCACTCCTAACGCAGGTTTGCTGCAAGGACTGCCTAAATTTCCTCCACCTCCACGAGATGACAAACCTTACGGATCATTCCCCGGATTTGGGGCGTGTCTTCATGCACCACGCTCTGATGCATTTTCCGAATTCCCAGAGCCCGGATGGTTAATTTCTGGCGTTTTTGTCGCCCGATGGCGCTTTTTTTCTGTGTGATTTTCAGCTTACCAGCCACTCTAAAAACCCCATGTACCAACCATCTTCTCATAGCCCTTGATCTACTCAGCTTGATTCTGAGAAACGATCAGATTTTTGAGCAAACTTTGGGGACTCATACCCCTTCTTTTAGCCACCGAATGGATATCTTCCAGGGCTCTAAGACCCTGCATGGTGGCCTTAACAACATTATGAGGATTTGAGGAACCCAAACATTTTGTTAAAATGTTTTTAATCCCGGCCGACTCCAATATCGCTCTCACCGGCCCGCCGGCAATAACCCCGGTGCCAGGAGAAGCGGGTTTCAGCAAAACTCTAGAGGCGCAGAACCGGCCTACAACCCGGTGAGGAATGGTGTCGTTCACGATGGGAACTTTAATAAGATTTTTGCGGGCGGCCTCCGTTCCCTTGCGAATAGCCTCAGAGACCTCATTTGCCTTGCCCAGACCGATACCCACGTACCCTTGTGTATCGCCAACGGCCACCAGAGCATTGAAGCCAAATCGACGCCCACCCTTGACAACCTTGGCCACTCGGTTGACATGGACAACTCGTTCCACGAGCTCAAATTGTTCAGATTCTACTCTAGGCAATTTCTCCTCCGCCTGAGAAAGTAAACTCACCATGCCCGAAGAGCCCAGCTAGAACTCGAGGCCTCCCTCTCTCACGCCCTGAGCCACTGCCTTCACGCGTCCGTGATAGAGATAGGGGCCACGGTCGAACACGACTTTTTTTATGCCTTGCTCCGCCGCCTTTTTAGCCAGCAAGAGTCCAACCATCTTGCCAATTTCCACCTTGGACTTTTTGCCCTTCAAGCTCTTTCGAACTTCCGGAGAAAGGCTGGATACCGCTGTGAGAGTGCGCTGCTTGTCATCGTCGATGAGCTGAGTGTAAATCTGGTTTAAGCTGCGATATACAGAGAGACGTGGACGATCGGCCGTTCCATAGATCTTTTTCCGAACACTCAACTTCCTACGATGGCGAGCCCGCTTGAGCTTCTTTGCTCTTTCCTGCATTCCAAAGCCGCTCCTGTTATTGAAGATTCCCTAGGCCCCAGTTTTGCCAGCTTTCCTTCTCACCACCTCTCCCTCATACCGTATTCCCTTCCCTTTGTACGGCTCTGGGGGGCGGAAAGATCTGATTTTGGCGGCCACCTGTCCAACTAACTGTTTGTCGATGCCAGAAATAGAAATCTTGTTGCCTTTGTCCACAGAAATTTGAATCCCCTCCGGCGGGCGTAAAACGATAGAATGCGAAAGACCTAATTGCAGCACCAAGACTTCTTTCTGCAGATCAGCTCTATAACCCACCCCATGGATCTCGAGGTTCTTGTGATGTCCCTTGGTCACTCCTTCCACCATGTTGAAAAGGAGAGTTCGGGTCAGGCCATGCAATGACTTGTGAAGTTTGTTCTCGGAAGGCCTCTGAACCAGAAGTGCTGCACCCTCTACCTTTACGGTCATGCTAGGGTGGATGGTTTGAACCAATCGCCCTTTGGGGCCTTCGATGGACACGGAGTTGTCGCGAACCTCGACCTTGACATCAGGGGAAATCTCTATAGGCATGCGTCCCACTCTCGACACCCACCTTACCTCCATGAAATATATCGTTGAGCAGCATCACCAGCCTCTTTACCACACATAACACAGGACCTCACCCCCCACACCCAATTCTCGGCAAGCCCTATCAGTTATAACCCCCTTTGATGTGGATATAATAGCCGTTCCCAAGCCATTCTGCACTCTGGGGATTTTGCCTTTCGCAGCGTAAACGCGCTTTCCTGGCTTGCTGATCCTTTCGAGGCCAGATATGGAGCTGTGCTCCTGTTCGTCATACTTGAGATACACGCGTATGATACCTTGGCGATTATCCTCGATAACTTTATAGTTACCTATGTACATCTCTTCCATGAGGATGCGGACTATCTCCCTTTTTAACTTGGAAGCTGGAATATCAACCCTTTTGAATTTTGCCTTGCAAGCGTTCCGTATTCTAGTCAACATATCCGCTATGGGATCTGTCATGGTCATCAGCTTCCTCCCGAAGCCAACATGAAGTACAAACCTCTATTCGGTCTCTACCAACTGGCTTTGGTCACCCCAGGAATCTTTCCTTCCAAGGCCAGTTCTCTGAAACAAATCCGGCATAGGCCAAACTTCCTGAGATATCCCCGCGGCCGACCACAGCGATGACAACGATGATGACGGCGAACAGCGTACCTGGGAGTTCGCCTCGATTTCTCGATGAGCGCCTTCTTGGCCACACAACCCCCTTTACGAAACTCTAAAAGGCATGCCCAGAAGTTTCAACAATTCCATGCCTTCCTCATCTGTCTCGGCCGTTGTGACCACCGTGATGTCCATCCCTCGGACTTTTTCCACGCTGTCGTAGTCGATTTCAGGAAAAACGATTTGTTCGGAGATGCCTAGCGTATAGTTACCTCGACCATCGAAGGATCTCGTGGGCACCCCTCTGAAATCCCTGATTCTGGGAATGGTCACGTTGACCAATCGGTCGAAAAACTCGAACATCTTCTCTCGGCGCAAGGTGACACGACAACCAACTGCCATACCCGCTCTCAGCTTGAAATTTGAGATAGACTTCTTTGCCCTGGTAATGGCTGGCTTCTGACCCACAATACTCGCCAGATCCCCTATAGCGGCGTCCAGAAATTTGGGATTGATCAGTGCGTCCCCCGTGCCCATGTTGATGACGATCTTCTCCAGCCTGGGAACCTGCATCTTATTTTTATATTTAAACTTCTTGGTCAAAGCCGGTATGACTTCTTCATTGTAAAGTTTCTTCAGCCGTGCCATCCTCTTTTCCTCAACCGCAATTACGTGAACATCTCGCCGCACCGGCGGCAGAAACGGACTCGCCGACCATCCTGCAGCGCTTTTTTCCCCACTCGGACACCTTTATCGCACTTTGGGCAGTACACCAGCACATTGCTGGCTTTAATAGGAGCTTCCTTCTCCACGATACCGCCTTTTTGGCTTCTCTGGGAGGGTTTGGTGTGCCGTTTAATAAAGTGAATGCCCTCTACGATGATCCTGCCGGAATCGAGCTCCACTTTCAAAACCTTGCCCATCTTCCCTCGATCGTTACCGGAAATCACGACCACCGTATCGCCCTTACGCACCCTCATGCCATTCGTCTCCCTGAAGAAAAGCTCCTGCCGAATGAGGTCCTAAAGCACTTCTGGAGCCAGGGAGATGATTTTCATAAATTGTCTCTCCCTGAGCTCCCGAGCAACCGGGCCGAATATGCGAGTGCCCCTTGGCTCACGCTGCTCGTCGATCAAAACTGCTGCATTTTCCCCAAAACTTATGTAGGAACCGTCTTGGCGACGAATCCCTTTGCGTGTCCTGACCACAACAGCTTTCCCCACATCACCCTTCTTCACAGCGCTGCCGGGAAGAGCGGCTTTGACGCTGACGACGATGATGTCGCCTACGCCGGCCCAACGACGATTCGATCCCCCCAACACGTGTATACAACGAATCCGCTTCGCTCCAGAATTATCTGCCACATTGAGAGATGTTTCCACCTTGATCATGGACTTCCACTCCACCCCATTGTTCTACTGGGCCTTCTCTTGAATTTCCACTACCCGCCACCGCTTTCTCCTACTAAGAGGTCTGGTCTCCATAACTTTTATGAGATCGCCGACATGGCACTGATTCTTCTCGTCGTGAGCTACCAGCTTCTTCGACCTTTTCATGACTCTTCCGTAGAGGGGATGCATCTGCAGCCTTTCCACTAAGACGACGACGGTTTTATCCATCTTATCGCTTACGACTTTGCCCACCATCACCTTTCTTTGGCCCCGCTGCAAAACGCCCCCCTGCTCCTGGTCTGCCATGACCTATTCTCCCTCGTTCTTCTGAGTGGTCTGCTCTTCCTTGGCGAAACGCCGCTCTTGCATGATGGTCTTCACTCTGGCCAAGTCTTTACGCACCGACCTTATGCGCAGCGGGTTGTCCAGCTGACGAGAGACTAACTGAAATCGCAAATTGAACAGCTCCTCCAGAAGATCGTCTCGCAGCTGAACGAGCTCCTCGTTGCTTTTCTCACGGATCTGCTCGGGCTTCATGCTCTCTCAATCCCCCCAAAATTCACGTCTGGAAACGAATTTCGTCTTGATGGGAAGTTTTTGACCGGCCAGCCGGAGGGCTTCTTTGGCCAATTCTTGGGTCACCCCGCTGAGCTCGAATAGAACTCTCCCGGGCTTCACCACAGCCACCCAATCCTCTGGGGAACCTTTTCCTTTGCCCATTCTGGTTTCTGCGGGCTTCGCCGTCACTGGCTTGCTAGGGAAAATACGTATCCAAACCTTGCCACCCCTTTTTATGTGGCGAGTCATGGCTACCCGCGCCGCCTCGATTTGGCGAGTGGTCAACCAGGCCGGTTCCTGAGCCTGTAGTCCATATTCGCCGAAGTCCACCTCGTTGCCACGGTTCGCTTGCCCGCGCCTTCGGCCTCGCTGCTCTTTTCGGTGCTTGACCCTTTTGGGCATCAGCATAGCCCCATCTCCTTATCGCTCTTGGGGCCGTCCCCGTCCACCCTTGACGGCTTTCCGTCCCCCTGATCCCCTCTTCCGTCCCGGGACCGATCCAGGCTCCTGAGTGTCTTCTTTGCTGAGCACTTCACCTTTGCAGATCCAAACCTTAACTCCAATACATCCGTAAGTGGTTTGGGCCGTCACTCTGGCAAAGTCGATGTCCGCCCTCAAAGTATGAAGCGGCACTCTTCCCTCATGATACTGCGCCCTTCTGGCCATCTCAGCACCCCCCAAGCGTCCGGAGCAAGCAATCCGGATCCCCTGGGCTCCCATCCGCATGGTGGACGACACCGTTTTTTTCAGTGCCCGTCGAAACGAAACCCTCTGCTCAAGTTGCCGGGCCACGCTCTCGGCCACCAAATAGGCATCCAACTCTGGCCGTTTAATCTCCTGGATGTTAATGTAAATGTCCTTTTTCGTCAGATGCTGAAGCTCCTCTTTGAGGCGCTCCACCTCGATTCCCCTTCTTCCGATGACGATGCCAGGCCGAGCAGTGTGGATATCTATGGTAATCCTCTTGGGTGCCCTCTGTATCTCAACTTTCGCCACCCCAGCTCTTTGCAGTCGATTCTTAATGTAATTTCTTATAGTGAAGTCTTCTTGAAGCAATTCTGCATACTTGGGGATGGAAAACCAACGAGAATCCCAGGTTTTGTTAATCCCTAAACGCAGGCCCACTGGGTTCGTCTTTTGTCCCAAAAGATAACCTCCTACAGAAAATTATGCTTGGCGATCGGCCACCACAATAGTGAGATGGCTTGTCCTCTTGCGAATTCTGGAGGCTCGTCCCATAGCCCGAGGTCGAAACCTCCTCAAGGTAGGGCCCTGATTCACATAAGCTTCCTTCACATATAGATCTTCGATGTGCAAATTGGGACCAGCAATATTGATGGCATTCGCTGATGCAGACTGGATGGTCTTGATAACGGGAATCGAAGCGGTTTGGGACATGAAGCTTAGAATATTGAGCGCCTTCTGCACCGGCTCCCCGCGCACCATATCCACCACTCTTCTCATTTTCCTTGGCGAGGTCCTGACATATCTGGCAACTGCTCTGGCCTGCATGAGCCCATCTCCTCAACACGAAAGCAAAAGACTAGGGTCACCTCAATTATTTCAGCGCCGTTGGCCGGGCCGTCAATCTCCCGCTGTGACCACGAAAAGTCCTGGTGGGCGAGAATTCTCCCAATTTATGACCTACCATGTTCTCCGATATATAGACAGGAATGAACTTGTTTCCGTTATGGATGGCCAAAGTGTGTCCCACGAACTCAGGCGATATGGTCGAAGATCGTGCCCATGTTTTGAGGACTTTCTTTTCGCCACTTCTATTCATGGCCGTGATCTTCTTCAACAGCTTTGGATCTATGTATGGACCCTTTTTGATGGAACGTGACATCTGGCACCCTCTTCAGAAAAGATCGGCGGCGACACCGACTAGCCTCGCCTCTTGACAATAAACCTGTCCGAATCTTTACGACGTTTTCTGGTCTTATATCCCTTTGTGGGATTCCCCCAGGGCGTGCAGGGATGACGCCCCCCGGAGCTTTTACCCTCGCCACCACCCAAGGGATGGTCCACAGGATTCATGGCAACCCCTCGCACCCGAGGCCTTTTCCCCACCCAGCGGGCTTTCCCCGCCTTACCCATGGCGACACCCTCATGCTCCACATTGCCCACTTGGCCAATTGTGGCGTAGCATTCCAAGGGAATCTGTCTCAGTTCGCCAGAGGGAAGTTTAATCAGGGCAAATCCACCTTCTTTAGCCATCAGTTGGGCGGATGCGCCAGCCCCGCGGGCGATTTGACCACCTCGGCGGGGCTTCAGCTCGATATTATGGATCTCCGTGCCCAGCGGTATTCTCTTCAAGGGCATGCAGTTGCCAACTCTCACTTCTGCCTTTGGCCCTGATATAACCTCCTGACCCACCTTAAGATCCAATGGAGCGATCATGTACCGCTTTTCTCCATCCCGGTAATGCAGAAGAGCTATTCGGGCCCCCCTGTTTGGATCGTACTCGATGGTAGCAACCTTCGCCGGGATTCCCGGTTTGTCCCGCTTGAAATCGACCACGCGATAAAACCGTTTGTGACCACCACCGCGGTGTCGTACCGTGGTGTGTCCCTGATTGTTTCGGCCTCCTGATTTCTTCAATGCCCTAAGGAGAGGTTTGTGCGGCTTCTTGGCTGTGATTTCCTCAAATGAAGAGCTGGCCTTGAAGCGCTGGCTTGGCGTGGTCGGTCGAAACTTTTTAAGGCTCATTTCTTTATCCAGTCCCCCCCCGGGGGGTAATAATGACAACTAATTTAACGGTTTAGACGCCTTCAAAGAGCTCTATGCTCTCACCTTCTCTTACGGTCACGACGGCCTTCTTCCAGTCCGGGCGTCTTCCCTCAAACCGACCCATTCGTTTCTTTTTTCCTGGCATACGGATGGTCTTCACAGAAGTGATATGGACTCCGAAAATCTCCTCGATGGCCCTTTTAATCTCAATCTTATTCGCCCTTCGGTCCACCTTGAAGAGATACTGATTCCCGCGTTCCTTGAGCAAGTTTCCCTTTTCCGTAATTAAGGGGCGTACAATAATCTCCCTGGGCGCCTTCAACCTGAGAACACCTCCTCCATCTTCTGCAGCGCCTTGTGGGTGATGATCACATGGTCGCTATTCAACACATCATAGGCGTGAACCGCATTGGCCGTTCTGAGCACCAATCCAGGAATATTTTGACCGGATTTGAACAAGTTCTCATCATATCCATCCAGAACCAACAGCCTTTTCCCCTTGGAAAATCCCATGTTGGCTAAGATCTCATGAAGGGCTTTGGTTTTGGGAGATTCCAGTGTCGGATCCTCGAGCAGAACTACTCTTCCGTCCTGAGCACAAGAAGAAAGGGCGGACTTCAGGGCTAAACGGACCACTTTATGTGGCAACTTCAGACGGTGTTGACGAGGTTTGGGGCCAAAGGTCACCCCACCACCCACCCATAGTGGAGAGCGATTTGTGCCAGCTCGTGCCCGACCTGTCCCTTTTTGCCTCCAGGGCTTGGCTCCTCCACCTCTTACCTCTGAGCGTCCCTTGGTGGACGCAGTCCCCCTGCGGGCATTGGCTAAATAAACCCTCACTGCACTATACAGAGCCGCCTGGTGAGGCTTGATGCCGAAAAGTTCGTCCGGAAGATCCAACTCGTTCTTCTCTTGACCCTGAGAGGTGTAAGTTTTCGCTTTGGCCATCTACCCTTCCTTTTTCTCGCCGGTCGATTTTCTCTTCGGCGAGACTTCTGTGCTCTGGTCCATGTCTTGGGAGACTTTCCCTTGGGAGGAGACGGGAGCCTCCGCCTCTGTTTTTTGAGAAGCAGTCTCCTTGGAGGAGTCCTTCTTGGCTTTCTCCTCCGGTTTGGTCTTGTCGACAGACTTCTTGTGCGAAGCTTCCTTTCTCGCCGGAGCTTCATCCACCTCGTCGGAAACATCCTCACGAGGAGCTTTTTCTTGTGTCGAACTAGGAACCTCGGTCTTTCCCACAACCGGAGTAGGTTCCTCCTGGGTTTTCTCCTGCGCCTGAGCCTCTTTCTCCGTCGTCTCCACCACCTCAGAATCCGAGGGCAGCGATTTCAGCTCGGTGGTTCGTTGAATCAACACGTAGCCGTTACGCGCCCCTGGCACGGCTCCTTTCACCATCACCAGGTTATGTTCCAGGTCAACCTTTACCACCTCTAAATTCCGAACTGTGATCCTTTCGGAGCCCATCCTGCCGGCCATCTTCATCCCCTTCCACACACGGGATGGCCAAGAGGCACCGCCTATAGAACCAGGTGCTCTGTGGCGATCAGATTGACCATGACTTTTAGGCCCTCCGGCGAAACCCCACCTTTTCACTGCTCCCGCGAAGCCTTTGCCCTTTGAGGTTCCCACAACATTAACACGATCGCCCCCCGCAAAGATATCGACTCGAAGCTCCTGACCCGGCTGGTACAGATCCGTGTTTGCCACCCTAAATTCAGCCAATTTGGCCTTGGGCTCTACTCCCGCCTTGGCGAAATGTCCTCTCTGTGGTTTCCTAACCAGCTTTTTACGCCGATCAAAAGCCCCCAATTGAACAGCCTGGTAACCTTCCCGTTCGTCGGTCCTTATCTGGATGACGTAACAGGGGCCCGCGAGAATGGCGGTCACAGCAAGAGATTTCCCATCTTGACCGAAGAGGCGCGTCATCCCCACTTTTCTGCCAATGAGTCCGATCATCTCTTAACAAAATCCTCGTCTTTAACCTCAGGCCTTGATCTCCACGTCTACTCCGGCAGGAAGATCCAACCCCATGAGAGCTTCTATGGTCTTGGGGGTGGCCTCGACGATGTCGATGAGCCTCTTATGGATGCGCATTTCGAATTGCTCTCGAGATTTCTTATCCACATGAGGCGATCTTAACACTGTGTAGACGGTCTTTTTCGTGGGCAAAGGAATTGGGCCTGAGATTTTCGCGCCCGTTCGTTTCGCGGTGCGAACGATTTCGCCCGTGGACCTATCTAACATGGCATGATCATAAGCCTTCAAGCGAATACGTATTCTCTGTCCTGGCACGCTGAACTCCTGTTGTTTTTTCCAGCTTTAAGAAGAACAACGCTACTCTATGACTTCGGAAACGACACCGGCACCTACGGTGCGACCACCTTCCCGAATGGCAAACCGCAGCTCCTTCTCCATGGCAATAGGCGTGATCAACTCCACCTCCAAACGCGTATTATCTCCGGGCATCACCATTTCCACACCCTCAGGCAACTTCACCGTCCCGGTCACATCCGTGGTCCGAAAATAAAACTGCGGCCGATACCCATTGAAAAACGGCGTGTGCCGACCCCCCTCCTCCTTGGT
>LJUY01000073.1 GCA_001304015.1 candidate division Zixibacteria bacterium SM23_81 | reverse complement strand
AGACGAATGACGTTACCCTGGCCCAGACCTGGCCTGCAAAGCATACATATATGGACCTTGCTTTTGAAATACTACGACGACCACATTATGGTCCAACAATGTCGTGCCTCCCGATCCCGTCCCGGTCTCGGGACGGGGAGGGCGGGCCGAAAGACGAAACGGGCATCGTAACCGTAACCCACGACCGTGACTCAGTATTTCGGATTTTCTTAAGGCCTTCTGCCTCGTCGGTTTGCCCGTCCCTGGCCGGCACGGGCCGGGAAGGCAAGGCTTTGCTAGATAGAGAAGGGTCTGCTGGAGGGAACATTTTGAAGAAGAACGAAGGCAAAAAGGGGATATTCTCTCCCATCAAAACGAGCAAGATACCCGACGAAGTATATAAACAGATTGTCTCTATGATCAGCAGCGGCCAGCTTAAACCTGGCCAGAAGCTCCCACCCGAGAGGGAAATGGCATCTGATCTCGGTATCAGCAGGCAGTCAATCAGGGAGGCCCTCTATCGAGCAGAGACCATGGGGTTGATCGAAGTCCGCCAGGGAGAGGGGAGTTTCGTTCTGTCATCTGTCCTGGAATGCTTGAAGTCTCCCCTGACGGTTTTGCTGGAAGAGGAGGCAGAGAGGATATTTGAATTTCTGGAGGTCCGAAAGCTGATCGAGGGATGGTGTGCTGAAAAGGCATCCACAGAGGCTACTGCCGAGGATCTGAAAAAGATGGGGGAAATACTGGCAAAGATGGAGAGCATCGGTCTGGCGGATGAGGAGTGGGAAAAGGTGGATGTTGAGTTCCACCTCTCTATCGCAGCAGCTACCCACAATGTTATTGCCATGCATATTATGGATGCACTCAAAGATACCTTTAATGCCTTTTTTAGATTTCGACAGGTCATCACAAAACCTGACAAAAAAGGCCTCATCTTACAGCACCACAATGAAATCTTCGAAGCGATCAGCCAGCGAGATCCTTTGTTGGCCAAGCGGAGGATCGTAGGCCACCTGGACTTCATTGAAAAAAAGATCAAAGAAGACATGGAAAAGATGCAAACGTAAGGCAGAGATTGGGACTTTGTGGAGGAGGTAGAAGGCATGAGACTCGAGGATAAGGCAGCCCTCATCACTGGTGGGGGCAGAGGCATTGGCGCGGCGACAGCCTTTTTGTTCGCAGAGGAAGGGGCCAGAGTTGGAATTGTCGATATCCGAGATGAGGGCCTCAAAGAGGTTGCAGCCCAGGCCAAACAAAAGGGTTTTGAGTTCAAGACCTTTGGTGGGGATGTTTCGAAGAAGGACCAGATTGAAAGGATAATGGAGGAATTCATCCAGGGGTTCGGGCGAATCGATGTCTTGGTGAACAATGCAGGGATCGCCATATCCAGGCCTTTTCTGGAAAAGAGTGTGGAGGATTGGGTGAAGACCCTGGATGTCAATCTGATCGGTGTATTCCTGTGCTCCCAATCCGCAGCGAGATACATGGTGGAGCAGAGATCAGGCAAGATTATTAACATCTCCTCAATCCGGGGGATCGATCACTGTGGCCGGGAAGGAATCATGGACTACAGTGCTTCCAAGGCAGCGGTGATCAACCTGACCAAGACGATGGCCAAAGAGCTGGCCCCCTATATCAATGTGAATACGGTTGCGCCAGGACACACAGCTACCGAGATGACCAAATCACTGCCCGAAGAAATTAAACGAAACATGATAGAGGGGTCGTACCTCAAGCGAATGGCGGAACCAGAAGACATAGCAAAGGCAATTCTTTTTTTGGCCTCGAATGATGCCGACTTCATCACCGGTCAGGTTCTTTTGGTAGATGGAGGGTTTAGCCTTAAGTGAGGGATACTTACAGGGGTCTGAAGGTGGCTAGAATTATACTGGAAAACTTGAGCAAGAAATTCGCAAAAATCGAAGCGGTCAGGAATGTAAGCCTGGAGGTTGAAGACGGAGAACTCCTGGTTCTGGTCGGTCCGTCTGGGTGCGGAAAGTCAACTACATTGCGAATGATCGCGGGTCTGGAAGAGCCCAGCTCAGGGAAGATCTACATAGGGGACCGCAGTGTTAGTGGCCTTGCTCCGAAAGACAGAGATATTGCCATGGTTTTTCAGGAGTACGCCCTGTACCCCCATATGACCGTTTACAAGAACCTGGCCTTTGGTCTGAAGATGAGAGGTTTTCCCAAGGATGAGATCGATCGGAGGGTAAAGGAAGCTGCCGGAATCCTGGGCATCACCGAACTTCTGGATCGGAAACCACGGGAACTCTCAGGGGGGCAGAGGCAGAGAGTTGCTCTGGGAAGAACGATTGTTCGAAAGCCAGCCGCATTTCTCTTTGATGAGCCTCTCAGCAACCTTGATGCTAAACTTCGGGTTCAAATGCGGGCTGAACTCAGCAAGCTTCACCATAGCCTGAAGAGTACGATTGTCTATGTCACCCATGATCAGGTTGAAGCCATGACCATGGGGACAAAGATCGTCATCATGAAAGACGGAGAGATTCAACAGGTAGGGCGGCCCATGGAGATTTACAAGCGCCCGCTGAATATGTTTGTTGCCGGTTTTATTGGAAGCCCTTCAATGAACTTCTTCCCGGCTCGTATCGTTTCCGCCAATTCTGAAATCCTTATTGAAACTGAATCCTTCAGAGTGCCTGTCCCCCGGGAAATGCATCATCAGTACCAGAATCTTTCGGGGAGAGAGGTGATTTTCGGGATTCGTCCCGAGGACATCCACAGCTCTGATTTCATGAAAGAGCTTGGTGAAGAAGCCCCAGTTAATGGGATAGTGGAGGTGATCGAGCCTCTTGGCCCCGAGATCCTTTTGGATATCAGATGTGGTGAGAGCAGTTTTGTAGCACGGGTGGACCCACGGGTTGAGACGGAGCTGGGCCAGGAGATCAAGCTCATCTTCAACATGGAAAAGATGCATGTCTTTGAAGCCAACTCTCCCCACCGAAGAATAGGGGATTGAAGGGGAAGCCTCCAAGGATTGATCATGTCTAAGATAACCATATTCCGCCAGGCATGCAAAGGTGTGGAAGACTGCGGCATTTGTATCTTTGTATGCCCAAAGCAGGTACTCATCGGATCAGACGAGATGAACGAGGTTGGGTATTTACCTCCCCAGGTGAAGGATGAGAGCCTCTGTACAGGTTGTCAGAACTGCATGATATCCTGCCCTGACTTTAGCATTGTGGTGGAAAAAGACGCTTCGAAGCCTGCGGCTGAAAGAGGAGAGGAAGATGGGTAGGGGGAAAAAGATCATGACAGGTACCCATTTCATGATGGGCAATCTGGCCTGCGCCGAGGGCGCGATCGCAGCTGGGTGTGAATTCGTCTCCGGATATCCCATTACCCCTGCAAGCGAAGTCGTCAACCGCCTTGCCAAGAGACTCCCCGAGGTAGGGGGTATCTTCCTCCAGACAGAAGACGAGATAGCTGCTATATGCTCTGCCATTGGTGCTTCCTGGGCGGGACAAAAGGCGCTGACAGCTACCTCAGGCCCGGGCATCAGCCTGATGCAAGAGAACATAGGCTTTGCCGTTGCCACAGAGACGCCACTGGTGATTGTGGACGTGCAGCGCCTGGGTCCATCCACAGGGGCCCCCTCAGTCGGGCTGGCAGGAGATATGGTTCAGGTGGCCCGCGGGTCCCACGGCGATTACCAGATTGTTGCACTCTGTCCTGAAAGCCCCCAAGAGATGTTCGATCTGACAGTTCGGGCCTTTCATCTGGCTGAGAAGTATCGGGTGCCTGTATTCCTCCTGGCAGATGCGTTTGTGGGACACATGCGCGAGCAGGTCATCATACCTGAGGAGAAGCAGTTGGAGATTGAAAGCCGTAAGATCCCCAAGGGCGGAAATGATCCCATGGACCGCCAGGACTTCCTGAGTGTGGATGTAGCACCTATGCCGGTCTTTGGACGGGGTTTCAAGGCTCATGTTACCAGCTCCTGCCATGACGAGCACGGTATGCGCAACTTGAGTGATCCCGAGGTCATGCATCGATATATATCGAGACCCATCGATAAGATTCTCAACCATCGGGACGACATCATCCAGGTAGAGGCTGACTATTCCGGGGCCAGTATTGTGTTGGTGAGCTATGGAACAGTCGGTCGATCAGCCAGGGCTGCTGCACACCTTGCCCAGGCACAGGGACTCAGAACCGGGAATGTGCGCCTGATCACGTGCTGGCCGTTTCCAGACAGGGAGATACGACAGGTGGCAGAGAGTGTGGATTTCATTGTTGTTCTGGAAAACAATAGAGGCCAGCTCTATCCTTACATCAAGGCTGAAGCCGCCCATGCCTGTCGGATTGAATTATTAGGACCTGAAACCCTGGGACAGATCCATGATCCAGAATATATCCTGGCTCGCATCAGGGAGATGATTAAATGAGTGTCTCGGCTCACCCTTTCAGAAGATACATGCGGAACCACGTGACCCGGACGACCACCTGCCCGGGCTGTGGAAATGGAATCATCACCCAGGCCATCCTGAGGGCTATTGACGAGCTGGGTCTGGATATGGATGATTTTATCTTTGTCTCGGGGATTGGCTGTTCGGCCTGGATTCCAAGTCCTCTCTTTGCAGCGGACACCCTGCACACAACTCATGGGAGACCTATTGCCTTTGCCACCGGCATAAAGTTGTGTCTGCCTGAGAAAAACATCCTTGTGGCCAGTGGCGACGGTGACCTGGCGGCAATAGGTGGCAACCATCTTATTCACGCGGCCCGGCGCAACATCGATATGACAGTTGTCCTTGTGAATAATGGCATTTATGGGATGACCGGCGGGCAGACCGCTCCCACAACTCCCCGGGGGTTGACCACCATTACCAGCCCCCATGGAACGCTCGAGCATACCTTTGATATCTGCGCCATGGTTGCTGCGGCCGGGGCCTCATATGTGACACGATGGACTACCTATCATCCCCGTCAGATGACGCGTTCCATCAAGAAGGCCATCGTAAAAAAGGGTTTTGCGCTGGTGGAGGCCATCAGTCAATGCCCTGTGCAGTTTGGAAGGGCTGCCAAGCTCGGCAAGGCGGTAGACATGCTCAAACATTTTAAGGAAAACAGCATCAGGATTGATAAGGCCAGGAACCTTGACGAAGAGGCCTTGAAGGGCAAGATCGTCGTAGGGGAGTTTGTGGACATAGAAAAAGCAGAGCTGGCTTCGGAATGGGCCCGTCTCAAGCAAGAAGTGATGGAGGTGTAGGTCATGACCCGGACTGAGTTGACCATAGCGGGCGTCGGGGGTCAGGGATCCATTCTGGCCGGTACAGTCTTGGGCTCTGCGGCGGTTACCTATGATGGGAAGTATGCTGTGCAGACGCAGGCATATTCATCTGAGCTTCGCGGGGGGTATGCTGCTACCTGGGTGGTTGTCTCCGATGAGCCAGTGGTTTTTCCGCGGGTCACACGTCCGGACATCCTCATGGCTCAGGCCCAGGACTCTATCAATCGTTTCAGTCATACCCTGAAACCGGATGGCATTCTGATTGTAGACAGCGATATGGTCCCCACGCCACCAGACAACATTGGTCATATTTTCAGGATACCGGCCACATCAATTGCCCGTAATCGACTCAAGGCCCCTGTCACGGCAAATATCATCATGCTGGGGGCCCTGTGCAGGGTGAGGCGGGTTGTAAGCCGTGAGGCCCTGGAGAAGGCCATTGTAGACGCCGTGTCCAAGGAGCAAGAGCAGCTAAACCTGGATGCATTTAATCTGGGGTTTGAGGCTGTGCGGGAACCCATGGACTAATGTTGGTGAGAGAAAAGAAGATATATCTCTTGAGGAAAGGAGAGAACGATGGCTGTCAAGACTTCCGAACAGTATTACGACTCACTGAAGGTCCTACATCCAACCACCTATATTCTGGGAGAAAAGGTACAAAATCCCCACGAACACCCTTTGATCAAGCACATGCTGGCTGGGGTAGCCAAGACCTATGGGCTGTCTCATGAACCGGAGGGCAAAAGGTATCTGGTGGCTGAATCCAAGCTGATTGGAGAAGAGGTGAGCCGCTTCGTCAAGTTCTTTGAGAGCCCGGATGACCTCCTGGCCAAGGTCAGAATGCTAAAATTCCTCACCCAGAGAATTGGCACCTGCGTTATGCGGTGTACCGGTATGGATGCCATAAACTCCGTGGGGGTAGAGGTATACAACTGTGACAAGAAGTACGGCACCAATTACTGGGAGAGGCTCCTGAATTTCGTTAAGCTCATCCAGAAGAACGACTTTGTGGTCTTTAGCGGTGTGACGGATGTCAAGGGTGACAGGTCGCTCCGCCCATCTGAGCAGAAAGATCCGGACATGTACTTGCACGTGGTGGATAAGGACAGCGGCGGTATTGTGGTCAGAGGTGCCAAGATACACCAGACAGGGTCTCTGTGCGCTCACTGGGGGCTGATTGTTCCCACCAGGGAGATGCGCGAGCCAGACAAAGACTATGCCGTCTGTTTTGCCGTCCCGGTAGATGCCGAGGGCGTGATTCACGTCTACGGCAGGGGCACCCTGGAGGCCAGAGCCCTCGAGGATTGTGACCTCGGTAATGTTGAATACAGCAAGTTTGCGCCCATGGTCATCTTTAACGACGTTTTTGTGCCGTGGGAGCGGGTGTTTCTGTGTGGGGAATATGAGTTTGCTGGGCCCATGGTGAGGAACTTTGGTAACTACCACCGTCATTCACACGGCGGCTGCAAGTGCGGCGTTGGCGACGTTCTCGTGGGTGCAGCAGCGGCAGCTGCTGAATACAACGGTCTGACTGGGGTGTCACATATCAACTCCAAGTTGGCGGAGATGCTGAAGACCGTTGAGGCAATCTATGGCTGCTCTATAGCCGCCTCAGTGGAGGCTGAACCTACAGAGTCGGGCATCTACATGGTTGATCCGGTTCTTTCCAATACATCGAAGCTCTATGAGGGCAAGGAGCTGCATGAGGCAATCCGGCTGATGATTGAGATTGCCGGTGGCATGGTGGCTGATATGCCTTCAGAGAAAGACATGGAGAATCCCGACATTGGTCCCTTGCTCAAAAAATATCTCAAGGGCGCAGACAACGTGCCTACAGAAGATAGGATGCGCCTGTTCAGGTTCATCGAGAAGCTGGCGTTTGAGAGCCGGGATATCGTCTCCAACATCCATGGCGCCGGCTCACCAGAAACACACAGGATGACCGTTCTGCGGAATGCGGATATCGAGTCAAAGAAGAAGCTGGCCAAGAATCTGGCAGGTATCAAGGAAGGCTCGGGGAGTTTGTAAGGAGCAGGAGGATTGAGATGAACGGGGCTACTATGGATAGGGAGAGCGGGGCGGCTGAAATAACCATTGAACCAGGGAAGGCCACAGCATTCGGGATGGATGTGTTGAGTCAACTGGAGGTCCCTTCGGAAAAAGGGGAGATATGCATTGAGGCCTTTCTTTTCGGGAGCCTCAGGGGAATTGACAGCCATGGTTTTTTCGCACTCCTTCCCAGATTGGTGAGAGAAATCCGGGCAGGCATGATCGATCCCAAGGCCGATGTTCGGATCGTCAAAGCAAAGACTTCCACCCTGTTGATCGATGGGTGCAGCGGGCCGGGCCCTGTTGCCGCTTCTCAAAGCATGAAAGAGGCCATAAGACTATGTCGTGAAAGCGGGATAGGGGCGGTGTCCGCCTACAACTGTTACCATTTCGGTGCTGCTTCATTCTATGGATTTCAGGCCGTCAAGCAGGATCTGATAGGATTAACTTTTGGCAATGCCACGCCGAGAGTTGTACCCTACGGGGGACGTGAGGGCGTTCATGGGACAAATCCCATGAGTTTCGCCATTCCGGCAAAGAAGTACCCACCCCTCGTGGTCGATATTGCTACGAGTGCCTCCTCGGCCGGGAAAATCAACAAGGCTCTGAAAAAGGGCGAAAGGATCCCTGAAGGGTGGGCCCTCGACCGAGACGGAAACCCAACAAGCGACCCAGAGAAGGCCCTGCAAGGGTTTCTCCTTCCCATGGCAGGTCACAAGGGGTATGGACTGGGCTTGATCGTGGATATCCTAACCGGAGCTCTCACGGGCTCCTTTTGCGGGAAAGAGGTCCCTCCTCTGGACGATCTGACAACACCTTACGGAGCCTCATTCTTTATGCTTGCCCTGGACCCGGGTTGTTTTGCAGGAATTGATGTTTTCAAGGAGAAGGTGGACAGACTCATAGAGGATTGTATCACGTGTCCACCTATGGAGGGCTTTGAACGGGTTTACTTTCCTGGAGAGTTGGAGGCCATGGAAGAGGCAAAACGGACAAGAACAGGGATTCCGGTTCGTGAGTCAGAGCTAGCCAGGTTTTTCAAGAGTTTACGGGACCATAGCCTGGAGATCAAGGAAAACAGCCTCGTTTGAACGTGTAACTATCGAGGATTCTATATTCCAAGCTAGAGGCTGTTTGATACCCAGTTTAAACGGTAGAGAGCCTTTCAGACTGCAACAAACCACTCTGGCTATCACGCTGAAAAATCGCGCATTGTGCCCGCTCGATCAGCCTTCCATGGTTTTATGATGGGGCAGATGATTCGGCGTTGTTCACAACGGTCCGGGCGATCTCTCGGATCCTCGGGTCGCGGTCTTCCACAAAGGGCGCAAGCACTTCAGCCACACTAGGGTGAGCGATCTGTCCTAGGGCAAAAGCCGCGGCAGC
Organism: candidate division Zixibacteria bacterium SM23_81; assembly: GCA_001304015.1. GTDB lineage: Bacteria > SM23-81 > SM23-81 > SM23-81 > SM23-81 > SM23-81. The sequence goes on along the minus strand of LJUY01000073.1, from coordinate 1,964 downwards.
ACGAACCCGTGCACTGCGTCCTTTACGCAGGCCAAAGCGGCTTTTTGGAGCCAGTATTTTGGCTAAATGTTCGACGCTGGCGGGGTCCGCTATCTGCCCCAGGGCCCGGCAGCACGCGATGAGCTGCTCCTCCTCCTTGGTCGAATTCAACAGGGAGAAGAGCTCCCCCACTGCTGATTGCATCTTCAGCCTTCCCAAGCATTTGATCGCGGCCGTCGCCAGGCTGCTTTCCTGGCACTTTGCGTAATCCAGGAGCAGTTCCACCACATAGCTTTCGTTGAGGCGTTCAGCGAGTCGAAAGGCGGCCTCCCGTACTTGAGGATCCTCGTCACCCAGGAGAAGAAGAAGCTCATCCCTTAGATCGCTGGTCAGAGTATCGATGACTTCCAGAATCCGCAATCGTTCCTCGGCGCTGATCTCCAGGACCAGCTCACGCTTGAGGCGTTTGGCTGCCTTCGGCCCCAGCTCCTCCAGCAGAATGGTAGCGATCTTTCTGGCCCTGTAGCCCTCTTCCTGTTTGATGATATCAATGAGCATTGGTACCGCCACCTGCCCCAGGCTGCCAACCAGTTGGGCAGCCTCCTTTTGCCTGGATGGATCGCTGGATTTCAGATCATCCACTATCAGTTTCTGTGTTGGCGGCTCCAACTTTATGTCAAGGGCCTTTGAGAGCAGCGGGACACGCTCGTCTTTGGCCTCATCGAGTTGTCGATAGCGCCGTTGGAGATGAAAGAGAACCCGGCTGGCGGATGGATATTCGGCAAACTGGATGAAGCTGATGGCCATAAGCTTGAGAAGGGAAGCAATCTCCACGAGAACTTTGGGTTCCTTTTCTTCCGAAAAGGCGACGAGAAGTGGATCTGCCAGCAGTCTCGATAGCTGGTGTTTTGTCGCCAGAGTCAGGCTTTCCAGCGTGCCCCGACAGACATCGATAACCTTTTGACGGGTCGAGTGATCGCGAACCTGAAATCCCTCGAAAAGCCGCTTGACCATGTGCTGAACCATCTTCTCGTCGCCCTTGAGCAAAAGGTCCGGCAACCGGTCCTCTAGTACTTCCAGAAAGGTTTCGAAAGGTTTCTTAGTAGGCGGCTCGGCTTCCTCCTCCTTGGGAATTTTTTCCATAGGCTCCTGTTCGGCCAGGTCTCTTTCGGAATCCTCCAAGGCAGCTTCCGCTCCAATCTCTTCTAGAATCTCGTAGAGATGCTTGTTTAAGAGGATGCTGGAGAGCCTCTTGTCCTCGGCAAAACGCTTCCAGAACTCGCTATCCACCTTCGCATGCGAAAACTCACCGAGCGCCCTGACAAATGTTTCCAGCTCGTGGGAAGTAATGTGCTGTAAAAAGCAGATACTGTTGATCTCGATAGTGTCGAGAAATTTTGTGAAAGTATCAGCCAGCGTCTTAAAGTCAGAGGTATCTATCCTTATGCCATTGATCAGCAGTGAGCTACGTACCAGCGCCAGCGCGAGAACCGGGCGCCTGGTTAGGATGCTTTGCAGGGCCTCCATGAGCTGCTCGACTGAGTCGGAAATGGCTTTGCTCTCCAAGGGGTATAACTTTATAGTTTTGGCCGCCCTAAGCAGGCCCTGTATGATTTCAGGGATCTGGGACAACTCTTCTTGATCTAGCTTCTGTTCATCAGCGTGCGGTTGAGAAGAGATTTCCAGAGAGGCGGGCGTGTCGGTCTTCTCAAGAGTTTTTTCATCCACCGCACGGCCTTGCGGACCCCCTGTCATGGAGTAACGCACCTGTTTCAAATAGATATGTGTCAGGTCGTGTTCAGCAGAGAAGCTTTGCCAGAAGCTGGGGTCGATCATCTTTGGATTAACGCGACAGAAGGCCTCCAGCAAAACCTCCAACGCTTGCTCAGGGAGACCTCTATGGAACCCGATGCCTCTCAGCTCCAAATGGCTCAGGAACTTGAAAAAAGGCTCAGCACCGAACTTAGACTCAGTGGCATCAATCT
>LJUY01000072.1 GCA_001304015.1 candidate division Zixibacteria bacterium SM23_81 | reverse complement strand
GGGTCTGTCTCTTCTGTGTCTCTCTTTTACTCCACGGATGGGGGATCTTCCTGGCAGTCCACAGCCATGGCCGATGACGGGGTCGCCCCGGACCAGACGGCCGGAGATGACGTCTATACTGGCCAGATCGGCCCCCAGGCAGAGGGGACGACCGTTGACTACTACATCCAGGCCGTCGATAACGAGGCCCTGGAATCTTTTGATCCAACCAACGCGCCCGCTAGTACTTATTCATATACGGTGCGCGCGGGCATGCCCGGGGATGGCTCGGGAACAGCCTCCATCTGGCCCGATAGCGTGGACATTTCCCAGGCAGTGACCGAGACCCTCACAGTGGTGGGGGACGGCAGCAACACACTGCTCTCGGTGGCCATCATCGTTCCTCAAAACTGGAACTGGTCTGCCCATGCCTCGGACGTAAGCCTTTCAGGGGCAGGCTTTTCCGTTGCTACTACGGCGGTCAGCGGTGATACCATCACCGTCAACGGAGCCGCGGTGACCGATGCCGATATCGGCCAGGTCATCGTGGCTGGCCTGACCTCGCCGGGAACGGCCACGACATCCATTTTTGTGGTGAAAACGGCAGTAGCCGGGGGAACTCTGGCAGAGATCGCCAGCTCACCGCAGGTGATGGTCGGGGAGGAGGAAACGCAGTACACCCCCATCGCTGACATACAGGCCAATGTCGGCGAATACGAGGGGAAGGTCGTTACCATCAAAGGCGTAGTGACCATCGGAGCGGGGGTGCTGGACGATCAGTATACCCGAGCCTACCTGCAGGACGAGTCCGGGCGGGGCATCAACCTTTTTGACTTTGACATCATCCCCACCATTTCCAGAGGAAATCTGGTGGAGGTCACCGGCACCATCGAGGACTATCTGGCCACTGGAGCGATCGACGCCACCACCGAGATCACCGATGTCTCCGTGACGGTCCTGGATACCAACCAGCCCCTGCCCGATCCCGTCATCCTGTCCACCGACGGAGCCCAATCGGGAGAATGGGATGGCACCTGGATCCAGGTGACCGGCGTCATGCAGGAGGATCCCTATTACGCTGGCGGGGGTTATAACCTCAATATCGACGATGGCAGCGGGCGGTACACCATTCGCATCTGGGAGACCACCGGCATCGACGTCAGCGAGTTCGCCGAGGGCGACACAATCACCGCCATCGGGACGGGCTCTGTGTACAGCACCTCTTATCAGATGCTCACCGGCTATCAGGAGGATATTTTCGAGGGTCAGCCGGTCACCGAGGGCATCGGATATGCCTCCATCTCCCCCTCGAAGGTGAAGGCCTCGAGGAAGAACCTCACTGAGACCATCACCATCTGGAGCGACGTCGACTGCATCCTGACCGACATCTCCGTGGTGATCCCCATGAGCTGGACCTGGAACCGTCCGGACACCACAGGTGTTCAGCTCTCGGGAGTGGGATTTCCCGAGGGCACCAGCCTGGAGATCTCCGGGGATCGGACCATTCTCATTCACGGGGCCGCCGTGTGTGAGCCGGGGATCATCGCCATCTCCTATTTGGATGCCCCCAAAATTGGCGAAACATCCACCTTTCGCATCAAAACCGCCATGGAGGGACAATCCCTCAAGGATATTCAGAATTCTCCTAAGGTGACCGTGGAAGGGTTGAAAGAGGCCGTCCTGGCCATAGAGCCTCGGGTGTTTGTGCCCAATCGTCATGCTTTCTCAGAGGACGACGGCTTCCTGATCGAGTTCAACGTGCCCACCAACAGCCGTGTAGTCATGCGCCTGTTCGACATCGAGGGAAGACTGGTGCGCACTTTAATCGATGAGGAACAGTATGCCGGCCCTGGGCAGGCGATGTGGAACGGAAGGGATGAGTTGAGAGAGGTGGTTCCTGTGGGGGTTTACATCTGCCATTTGGAGGCTACGGACCGAGACGAGGGAAAGACCACCACAGATCAGGTGCCCATCGTCGTGGGGATGCCTCTGGACTGAGTGAATTTCATTCTCACTTCGAGGTGCTTATGAGCGGAAAAAGCGCCCCAACAGGACCGAAGAGGTTGTATCGCTCCCGGAAAGATCGCAAACTGGCCGGGGTCTGCGGCGGGATCGGCGAATATTTCGATGTGGATCCGGTTTTGATTCGTTTGTTGTGGATCTTCTTCACCCTAGCCGGGGGCGGAGGCGTGCTGGCCTATCTCATCGCCTGGCTGGTGGTGCCCGAGGCGCCAGAGAGTGGCTAGACTGAGGATTATATTGCCGATTGATGAAGAGACATTTTCTGCCAATTCTCTCACAGAGGAGATGACTTTGAGAAAAAGGAGAACAGCGGGATGGGTGACCATCCTGGTTGTGCTGACTACCTTCCTGATGGGTGAGTCTGCGGTGGCCGTGTTCGACAATATCGGCCCCAGTCCAAGAACGCGGGCCATGGGAGGGGCCTTCGCGGCCCTGGCCGATGACGGCTGCGCCGTTTTCTATAATCCCGCAGGGCTGAGCCAGCTGAGGAACTATCAGCTGTTCAGCTCTTACCATCGACCCTACGGACTGGATTTTCTGGAGCACATGGCCGCCGGCGTCACCGTTCCTTTGCCCAAGTATGGCGTGATGGGTTTGGGTTTTCAGAAGTTCTCGGTCACCTATGGGGACGAGGATTTGCAGAGCGAGAAGACTTTTAGCCTGGGCCACGGTTTTTCCGTGATGAGTGACGTGCACTCCTCTCTAGCTCTGGGATACACCTTGAACCTCTATTCCTTGGAATTTGGAACCTCTCATTTGGGACAGCCTTTGGGATCTGCTCAGACTGTGGGGGTCGACTTGGGCTTAATAGCCGTGCTGCGAAGCAGGACGCGCATGGGCGCCGCCATCCGGAATCTCAACCAGCCGCGCATGGGCAAGGGATATCGGGAGGATCTCCCCCGATACATGACTTTTGGCTTTGCCTATCAACCCTATCCTGGCGTGGTCTCGCTGCTGGACCTGTCTAAGAGGTTCGGGGCAGAGACTCGGTTGGATGGTGGCATCGAGGCCCAGATCGCCTCTTTTGTGGCCCTTCGCTTCGGCGTTCAGACCAAGCCCGACAGGGTTATGGGAGGGCTGGGCTTTAATTATGGAGGAGTCCATTTCGACTATGCTTTGATCAACCACTCGGTGCTGCCCTTAACCCATCAGTTTGCCATCTCTTATCGTTTCGGTAGAGACTGAAAGCACATTTGCCCGAGGGGAGAACTGTGATCAGAAAATCACTGTTGATAATCATCGCCAGCCTTTTGCTCCTGGTGGAACCGAGGGTGATCTTGGCCTATGATGCCGTAGAGCCCCCGCTCCGGCAACTGGACATCAATCGGGCCACTCTGGAGGAGCTTCGGTCTCTGCCCATCGAAGAACAAGATGCCCTGACGCTGTACGAATATCGTGAGTATACCTCCTACTTCAAAAGCATCTACGATATCCGCAAACTGCCTGGCTTCGATCAGCGCAAATTCGATCGCATCAAGCCCCTGATTGAGATCCTGCCAGTCAAGGAGATGGACGAGGAGATCGCCCGGATGAACGCCATCTACTACCGCATCGAAGAGTGGGCCGCTCAAGAAGGAACCAATGAGGGGCTTATCGACATCTGGATCGATCAGGCCAAGGACCCCATCAACGTCAACACAGCCACCATCACCGACCTGATGAACCTGCAGAACGTCTCTCCGGTCGATGCCCTGGCCATCGTTCAGCAGCGGCAGAGGACCAGCGGGCTGCGCAGCAGGCAGGATTTGGGGCGAGTGCCGGGCATCTCCGACTGGGGATACCGCAACGCCAGGAATTTCCTGCGCTATTCAGAGCCGGACAAGGGGCTGGAGTTCCACGGCGATTACCAATTTCGCCTTTACAACACGCCGCTTTTCAGCGACTTTGATCAACTGTTGAATGAAGGGGAGGTGCGTTGGTGGGACCGCCTGGGCTTAGATAACGCCTCTCCGGCCACCATTCATAAAGTGAGGATGCGCTGGGGTCAGAAGATCCGGGCCGGCTTTATGGCCTATCGGGGACTGGGCGAGGAATTGCCCTTGACCGACGTCAAGATGGGACATACCAGCCTGTTCACGACCCGCACCTTTCCCACGGTGAAACGATTTGTGGGCATCGAGAATCAGCAACTGGGTCCCCTTCACCTGGACCGCCTCTATCTGGGCAATTATATGGTAACCATCGGTCAAGGGCTGGTGATGGAGAACACCGATTTCTTCAAACCGCGAAAATCAGGCTTTTCTTGGGATAAAAGGCTGGATGGGATCGTCGGTGATCTCTCTCGCACCGAGGAGTTCGCCCTGGACGGGATCGCCATGCAGGCCTCCTTCTGGAAGCTGAGGGGATTGTTCTTCTTCTCATGGGATAAGAAGGACGTCATCCTCAATGCCGATTCCACGGCCAATAGCTACATCATCATGACCCCCAAGGTCGAAAACAAAATTCTGTCCGAAGCTGGTTATCTGCCCATGAGGGATGTTCTCCGCGAGAAGACCTGGGGTGGCAATCTGAGATATAGCCCCTGGCTGGGCACCCATCTGGGCTTCACCTTCTATGAGAGCATCTACGACCGCCCCTTCATCCCCAAACTATCCACCGTAACAGATCGTCGGGATAAAACAACTGCGGCCGACAGTGAATACCTCAACTCCTTCGAGAGTCCCCACGGAAGTGCGGGAGCTGAGGAGTGGTGGGACGATTATCGGCGGGTATACGGGGTGGATTTTCAGACCATCTGCAAGAACATCTCCCTGCAGGGGGAGTATGCCATCCTGGATAAAGGCCGGAATTTCGATCGCCAAGTGGAGCTGGACGGCAACCCTCAAGCGCTGGTTCTTAGCGCTTACACGCAGTATAACAACTTAAACATCTTGGGGATCTATCGAAACTACGACGTAGCCTATGACAACCCTTACTGCCGTGCTTTCTCCAATTATCAGCGACTCAAGAGAACCATCTTCGAGGACGAGTTCTACATGACCAATCCTTTATACGCCATGGTGTTTGATAATTCCGCACAGCCCCAGGCCGAGGAGGGATTCTACGTCACCTCTCGCTATCGCGTCTCCCAGGCCTTCACACCCCAATTGGAGTTCGACCTTTGGAAACGGAAGGCCGACAACGCTCAGCATATGCGCGTGGTGGCCAAGATCGACTATCAGCCCATCTATCCGGTAAGGCTCCAGTTACGCCAAAATTATCTCTACCGGGATGAGGACAACACTCTCACCGCGACGAGCTTTAAGAACATCGACACGCGGTTACGCCTGAGGCTTCGCATCTCTGGCTACGACGAGCTGGAAACCATCTACGTCACGGGTTATACCCGCTGGCCGCCCCGTCCACGCCTGATCGATAACGTGGAGCCGGATGGAAACAATCCCAGCACCGGCAATGCCACATCCCCCTCAGAGGCGCTGGGAATTTCGATGACACACAATTTCAACGACCGGCTGAAGCTACGTGCTTTCTTTGGGATCTACGATGGGTTCTTCTGGAACTTTGAGGACAGCGAGTTCGTCGTTCTGGACGGCGAATCCTATCGCTATTGGTTTTCTGTGTCCGATCGCATCTCAGATCGCCTGGCCTTAAGGTTCAAGTATACCATTGACCAGATGCGGGCTCAATCCTACATCGACACCCGAAATTTCAACGATCCATTTGGATCCGACCCGGAAGGGTCCAACGTCAGGGACGAGAATCGAAGTTACCGTTTGCAGATAGATTACAGTTGGTAAGAATTCGGCAAATCCGGAGGTATGAGGATGATGGTTTTTCTCAAAGGGCTTTTGCTTCTGCTGGTGCTGTCTCTTTTGGCCGCATGCTTTTTTTCCAATGAAAGCGCAGCGTTTACTTATTTTAGCTATCCTTACGGAGAGAAAATTGGCTCCTTGGACGCCCGATCTTTGAGCATGGGAGGCACCGGCGTGGTTTTCCAGAACAACGCCTTTGCCCTGGGTGTGAATCCCGCCTGCCTGTCTGAGATCAAGAATTTCGGGGTCACCAGCTCTGTTCAGGTGGTGAAGGTCGACGAGGATCGAGCCTTTCCCTACCACGATTCCTTCGACAGCTTTGTGGGTTTCAACACATATGCCATGAACTCCCATCTTTACGGTGGATATGCCTTTGGGGTAGCCAAGAACTTTGACCAGGGCCCTATTCCCACTATAGGTGTAGCGGGCTACCCCGTATACGATTGGAAATACCAATACCACGAGGAAGTGCGTGATGACAACGACCTCTTTGTCGGCAACAACATCATGGAGCATCGAGGAGGGATCTACGCCATTTCCGTGGGCTTGGCCGAGAAAGTCACTTCGTGGCTCAATTTGGGGGCCGCGCTCAACTTTCTCAATGGAGATGGACAATTCGAGAGCAAAGCCTTCGGAGACACTATCATCGCCCTGGACCGTCAAGAGGTGGACTGCGACGGCATGAACGTCAACTTGGGTGCCATGGCCCAGATATCTCCCAGGATTCGTCTTGGTCTCACCTACCGATCTGAAGCCAATCTGGACGGGACGGCCAAGCTGTTCAGCAAATCCTCCCTTTCGCCCGATTCCTCCAGGAAGCTGGAGCTAACCTATCCTTACAGCATCGCCATGGGAGTCGAGTACCGCCCTCGAAACGACCTGACCGCTCGTCTCCATTTCGATGTGGAATTTACCAAATGGTCTCACTTCCAGGACGCGGCCAACGACACACTGGAATTTGACGACGTCTGGCAATTCTCGGGCGGCCTGGAGCATCGCTTTTTCCTGGGTTATCCTTTTCGGTTTGGCTTTCGATATCAACCCAGTTATCAGGACAAAGAGGTCACCACCACGGCCGTGACTTTCGGCACGGGCTTCTCTCTGGAGAAGTTTCATATCGATTTTGGCGGAGAGGTGGGAACTCGTTCCTGGAGATGGACGGATCTGTTTCCGGAAAGCTACTATGGCGGTGTGGAGAGGGAGGGCAAGGATAAGGTGAAAGAATCTCTGCTGCGCGCCATGGTGAGCATCGATTATCAATTTTAATCTGTGAGGCAACGAAAATGAACAACACGATTCGAAGTACGTTTTATGTAAGTCTGTTTTTTAGCCTTCTACTCTGCGCTAGTGGATTGTCCCTGGCCTCGGAGCCTATTATCATCGACATCGTTTACACCAATGACATCGCCGGCCACATCGGCTCCAGTGAGGCCACCTTTTTGAACCGGGAGTTCCCACCCATCGTTGGCGGCGCGGCCACCGCAGGCCGCTACATTTGCTGCGCACGGGAACAGGCTGAAAAAAAGGATCATGGTTTTCTGCTGCTGGACGCCGGGGACATCTTCCAGGGGACACCGGTGGGAACCCTCACCAAAGGCGAGGCCATCATCCACGCTATGAACATGTTGGGCTACGATGCCCTGGGCATCGGCAATCACGAGTACGACGAGGGCGTGGAGAATTTGCGCCGACTGAGCAAAATAGCGAAATTTCCCTTCCTCAGCGCAAACACCATAGATGCGAAGACAGGCAAGATCGTGGACTACGCCAGGCCTTACGTCATCAAAGATGTGAAGGGCTTGAAGGTGGCCATCATCGGGCTCACCACCGCGGACACACCGATCTATGCCTTTCCCAAGAACGTCGAGAACTTGAAGTTTCTGCCCGTTGCCCCGGTGATGGAGAAGTACGTCAAGGAGGTGCGAGAGAAGGGGGCCGATATGGTCATCGGCCTGGTGCACATGGGTATCCCGTACGATCCCGAGGAGGGTTGGGGTGAGATCGAGGAGCGGAAACAGCGGGGAGAGAAGAAGCAGTGGCGGCTGAACGCCATGGAGCTGGCCCATCAGGTGTCGGGGATAGACTTGATGTTCTGTGGACACATCGAAAAGGGATACCGGGAGCCCTGGGAGGATCCCTCACATCACACCCTTCTTTTTCAAAACTATGGCCGTTTCACCGGTCTTGGTCAGGTGACCCTTGAGGTAGACCCCCAGACCAAAAGCATTTCCGGATACTCCCTTCCGGCTGTGGATGGCGGTCTGATTACGCTGTTTGAGGACGAATTCTGCCCCCTCAATGCCATGTGCGTGAAGGTGGACTCCCTCATCGCCGAGGCCGAGAAAGGGATGGACGAGCCGGTGGGACAGACCCTGACCAGGTTGCACCGGGGAGATGCAGCCACCAATCTGATGGGACATGTGACCATGGACGCCATGCGGGAGAGAACGGGGGCCGATTTCGCCTTCACTAATTTGGGCGGGGTTCGCGCCGAGATCTCCGAGGGGGAAATCACCCCCCGGGATATCTTCAACGTTCTGCCCTTTGGCAATCGGGTGGTGGTCATCAACATGACCGGAGAGTTTTTGAAGACCGTGATGGAGTGGCGGGTTAAGGGCATGCGTGCCGGGGTGATCATGTCCGGGGCCAGGATCGTTTTCAACCGGAACAGATCCGATTTCGACCGCATCACCACCTTTGAGATTGGGGGCGAGACGCTGAATCCGAACAAAATTTACAAGGTGGCCACCACTGACTATATCGCCCAGGGCAACATCGGCCTTGAGATTCTGAAGACGGTACCCCAGGAGGATATCTATTACACCGGCGTGATGGTCAGGAGCATGGTAGAATCCTATGTCAAGAATCATAGCCCCCTTAACCCGAGATTAGATGGGCGCTGGATGGAGGATAACACCGCGCAGATGGACCCGAAACTGAAGCACATGCTGGGCAGCTTATAGGAAAGCCTGCCAGACACAGCGGCGGTCGCGGTGATCGCCGCTCTTGATTTATCTTTCAGCCCGGTCCGATCTCGGATTGGGCTTGTTAGTCTCTGGGGTGGTTGAGGGTGTCTGAGAGGGGAGATGACGGCCATTTATTCTGGTTTTTTAAAAAAGGTTATTGTCCAGGAACTATGGCGCTATTATTTTTTTCACTCGTCCTGGTACTGAGAAATGGGCGCAGGGAGAGCGGATTATCTGCTCCTGAGGAGACGGATTCTGTGATCAAATTCATTGGTGAAGAAATTGCCCTGACCATCGGCCAACAGAGCTGGATGGTGCCCTATGACTTGAGAAACGCTCTGAAACGCAGGCCAAATATAACAGCTTTTCTGGTCTCATTGTTGTCATCTGCTGTGGCCTGGCGGTCATTTTTCTTGGCATCAGCGAATTCCCCTAGGAGGGTGAAGTGAAAGCTGAGGGAAGAAAAAATTCTCGCAGCTCCAAAATGGTTCCCCCCCGTGGAGGACCTCGGCATAATAAGCTCATCTTTGAGAAGAGTCCCTACCTTCTGCAGCATGCCGACAATCCCATAGATTGGTATCCCTGGACCGAAGAAGCTTTCTCAAAAGCAGAAAAGGAGGACAAGCCCGTTTTCCTGTCCATCGGATACTCCGCCTGTCATTGGTGTCATGTGATGGAGGAGGAATCCTTTCAAGACGAGGAAATCGCCCAACTGATGAACCGGCACTTTGTGGCCATCAAGGTGGACCGGGAGGAACGCCCAGACATCGACAACATCTACATGGCTGTCTGTCAGGCCATGACCGGCTTCGGGGGCTGGCCCCTGACCATCGTTATGACCCCGGATAAGAATCCTTTCTTCGCCGGCACATATTTTCCCAGGGAGGCGAAATTCGAGCGCCCCGGATTGCCTGAGGTTCTTGGGCAGATCGTCGATCTTTGGGAGAGCGATCGCGCGCGAATTCTTCAGGTTGGCGAGCAGATTGCCCACGCGGTTCGAGATCTTTCCTCGTCTTCACAGAGTGGTGCTCTCTCCCAAAAGGATATGCATCGGGCCTACAAGCGATTTTCGAGCTCTTTCGACGAGGCGCACGGCGGATTCGGCTTGGCTCCCAAGTTTCCCAGCCCTCATAATCTATCGCTTCTTCTCCGCTGGTGGAAGCGCAGGGGTGAAAAGGAGGCCCTGGTCATGGTCGAGAAAACGCTTGATGCCATGAGCCACGGCGGAATATATGACCACCTCGGCTATGGATTCCACAGGTACTCCACCGATTCCCAGTGGCTGATTCCGCACTTCGAGAAGATGCTCTATGACCAGGCTATGCTGGCCATTGTCTACCTGGAGGCTTATCAGGCCACCGGGCGGCAGCGATATTCACAAGTGGCTGGGCAGATCTTCTCCTATGTCCTCAGGGATATGACCTCTCCTGAAGGAGGATTTTACTCCTCGGAAAATGCCGATAGCGAATATGAGGAGGGGAAATTTTACATCTGGACAAAGGAGGAAATGACAGCCATCCTCGGGCAGCAGTGGGGAGAACTCCTGGGCCGTTTTTATGGCGTTACTCAAAAGGGCAATTTTGAGAACGGCAAAAACATCCTGCACCAGGTAGAATCTCTTGAAGCATTTGCTGAGGGCGAATGTGTTTCTCCAGAAGAGCTGGAAAAGATACGAGAACAGTCCCGTCAAAAGCTCTTTGTAGCTCGCCAGGGGAGGATTCACCCCTCCAAGGACGATAAGATCCTTACCGATTGGAACGGCCTAATGATCGCAGCCCTTGCCAGAGGCGCTCAAGTACTCAACAGGCCGGAATACACCGATGCCGCCAGTCGAGCCGCCGATTTCTCCCTTGAGAAGTTGCGCCGTGAGGATGGTCGGCTGCTGCACCGTTACCGGGAGGAGGATGGTCGGCTGCTGCACCGTTACCGGGAGGGCGAAGCAGCGCTCCTGGGCTATTTGGACGATTACGCCTTCTTCGTATGGGGATTGATCGAGCTTTACGAAGCGACCTTTCAAGTCCGCTATCTCCAAGAGGCGCTAGCCCTCACAGATGATATGATGGAGTTGTTCTGGGATGAGGAGGCCGGCGGACTCTATTTTACCGGCGACGATGGTGAACATCTTATTGCCAGGACCAAAGAGGCTTACGACGGCGCCATACCCTCTGGCAATTCGGTGGCCGCCCTGAATCTCATGCGTCTCGGCCGGATGACCATGAGGCAGGAGCTGGAGAAAAAGGCTGCCCAGCTCATGGAGAGGTTCGGAGGCCAAGTCAGCGGCTCGCCAACCGGGTATTCTCAATTTCTCATCGCCCTGGATTTTGCCTTGGGCCCGATAAAGGAGGTTGTCATCGCTGGAAACTCGGCAAGAGATGTTAGGAGCCCTTCGCAGTCGCTTCCTTCCGAACAAGATTCTCATCCTCCACCCTGAGGGCAAGCAAGGTCAGGCCATCGAGCAGCTAGCGCCCATGATAAAAGGACAAACGACGGTGGATGGCAAAGCCACTGCCTATGTGTGTGAGAACTACGTCTGCAAATTGCCCACCACCGAGGTGGCCGAGATGATTTCCCTGATAGAATCTGGTGATCAACAAGAATGAATCTTTAGACAAAGGTGGGTACTATGCAGATCCTGGTGATGTATTATTCACGAACGGGTCACACCAAAAAGCTGGCCGAGGAAATTGCCAAAGGCGTTCAAGAGGTCCAAGGTGTAAAATGTGTCTTGAAGCAGGTCTCCGAAGTGAAAAAGGAGGATTTTGTGACCTCCGATGGCATCATCGCCGGCTCACCCGTATATTTCGGGACCATGGCCGCGGAGCTGAAGGAGGTTTTCGACAAATATGTGGGCATCCGCCGCGAAATGGAGGACAAAATTGGGGCGGCCTTCGCCACCTCCGCCGATCCCTCCGGGGGCAAAGAAACCACCATCTTCTCCATCATTCAGGCTCTGCTCATCTATGGAATGATCATCGCAGGTGATCCTTTGGATGCCACTGGTCACTATGGGATTGCCTGCACCGGAGCTCCCGATAAGAAGACTGCCGCTAATGCCGCTAAGTTGGGGAGAAGGGTGGCTATGTTGGCTAAAAAATTTAGGGATTGAGCAGAGGTCAAGACCGCGGAAAATATCATGCATACGGATCAAATTTTCTACAGAGACTTGGAAAGCCCTGTGGGCAAGTTGATAGCCGGCGCCACAGGGCAGGGGTGTTGTCTCCTTGAATTTCAAGATAGAGGCAGTCTCGACAAAATCACAACTCAAATTCAGAAACGGCACAATCTGGAAATGACTGGCAACCCAAAAGCGGTTTTGGATCAGCTTGAGTTCGAGGTGAATCAATACTTCAAAGGACTCCTAAAGACCTTTTCCGTATCCCTGGACATGAGGGGGAGGCCCTTTCAAATGGCGGTGTGGCGACAACTGTTGGACATTCCTTATGGAGAAACCGCATCATATGGCCAGGTCGCCCGAGCAGTGGGGAAACCCCAGGCACATCGAGCGGTGGGAAGGGCTAATGGCAAAAATCCTGTAGCCATTGTGGTGCCCTGCCATCGAGTGATCAAGAGCGACGGGACATTAGGGGGCTATGACGGCGGTTTGTGGCGCAAAGAATATCTTCTGGATTTGGAAAATCGGGGAGCATCCCAGTAGAGTTCCAGGATGCATCTGAATGATGATATTTAACGAGCCCGATCCGGGGGTGGATCGGGCTTTTTCTATGAGTTCTTTAAATCATCCGGCAATTGAAGGTGAACTTGATGCATTGATGTATCGAAAGGTAACAAAAAGAGCTGGTCTGCGTATTCATAGAAGACGGGCCGAAGGAGGGAAACTGAACAGAGTGAAGATGATCATGATGAATCGTCGAGGAAAGAAGTGGGCCCAGTGCCAAACGAGGATCTTTGCCAGGATTAGGTTTTCAATTGGTCTTCTTTCTATGTGTGCGGTGATCTCGGGAAACAGCGCTCAGGCGAAAACATGGTATGTACCTGCTGAGGTTATAACCATTAAAGCAGCCGTGGAAGATTCAGCAACAGAGGGCGATTCTGTCCTCGTTGCACCGGGAGAATATGATACCTCGTCGGGAGAGGTTTTTCCTATAATCATGAAGAACGGTGTGGTTTTGACCAGTGAGGAAGGGACATTGTCAACGGTCATCGACGCCAATATGACCGAAAGGGTGCTGGATTGTCAAAACCTTGACAACCTCACGGTGACCTCCGGCTTCACTATTACCGGCGGATGGAGTTCCAATGGTGGCGGCATTTATTGCAGTGAGTCATTCTTGTTGATAAAGGGCAACGTCATTAGGGAAAATGCTGTCGAGGGAGGCACCGGGTCTGGGGGCGGCATTTATTGTCATTTGGGAGCCCCGAGGATCGTCGACAACCACATCGCTCAAAATACCGCTTCTCGTTTTGGCGGAGGCATCTATTGTTATTATTCCTCAGCGGTCATCGACAGCAACACCATTTCCCACAACACTGCTCGATGGGGTGGAGGCGTTTTTAACGATCACTCTTCATCAGTGATTCGCTATAATTTCGTTAAGGGCAATCATGTAATACAAACCGGGGCGGGGCTTGACTGTTACATGGGATCTTCGCCCACAATTATGGGCAACGTGGTCATTGGGAACATCGCTGGAGAGAATGGGGCTGGCATTGCATGCTGCTACGACTGTGCCCCATTGATCAAGCACAATACGATTGTTTCCAATGTGGGCGCTTTCGGGGGAGGAGTGCGTACTTTAGGAAACTCCTCTCCGACGGTAAGCGCCAACATCATATTGGACAACGTCGACGGCGTGTATCTTATTTCCGACTCGGGTCCAGTCACCGCCAACCATAACCACATTTATTGCAATACATATCAAACGGGAGACTATGAGGTTATCAATACCACAACACAGAGCATCGATCTGAGCAACAACTTCTGGTGGCTGACGGACGTTTTATCTATAGCCTTTCTTATTCAGGGGGACTGCAACTTCTTTCCCTTCCTCAGTTCCCCCCGCGACAGCATTCCCGGAGAGCCCTCAGAGGTAAGTTCGGTGGCCGCGATGAGCGATAGCAGCTACGCTCTCCCAGTTATGCGCAGGTTGGGAATCGGAGACTCGCTCTACCTCCAGCTAGAGGGCGTCGATTGGAATAGCTCCTTCATCGAGCCCGCTTTAGTCATCATCACTAGCCAGAAGGATCCCCATGGTATAGGAGCCGCTCTCATTGAAACGGGCGCTGCGACGGGTCTTTATCGCGGTATGGTAACTGTGGCCTCCTTCAGCAGCGACGTAAACAATCAGATTGGTGTGCATTCCAACGACACAATCATAATATGGGCTCACGTCGACTCTACAAAACGCGATACAGTTACCATAGAAGCCATTGACGTGGGAGAAAAGAACGGAGATGAGGAATATCCAGTGCCGGTTTCGTTTCATCTGGATCAAAACTATCCCAATCCATGTAATCGGGCCACAGAGATCGGATATCAGATTCATGTTCCCTCATATGTGACCCTTCAAATTTACAACATTTGCGGACAGCTCGTTCGGACCTTGGTTCAAGAATTGCAGGAGGAGGGGGCTTATACCATCCAATGGGATGGACAAGACGCGGAGGGCGAAAAGGTGGCTAGTGGTATTTATTGCTATCGTCTCACAGCTGGGCATCTTGTTGATACCAAAAAGTTGGTGGTTCTCAGATGAGCGCCGAAGAGGATCGCTTCGTGAGCCCCCGCGAAAAGAACGGGTGTGATGTCCTCATCGATCGAAACTCCTGAAGGCGTTTAAAGTTCATGAGGTAACCCTAAGTGATCGAGAAAGCGTCCATCGAAGAGGTTGAAAATATTCTGTTCGTTATCAACACCAGCAATCGAAAGGCGTATCAGAGCGTCTTTCTGAAAGAGCATTTCAAAGATCCTGTGTTGTCTCTCCAGGAACTCCATGCTCTTTTTGAGAGAATGCAGTTCTTCGTCTATAGAAGTGAGGATGTCATCGTTGGCGTCGCCGCTCTGTCCGTAGAAGGTGTGGATATGGGCCAGATTCACTGGGTCTACATCCTTCCGGAATACCAGAGGAGGGGAATAGGAACTGCTTTGGTGAGGCATCTGGAACAAAGGGCCATGGAGAAAGGTCTCTGCCGAGTAAAGCTGCACACCTTAGGGATAGCCTTGTGGGCTATCACCTTTTACGAGAAGTTGGGATACGGTATCACCGGCAAGATAGATAAACCTTGGGGATTTGATGTGGTCATGGAGAAGCGGCTGGAAAATCCGAGATAGAAGATCTCCCCGTGGGAATGTATGCATCCATCCCCATAGCCTTACAGGAACTCGTCAAGGAAGGGTTTGGTCGTAAAAATCTTCCGTGTTCAACTCTTAATCCACTAATTTTATACAGGTTAGAACAATCTGGCGATCCCATCTTCTTCGATAAAAAAATGGACAAAAACCCTTGACATCATTGTCATCTGTTGATATATTGTAGTTCGATTCTCCCAGCAGTAAAGAGTTGCCCAGGGGGTGAAGAGCACCATGAAGATTTTTCTTCCTCTGTTCATCACAATCGTTTTTCTTTTCGCCATCGGTTTTTGCCAAGCTCAGGTAGTGATCAACGAGGTGATGTACCATGGGGACACCGACGATCTTGACGACGACCTACAGTGGATTGAGCTGTACAATCTAGGAACGGAGGATATGGACATCAGCGGATGGATAATGGCCGATCATCCTCTCATGGGAAATGCCAAAAGCCGTGATCTGGTCTTTGTGACGGGTACTTTCATTCCTGCTGGTGGATATTTGTTGTTGGTTAACGATTTGGACGATAGCAAAGACCACGACGGGAAATGCTTTACTGACCGGTGGACTGTGCCTTCAGGTGTTCAGGTTATCGAGTATGGTCAAGATTATTCTCAGTTAAGCCTCGATCATGAGGGAGATGATCTTCATCTGTCGGCGGATGGGCAAAAAGATATCGACGCTATGTGGTATGGCGATGGTGGGGAGATGGGTGGTGGGGGTGCGCCCGCAGTCGCTGCGGGATCCAGCTTGGGTAGAAGCCCGAACGGCAGCGATAGCAACAATCCAGCCGTCGATTTCGTCGAGTTCACTCATGCCACTCCGGGGGCTTCCAACCAGAGCGCTCCGGTGGCCCAGAGATCCACATGGAGCAAAATTAAACTGTTGTTTCGTTGAGAGAAACAGTGTAAAATCCGTCTGGTTCAGCCGCAGAGGTATAGACTGCTCTGCGGTTTTTTTATTTTATTCTGAGAGATGACCGAAGCCTAAAAAATATCACCTTTATTCGTCTGTGACAGAGAACCTTACAAAGGAGCTTCATATGCGAAAAAGCCGTTTGAGAGGCAGAAGGATTCCTCGCCGGGCGATCTGAAGGTGGAGATCATGAACCAGGCCACCACCAAGGGTTTGGGCCTGCCCATCGTGGTCGACGGGGACTTCTCCGTGGGGACCACGGGAGTGTGGATCGACAACGGCCAGCTGGCCCAGCCCGTGGCAAAGGTGACCATCGCCTCCAAGATGCTGGACATGATGAAAAACGTCGATGCTGTGGGCAACGAAATGGTCTTCGACCGGGGGACTTGTTGTCCCACCTTCCGGGTTGCCGAGATCACCGTGAGTGGAACGTGAGAATTGTTACTGTACGGAGACAAATGAGCCGCCGATGCGCTATCGGCGGCTTTCTTTTTGAATAAAAGGAGTGAGGGATGAGGGGCGAGAGACCCCGCCCCCAGCTCCCGATGTTCAATCATACGGTTAAGTATTTCCCTTGATCCTCACTCCTCTGCGGTAAGATATGGGTGTAGATCCGGGAGAAGATTACTGCCGGATAGGTATGATTCCACCCAATTTACGGTTGTAGGGGACGTATAGCAATACGCCCCCTACATGTGTGTGGCGCGATTTCTCTTTCAGCCTCCCGCAGGTTTGGAGTTTGCCGGAGGGCATTCTCTAAGAATCCTTTGCAAACATTCAGGGGCACGGCACGCCGTGCCCCTGACCGTTAGGGCTTAAATGCTGGCTGCCAGCGATACCCTGATGGTACGCAGGCCTCCTGGTATCACGCCATACGAGTCGGCATCGACCAGATGCTCCTTATCCAGCAGATTGTAGACCTGCACGCTCAAAGTGGCGTTTACTTGATCTAGGGGCAGCTTGATACCGGCACGGAGGTTGAGTAGGGCAAAGGTGTCGAAGGTATTGCTCCACCTATCCTCGTCACCGTACTCCGCCGACTCCAGCTTGATGGGCAAATCGCCATCCAGCGCATAATAGCGGCCGTACCAGTTGACGTCCACCCCGCCAAAATAATGCCGGTTCTCATAGGTGAGACCGAAAGAGATCATGGTTTGGGGACCGCTGGCCACGTGGGTGCCCTTCAGATCCTTGAAGTAGAAATCCTCACCTGTTTCTCCGTTCTCGCCAAATACACGTGGGTTACCATCTACGTCATACATGGCCTCGTCGAGAATCTCGCTCCATACGTTGTTCATGTAGGTAAGAGAGCCGCGGACGCCAAGGCCTTGTGGGATGCCGGAGTCCTTGAAAGTCTTGCCGAGGTCGGCGGCCATTTCGACCTCAAGACCCCAATGGCGTGATGAGCCGATCAGCTCGGTGCGCCCCCCCGTGCGGCTATAGCCAGGCTGGCCCGCTTTGGAGGGGTCCTCGATCTCGGTGCTCTTATTGTTCCAAGTCATCTCGTAGAGGTTCACCTTAGCATTCAGGCCTTCGGACTTCCAGCCGAATCCAAGCTCGATGTCGGTAAGCTTTTCATCTTGCGGATTGGGATGCGGGCGACCGTAGTTGTAAAAGACGCCGAGGTCAGGCTCGTTCTGAACATAGGAGACGTTTCCAAAAATGTTGAGGTTCTCGTTGACGTTGTAATTGATGCCGAACTTCGGTTGAGCGAATGAAGTCGTGCGGCTCTTGTCCACCAGCTCGAATCTCACGACCTCGCCATTTTGACCGACCATGATGAACTCGTTATCATTCACCGGACCCTCATTGGGAACAGCCTGACCCTCTAACTCACCAGTTCCCGCATCGACGACACCGTCGTCATCCGCATCTATGCCGATCTGAACACCTACAGCATTATCGCTGGGCATCTTCTCTTCCAGCCTGTAGGTAATTGACCGGAACTGCACGGCCATCATGATGTTCATTCTGCCTTCAAGCAGCCGTGTGTTTTGGCTGGCGAAGACCGTAAATTGTGGCTTTTTGCTGGAGTAATTGCGGTACTGGCTTTTAAAAGTGGGATCGTCGGGTTGTGTAAAATTGAAGAGCACGAAATCGGCATCGTTCTCCATATCGTTTTGATAGATGGTACGCCTGAACCTCTGGACATCTCCATTCAGATCGATGAGGCCATAAGAGCGGTTGGCCCTGCCCTCAATTCCATATGTGTTGCTCACGTATCCTGGATGATCGGCAAACCAGTAGCGGGCCTCGCCGCCGAAATTCACCTTCACAACATTGTCTACAGTGGTTTCATAAGTACTCAAGATGCCGAACTGGTTGTGTATGGAATAGGATGTCCGCTGGTAAGGGTCGTTTTGCAACACAAAATCCAGGTTCTCGAGGACGCCCTCATCGTCCCTGTCGTGGTTAAACTGATTGTAGGGCCCACCACCGAATGGTCCAGGTACAAAACCAGCAAAGTTCAGCGATGATCCCCCACCCCGGCCGATGGACCCAAACAAGGTGGTGTTCAGTGCCGATTTCTGGCTGAATTCGTAGGAGTGGTGGAACTCAAGCTGTGGCTTGTGGTAAAAGTTATGGGCCAAGGCCACCCAGCCGCCGCCAACGGCCTCTCGCACGCCGTCTGTCAGGCCAAGATGGGGCTCATTATTTAAGCCATCGGGTAGCGTATTGGCGTAGTCCTCCCTGATGAAATAGGAAGGGCTGGCATCATACCCGTATTTCTCGAAGAATTCGATGGGACCAGAATAAGTGTAACCATGCTCTTGGGGCGCGCCATGCAAGACCATCTTCAACGACTGCCGGTCTGACATGTAATAGGCCAGGGAGAGGTAATAGTTCAAAGCTTGATAGTAAGAACCCAGCCGCGCTCCCTGGCCCATCTTGCGCTCCACCTTCAGGGCCATGGCGAACTTGTCTTTGATCAGGCCGCTGTTGTAATTCAGGCCGAACATCACAAGCTCAGGATCCCCCCAGTTGAATAGGGCCCCGATGGATCGTTTGGGAGCGGGATTGAGGGTGACGATATTCATGGAGCCGCCGAAGGTGCCAGCGCCGTATAGCGCGGAGCCTGCTCCCCTCTGTACCTGGACGTTCGAGGCGCCTGAAGACACCGCGCCCCAGTTGGACCAGTAAACGGCCTTCGATTCGGGGTCGTTGGTCGGGATGCCGTTGATCATCACAGAGACCCGGTTCTGGTCGAATCCCCGCACCCTGAGGGTGGACTCGCCGTTTCCCACACCGTCATTGGCCACGGCATAGACCCCAGGTGTGCCTTTTAAGAGCAATGGCGCATCCTGTCCGTGAAACTCCTCCTGAATGCGCTCGGTGGTCACGTTGGTGAAGGCAACGGGGGTCTCGCGCTCCCGGGCGCGGTTGGCCGTTACCACGATATCCATGCCCGCTATGACAGTTGGATTCAGGCTGAAGTTGACAACCACGGTCTCGTTCGCCACCACGATCACCGAGGTAGTCATCGGATGGTAGCCTATGAAAGTCACCCTGAGATCGAAGGTGCCCTCGGGTGCCTGCAAAATGACGTATTTGCCATCCATGTCCGTGGCTGCGCCGATGGAAGTGCCTTCAATTATCACATTGGCGCCAGGCAATGGGTTGCCTGTTTTGTTGTCGGTCACCTCGCCAGTAATGATGCCATCCGCGGCAAAAGCTGATGGTGGCAGAGCAAGAAACAAAAGCGCCAACAGCAGCGCTGGGATTGTATGAAATCTTACTCCTCTCATTTTTATCTCTCCTTTTTCGACTTCTCGGCTCTGCTTGTTTATGGGGATAGTCACCTCTCCCGTTGTTCTTTCACCATAAATTTACCACCTCCTCTACCGGATTAAAGCCTCTAGATATGAAGTGAAGGGAACGTTGATAAAACTCCCCTCCAATCTGGACTGACAGAAGGCACTTCACCCAAAAAGCGGCAAAACGTCACCAAACCATCCTGTTTGAAGAATCCAGAAAGAGATTTTAAGGCACGATTGACCGTCGCTATTGGCAAAGTTATGCAAACCCTCTCCATTGTCAAGGATTTTCTCAAAAAAGTTACATAACTCCTGGGCTGAGAAAGAAAACAGTGACTGTTGAGGTGAAGGGAAGGCCCGCGCCAAGGATTCCAGACTTTTTAAGGTTCGTTTCGCTTCTTGTTTATAAAAAGCCTCGCTTTGAACTTACACAGGGGGGCCATAAAAAATGGGCACAGCGTGCTGTGCCCCTGGAAAAAAGGGTCTGATACAGTCATTTCAATATTTAACTGTGCCTTACACCTTCATCTACTGGGCTTTTCTAATCCAGTTGTCTCCAAGCACCGTTTAAGTGACAGTAGATGTGCCGGCCGCCTGCGCTACCTACGACGCAGATATCACCATCGCTTGGGCTGGAAGGATATGTAGAACGCGGCTCCAGCCTGAGAACGTCGTTGACATGTAATTTCCTGGCCGGACTTGCGGCGCCGACACCCACGTTTCCACCATTCTCGTTGAAGATCACATCTCCGCCATCCCTGTTGATATGGAGGTAGGCGGCACTACCATTGTTGCGGGCCATTATCTCATTGCTGTCCATGGCAATATTGGCGGAATTGGTCTGCCCCATGACGAAGAAACCTCCACCAGCAAGGGACACATCGGTACCGCCCTGTACGTGAAGCGGTACCTCAGGACTGCTGGTTCCGATTCCTACATTGCCAGAATTGTAGTAGATGTCACCACCACTTGCTGACCAGTATGAATCG
>LJUY01000071.1 GCA_001304015.1 candidate division Zixibacteria bacterium SM23_81 | reverse complement strand
AAAATATGCGCACAGGCTATAAACTCACCACAATCCCAAAAAGACACCGACGCCGCCATGGTCCGCACATACACCACCAACACCACCACAAACACAAACAGGGCTCCGAAAACCCTGCTCAGATCCCACCTTTTCATCTCTGCTTCCTCAAATCTCCTCTTGCCAGAGTCTCCCTAAAGGGTCCCTTAAAGTGCTGTGCCGAGAAAAAATTACGTTTTGCCTGCGGGCTTGTCAACTCGCTTTCCGATCCCATCACTCTCCATGGGCCAACCTGATAGCCAGCACCGGTGGCAATCCCGCCTGAAGAATTTTTCGCTGCGCCGCTTGCACGTCATAGTTCACCCGGCGCAGCTGGAGGTGACACTCATGGTTGTCGAAAATGGCGTAACAACAGCGAGGATCTCCATCGCGAGGCTGCCCCACACTGCCCACGTTGACGATGTATTTCTCATCCTGAGAACAGACCATCGCCTCGACCAGTCTGGGGTGACTGCCACTCTTCTGGCAAAAGATGATCGGCTGATGAGAATGTCCAATGAAGCAGCATAGGCCCTCGAATACCTCGAATTCAACCAAGGCCATCCGGGGTGTCATAAGGTAATTCCAGGCGGGCGGATCAGCAGGGGTCGCGTGGACGAAGAAGAGATTCCCCGCCTGTATGGTGAAAGGCAGTTTGGATAGATAATCGCTATTCTCTGGGGAAAGAACTTTCGCGGTCCACTCCACGGCTCGTTTGGCATGAACGTTAAAATATGAGATATCCGTCAGTCCCACGGCGGCATGATCGTGATTGCCCACCACCACCTGCTCGGTGAGCTGCTGAACTTGCTGAATGCATTCGTTGGGATTGGCACCATAGCCCACGATGTCGCCAAGGCATATGAAGGAGTCGATATTCTGCCGCTGAGCGTCTTCGAGAACAGCCTCCAGCGCTTCTAGGTTGCTGTGAATATCCGAGATAATAGCGTAGCGCATAAAAGTCCCCTGGAGCAGGGCAGGAAAAATTGCGGGACAATCATCTCTCCCAGCTCCTCTTACTGCTGGCCTCTAGCTTCCGTGCAGCCCAGCAACTGAGTCCAGAATCCCATTGACAAACC
Organism: candidate division Zixibacteria bacterium SM23_81; assembly: GCA_001304015.1. Taxonomy (GTDB): domain Bacteria; phylum SM23-81; class SM23-81; order SM23-81; family SM23-81; genus SM23-81. The sequence goes on along the minus strand of LJUY01000071.1, from coordinate 9,622 downwards.
GCCCAGACTCCTTGGTGCTATAAGTCTTGGCCAACTCGATGGCCTCATTGATGGAGACCTTCTGAGGGATGTCCGGGAAATGAAGCAGCTCGCAGATGGCTAATCGGAGGATGTTTCTGTCCACCACAGCAATTCGTGACAGTTCCCATCGCTTCACCTTCTCGGCGATGAGCTTGTCGATTTCGCGACGATGCTGAACAGTGCTGGTAGCCAGTAAGATCGTGAACTCAGCCACATCGTGAGGAGGATTTTGGCGATTTAAGACATTGGCCAAAACCGCCTCGATGGGTTCGCCTGAAATCTCGAAGGCATAAAGAGTCTGTAGGACCAGTTCACGTGCCTTGCGCCTCTTCCCCATCCTGGGTGCCCTTTCAAGACTTCTTGGCCCTCGGCAAATTGCGGTATAGGTCCACGAGCTCAATGGTGGCCAACGCTGCGTCAAAACCCCTGTTACCAACCTTTGCCCCTGCTCGTTCAACCGCCTGCTCGATGTTGTCAGCAGTGACAACACCGTATACTGTGGGAATTCCCGTCTCCAGAGCGACGCGAGCCACTCCTTTGGCCACCTCATTGGCCACGAAGTCGAAGTGGGGTGTCGCTCCTCTGATAACGGCCCCAAGGCATACGATACCGTCGCAGCTTCCGCTCTCAGCGATCCTCTTGGCCAAATAGGGAATCTCAAAGGCACCTGGTACCCAGGTAACTTCCAGGTCATCGTCTTTGGCCCCATGGCGATGCAGACAATCAAGAGCTCCCTCTAGAAGCTTTTGGGTGATGAACTGGTTGAACCGGCTCACCACGATGGCGAACTTCCTGCCAGAGGCGTTTAAATATCCCTTGCGAACCTTCATCTTTTCCTCCCTTTCAGTGCCTGCACGCCTTTCTCCGACAACTCCAAAAGATGCCCCATTTTCTCCCTTTTCGTCACCAGGTAATGGACGTTTTCCTCTCCTGGCATTACCTGCAACGGTATACGTTCCAACACCTTAAGGCCATATCCATCCAATCCGGTAATCTTACGAGGATTGTTGGTCATAATCCGGATGGTGGACAGACCCAAATCCACCAATATCTGCGCGCCAATACCGTAATCTCGCAGATCAGGAGCAAAGCCCAGTTCCTCGTTGGCCTCCACAGTGTCTCGCCCTTGGTCTTGCAGCTCATAGGCTCTCAGTTTGTTGGCCAAGCCGATGCCTCTGCCCTCCTGTCGCATGTATAAGAAAACCCCCCTGCCCTCACGTTCGATTCTCTGCAGAGCCTTCTCCAGCTGCTGGCCGCAATCACAGCGCAAAGAGCCAAAAAGATCTCCGGTGAGACACTGAGAATGAACACGAACCAGCACGTTCCGGGCTCCTTTCACTTCTCCTTTCACGAGGGCAACGTGGTGATCGCCGGTGAGGGTGCTCTCGTAAAGGTGGAGAGTAAAATCCCCGAACTTGCTGGGTAGTCTTGTGGTGACTAAGCATCGAATCAGTTTTTCCGTACGACGACGATATTTGATGAGATCCTTGATGGTGATGAGCTTGAGGCCGAATTTGGACTTCAGCTTGAGCAGCTCAGGAACCCGGGCCATTGTGCCATCGTCTGCCATAATCTCGCAGAGCAAACCGGCAGGTACCAATCCAGCCAGCACGGCCAAATCGACGGCCGCCTCGGTATGGCCGGCTCGCCGTAAGACACCACCCTCCATAGCCCTGAGTGGGAAAATATGGCCCGGTTTGGCCAGATCTTCCGAGCGAGAGGCTGGATCGATGAGCGTCTTGACGGTGACGGCTCTGTCATGAGCGGAAATTCCGGTAGAGGTACCCCGAACGGCATCAACAGAGACGGTGAAAGGAGTGCCCATCTTGGCGGTATTTTTATCCACCATGAGGGTCAGACCGAGCTCATCCAGTCTCTGGCCTGTCATGGGCATGCAGATCAGACCGCGACCATGTTTGGCCATAAAATTAATTGCTTGAGCGGTCACCTTCCCCGCAGCCATGATGAAATCACCTTCATTTTCTCGGCCTTCATCGTCCACCACGATGACCATCTTGCCTTGGCGAATCTCCTCCACCGCCTCGGCTATGTTATCAAACGCCAATTTGTGACCTGCTGACATCTTTAAACCTCACTTCCCACTGCTCAGAACTCCAGTTCTTCTAAACGCTCCCTGGTGAGCCCTCGATTTTTCACCTTAGGGCCTAGGAGCCTTTGAACAGCCTTTACGACCATGTCCGTCTCCAAATTAACCCCATCTCCCACCTCTTTAGATCCCAAGGTCGTTTCCCTCTGAGTGTATGGAATAAGAGTGACGCTGAACTGATTTCCCTGAACCGCCACCACCGTCAGACTGACCCCGTCCAGGGCTATGGAACCTCTCTCAAAAACCTGCACCATCAGCTCTTGTGGAGCCTGGACGCGTAAGACCATGTCCCCGGCTCGTCGAACCTTAGCCCGTATTACCCCCACCCCGTCCACATGACCTTTGACCAGGTGTCCACCCAGCAGGTCATGGGGACTCAAGGGATTCTCCAGGTTTACCAGATCGCCTGGTTTCCACCCACTCATAGTAGTTCGCCTCAGCGTCTCATGCAAGGCCTCGATGGAGAAGAAATCCTGCTCCATGGCCATCACCGTCTGGCAAGCTCCGTTGATGGCAATGCTGTCTCCCAACTGCATCCCCTCACGAATCTTCCGGGCCTTGAGTTTCAAGCGTACCCCCCCGGGAATACGCTCAACCGCCACTATCTCTCCCCTTTCCCTCACGATGCCGGTGAACATGATGGTCCTCACAATCGTCCGGTCACCAAAAGATCTGCCCCCACGCGGCGAGTCTGAAACTCACGGATCTGTAAGGCATCGGCCATGCGGTGCACTCCTAAATCTCCAAAAGACTCCTTGCCGTCTCCCAGCAAACAGGGAGCGAGGAATATGAGCAGTTTGTCCACCGCCTTAGCCTTCAAAACGGAGTTAAAGACCTTCTGCCCCCCCTCTATGAGCACGCTGGTGAGCTGCTTTTCTCCCGCACGCCTGAGAAGCGCCATCAAGTTCACCATACCGCGGTCATCAGGGGGTAACTGCCACACCTCGACTTGGCGGCTCCGATATCGTCGAGCCCGAGATGAATCAGCCCTTTGGTGTGTGGCGATGATCACTCGTCCCCCATCCAAAGCTTTGGCGTCCAGAGGGGTTTTTAATGTGCTGTCCAAGATGATCTTCACCGGATTTGGCCCCTTTACGTGCCGAACGTTCAGCTGAGGATCATCCCTCAAGATGGTTCCCACTCCCACCAGAATGGCGTCAACCCAGGCCCTTATTCGATGTGCCAGCCGCCGAGATTCAGGGGAGCTTATCCATCTGGAGTCGCCGTTTTGAGTGGCGATTTTCCCATCTAGAGTTTGGGCAATTTTCAAGTAGACAAAGGGGTAGCCGGTGGTGATATGCTTGATATAGACCTCATTCAGCTCCCTGGCCTCCCTCTCGAGAGAACCAGCCATCACCTCGATGCCATGATCCCGTAGACGAGCCAGGCCACATCCCGACACCTCAGGATTGGGGTCGATATGAGCGCAGACCACCTTTGATAATCCCCGGCGGATGATCTCCTCAGTGCAGGGCGGGGTTCGCCCATGGACACAACAGGGCTCCAAGTTGAGATACAAGGTAGCTCCTCGGGCACGCTTGCCAGCTTGGCGCATGGCAATGACCTCGGCGTGAGCTTCCCCAGGCCCCCTGTGAAAACCCTGGCCAAGAATCCGTCCATTCTTGACCACAACCGCTCCCACCATGGGATTCGGAGAAGTCCTTCCCCTCCCCTTGGCTGCCAGCCGAAGGGCCAAACGCATATATGTTTCGTCCAATTGTCCTGACACTGTGAAAATGCCCCGAAGAATTATCCTCCGGGGCCTCGCGTAGAGAGACTTTGCTCCTCTACCTCACCTTCTCCCATCCGGACTATTGCCGTCGGCGCCGGAATTTCACCGGCTCTGCCAGCACACTCTGCCGGCGTGCTGAGGCTAGCGGGCTCTTACCGCCGGTCGAGGAATTCCACCTCGCCCCGAAGGTTACAAAAATATAAAAAGATTCCACACCGGTGTCAAGAGAAAATATACCCACTTTTTGGGGCCACAAGGATCATTGAACCTCTTGACCGCATCCTCTCTTTTTAGCCGCAGTCAGGGCCTTCTTCACAGCAGGGAGTTTGCCGCAATTTTTTCCCCCACAATTTTAAATCTCTTGACTTTTGGCGACATTGGTCTTACTTTAACCGACGTCGAATACAACATAATGGGTCGTATCATAGTTGGAGAGGATTATGCCCGAAAAACCACCCCACCAGATTTCCCTGGAGCTAGGCGAGAAAGAATCTGAGGGGATTTACTCTAACCTGGCTCTGATCAGTCACTCCCCTTCAGAGTTCTTCATCGATTTCGCCCGAGTCATGCCAGGTGTCAAGAAGACCAAGGTCTACGCGCGCATCGTCATGACCCCTCAGAACATCAAGATGCTCCTCAACGCTCTGCAGGAAAATATCAAGAAGTTTGAGGAACGATTCGGAAACATCAAGCTTATGGGACATAAGGGCCAGGAGATAGGCTTCCAGACCGCACGCCCCGAAGGCTCCGGAGAGAAATTACAGTAGACCAGTCATGTTGACTGGTATTATGCCCGGTGCTTCATCTTTCTCAAAGGGGGAGCCATGCGAACCATCGCTGTGGTCAATCATAAGGGAGGCTGTGCTAAGACCGTTACGGCCATCAATTTGTCCGCTTGCATGGCAGAGAGCAAGAAAAAGGTCCTCCTTGTGGACCTGGACCCTCAGGGCCATGCCTCCCTGGGCTTCAACGTTAAGCCCGAGGAACTGGAGAAAAACATGTACCACGTCCTCTCCGAAAGCCACTGGGATACGGGGATGAAAGATGTTATCATCGGAGTGGACAAATATCTTGATCTGGCGCCCTCAGGAATCATCCTCAGCGCAGTGGAGCAGGAACTGGCTGGACAACCAGGCCGGGAGGACCGCCTGTTAAACGCTTTGGCGGAAATGCCCAATTTCTATGACTATATCATCGTCGACTGTCCACCCAGCTTAGGCCTGCTCACCTTCAATGCCCTCAGAGCATCCCGTGAACTGATCGTTCCCGTGGAGGCCAGCTTTTTTGCCCTGCATGGCCTGGGCAAGCTCAGCGAGACCATCAAGCTAGTAGAAGACCGGTTCGATCAGAAAAAACACGTACATGCTCTGGCCACCCTCTATGATCGCCGTACCAGAATCGCTGGTGAGGTCTTCGGTGAGCTCCGTAAATACTTCGGCAAGAACCTTTTCAAGACCATCATCCACATAAACGTTCGCCTTAAGGAGGCCACCGGCTTCGGCCAGCCTATCTGCCAGTATGACCGTCGCAGCAGCGGCTACCGGGACTACGCTGCCCTTGCCAAAGAGGTGCACTCCCTATCGAAAACCAGGGCTTACGGGGACAGACCTGAGCCTACTATCACCACTCCTCTGGGACCACAGACGGTCAAGAACGGCATCAAGTTCAGCATCAAAGCCCTGGGAGCCAAGAACGTGCAGGTGGCCGGGGACTTCAACAACTGGAATCCCAATAAGGGAGTCCTGCTGGACACCGAAGGCCAGGGTGTCTGGTCAAAAGTGCTGCCTCTGGAGCCGGGAACCTACCAGTACCGCTTCGTGGTGGACGGCCAGTGGCTGGAGGATCCTAAAAATCCCAATAAGACGGAGAGTCCCTTTGGGGGCTGGAACTCGGTCATCAAGTACCGTCAGCGGAAAGAGACACGGCGAGGTGAAAAATCATAAAAGATTGGGTAAGGGTCTGGAGGATATCTCCCATCTATTCCTTTCCACTGATGAGAAACAGCGAACATCTTCCCAAGAACTACCTGCGCCCTCCCCGCCAGTTAAAAAGAACACTGAGCATCACTTCCCCAGAGTGGTGGCCGTTACTGGTGACCACAGGAGCCTAGAGAAATCATTCCTGGTGAGCAACTTGGCCATCGAACTGGCCCGGCGAGGTCATCAGGTCAGGGTTCTTGATGCTGACCTCAACTTCCCCGATCAGCCCTTCTTGTGGGGATTACGACCGGGTGAGTCGATGGCGTACTGGGCTATGGCTCAGGAAAATGCCCAGGAAAGCCAGGTCGTTCTTCAGGGACCATATGGATCGCGGCTTTTATGCCTGGATATCGATTTCTCCAAGCTCTCGGCCCTTCCGGAGACAATCCGCCGTCGACTTCTTGCCAGGCTAATGGCCTTCGAAGCCGACGCTCAGGTGATGCTGGTGGACGTCTCCGCAAGCCTTAACTCCAACTCTCGATTGATTTTGCAGATGGCACATCAGATCGTGGTTCTGGTTCCCTCAGATCATCTGGGCATGATCGATGCTTACGCAGCCATTAAGAGAATCCTGGGCCTGAGGCCCAACGCCCTGGTCGGGATGGTGGCCTATAATATCAGGATGGTGGCCGAGGCCGAGGCCGTCACCAACAGGATGACTCAGGTAGTTCGGAAGTTTTTGAACTCCGACATCACCAACCTGGGCTTCCTGTTCGCTGACCTGAACATCGTCAAATCAATCTCGCAACGAAAACCTCTGGCACTCTCCTCCATAAGGAGCAAGGCAGCGACGTGTCTTAGCCTTATCGCTGAGAGAATCATGGCTCAGGAGGAGACCGGAGCCCAGACCGGTAGCAGTTCCTTTTTCGCCTCTCTCTTTCAAGCGTTGGAGGATCGTCCGTGACCTTGGTGTTTACCCATTTGCCTTTGAAAAACAGAGAGGAGCTGGCCAAGCTTGTGGCCGAGCATTGTGCGGCTCTGGAGCAGGGTTTAAAGATCTTGGATCAGCATGACGGCGGTGGAAAGTTCGGGCCCATGGATCTGCTGGGCGTGGATGTTCAGCGTCGTCTGGTGGTCATAGATGTGTCGCCCCGGCAAGCGGACCAGCTGCTGGTGGAGGGGCTGGCTCACGTGAGCTGGCTTTGGCGAAACCGCCACCAAATAGCTGATGTCGTAGCCGACAGGCAGGCCAATCTAGTCCTTTATCCCAGGCTCATTCTGGTAGCCCCAAATTTTTCCCCCTCATTCCAAGAGGCCATTCAGGGGCTGCGATTCATGGCCATCGACTCGTTCAGCTTCCGCTGGTTGGAAGCCGGCGGAGAAAAGGGGTTACTTTTGGAGCTGGCTTTCTCCTCATGGGCCAAGGAGCAGGAGAAGGCCGGGCTGGAGGGTCCCTTTCCCTTTTTGGCCGAGGGTTTTGTTCCGCTGAACGAGGAGGAGATCGCCGCTTTCATGAAGATGGACTCACGATTCACTCGATGATCGTTTACTGAGTGAGGTTGCTCTAGGTGAGAACTGTCGAGGCCGATGGTCACCATCAGCCTTATTACACCTTTGGCGATCCCCACCATGGTTCAACTCATTGATTAGAAAGGGATTATCATGAGTGCAAAGCCACTGGGCAGTTTCACCTTCGTGCTGCACGCCCATCTGCCCTATGTCATGGCTCACGGTCGTTGGCCCCATGGAATGGACTGGCTCAATGAAGCGGCGGCCGAGACTTACGTTCCCCTCTTGGATGTGCTCACAGAGCTGATCGAAGCGGACCGGTCTCCCCGATTGACCCTAGGCCTATCTCCTGTACTCTGCGAACAACTCGCTGACCAGAATTTCAAAGCGGAATTCAGCGAATACTTAGACCGTAAGATTCTGGCCGCTGAGGCGGACCAGCAGACCTTTCGCCAATGGGATCGAGCTCATCTCTCCCAGATGGCTCTGCGATGGCGGGATCATTACCGCCAGGTGAAGGAAAACTTCGAAAATCGATATGGTCGAGATATCATCGAAGTCTTCAGACGTCTCCAAGATGAAGGCTATTTGGAAATCATCACTTGTGCGGCCACACACGGATATCTGCCCTTGCTGGGTCTGGACGACAGCGTGAGAGCTCAGGTTCGCGTCGGTGTGGAGAGCTATCGACACCATTTCCAGCGTCCACCTCGAGGCATCTGGCTCCCGGAATGTGCCTACCGTCCGGCCTATAAGTGGTCCCCTCCAGTGGAAACATCAGTCCTGGCCAAACGTGCTCCCAGACGCGGGGTGGAGGAAATTTTGGCCGAGAACGGACTGGAGTACTTTATCGCGGACGCAGCCTTGCTCAGTGGAGGCAAAGCTGTTGGCGTGTATATCGACCGATTCGAAGCCCTGCGCCGCCTATGGAGCCAGTTTGAAAGCCAATATCGAGAAAAGCCCGAGGATCGAGAGAAGTCTCCACGAGAGGTTTATTTAGTGGGCAATCCCGTTGAGGGAAAACGGCCGGTGGCAGTTTTTACCCGGGATCCAAGCACCGGCCTGCAGGTTTGGAGCGGAGAACATGGCTATCCGGGTGACGGTTGGTACCTGGACTTCCACAAAAAGCACTATCCCGGCGGGCACCGTTACTGGAGGGTAACGAGTGCCAAGAGCGATCTGGCCGAGAAAGATGAGTATGATCCAGACAAAGCCGCACAACGTCTCCCGGAAAATGCCCAGCACTTTGTGGATCTGGTAAAGGGCATTCTGCGGGAGCACCACCAGCAGACAGGTAAAAAGGGCATTCTCTGCGCTCCCTTTGATGCCGAGCTATTTGGGCATTGGTGGTTTGAAGGACCTCAGTGGCTCAGACAGGTCTTGGACAAAATAGATCGGGATCCAGAGCTAGAACTGACCACATGCGCTCGCTTTTTGGACGAGGTGCACCCTGTGAAGGTCATTTCCTTGCCGGAGGGATCATGGGGCAAGGGAGGGTACCACTATATCTGGCTCAACGAGTGGACGGAGTGGACCTGGAAGCATATTTACGAGGACGAGGTGCGATTGGCAGCACTTCTTAAGGAGTTCGGTCAGAGTATGGACCGTAACCTCCAGGATATCCTCACCCAGGCGGCTCGGGAGATCCTTCTGCTGGAGGCTTCCGATTGGCAGTTTCTCATCAGCACATGGTCGGCCCGGGATTATGCCGAATTGCGACTCGTGGAGCATCACCAATCCTTTCAGCGTTTAGCGGACATGGCAGAGAAATATGGCCGCGGAGAGCATGTCGATCCTGGTGAATGGAATTTCCTGGGAGAGTGTCATCGTAGAGATAATCTCTTTCCTTTTCTGAAGCTGGAGTGGTTCCTGTCCCCAGAAATCACCCCATCAGGCTCAAGGCCAGGGTAGCCCTCAGACACGCCCTCTGGTCAAACGGCTGACTCGCTCAATCCCCTGCACACGCTGAATTTTGTCCATGGTCCTGCGGAGATGCTGCAGATCTCGTACCGCTATGAGAAATCTTCCAAAAAAGGCCGCTCCCTCAATTTGAACCGAGGCACCGCGCACCTCAGCGCCGAGGTCCGAGACAACCCTGGTCACGTTGCTGAGCAAATCCACCTTTCGCTCCCCAACCACCTCGATGCGCACCGGGAAAGATTGCCCCCTCTCCGTATCCCATTCCACCTGCACCCGGCGTTCGGGATTCTCCATCAGACGCTTGCTGTTGGGACAGCTGGCCCGATGCACTGAGATGCCCCGCCCCCGGGTCACGTATCCCACGATGTGATCCCCTGGAATGGGCTGACAGCAGCGAGCAAAGCGGATCATGAG
>LJUY01000070.1 GCA_001304015.1 candidate division Zixibacteria bacterium SM23_81 | reverse complement strand
AATTTTTGATGGCCGCAGCGAGGACATTTTTTCATGGCTGAAAGATAATGTTCTTTCAGCGAGTTATCAAGATATTTAGTGCAATTTTAATGGGGTATTACCTTCTTCTTTGGTCTGGGCACACCGTTTCGCCTCCTCGATGACTATCTTGATGGCATGGGCAGTTTCCGGAGCAGGCACAATACCTTCGGCTTGGGCAAAGGTCACCGCTGCCGCAATGACAGAAACCTTGTGGTAGGCTGCCGCCACGATGATCTTCTGATCATAGAGCAGACTCACCAGGGGGCCATGCCATGATAGCGAAGACCTCCGGCGTGAATTCCTGGAGGGATGAAGGTGTGACCCAGAGTGAATATCTTGATAAGGGGTGTCGTCTCGGCTGTATTTCCGAAGTCGTATCGCTAGGAACCCTTGGTTACAGTAGGACAGGCCTCCGGCTCAACGGCGATCACCTGCAATGTTGGGCTTATGGCGCCCTGGCGGGCTGACGCCCTCATTTTTGTAGTAAATACGGGCGGGGCTTTCCAAGGCTTTCTCCAGTCGCCAGGCTCGATGCAAAGGCATGGGGTGCCATAGACTGTAAACTTCCAACACCTCTGGAGGTATCTCTATCCGGCGTTCGTTACTCACTTCCTACTTGATCAGTTCCCTGGGGAACGGGGGCGCCTGATCTTGGGGCCCTATAGATTGGCCCGTACCCGGGTGTAAAGGCGGAGCGAAGGGTTTTGGCAGGTCTGCCTGGATATTATACCGGCGTTGGGGCAAATCTTTTTCGTCCAGAAGAATTTTGGCATCTCCATATTTACATCCGTTCTGCTTACCGATATCGAAACGAATCAATTGCTCTCGATCTTCGAGGTCCGTTTGACGCCAATCGTTGTTGATGTTAGTATCGAAGCTCGAGGCTCGTTTATGGTTCATGGAAGCTTGTAAAGAAGCTGGAAGCGAGAAGCTGGATGCTGGAAAAAGAAAATCTCACAAAACAGACAGTAGACGACCAGCTTCCAGCTTCTATTTCTAGCATCCATACTAGCCTCCACAACCTAAAACCAGCTTCTAGCTTCCAGGAGCTCACAGCATCTCAACAGGATCCACCACCACACGGCAACGCACTCCCGGCCAGGGGGGCCACCGACCTGCTTGGCGCTTGGCTTCCCGAAAAATTCTGCGCAAAGAACCCGATCGTGGCCCCTTCAAGAGGACCTGCCAGCGATGTTGGCCCCGGACTTTGCTCAGGGGAGCTGGCGCTGGCCCCAAAATCTGCACATCCCGACATCCCAGGCGATGCGCCTGCTCCCTGAGCATCGCTGACATATTCTCTGAGGCCCTGACCACTCGCACTTCTTCGGTAGACTGCATGAGCAACAGCAATAACCGGCCGAAAGGCGGATAACTCAACTCCCGTCGGCCCTCCATTTCCTGACGGACAAAAGAGAGATAGTCGTGTCTTTGGGCAAGCTTGATGCAGGTTTCCTCTGGAGAATAAGTCTGCACTAAGACCTCCCCCCCAGATCGACTCCGTCCAGCTCTCCCGGCCACCTGGGTGATGAGCTGAAAGGTGCGCTCTGCGGAGCGAAAATCGGGCAGATTTAACCCTCCATCTGCCGAAACCACGCCCACGAGCGTCACCTGGGGGAAATCAAGGCCCTTGGCGATCATCTGGGTACCCAGAAGGATCTCGGCCTGGCCGTCTCGGAATTCATCAAAAATACGGCGGTGAGCTCCTTTCCTGCTGGTGGTATCCCTGTCCATACGCAGCACTCGGGCCCGCGGAAACAGCTCATTTACCTCTCGCTCCACCTTCTGGGTGCCCATGCCTCGAAACTTTATGTGTTGGCCGCGGCACGAGGGGCAGACGTTGGGGGCTGGTCTCCTCAAGCCGCAGTAATGACACTTGATGGTCAGGTCCTGGGAATGATAAGTCAGAGTCACGTTGCAGTGGGGGCAGGTCATGACGAAACCGCACTCCTGGCATTTAATACAGGTGGAGAAACCCCGACGGTTAAGAAACAGAATGATCTGCTCCCCCCTGTTCAACCGCTGAGCGATTTTCTCCTTCAGAACTTCTGAGAAAATGCCCCAGTTACCCTCTTTTCTCTCTTGACGCATATCCACAATTTGCATCGTGGGCAGTGGCAGTCCATCAATTCTTTGCGGCAGGGGACAGGAGAGAAATTTACCGCACTGAACATTTTGGTACGACTCCAGAGATGGGGTGGCGCTGCCCAAGAGGACCACGGCTTTAGAGAGCTTCCCCCTCATAATGGCCACGTCCCTGGCGTGATAACGGGGTTGAGCCTCAGACTGTTTATAGGAATCCACATGTTCTTCGTCCACCACAATGAGGCCCACCTCGTGTATGGGGGCGAAAATGGCCGAGCGAGCCCCCACCACGATCTTATAGTGCCCAGCTCTCATCCGCCGCCAGGCGTCATACCGCTCTCCTAGAGAGAGGCCACTGTGGAAAACGGCCACCTGGGGCCCAAAATGGGCTCGAAACCGAGCCACGGTTTGCGGCGTCAGGGAGATCTCCGGTACCAGGACGATGGCTCTGCGACCACCCTTCAGGGTCTGCCGGATAGCCCGAATGTACACCTCGGTTTTGCCGCTGGCGGTCACCCCATGAAGGAGGATAACCCTAAAATTTCCTTCTTCAACGGCTTCATTCACCTTGTTTAACGCCTTGCGCTGATCAGGGGTTAGCCGACGCTTCGGGGCAGGTTCCAGGCTCAAGTCAGCGTAGGCCTCTCTGGCGCTCTCTCGGTCAAAGACCTCCACCAATCCTTTGTTCTCCAGGCGGTGGATGCTTTCTCCAGAGACTCCCGCCTTGTGCGAAAGCTCTACGAGCCCGGCCGTTCCCCCAAGTTGGAGCAGGGTCTGCAGCCCAGCGGCCTGCTTGGGTGCCTTTTTCCTCAATGTCTTCGCGACCGATGCTACCTCTCCGTGGGAGGCTAAAAGGCGAACCGCTCGTTCCCTGCGAATCGCCACGCGAGGTTTGGGCGATTCGTCCTTGACCTGAAGATATCCTGCCTTATGCAGTTGATCCAGAGCGTTGAACAGCCCCTCTTTGCCCACGCGACGTGCTAGGGTCGTGTCGCTCAGCTCTCCCCGTCCCGTGAGTGTTTCAACGATCTGTGCTTTGAGAGGAGAGGAGCGTCGCAACTTGTGCGCCAGAGCTTTAGCATAAGGCTCCCTGAGGCGAATCAACCTTTTGCCTTTTTGCCAAAATCCAGCTGGCAGAGCGGCTCTGAAGACATCTCCCCAAGAACAAAGATAGTAGTCGGAGATCCAGCGGGTCAATTCCAACATGGGTTCGTCGAAGACGGGCACGGGATCGAGGAGGTCTAGAACCTCCTTGACCTGAGGAAAAGGACTCTCCTCAATCAACTCCACAACGATGCCGGTCGTAGTCCGTCGGCCAAGGGGCACAAGAACCCTGCTGCCCACCTTTACCTGACGGCGCAAAGACGGCGGCACCCCATAGGTGAACTGCTTCTCTGCGCTCAGGGGTAGGACGATCTGAGCGTAAGCTTTGGACATGGCGGGAAATACGGTGCTCCTGTTGGGGAAATGCTAAAATTCAAAGGCGAATGAGAATAATATCGGAAAGGACCCAAGGGTTCAAGGATTCAAGTGACCCTGCCCCGCCCAAGTGAAATCAAGTCGTACTGGACGACCTTCAGGTTTTAGAGGTTTTTCTTTTGCCTCGACTCCTCGAATCCTAGGATCCTTGGATCCTATCTTTTCACTTTCCTCGGTTTAGGGCCATCATACTCCGATGCCGGCGGTCCCAACTTTCTCATGGGCCTCTCTCGAGTCCACTCCTCATGAACGTGGGCCACAAGGCCTGCCACCCGGGAGACGATGAAGAATCCCTTCCCCAAACGCCAGTCAAAGCCCATGTCAGAGATCGCCGCGGCTACGGCTCCATCCACGTTCATGGGCAGCCGGCGATCCAATTTCTTCTCCAGCTCCTCCTCTATCTGGACGGCCAGATCGATGTGCCGACCCCAGAAAGCCGTCTCCTTGGCCAGAGCCAGCAGACGCACCGTCCTGGGATCGGTGCCGTGCAGCCGATGCCCAAACCCGGGCATACGCCGCTTTTGTTGGTGGAGTTCCTCCACCAGAGCAGCGGCAACGGTCGCGGGAGAACCCTCCTGACGGGCCTTTTCTTGAAGGATTCTGGCACACTGCTCAACGGCTCCACCATGGACGTCACCAATGGCCATCACGCCTGCGGCCACTGAAGCATTGAGGGAATTGCCCCCGGAAAGAACCGTTCGGGCCGCAAGCACAGATGGGGGTGTGGGACCGTGGTCAATGGAGGCTACCAGAATCGCCTCTATCATCCTGGCCTCAGCCTTTGAGGGCAACTCCCCTTTTAAAACCAGATACACGGCCTCTGCATAAGAGACTGTGCCCATCAGCTCGGCGATGTCGAAACCTCGCACCCGAATCTCGCCTGGTTTGATCTGCGTAATGGCTGTCTTCCAGAACTCCTCCGTCATGGAACTCTCCTTTTTGACAAATAGTTCAAGACGCTAGCAAACAGTGTGTTTCGCCCGAAAATCGCCAAGCGTAAGAGATATCACTCGCCGGAGTAAAACCAATATAGAGGACGCCCTACTGCCAGTCAAGGAAATTTGTGTTCTTCAGAGGCCTTCTTTTTTTTTCGAAAAAACACTTGCTTTTTTGTTTTTTTTACATATTTTTGAAACCAAATCGGAGGAGTTTGCCAGCGAAGTGCTGGTCTTAATGTATGTGAACTGTTGCCAGTGAAGGAGGTGATGTCCATCGAGAGGTAATTGTGCGGAGTTCCCTCCTGCGCTTAGCCGCGCAGCATCGAAGATAGGAGGGCCATATGCTTTTTCTATCTGTCTTCACCTTTAATGCGAAAGACCACGATGCTGTCATCAAACGGTGCGCCTTGGGGGGAAAACAAGAGTGTGAGGGAGTCCAAGTGCTTCTGGAGCATGTGGATCTCTCCAAACATCGCGTTTTTCGCGTCACCGAGGTGCCCGATACTAAAGCCATCTGGAAGGCCAATCGGGCTTGGAACGATCTGGGTGAGATAGAAAGTGTTCTGGTCATGGAGACCGAGGGGGTTTGGAGATCCCTGATTGGATGAATCAGAAAGGACATCACCGAGAAAAATACAATAATCCACCGAGTGTATTTTTCAGCCTCAACTTTGATCATACTGAGATACCTAGGGCTTTAAACCCGCTTTTTTAATCTCCCTGGCAGGTTCGAGTTGTTGGTCCCAGAAGTGCTTTAAATGGGGACAGGTTGAAGAACAGCCTGTCCCCATTGCATATTATGGGGAGCACCAGCTGCTGACGGATTTGCCTGTGAATGTCCTGGTTTTATCATCGGTTAATTCTTAAAAATTTTATAAAAAAGGCTTGACAAAAATCCGTTATTATGCTAGAATGGTAAATAGAGTGACATGGTCTAGGGAGTCTTTTCATGTTTACTGGGGTGAGGGTTATACCTGTTTGCTCTGGCGCCAACGAAGGTCTACCTGAGGAGGCGATGTCCATCGAGGGTTATTTGTATAAGGTTCCCTCTAGCGCTTGATTACGCTGCATCTGAGAAAGGAGGGCAGCATGCTTTTTCTTTCTATCCTCTCCTTTGATGCGGCCAACCGCCAGGCCATCCTGAAGAGACGCGCCTTGGGCAAAGAGAAAGTGCCCCAGGGTGTCCATGTGCTCCAGGAACTAGTGGATCTCTCCAAAAATCGCATTTTTCGCATCTCCGAGGTGACCGATCCCCAAGCCATCTTGGAAGCCAACATGGCCTGGAATGATCTGGGAGAGGTCGAAACCGTTGTGGTCATGGAGACAGAGGAGGTTTTGGAATCTCTGGATCGGATGAATCAAAAGACGCCACGTAAAAAGAAACTGGCTGAAACCCCGGAATTCATCCCTTAACATCAGCCAGAGGAGTCTTTGGGAATCCTCAAGTTGAGGAAAACAGCCTCTGTTTTCAGAAAAGAGGCCATAAAGCATGGCAAAGGGGCAGGTGGATGATCATCTGCCCCTTTTGATGTTTGTTGAGTCGCGCACGGAATTTTCTTCAATCTATCTGTGAGATGTTGCTCTTTCTATAGGAAGACGCAGGGTTTGGGGATCGGGAAAACAAGAGGGCCAAGGGAGCTCAGCCCCGCTCCGCTCCTCAGGATTTCGGTGCTAGGAAGTATTTGTCCCACTGGGGCTCTCGCCGCGGCAGCAATCGGAGTTAGGAGATCCATCTTATAAAGATCCATCAATCGAATCTAGTTGATCGGTGTCGATGCTCGTAATGTGAATCGTGATTCGTGGATCGTGTTTCCTAAAAACCGCATATGAGATTTTTGCTTTTCCCGATTACCGATCAACGATTCCCGAATCCCGGTCCCCTCACCCGCTCCTCTTCAACTTCCCACTCTTCTTGGCGTAGATCTCGGCCTGGTGGAATATGAAGACCCCCAAAGGGATCAATAAAAATCCAGTTGCCAGCAGAAATAGCAGGGTACCCAGCATCTCTGCCAGGGGCCTTCCCTCCAGAAGAGCGGCCCTCATGGATCGCAAGGTGTAGGTGGCCGGAGAGACCACCGAGAGGGGCCGAATCCAGGATGGCAGGATGCTGGTCTCATAGTAGACGCCGGAGATGAGCAGAAGGAGAGCCTGAAAGATGTGGGTTGCCTGGGAGCCCTTCTCAGGAGACATCAGGGGGAGCACAGCGGCGATCAAGCCCAGCCCGATGAAGGAAAAGCTGGAGACCACTAGAATCACCAGGGCGGCCAGAAAATTGGCATTCTCCAAGCTGAGGCTGAAGAAAATCACCACGGCGCCCAGGAGGACGATAGTCCTGATGATCCCATAGATGATGGCATAGAGACACATGCCCGCCAGGTGAGTGAATCGGTGCACTGGAGCCATAAAGGTATACTCGATGGTCCCTTCCCACCTCTCCCAGGAGACCGACTCGCTCACCTCGTGAAACAGGATGGACAGAAAACCCCAGATCATGGCCCCCACGACCAAGTAGAGCACCGTCTCTTTGCCCTGGGTGACGCCAATGAAACCGATGGTCAGCGCGTTGACGATATTGTAGACCATGAAGACGATTTCCCAGCCCAGATACCGCTTCACCAAGTTGAAATTTCGCTCCACAAAGGCGTAAAGGGATTTCATTTCCGCAGTTGCCTGGCTCATTCTTCATTCTCCCAATCTCTGCCGGTGAGTTCCATAAAAACGTCCTCTAAACTCACCTCTTTCCTCTCTCCCCTTACCTGACTCTTTAGGTTCTCAGGGGTGTCCAGAGCTACAAACCGACCCCGGTCGATGATGGCCACCCGATCACAAATCCTATCGGCCTCGTCCATATCATGGGTGGTGATCAGAACCGTGGAGTCGTGGTTCTCCCTAACCTGCAAGACGAACTCCTGCACTTGCCGCTTCGATTTTGGATCTAGGCCCGTGGTGGGCTCATCCAGCAGCAGAAGAATCGGAGCGGTAAAGTATGCCCGGGCAATGGCCACCATCTGCTGCATCCCCCGGGAGAGGTTCTCCATGGGCTGGTTGATCCTGTCCCCATGGAAACCAAAACGCTCCAATATCTCAACCGCTTTCTCCCTAGCCTCTCTGACGGGCACGCCATACAGTCGTGCGGCGTAGCTCAGGTTCTCCCAACAGGAAAGCTTTTTGAAGAAGGCGGCATCTACTGAGACTCGGTTTATCATCCTCCTGACGCGCAACCTCTGCTTGACCACATCGTGCCCGAAGACCTCGATCTGGCCAATATCCGGCAACAGCAGGGTGGAGATGAGCCGGACCAAGGTGGACTTCCCCGATCCATTGGGGCCCACGATTCCGAATATCTCCCCTTTTGGCACTTCCAGGTCTAGAGCATTGACAGCGGTCAGCATCTTCTTTTTACCGCTCAGAGGAAGCAGGCGCTTTTTGATTCCGTTCCCAGAGTTCTTTACCCAGAAGAATTTGGTGATTTCTCGACACCGGATGGCTGGACTCATTGTGAGGCACTCCCAGTATTGAATGTCGGTGATCGGTTATTGCTGAATCCGGTAATCGGTGATAGTTTATCGTTAGTCGACAAAAACAATGTCGGGCCTCGGATCTCGATTCTCGGGTCTCTGTATTTCACCGATCAACAATTCACGATAAACGATTAACGAAAAAAAAGCCGTGGATCGGGAGGCACCCACGGCCAAGCTCATTCTGTATACCATCAATGGCTAGCTCTCAGCGATGGATACACTCCCCCCTTGAAATGAGTGTCTGAATAATTTCCCTGATGTTGGGAACCATGGGTGTAGTGAGATACTTCATAATAGGATATCTTTCGCTTTGAGTTGCTTCCAATATAATGTCCGCTTCGGTATTTGGCAAGGAAATTTTTCTAGAATCGACTTTTTCAATCACTTTTCCCAACAACCAGAGCCCGTTCTAGAGAGCTGATTCATCCAAAAGCACTAGCGACAGACTCGCGTCATTCCATGAATTCCCTGTGGGCGAAGGTTGTAGACTCTAGCACTCACGGTCCCTGAGGTAGGCGCCTGTTATAAAAAAGTTGACAGAGCCCGGGTGGTTTCTTATACTAATTGATCAATTAAGCTCTCTCACTTGATGGTGATTTCAAAGCTCTCGCCGAAAGAGGAAGCGGTCCATGAGAAGCGGAGACATTCTGCCTTTTGTCTTCACGGTCGTAGCCATCTGGGCTTGTTTGGCTGCTTCAGCAGTAGCTGACGAATCAGGGGAATCGCCGCCACAGTATCAGCTGGACTTAATCGTGACCACCGCGCAACGAGCCAGCGAGGAGTTTCTCTACACGGTGGAGGATCTCTCCGTGGAGGATCTACGGGAAAGAGATGTACAAACTGTGGCCCAGGCCCTGAACTATCTGCCTGGCATCCGAACGAAAACCGCCCGGGTGGGCCATGGTCAATACGTGTACTTGCGCGGCTTTGAGCAACAGCACCTTCTGATCTTGGTGGACGGCGTGCCCATCTATAATCCCTACGACGGCCTAGTGGAGCTGGATCACATTCCCAGCGAACAAATCCTGGGCATCAGAGTGGTGAAGGGTCCCAGTTCGGCCACCTATGGACCCAATGCCCTGGGCGGCGTGATCCAGATCATCACCAAAAATTCCCATGAAAAACTGGACAGGGGTATGGTGCTGGAGCTGGGCCAGAATGGCACCTCCAACCTTCGTCTCCATTACGGCTATGGCCACGGACCTCTGTACCTGCGGATTTCGGGGAGCCGGTCCCTCTCCGACGGTTACCGCCTTTCCGGTGATTTCAAGGAAACTGAAGTTCCTAGGCTTCCGGATGGCCAAGGCCCCCTTCATTATGAGGACGGCGGCCGGCGGGAAAATAGCGATTATGCCAAGAACGCCGGACATCTGGCTCTTGGCTATGCCCCCAGTGAGAGATTTCGCCTGACCTTTTCCGGCAGCGTGGTCGATAACGAGTGGGGCGTCCCCCCCCATGTTTTCTACAATTCGGAGAAGAATAAAACGAGCATTCGCTATTGGCGCTTTAATGAGTGGCGGCAGGGGATGGCCAATCTCGCTGCGATGTTTCGGCTATCACAAGGGTTCTCGGCTCGAATTGGCGCATTTTTCAATAAGTACGACAACACGCTGGACAGCTATGACGATGAGAACTACAGTTCGCAGGAAATGCCATACGCTTTTCACAGCGTCTACGACGATCACTCCATGGGCGGTCACCTTCAGCTAGAGAGCCGCCTTGGTCCTGCAGATTTGCTCACCATTGGCGGCGGAGTCATCCAGGATCTTCATCGCGACACACAAGATATTGAAGAGCCCACAACAGAGTTCGTATCGCACACCTGGTGGGTTTTCGCGGAGGATAGGGTCAGGCTGTCGGAGCGTACCTCCGGAGTAGTGGGTCTCAACTATGCCCTTCTGGACAATAAGAAAGCAGGGGATCTGGCCGTGGCAGGGAACGATGCGACTGCCCTGAATCCGCATGTCTCTGTAGCTTGTTTGACCTCACAAAGCACCCGGGCCTATCTTTCACTGGCTCGTCTGACCAGGTTTGCCAGCCTGAAGCAGCTCTTCGGAGATGGCGGTAATCCCCAGCTCAAGGCCCAAAAGACGAATCACCTCGAGCTGGGATGGGAATGGTTCGGCTTTCCAGAGGCGCGGCTACGTGGCGTCCTTTTCTACGATAACATAAGGGATTTCATCGAAGGCAATTTTCTGTCCCGCACCACCGTCAACGTGGAGAAAGCCCGACTCTACGGGGGCGAGCTGACTTTTCAGGCTTCCCCTGGGAAGGGCTTGCGATTCACCTTAGGCTATTCCTATCTGCGAGCCCGAAATAGATCTCCTCAGCGGCCCGGCGATTACCTTCAGTACCGACCTCAGCATAAGCTGGACTGGAGTTTTTGGGCTCAGCTCCCCTATCAGTTTAAAGTCCTGTTCTACGGCTCGGCGCTCTCCCAGCAGCACTTCTACGACGATTTTAATGACCGCCAGTTGAGTCACCTGTCGCCCTATGTAGTTGCGAACCTGAGTGTCCGAAAGAAGTTCTCTTCTCATCTGAAGCCGTTTCTGGTCGTGACCAACCTCTTTGACGCCGCCTACCAGGAGGTGTACACCAGTCCAGCCCCCGGTCGCGAGGCACGTCTGGGCCTTGAGCTGACCTGGTAAGGTTCCTGGAACGTGAGCCTCTACGGTGCCATAGACCCAACGGCCTCCCAGAAAAAATGGTCTGCCTGTGCGCTTCTGGATGGAAAGCCTTCTCTCCGTGATTTAGGCCGCTGCCGCGGTGATGGAGAAATCGTTGGGTTCTTCCCAAAAACGGTCTGGGCCATCGGCCTGGATGCCCCCTGCTCCCTTCCCATGGGCCTAAATATCTGCTGCCTCCAAGATCATTCCCGCTGTGCCTGTCAACCGATAAATCCCTGGAAAGGAAGAGCATGTGAAAGAGACCTGGTTAAAGCAGGGTTTCGGGTCTTTTATCCCAGCCGCAACGCCTTCTGCAAGGGCTGGCTTCGTCGGGGCCTTCGATTGAAAAGGATGCTGGAAGAGGCG
>LJUY01000023.1 GCA_001304015.1 candidate division Zixibacteria bacterium SM23_81 | reverse complement strand
AACATCGACCTATGGCGAGCTTTAGGCTTCCAGTGCCCCACTCAGGCGCCCCGAGTATACCCTAGAGCTGAGGATCGTCGTCAAGCCCAGGACTTTTTGTCCCGTCAGGGTATCCCTGGAGATCAAGCGTTAGTGGGGATTGCTCCAGGGTCTATGTGGGCCACCAAAAGGTGGCTGCCTGAGGGATTCGCCCAGGTGATTCGGGAGCTGCGGGAGAAGAGAAATGCTCAGGCGGTTCTTCTGGGCAGCTCAGCGGAAAGAGAGCTGTGCCGAAAAATAGCGCGAGAGGCTGGAGGAAATGTTCCCGTAGCGACTGGAGAACTGTCGCCAATGCCAGCGGCTGCCCTCATGCAAAGGTGTCACTTGGTGCTGTCCAATGACAGCGCAGCGGCCCACCTCGCAGCGGCGGTGGATCGACCAGTAGTAGTCATCTTTGGTCCCACAGTACCTGATTTCGGTTTTGCTCCCTTCGGTCCGAAGCACATCGTCGTACAAAAGCAGCTGGATTGTCGTCCCTGTGGCATTCACGGCGGGCGCAGATGCCGTCGAAATACCTTCGCCTGCATGAAGGAGATCATGCCCCAACAGGTCTTGGACGCGGTATTCACCATCTTGGACAGAGGGGAGGAAGTTGACAGATGAAGATTGCCGTCGTCGGCACCGTCAACCGGGATACCATCCTTTTTCCGAACGGTCAGAAAAGGGAGAGTTATGGGGGTTTGTTATACAGCATCGTTCCCTTGGCTCTGCTGGCCGAGGCGGGGACAACGGTTTTCCCGGTAGTCAACCTTGGCCGAGATGTATCGGGGCCAGTTATGGCCATACTGTCACGCCATCCCAGGATCTCCAGGGAGGGAATCTCTCTTGTCCGGGAGAAAAACAATCACGCCTTTTTGACATATTACTCAGAGAGCGATAGGGAGGAGGTGCTTCGTGGGGGTGTACCGCCCCTGAGCTTTAAGCAGATCAGTCCTTTTTTGGCCGTCGACTTTTTCTTGGTGAATTTCATCTCCGGAAGAGATCTTTCTCTAGAGACCATGAAGCTCATACGAGCCCACACCAAGGCCACCATCTACATGGACATCCACAGTCTGTGTCTGGGAATTGACGGAGAGGGACGACGATTCTGGCGTCAGATTCCCCATTGGCAAGATTGGGTAGCCCAGGCTGACGTGGTCCAAGTGAATCGTGGGGAGGCCAAGCTGATCTCGGGAAGCCAGGTTTGGTCGGAAGAGGAGCTTCTATCCTTCGGCCGCACGGTCATGGCGGCTGGGCCGTCTATCTTACTGCTCACCTTAGGCTCGGAAGGATCTCTGGTGGTCACCGGTTCGGGCGAGGACATTCGCATACAGCGTTTCAGCTCGTACCCTCCCTCAGCAGTCATCGACACCACCGGTTGCGGGGACGTGTTTCTGGCCGCGTTTGTGTCAGAGCACGTCAAATCGGGCGATGCCCAGAGAGCCAGCCGATTTGCCAATCAGGCTGCGGGAATGAAGTGCGGCCTCAGCGGCATCGAGAGTTTGGAGGCTTTGCAGAACATTGGGGCAGAGGGGTTGCTAAAAAGTTATTGACAAGATGGGACTCTGGTATTATTATGGCATCTGACTATAAGAATTCAGAAGTTCACGGTAAAGGGGGCTTGAATATGAAGCGGTCTCTGTGGTGTATCGTAATTCTGTCGATCTTCTTGTTTCTGAGCGTCGCACCCTCACAAGCCTTGGTGGGATTGGGCTTCGGCCTACGGGGGGGCACGGTCAGCGTTGATGACCCCAACACGGAAAAATCCTTAACTGGAGTCACCATGTTGGGTGCTCACCTGAGAGTCGGCACCCTGCCGATCCTCGACTTGGAGGCAAGCGCCGAGTATGCCAGAAAAAAGTATGACTTCAGCTTTCCCGTCCCAGGAGTGGGGGAGCAAAGTGCCGAGGCGACTTATCATCTTGTTTCCTTGAATGGTACAGCTAAATACAACTTCTCTATAGTTGCAGTTCCCATCAAACCCTATCTCGGGGGTGGTCTGGGAATACACTTTATGGCCTCGACGGTGGATTTGCCGGAGCTGCAGACTACAGTTCCCATCGACTCCGATTTCGACGAGTCCAAAGCGGGGATTCATGGTCTCGCCGGCCTGGCCCTGAGCTTTCCACTATTTCCCTTGGAGATATTCGCCGAGGGCCGTCGCACCCTCATCTTCACCGAAGATGAAACGACATCAGAAAATGCCTTTTATGCGGGCCTGACCCTCAAGATGCCATGAGCGTCTCCCTCCGCTGGCTCTTATTGGAAGGGAGATGAATCGTGCGCTGAAGCCACAGCGGATTTCCTGATGAGTGTACATTTTGAAGTTCCGCTCTGGAGGTGAAAGTTGAGGAAAACGTCCTTCTCCTTTTTGATTCTGGCTCTCATCTGTTTCATGTCCGTGAATCCGGCTCTGGCCGGAGACAGTTCTGGTGGCCAGGAAATTCAATTGCGAGAAACAGAAAAATCTGAATCTAGCCAGGGTAGCATGAACGTTGATTTTTCAGGGATTGGCGGGAAGATAGGATTGGTAGACCCCGATGAAAATATTAAATCTACGGTAGGCTTCGGTTTGCACGTTGACCTGGGCACCATCACACCGACTCTCAGACTTGAGGGGAACTTAGACTATTGGTCAAAGAGCCAGGATAGTAGACATCGGAATTTTCCTTGTGAGAGATACAACCGCGATCTTTCTTTTGGATTGACTGTCAAGCATGCTTTGGCAGCCGAAGGTTCTATAATTCCATATGCCGGTGGTGGTTTTGGCTTTCACCTGGTGAGGGAGGAAAGAGAATTCAGCCGCGATGCCCCATACGATGATTGGGAAAAAAGCGGCGTCCACCCAGGCCTTCATGGGATCGGAGGTGTTGAAGGTAGGTTTTCTCCGCAGATGAGGGGGGATGTGGAGATAAGGTACACTATCAATGATCCCAGCAATTTCGGCATCTTCTTCGGGGTGATGTATTCGTTAAAGCGTTGACAAAAATTATAAAGACTACTCAAAAAGGGCTCTGAGCGATCAGAGCCTTTCTCTATAGATTTGTGGAATAGAAAGATCACTAGTTTTTCGGAGGAGCGTATGATCCATGTGGCTCCAGGTTTTTTAATCAAGGTAGTGGGGAATTATCAGAGACTGATATCTTCTCAGATGCTCTTCCAACACTCTGCGATTATATTCCCGGGCATATCTGGCTGCGTTCTTCTGCCCACCGAAATAGAACCGGGACCATAGCAAAGAGGCCAAGAGCACCCCGTCCAACCGGCGGCCGTCCCCAAAGGCATCTACCGTTAGATAACCCACCGAGGCATTGAGGGCCAGGGAAAATAAGCCATCCCAAAGGTGGCCACAGTAAATCTGCCCGCTTCCCGGAATGACGGTGGAGAAAACTGCCGCCAGGGTGGGGGATCTGTGGGATAGCTGATAGCCCTCCTGAGCGGCTCTGGATAGCTGCTGCCCCTGGGAGGCAAAAGCGCCTTCGGAGACCTCTCTTTCTAACCAGTGAAAGGTGCCCAGGGCTTCCACCCAGTCTCCGCTTTTCAGAGCACAGGTACCTAACCAGTATTGCACCTCTGCTACTCGATCCTTTTCCCTCGCCACTATGGGATCCCTGAGAAGGTCCCGTAGAACCTCTTTAGCCTGCTCCGGACGGTTCTGGCTGAGAAAGCTCTGCCCAATCCGGAGTTGGGATTGATATCGAAGTCTCTCGTCTGGGCCAGCCTGTTTTTCCGCCGCGCTCAGATGAGCTCTGGCATGGTCCCACTGCGCATTGTTCAAAAAAGATATTCCGGTTTTATAGAGGACAACGCCTCGCTGGGGATCCTCTGGAAAATGGAACAGGTGCCGCTTATACTCGGTGATAGCCTCATCGTATTGGCCCTTTTGGAATAAATTTTCGGCCACGTCCAGGCTTCCTTTTCCTGCTGTGCAGGACCTTCCTGAACCAGCTATATTCCGAAATTCCCACAGCCATCTTTCGGGATAAGCAGACACCCACTGGTGTTGGAGAAGATTTTCGTGAACGCGGAGGTTGAACCTTTTGGCCTCCGATGCCGAGCCAAAGATGTTACCCAGGTAAAAGAACAGACCCAATGAACCAAAAACAGCGCTTTTCGCTCTCTGATGGTCGTCCTCGTAAGCGTAGGCGATGGTGGCCGCAGAGCCTACTAGAAGGAGCGAGTAAAGTCCGTCCATGGGCTTGCCAGCGTACCATTTCCCAGAACCCGGAACGATGGCAGAGAACAAGGCCGCCAGCAGAGGGATTCGATGGGGCAACTGTGTTCCTCGGGTCGCTGTTTCCAACACCTGCCGGCCAGCTTGAGAGATCACCTTGCGGGATGAGGTCATCGCCCTCTGCCCGGAAGATCTGGCACCAGCCCACTCTCCATGCTGTAGTCGAATCCAACCGGCCAGCAGGCTCGCTCGATCACCCTGCGATGTGCCCTGCAGAGATTTGAGGGTCTTTAAGGACCCGGTCTGATCGCCGGCCTGAAGTTGGCTCAGGGCCATCTGAAAAGTTGCCTCCTCCCCAAGAGAAGAGCCAGCTTCCTGAGAGGCCAGGTTTGCGAAAAGGTCTGTGGCCATTTGCCACTGATCCATTTTCTGGAGGCAGATGCCGGCTCGCAGTCGAGCCGAGCCGGACCGTGGATCCTGAGGAGAGCTTCGTGCAAAACCGAGATATTGGACATAAGCTCGTCGGTTATCTCCCGTCGTGCAAAGATGGTCAGCAAAAGCCAGATGAGTGGCTTTTTCCCCTCCTGCGCTCGAAGAAGCGGGGGTTGACAATTCCGGGAGAGGGAAGGGAGCAGGCTGGATGGCTCCCCAGAGATGGTGGTTTTCTATGGGATCATGGCATA
Organism: candidate division Zixibacteria bacterium SM23_81; assembly: GCA_001304015.1. Lineage (GTDB taxonomy): Bacteria > SM23-81 > SM23-81 > SM23-81 > SM23-81 > SM23-81. Next base: position 28,758 of record LJUY01000023.1, on the reverse strand, counting down.
GTCCCGTTTTCGTTTGGGGATAATGTCCCGCGGCGCACTGGTGACACCGTTGGAGCCGATCCGAGGTCATCAGGGCGCCCTGGAGCAACCCGTATTTTCGGAGAGCCTTTTGGGCGAAGTGGGAACAGGTGGGCTGAAAGGCGCAGACTTGACCCTGTTGGGGGGAGAGAATCTTCTGGTAGAGGGAAAGACCTATCACCGCAGGCCAGATGAGTGGTGAGGGTGTCGGAAGTTCCTCCGCGGAGTTGGGGGAGACAATTTGGGAGAGGCTGTCAGATTCTGGGGCGCTGCTCCCCTCTGAGAGCCCTGTTTGAGAAAGGACAAGAAGGAGAACCAGCATTGAGAAGAGGCCCCAAAGGATTCTCCGGGGCCTCTCCTGTTTGATTGCGGATGACATGAATGTCCGGGAAAAAAGAAGTGGCGCCGCCTCGGTGCAGCCGAGGTGCCAGATGTTAGCGAATGTAGTTAGAAATTGAAGATGCAGCAGCCGCGAGACTCTCCCTCTCTGCGGGGGCTGGTGATGCCGAAGGTGAGGCTGATGCCCGAATGGGTATCCTGGTCACCCAGTTCGGCGAAGACTACGGTGTATCTTAAATCGACGACGAAGCGAAAGTCGTAGGTCCGGAAACCCATCAACCCGCCGCCAACGTTCAGGGCGAGACCGTTGTTTGTGATGCGCTCATCTTCGTCTTGTACCTGATCCTCACCCCATGGTAAAGCTGCCACCCAGTGAATTCCAAAACCCCCGCCCAGATACGGGGTGAAGTCTGACTTACCGGGAATGTAAAAGATGGAGAAATCGATGGGGACATCGTAGGCGCCATTGTCCTCATCGACCTGATAGCGCCATCCCACTATGGACTCCACCATGAAGGTGGGCGTTTCGTACCAGGTAACCCAGTCCAGACACAACAACTTATTCGCCTCACCCCACGAATCGCCACTAGGGAACAGGTAGCCGACCTTGCCTCCCACGGTGAAGAAATTTTTGCGCCTGCGGGGTTCTCGAGTCTCCACCTCTGTGATGGCCCCTATTTCTACCGTTTTCTCCGAAGGCTTCCCGGTGGCAATCCCTGTGGCGAGACGCTTGGTGACGGTGTCCAGGTCCTCCACGGTGCTTGAGGCCATGCGATCGCTAAATTCCACATTTCCGGAAACCACGTCCACCAACCGGAGCTCGACGATAATTTTCTCGCCCAACCGGCTCAGGCTCCCAACCACTGCTTTATCCACACCCAGCCGTTGGCCTATCTCCATGGCACATTGGGAATCGTAACAGTTGGGTGTCTCTCCCAGCAAGTTTTCCACCCGGCCTTCCTCCATGACTGAGAATTTCCCGGTAGCAGCAAGGTCATTGCGTAGAAGCTGAGAGGTGGTTAAAACGGTGGCCTCGTCGACGCCGATGGATTGGGCAGCGAATACGACCACCTTCAATTTCTGCTGACCTTGAGAGACCTGAGGGACAGCGATAAGAACACAGAGGAGGGAAAAGAATATCACGGCTGCATGGATTATTCTGTTTGAAGATTTCACGAGTGCCTCCTAAGCAAGTGATTACACTTCGTCCCCGCGTGATAAATGTGAGCTACAGATTAACTCATCAAAAGACCGTTGTCAAGCCTTTTTTTAACTTTTCCTTGCCTTTTCACCTCCCTCTCCGTAATTTAAAGCCATCTTGGTTTTTAAAAATGCGTAGGGAGGTGGCGTGTCGGCTTTCCACTCTCTTCTTCTGGGTCTATTGCAGGGTCTTACCGAGTTTTTGCCCATCAGCAGCTCGGGTCACTTGGTTTTGGCCGAACGCCTTCTGGGTCTCCGTGGAGATGACCTGACCTTCGTGATCTTCGTCCATTTTGGAACTCTTATGGCCACAGTGACCGCCTTCTGGACGCATATTCGGCGAATGGCTATCTCATGCGGGTTCTTTATGCTGAGGCGCGGTGTTCCAGGAGACCCTCATTTGAGGCTAGTGGTCCTTATCTTGATAGGATCTATCCCGGCGGCCATCATGGGTCTCCTCTTTCAGGAGGGAGTGGAGGAGGTTTTTTCCAGCACAATCTTCGTCTCTATCATGCTTCTGCTCACCGGCCTGATCCTCTGGCTAACCCGTTACGTTGCATCGGGGAAAAGGTTCGTGAGCATCCGGGAGTCCCTCCTGGTTGGCTGCGCCCAGGCACTGGCCATCCTGCCGGGCATCTCTCGGTCGGGTGCCACTATCGGCGCCGCGTTATTTCAGAAGGTGGAAAGAGGCAAGGCCGTGGAGTTCTCCTTTTTACTGGCCTTGCCGGCCATTTTGGGTGCCACCGCTCTCAAGACCGTCGATTTGTTGAAGTCGCCTCCCTCCACCGCAGCTCTAGTTTCTTTATGCCTGGGCACGCTAGCTGCCTATCTCTCTGGCTATGCGGCCATCAAGTTTCTTCTCCGAGTGGTGCGCAGGGGCAAGCTTAGCTATTTCGCTTTCTACTGCTGGACCGTGGGCTTATTGGCTCTGGTATTCGGCCTCTAGCTTCGGTTCGTTTCTTAGACCTATCGCTAATGCGGGAGGTTTAATTGCAGCCCAGTGAATTGGATATCGTTCAGGCCGATTTTCTGGTCATCGGCAGCGGGATTGCTGGCCTCTCCTTTGCACTGAAGGTCAGTCAACATGGGACGGTGGCGGTGATCACCAAGAAGGAGGAGGCCGAGTCAAATACCAACTATGCTCAGGGCGGCATCGCCTCGGTGGTATCAACCCAGGATACTTTTGAGCTGCACATAGAGGACACCATGAAGGGGGGGGCCGGACTGAGCCGTCGGGAGGCGGTGGAGTTGGTGGTGCGGGAGGGCCCAGAAAGAATCAGGGAGTTGATGAGCTGGGGGGTGCAGTTCAGCAGACGCAAGGCCGAGTCTGGCGAGGAGGTTTTGGATTTAGGAAGGGAGGGTGGGCACTCTCGCAACCGCATCGTTCATGCCGCTGACATGACGGGCAGAGAGATAGAGCGAGTTTTGTTAGAGCGAGCGAAAGAAAGTGAAAATGTTCGCATCTATGAGAACCATATCGCCGTTGACTTGATTACCGAACATCATCTCAGGGGCGAGGCGAGAACTCCGCGGGGTAAACTACATTGCTGGGGCGCATACGTGTTGGACATCGAGAGCCAAAAGGTCAAAAGGTTTCTCGCTAAAGTCACCCTCCTTGCGTCTGGCGGAGTTGGCCAGCTCTATTCACACACCACCAACCCTAAAATTGCCACCGGAGACGGCTTGGCCATGGCCTATAGAGCCGGGGCCGAGGTGGCTAATTTGGAGTTCATGCAGTTTCATCCCACCAGCCTTTACCATCCAGGTACGATGGCTTTCCTCATCTCAGAGGCCGTGCGAGGGGAAGGCGGGATATTAAGGCTGGCCGATGGTCGGGATTTCATGAAGAACTACCATCCCAAGGGGGACTTAGCGCCTCGAGATGTGGTCGCCAGGGCCATCGACCAGGAGCTGAAGAGGAGCGGTGAAGAGTGCGTATTTTTGGACGTGACCCACCTGGATGCTGACTTTACGAGGAAAAGATTTCCCCATATATACGGTCAATGCCTTTCCCTGGGGATCGACATCGCGAAATCCTGGATCCCTGTGGTGCCTGCGGCCCATTACATGTGCGGGGGTGTGGTGGTGAACCTAGAGGGACAGGCGGACATCCAGAGTTTGTATGCCTGCGGAGAAGTGGCCCACGCAGGCGTTCATGGTGCCAACAGATTGGCCAGCAATTCGCTTCTGGAAGCAGTGGTTTTCGCACATCGGGCTGTCCAGAAGGCCATTCAGGAGGTCGGTCCTACAGGCCAGTTCAGTTTTCCAGATATTCCACCCTGGAGTGAGGAGGGGACTTTCGACAGCGAAGAATGGGTGGTGATCTCTCACGATAGGGCCGAGATCCAGCTGTTGATGACGGATTATGTCGGCATCGTACGCTCCAATAAGAGATTACAGAGGGCCAAGCAGAGAATTCACATTATCCTTCAGGAAATAGACGAGTTCTATCGCCGGACGCTGGTCACCAGTGATCTCATAGAACTACGTAATTTGGCCACCGTGGCCGAACTGGTTATCAGATCAGCCCTGATGCGAAAAGAGAGCCGGGGGCTTCATTATACGATCGATTATCCCCAACGGGATGATCAAAATTGGCTCAAGGACACGGTCATTCGATCCAAAGGAGCCGGCCGTTGAGGAGGTTGCCTTGCTTCCCGCTTGCATGCGCAAGAGAGCCAATCTGCTTTTCGCGGAATTCTTGGGCTGAGCGGAATGTTTCATATATCTTGTGATGTCTAATGATAAAGGATTATTATTCCATGACGGTCCCACCTTGTCAAGAGTCCACAGAGGTCAAGAGGCAATATCCGACATGGAGGTGTCCCATGATGGAAAGAACAATCTTGCTTTTTTCCATATTGGTCTTCCTGTTGGCCCCAGTATTAACCGCGCAGCCGGCGCAGCCCAGGAAGCTGTTGGATTGTCCCACAGCTGGTTTGTTGCCGCGGGGAAGCTTCGACGTGGAGCTACGGATATTTCCCGGGGGAGGGGTTCTGGGAGGCATCTCCGTTGGCCTCACGGAACGATTGCTCCTGGGGGTTTCCTATGGAGGGGAAAATGTCATCAGCGAGGAGAACATCCAATGGTTTCCGCAAGCTGGCGTCTCAGTCAAGTATCGGTTGATAGACGAGAGCCTCGCCCTTCCGGCCCTCGCAGCGGGATTCGATACTCAGGGATATGGAGCTTATGTAGAGGGCGATGACATAGATCGGTTTGCCATAAAATCCAAGGGTTTCTACTGGGTGGCCAGCAAGAACTACAAAGTTCTGGGTGCTGCCATGGGTTTGCATCTGGGAGCGAATTACAGCCTGGAAGATGAAGACGGCGACAATGACCCCAACGTTTTCTTAGGTGTCGACAAAGAGTTCAATCAGGAGTTGAGCCTCGTCGGGGAGTACGATTTTGCTTTCAATGACGATCGGAAGTTGTCCAATTTCGGTAAAGGCAATGGCTACCTGGGCCTTGGCGTGCGCTGGTCATTTGGAGAGCAGCTCACCCTGGAGCTCGATTTCATGAACCTGGTCAAAAATCGTCGGGGCATCAATTCTCCCGCCAGGCAGGTGAGAATTCTCTACCTAGAATATTTTTAAACGTCTACGAGTTATTCTCGTCGAATAGATGAAGGCGCGAAGTTATCTGATATCCAGTTTCTAATCCTATGGAGAGATTGAAAATGAGAAAAATGGCAAGCCACATCGTCCTTGGATTCCTCCTGCTGTTCATGTGCCTTTCCTGTCTGAGCTGTTATACGGTGCTAAAGCGGCCTGGGAGGGTTATGCCCGAGGAGGATGTCTATCTGGAAACGGACTACTCCGAAGAGTGGGTTTATCCAAGGCATTTTTGGCATGACCCCTACTATTACTGGTACTATCCGGAGGCATACGCCAGATGGCGTTACTATTACACCTATCCTTGGTGGTGGAACGATTACTGGTATTGGCATCCCAGCGATGGAGATGAGGGGCTGCCCATCGATACAGACAGATACATATGGGATCGCCAGAGGGGGCCAGATTGGTCTCAGCCGCCCGCAACCCCCAGCCCACCAACAGGCGCCAGTCAGCCTCGCCAAAAGCAGCAGCCCGAGGAGAAGCAGCAGCCGTCCGACTCCCCAACGCCTCAGAGGCGTAGAGCGCCCGATTGGCAGCAAAAGTCGAGTCGCCCTCAGATTCCTGAGCAGAGGCCTGAGGATAGAGAACAACGGGAAGAGGGAGAAGAAAAGGGCGATGAGGAGTGAACCGGCGGGCGAAAGATAAGAATGAACTGGCCGGCGCATTCCGCTATGTCAAAAAGCTGGGAAGGAGGCGTTATCATGAAACGCGCGCTGATACTCTTGGCTCTTTTGATGATCTCTCTGGGGTGTGCGAAGGTCAACTATATCGGGGTATCTTATCCGCCTACGCAACAGGTCGATCTCTATCTCTCGGAGTATGACGTCAGCACAGACTATAAGGTGATTGGTCGAATCGTCGCTACTGCCAGAGTGACCAGTGAACTATTTAGCGACCAGGAATTTCAGGAGAAGATTATGAAGAAGGCTCGGGAAAAGGGCGCTGATGGGGTGATTATCCTTGGATTTGATCATGTACTGGCTGTAACTCACGACCTCGACCCAAGAGGATGTGTAAACAGCGATGTCTCGGAGAGAAGACAAGTTGAAGCTCTGGCCATTAAATATGGATTGTGAACCTTGTCCTTCTTACTAACTTGAAAGAGGAAAAATTTGATGAGAAGCAATCAATACCGCATGAGAGAATCTGGCCCCAAAAATATGACCGGAGGCCTTGCACAGATATTCCGTTGGACAGGCTCTTTGAGCGTTATCATCGTCCTCCATGTCGTATGTTTAGGCCTAGTCAGTCGACCAGCATCTGCAGATGAGGCCATACAGCTCACGGATAATTTCGGCCTGGGCGCTCGAGCCATGGGCATGGGTGGTTCTGCCATCGCAGTATCCGAGGACATCTCAGCCCTCTATTGGAATCCCGCTGGGCTAGCTCAGGTGAGGAGAATCGAGTTCTCTGGAAGCCTCTCCCATCAGAGGTATACATCGAAGACGACGTATTTCCAAAACGCCTCCAAAGATAGGGAGAGCAACACGCGACTCAACGCCATCGGGATGGTCTTCCCTGTTCCTACTTACCGCGGCAGCCTGGTCTTTGCTTTGGGAGCGGGACGAGTCAAGAACTTCGATGCGTTTTTTATCCAGCGTGGATATTCTTCTCAGGATGAGTGGTGGGAAGAGGGCCAAGAGACGCAATCGGGAGGCCTGTTTTCGTGGTCATTGGGGGGTGCCATCGACGTCTCCCCGACGCTGTCCTTGGGAGCTTCGGTCAATCTCTGGGATGGCGATTACAACTACGACTGGGACGCCTTTTTCGCTGATACACGAGATATGTATGTAAACCCGCCTTCTGACTTTGACACCACCTATATTCACGACACCCAAGAGGCTGACTTCGATGGTTTGAATCTCAAGCTGGGTGGACTATTGAGGCTTAGTCGCTTCGTCAAAGCGGGACTGACAATCGCCTCTCCAGTGTCCTACGACATCTCAGGGGAAGTGGTGGAGAGGACAGTGGATGTCTACGACGACGGGTCTGTGGACCAGTACACAGATTCCTTCTATTATGAGAACGAGATCTCCACGCCCTGGGAGTTCGGCTTTGGGATGGCTTGGTCCGTGCCAACCCTTTTATTGGCCGCGGACCTTCGCTACGCGGACTGGAGCCAGATGAAGTTCAACGACCAGCCCTTGAACGATTATGACGAAACTCTATCTCTGAGCATCGGAGGTGAGTACATACTGCCGACAGCAGGTGTCAAGGTTCGGGCTGGCTTTTCTTCAGAACCGCTGGCTTTCGTGGCACGCAAGATCATAGAGGATCGGAAATATTACACCCTGGGTGCTGGCTTTCTGGTCGGTCAGGTGATGACACTGGATCTGGCCTGGGTACATGGGACCTGGAAAACTTCTCAGCCGTTTTTATCGCAGAAGGACGTTGTGGACCGAATATTCTTGTCCACGTCCTACCGCTTCTAAAATTTATAGTTCCCCCGTTTCCAGGGGATGAAAAAAACGCTGAAGGGACTCCTTCAGCGTATAAAAGGTGGTAACAAAGAGGTCATCTGATAGTCAGATGGCCTTTTTGTCTTTTGTGATACGTTTGATAACCAACCAGAGGATCGTGACAATGATGACGGTGTACAGATAGTATCGGCCCACCGTGTTTTTGCTACCCCCCTGGGTCCAGGCTAAAATGCCGGGAATGATGCCGATAATGATGGCGATAATCCATAGCATAATAGTGTTGCTTTTCTTCACCTTATCCCATCACCTCCTTTGGAGACTATGAAGCTTCCCCAATGTACACATAAAAGCAGCTCTTGTCAAATAAAAACTGAACGTCAGGGCCTTATCGAAGCATTCGATTTTTATTTGACTTGACTGGCTGAAGGCCATATATTGGAAATGACTATGAATTGTGATCCCGAGATGCGGAGAGGCACAAAATGGTTCTATTTAAAAATCTCGTTCTGGGTCAGTATATGCCAACTGGCTCAGCCATTCATCGGTTAGACCCCAGGACCAAGTTTTTAGCCATCGCGGCCATTATGATCCTCACCCTGGCTGTATCCAATATCTGGACCTATGTTTTTTTACTGGCATGGCTTTGGGGGATCATTCTGCTGGCCAAACTGCCCGTGGGCTGTGTCTTTCGCAATTTGCGCTCTTTTCTTTGGTTGTTTATCCTTACCTTTGGCATTCACCTTTTGTTCACCACGGGGCAACCCTTACCCCATATAGGAATTGGGACTATAGAGGGTTTTTGGCGTGGTTTGTTCTTCTGTATGCGAGTGGCCATTTTAATAGTCTCCGCCGCACTGTTGACCTTGACAACTTCTCCCCTGGAGTTGACCGATGCCTTGGAGAAGATTCTGTCTCCATTGAGATGGTTCGGCTTGTCCTCCCATGCGCTGGCCTTGATGTTAGTCATCGCCCTGAGGTTCATTCCCACCTTCATCGAGGAGGCCAATAATATCCAGAAAGCACAGCTGGCCAGGGGGGCGAATTTCGGTGGAAATTTGGCTAGGCGAGCCAGGAGCCTCATTCCCTTATTGGTGCCTCTTTTTCTGTCTGCTTTTCGGCGAGCCGATGAGTTGGCTGTGGCCATGGAGGCCAGGAACTATCAAACAGACGCGCCACGAACTCACTACCGAGAGCTGAGTTTTTCCGCAGCCGACTACCGATCCCTTGCTCTGGTGGTTCTGTTTGGATGTATGTGTCTTCTAGCGGGTAGGTGGTTGCCTAACCCCTCCGGAAGTTAAAGAACAACTCGCTTCTGAGACCCTAAAACCGCTATATCGACTTTGATGAGAAACATCAAGCTCACTTTGGAATACGATGGCACAGATTTTTATGGTTGGCAGGTGCAGCCTGAGGGGAGGACCGTTCAGGGAGTTTTAGAAAAAAGCCTGGGGGATCTTCTCCAGGAGTCGGTCAGAATTATCGGTGCGGGACGGACCGATGCCGGAGTGCACGCAAAAGGCCAAGTGGCCAATTTCGCCACCGAAAGCGAATTACTCCTTAATGAGATCTACCGGGGATTGAATGCGTTATTGCCCTCCGATGTGGTGGTTCGGTGTGCTGAGGAGGTTTCGGTGAAGTTTCACGCCCGGTACGATGCGACCAGTCGGAGATATCTCTATCGCATATCGTCTCAGCCAACGGCTCTGCGTCGGAATTTTGTCTGGACCATCCTCTCCGCCTTGGATCTGGGATTGATGCGGAAGGCCGCTCAGGCGCTGATGGGCACTCACGATTTTGCCAGCTTTTGTCTAGGATCGGAGGAGAGGCCCAATTATCGCTGTACCGTACAGCAGATCTCCTTGAAGAGTATAGAAGACGAAGCTCATTTCCAGATCGCGGCAGATCGATTTCTGCGGGCCATGGTGAGGATCATCGTGGGGCAACTTGTGGAGGTCGGCCGTGGTCGCCTGACCCTGGGGGAGTTCTTGGAATTTCTGCAAAAGGGAGGGAATCAACCGTCCGCCATGGCGGCCCCTCCGCAAGGTTTGTGCCTGATGGAGGTTCAATACCTACACAGCGCGAGACTCGCGAAAGGAGAGAGCAGATGAAGTTTTTCATCGACACTGCCAACGTGGAGGAGATACGCCAGGCCTCTGGACTGGGCATCTTGGACGGCGTGACCACCAATCCCACCTTGCTGGGAAAGGAGATCAAGAGGACCGGCAAAGATTACAGAGAAATTCTTCGTGAGATATGCCAAATGGTCAACGGGCCGGTAAGTGCTGAGGTGTTGAGTCTGGAGACTGATCAGATGGTGGCGGAAGCCAAGCAACTGGTTGGTATTGACCAGAACATCGTCGTCAAAATTCCTATGATAAAAGAGGGAATTTTAGCTGTCAAACGGTTGCAGCAGGAGGGAATACGAACCAACGTCACTTTGGTCTTCTCCTGCAACCAAGCTCTACTATCGGCAAAGGCTGGTGCAACATTTGTGAGTCCTTTTATCGGTCGGCTGGACGACGTCAGCCATGTGGGCATGGACTTGGTACAAGAGATCGTAACCGTATTTGAAAATTATGATTTTGACACTGAAGTTATCGTAGCCAGCATCCGACATCCCCTGCATGTGGTCGATGCGGCTTTGGCGGGAGCCGATATCGCCACTATACCTTTTGGCGTCATCGAGAAGCTCATGCGGCATCCACTGACCGATATAGGCATTGAGAGGTTTAGAGCTGACTGGGAAAAGGCCAAGGAGTCCTCTTCCTCTCCTGAAAAAACGAGGTCATGAACAAGGTGAAATCTCACAGAGAAGGCTCTGCTCTCTTGACAGGGCGAATTGCGGGAGCGCTGCTGGTCATCTTCCTGGGATTGGTGGCTGGCATCATCCTTCTTGGCAGGTTCACTGGGCCGCCGCCTTTAGCCCCCCCGCATGAGAGTCAGCCCGTTCTGGCCGCTGTTTCAGCGGAACATTTGGCAGCAACTGCGGCAGATGAAGTCTCAAATTCTAGGAAGAATGCCATCGTCCGGGCGGCCGAGGTGGTGAGCCCAGCTGTGGTGAGCATAAGCGTGACTCAGGTGCGCATCGTCACCAGGAGCCCTTTTGGATCGATGTTCAGGGATCCGCTGTTCGAGTACTTCTTCCCGGAGCTGTCCCGGAGATATCGTCAGGAGATCAAGAGCATGGGCTCCGGTTTTTTGATCAACGGCGATGGATACATATTGACCAACGAACACGTCGTCGAGAATGCATCCCAGATCATCGTAAATTTGGCCGCTGGCCGGCAGTTCGAGGGCCAACTTCTAGGCTCTGATCCAGCCTTGGATCTAGCCCTGGTGAAGGTTGAGGGCCAGAATTTGCCTTCGGCTCCTCTGGGAGACTCCGACGATCTTATCATTGGAGAATGGGCCATCGCCATCGGCAATCCATTCGGGTATATTCTAAAAGATTCCCGACCCAGCGTCACTGTGGGAGTGATTAGTGCCATGGGGCGGGATTTTGATCCCCAGCGCGGCCGAGTCTATCGAAGCATGATTCAGACAGACGCCGCCATCAACCAGGGTAACAGCGGTGGACCGTTGGTGAACAGCGCTGGAGAAGTCATAGGCATTAACACTTTTATCTTTACCGAAAGCGGTGGATCTCTGGGCGTTGGCTTCGCTATTCCCATCAATACGGCCAAGCGGATGGTGGAGGAGATCGTCCAGTATGGGGAAGTGCGTTCTTTTTGGATCGGCATTCACATCCAGAACCTGAGTTCACTTATCGCCCAGAGCCTGGGCTATCCATCCACAGACGGCGTCATCGTGACACATCTGGATCCTGCTAGCCCTGCTCTGTCAAGCGGTCTTCGGGTAGGAGATATCATCACCGCCGTCAACGGAAAAAAAATTCGCAACGAAAGAGACCTGAAGGCGGAGTTTTATATAGCACATGTGGGAGATCGGATCCGGTTTACTATCTGGAGGGATGGACAGACCCAGACAGTGGCTTTCACTCTCAGAGAATCTCATGAGCAGGGCTGATTTGTCGACTTTTCGCTTCCCCCAAGCAACCCCAGAGCTCATGTGCGAGGGATGTCGTTATGGCCAAAGAGGGAGTCCCCTGGACCGTGGGCTTTTTTGCGGCTGCTCTCCTTTTTATGATGCTCTCTCGCAGGCTCTCCCTGGAGCCTCTGCGATATCTGGGATGGATATGTGGGCTGGTGGCTCTTCTGGTAGCTTACTTCTTCCGGGATCCGAGGAGGAAACCTCCAGAGGGAGAGGGTTTGGTAGTCTCGGCGGCAGATGGTAGAGTTGCAGAGATCGAACGAGGAGTTCGAGAAGAGATTTATCTTCAATCTAAAGCGGTTCGCGTTGGTCTGATTCTATCTCTTTGGGATGTGCACATAAATCGAGCTCCAGTATCGGGATTGGTGGAGCTACTTAAGTATGTTCCAGGGGGATTTTGGCCCGCCTTCACTCGGCGCGCGCGGAGGGAGAATGAGCACAATCTGCTGGGCATTCAGGGGTCTGAAGGCAAGGTGCTGGTCAAACAGGTAGCAGGATTATTGGCTCGGCGGATCGTTTGCCGAGTTCGCATGGGCGATGCCGTAACGAGAGGGCAGAAGTTTGGACTCATTCGGTTGGGATCTCGAGTAGAAGTATTCTTACCTGAAACTGTAGAGCTCAAAGTGAAGCGGGGAGATCGGTTGCTGGCTGGCGAGACTATTTTAGGGGTGTTCCGGTGACTATCAGAATTCTGGACATTTTGCCTGGCGTTTTCACCGTGGGGAACTTACTCTGTGGATTTCTTTCAGTGAGATACAGCCTTTCAGGAGAGCCGGTGCATGCTGCCTGGCTGATCATTTTGGCCAGTTTCTTCGACGCTCTGGATGGAAAGCTGGCCAAATTTGCCAAGTCCCTGTTGAAGTTCGGAGTTGAGTTCGATTCCCTGGCTGACCTGGTCTCCTTTGGCCTGGCGCCGGTGGTTTTGGTGGGACCCTTTTTGATGGGGTCTTTGGCCCCTTGGGCGCCAATTTTGGGCTTCCTCTTTCTTCTTTGCGGTGCCATACGACTGGCTAGATTTAACATCTACTTTAGCGGAGGTGAGAAGACGGGTTATCGAGGTCTGCCCATCACCATGGCTGGAGGAACCCTGGCCGCTTATGTGGTATTCTGTGACCATATGTGGGGCAGGGTTCGATTCCCGGAGTTTCTGCTCTTGCTCCTTATTCTCCTGTCGGTTTTAATGCTCAGCACGTTCCATTATGAGACTTATCCCAAACTCACTTGGAAAGGTCGTAGAAATAGACTTAGGCTTGTGCTCTTTGCTTTATGTGCGGTGTCCATCGCCATTGATCCTCCGGTGGTCTTTTTCCCCCTGGCCCTCATCTACGTCATGGTGGGGGGAGTAGGTGGCCTCTACCAGTTCGCCAAGGGTGTCGTTGTGGGTCAGTTTTCACCTAAGGACCATTGAGATTGGTATGAAGCAACTTTTTTATTGGCGAAACGTTGGAGGGAAGAATGAAACCAAAGAAGTCTGCAGGAGCTATTCTGGTTGTCCTCATTATTGGAGGTCTCATCGGAAGCGTTCTCGGCGAGGGAATCGGCTGGGTCCTTCCTGAAGGGGTAGTGAAAAGGTTTTTCCTAGAGGGCGTCCATAATAAAGGTTTTTTGTTGGAAGACGTGGATCTGTTTGTCTTTAGAATCACACTAGGACTGAGAATTACCTTGAACATAGCCAGCGTTCTGGGCATCGCTTTGGCGGCCTATATCTTAAGGTGGTATTGGCTCATATATTGAGGTAGTCCTAAGAGGCAGTTTGTAACGTCTTTTGTTCATATGTTGATGGTATGGTTATCCAGCGATCTATTGACATCTAGCGATTTCGGAAAACCTGCAGAGAAGTTACTTTTTTAAAGAACTTTGAGATAACTGCCTGTGATCCCGCAAAGGAAAGGGGGCGTACTGCTATGTTCGGATTATTCGGCGGATTAGGGCCCACGGAGATACTGGTCATCTTGCTGATCGTGCTGCTTCTTTTCGGTGCCAAGCGTATTCCCGAGGTGGCTCAGGGGTTGGGGAAGGGGCTTCGGGAGTTCAAAAAGGCGGCTAAAGATATTCAGAAGGACATCGATCAAGCGGCTGATGAGGATAAAAAACCAGAACAGTGAGGTTTGAATTGCCCCTTTGACTAGGTTTCTAAGATGGACAAAAGGGGAGATTCGTGCCTCTGCATGAGCTGACAATTCATCCGCTCTCGGACTTGCTGGCTGAGGGTAAGGTGACCTGGAGTAGATTCATTTGAATACCCTGAATCGGATCGAGGAGATGGAGGGGGTAGCGAAAGCATCCAACCCAGGGATGTGATATAATCATCCCGCCGACCTCGTTCACTTTGGCTTTTCGATTGGGAGAGAAACTCGATGACTACCCAGCCCCATATTTACTGGATATTTCTACAGTCTCCGCCAACCTGGCGGGCATCCCGGCCATCTCCTTTTCCCTTTCCAGATTGCCAAATCAGTTTTCAGTCGCGATCCAGATTATGAGTAAATCCTATAATAAAACCATTCTCTTTCAAGGAGCCCTTGGCTGAAGGAAGGTTCGTCTGGGAGAAGCCAAGGGAGTTGTCCGATAACCATTGGTCTCGACGCGCACGCCCTGCCTCTAATACAATCCAAGTTGTTATGCTCCTGCCGTGAGAGTTCGTTCGGCCGCTGAGTTCCCTGTCCTGCCTTGCGCCCTGATGAGCATGAGGCTCATCTGATTCACGAATATCGTATCCATGAATGCGACGCAGAGATTCTCACCTGCACCAAAAAATTGACCGATTACTATGAGGTGAGTGGAGTACGCTGCATATCCAAGAACGTGACCGGTTGATTGAGGGGAGAGATTTTGTCTTAGCCCAAAGGAAGCGGGAGGGAGGTCTATCAATTACATGTCCGCCTTTGGTCTTGCTGGATTATTGGTTCTTTTGTGAGGTAAGATAGTTAGCGCGAGGCAGATTAAAAGTATCCTCTCCAAAATGGTGGAGACGGGCAAAGGTGCTCAGGAGATGGTGTAGGAAGTGGGTTTGATGCTGAGCACATGCTCATTCGCTTCTTTGCTGAGAAAAGCATGAAGGTTAAAAATCTCAATTTCTTGCTCACCTACAAGTGTCCCTCTCAATGCAGACACTGCTGCTATTTTTGCAGGCTGGAGAGAGGCGGGATGATGACCGCCCAAGATGTGAAAAGGTATCTGGCAGAGTTGCGCGGTCACCCGTTAGAATCTGTTTGGATATACGGTGGCGAGCCTTTTCTGTATCCTGGCGTGCTTGCCGAAGTGATCAAGATTTCCAAACGGAAGGGCATTGCCCAGATCGGAGTTTTAACCAATGGCTATTGGGCCACCAGTCCTTCAGCCGGCTTGAGGAAACTGTCTCCGCTGAAGCAAGCCGGCCTTAACGCCATCATTATCAGTACCGATGGATTGCATGCCGAGGCAGTGTCCCCCGATTTGGCCATAAATGCCATACGGGCCGCCTTGAAAATGGGCTTTAAGAAGGTCATTGCCTCGGTGGCTTTTATACCGCCCAGAAAGCTGTCCAATCCCATAAATGATCGTTCCGAGGAGATCTGGGCGAAACTAAAAGGAAACCCCCACCTTTTGCTGGAAGAAAACCCAGTGGTTTTCATTGGAAGGGCGGCCCAGGAGCTCTCCGATTACTGTCAGCCTAAGAAACTCAAGGCTGCACAGAAGTGCAAGCCGCCCAGCTATATCGGCGGCAGTTTCGACGAGCCCCAGGGCCTGGAGATCGATCCTTATGGTTGGGTAATGATCTGCCCGGGATTCAGTTTGGGCAATGCGCAAAAGCAACCTTTAGCCAAGCTGGTTGAACAATATGGAAATTCCGGCAACACGCTTTGGAGTATATTTTGCAGCCACGGGCCGGCCGGTTTGCTCAATCTTGCCCAGGAAAAGGGGTATCATCAACGCGCTCTATACGCAAGTGACTGTCATCTTTGCTATGAGGTCAGGAAGTTCTTGCAGCCTTATTACCCAGAGTATCTGGCCCCGGCTGGTTGCTATAATGAGATTAGCCGGAAACGACAGAGAGTGAGATGACCTCCCTCCATCGCCGGTTGCGGAATTTATTCGAACAAGCCGTCTTGGATTATCAAATGCTTCAGAAGGGAGATCGTGTGTTGGTGGCCGTCTCGGGCGGGGCAGACTCTCTGACGATGCTCACTCTACTCAGTGGTCCAAAGATCGCGGTGACAGAGGACATCTCTTTGGTGTCTGTCTGCCTCGACTTGGGTTTTGATAAATCTGCTGGAAAAGGCTGGGGTAGGCTGGAGGAGCATTTTCAAAATATGGAATGCGAATATGTCATGGAGCGAAGCCAGATTGGGATCCGAGCACATAGCCAGGAGAATCAAAAAAACCCCTGCTTTCTGTGCGCACGATTGAGGAGAAAGCGACTCTTTGAGCTTGCCGAACGAACTGAATGCAATAAACTTGCTCTGGGACACCATAAGGATGATATCGTGGAAACTTTCTTTCTCAACGTGCTCTTCAGCGCTGAGGTCAGCACCATGGTACCCAACCAAGAGGTTTTCGCAGGAAAATATCGGATCATTCGTCCCTTAGCCTATATTGATGAGTTCTTGCTCAAGAGATTTGCAGAGGAATATCAACTGCCTGTGCTGCCCAATAGCTGTCCTACCCAAATTACCTCTCGCCGGGCGCTTGTCAAGAAACTGCTGGCGCAGTTGGAGAGGCAGCACAAGGGCATACGGGATAATATCTTCAGGGCTTTGGGCAATGTCAAGGCTGAATACATGTTGACCCCATCTTTGACAACGTGAAACCCGTCGTGTAAGACCGGACTTCTATGCTGGCCAAGCCGCATAGGGGCAGTATCGGAGAGGCCAGCGAATCGGGAAGAATGTGTTCCTCTTTGCAGAGACGCCCTTCGAGAATGTGACGGCCTTTTTACCACATGTTAGGGTATTTGCCCAGGGAATCAGCAGTTTGTGGTTAATAAGATTCCAAAAGCGATTGCCGGGACTGAGACTACATCGTTAGCGGAAAGAACGCCATTTTTGAGCCCTGAACTCATCGACAGGCCCCAGCGAAAGACACCAGAGATGCCGGGCCAATTTTCTATATAGGGGCTATGAAAACTTCACCTCGACAAAACTGGCTCAGGCTTGTTTTCGCCTTGGCCTTTACTATGCTCACGGGCTTGCTTTTGGGAGCCTTCACGCCTTTGTGCCAGGCTCAGCCTGTCGGACTCATCGAGGGAATCGTGCGAGATCAGGCGACGGAACGCCCCCTGATGGGCGTCAACGTGGTCGTCTTGGGCACCTCATGGGGAACGACAACCAGCCCGGAGGGCCATTTTCGAGTCTGGCTGCCCCCGGATCTCTACAAACTCCGATTCGAGATGATGGGATACCAAAGCCTGGTTTTGGGCCCCATCCGGCTGGATTCTGGAAGCCAGGTGACCGTAAGCGCGGAATTGGTGGAAAAAGTCATCCCCATGGATGAGGTTCTGGTGTTGGGGGAGAGGAGCGCATCGGTGGAGGATAAGCAGGTCAGCTCCCATTTTCTGGAGCGGCGACGGTGGGAGAGTCTCTCTGGCACGACCGAGGATGTGATGCGTTCCATCCAAACGCTGCCAGGTGTTGCCTCCCCTGCCGATTTTTTCGGCAGGGTCTACGTGCGTGGCGGGAGGGCCAGCGAAAATGTGGTGGTTTTGGACCGGGTGTTCATATACGAACCGTATCACTTAGGTGGCGCGCTGAGCATCTTCAATCCCGAGCTCATCGACTACGTGGAATTCTATTCCGGAGGGTACCCAGCAAAATACGGGCAAGCCACAGCGGCCATTCTGCAGGTGTTCAACAAAACGGGACTGGCTCAATCCTTTCAGGGCGAAGTGAGCCTGAGCGTGATCAGTGCTAATGCTGTGCTGCAGGGTAGATTGCCGGGCAATGGGGGGGCTTGGATTCTTTCCACCCGGAGATCTTATCACGACAAGCTGATGCAGGCAGTGGGTGCGTTCAAGAACTACGTATTCCCCCATTTCCACGATCTGCAGCTCAAGGTCACCTATCCCTTGAACAAGAAGCACGTCGTTACCTTCGATGCCCTCAGTTCTGGTGATGCCCTGAAGATCGAGCTGGAGAATGAAGATGGGCGGGCCGACGCCTTGGCCGATAGTGGGGACTTGGCCTGGGACAACCAGCTCACCCTGGCCAGCCTGGACTGGAAATGGCTCATCTCACCCAAGTCATATTCACATATGACCATCTCATATTCACAGCAGCCTTTTAACTCGGAGATCTCGGGATTAAGTCCCCAGTGGTTTGCAGGCAAGGTGCGAAATTTCGACGTGAATGCCGATCTGGCCGTGTTGTCCCTGGCAGGCCATGAGCTGGAAGCAGGTTGTTATGTCCGTGCAACTGATGCGAGGTTGGACGTCAACTTCAAACAGGACTATTTTCTGTTCACCGCGGAAAACAGCAACGTCGCTCTGGACACTACATTGCTACGATCCTCTGTGGATAAAATCTTTCGATATACGGGGCTGTATCTTCAGGATGAGTGGTCCGTGGTTCCTCCGACACTAAATGTGGGTTTCGGGTTTCGATACGAAACTCTAAACACCAGCCCCGCCAGACCCTTGAGCCCCAGATTTAATCTCACCTACAGGGTGACCGAGAACACCCTATTGAAGTTTTCCTGGGGGCACTACTACCAGTTCTCCAAAGATCCAGTGGAGACGGAGCCCCCTTTGGGTAACAATGACTTGAAGCCCAAAAGGGCTATTCACTATATCCTGGGTCTAGACCATCAGATCACCACGAATACTAAGGTTCGAGTGGAAGGCTATATCAAAGAGCTGTCGAAGTTATTCGTCTTCGGTCCGGCGCTGCGCTTCGGCAACTATGGTCAGGGCAGAGTGCAGGGCCTGGAGTTTTTTCTCGAACGTCGGACCTCAGGGCGTCTGAATGGCTGGGCCAGTTACTCCTATAGCGTGGCCAGAAGAAAGGATTTTCTGGGAACACCCGAGTACCATCCTCTACAGGATCAGAGGCACACCGCCTCTTTGGTATTGAACCATCGACCTAACAGGAAGTGGCGCTTTTCCGTCAGATGGATGGTCCATTCTGGGAGGCCTTACACTCCTTTGTTGGCATCGGAGGCCGTAGTGGACAGCGTCAGCGGTGAGGTTGAGGGGTATCGCCCCATTGAGGGTCCCAAAAACTCACGGCGTTTCCCGACCTATCAACGCCTGGATGTGCGTTGTGATCGGATTTTCCATTTTAATGGTTGGAACTTGGAGATGTACTTAGAGGTGCTCAATCTCTATAATCACAAGAACGTGTATGATTACAGCTACACAAAAGATTATTCGCGCAGGATTAGCACCTATCAATTTCCCTTGTTGCCCTCTCTGGGATTGAAGGTAAATTTTTAGCTGGATCTGAAAATAAAACTGGGGATTTGCGGTGAGAGGCTGCTATGTTCTCTTCATAACACTGAGCGACCCGAAGACGATCTCTGTGGGCCGAAGAAGCGCCGCGGAGTTCGCCGCCGGGGAGTATGCCTATGTGGGTTCTGCCCTTGGTGGGTTGGAGGCCCGCTTGTGTCGACATTGGCGAAAAGAGAAGCGCCTCCACTGGCATATCGACTATTTGCTGCGCGAAGCCTCCAGCGAAAAGGCTATTTTTGCCAGGACTTGCGAACACATCGAATGTCAGTTGGCTCGCTTCTTCTCAGAGCGCTTTTCCTTTATCCCTCGTTTCGGCGCCAGCGACTGTCAATGCTGTAGTCATCTCTTTTGGAGCCCCGACCAGGAAGATTTGGTGACAGCAACTAGGGCTGCCTTTCGTGCCTGTGGGGTGAAGCCGGAAATCCTAACTCATTCTGTGAAAAAAACGTTGACTTATGGTCGGAATTCGTATTAGTTTATATTTCGGAGACGGAGTAGTGTACAAGGTTTCGTTAGCCGAGAAAGGAGGGAGGAGTGAAAAAGGCCTCTGTGGATTTTTTAAAGGCTCTTCTTGAGGCTCCCAGCCCGTCCGGTTTTGAACAACCGGTTCAAGGGGTTTGGCGACGCCATATAAAACGATATGCTGACGAGGTCTACACCGATGTCCATGGCAATGCCATCGCTATCCTAAATTCTCAGGGAAAGCCCAGGGTGATGCTGGCTGGGCATTGTGACGAGGTGGGTTTCATGGTGAACTACATCAATGATGATGGCTTCATCTATTTTACGGCCATCGGCGGTGTGGACTCGGCCATTGTCTCTGCACGGCGGGTTCAGATTTTCACAGACAAGGGGATCGTGTACGGCGTCGTTGGACGAAAGGCCATCCATATGATGGACCAAGAAGAGAGAAAAAAGGTCCCGGAGATGCACAAGCTATGGATCGATATCGGGGCTAAAGATAAGAAAGAGGCCGCGAAGTTGGTTTCCATTGGAGATCCCATTGTTTTTGATTATGGATTTCAGGCATTGCGAAATGGCCTGGCTGTGGGCCGAGGCTTCGACGACCGTATCGGCAGCTTTGCCGTGGCCGAGACCCTGCGCATCTTGTCCAGCAAAAAGCCGAAGGCTGCTGTGTTCGCCGTCTCCACGGTCCAAGAGGAAATTGGCTTGCGGGGCGCGAAAACCAGCGCCTTCGGTATCGAGCCGGATGTGGGTATTGCTGTCGATGTAGGCAATGCCTCTGATCACCCCGATGCGGACAAACAAAAGGCTGGCGAGATGAGCTTGGGAAAGGGCCCAGTTATCGTCAGGGGAGCGAATATCAATCCCATCGTGGGAGCGGGCCTGGTAGCCTCTGCCCGGAAGAACAAGATTCCTTTTCAGATGCTGGGTTCCCCACGAGCCACGGGCACCGACGCCAACGTCATGCAGGTGACCCGCAGCGGGGTAGCCGCCGGTTTGGTCAGCGTCCCGAACCGTTATATGCACACCCCTGTGGAGATGATCTCCCTGGACGATCTGGATAATGCCTCCAAGCTCCTAGCTGCTTATATCATGACCCTCACCGTCAAAACTGACTTCACCCCTTAGGCGTTATTCAGGAAATTGGTCTTCCCACACGAGAAGGAAGGGTACTCGAATGAGGCGTGTCTGGCTATTCATTTTTTTGCTGGCGATGTTGGTGGCGGTCTTTACGCCTGGCGATTTTCTCCCCACCGTCACAGCCGAGGAAATTGCGTCACTGCCCGTCACGGGAGTGGCTATCCTGAGCAACCGAGATTACTTTCCGGCAGTTCATCAGATATTTCAAGATGCGGAGAGCTCTATTCGGGTGATGATGTTTTCGGCGCGATACTATGACGAGAAACCCCGATTTGCTTCTGAGGATCTGGAACATATACCAGGTACGCATTGGAGCAACACCAATGTCCTATTGGACGATCTGGTGGCTGCTAAAAAGCGCGGAGTCGAGGTAACCGTCATCTTGGATAACTCCACTTGGAACGAAAGCAACACAGAGCTCAATACGAAGTTTGGCAAACTGTTGGCCGAAAAAGGTGTCATGGTGTACCTAGACGACCCCGAGGTGACCACTCATACCAAATTAATCCTGGTGGACGATGACCTGACGGTAGTGGGCTCCACGAACTGGAGCTACTACGCCCTGGACACGAACAACGAGACGTCGGTCCTGATTCAGTCCCCAGAAATCAACCGGATGTATGGAGAATTCTATGCTGATGTCCTGGCCGACAGTGCACCTCTACAGTTGACCGAGGGAGAATAAGATCACCGTAGCCAGGCTCTATCACAAGGGGTGTGGCGGAATGGGGCGTATCACCCCGACGGGCTTGGGGCCATGGTCCTCTCTTGTCCTCGGCAGTTGAGGTAGGGGCCATGGCCATTTTTTGAGAAGTCTGGAGAGAGATATGGCCAGAGTGGCAGTGCTGAAGACCTCACCCGCTACTGTGGTGGAAGATTACGATCGGCTTTTGGAGTTGGCCCGGGCTAAGGATTTTCTGTCTCCCAAACGGCAAACTTGTCTGAAGATCAACATCTCCTGGCACCACTACTACCCAGCCTGTTCCACGACCCCATGGCAACTGGAAGGGGTCGTCAAGGCGCTCATAGCCGCGGGTCATGTGCCCCAAAACCTCTTTGCCACCCATAATAAAACGGTCGTGGTGGACGATCGAGTGGGGGAAAAGAACAACGGCCACTGGGCCGTGGAAGAGAAGTACCACCTGCCAACGATGCATCTCAACGATGCGGACACCGAATGGGTGCGCTATGAGCCGAAGGGTAAAATGTTGGTGCTGGATCAGGTTTATCCCCAGGGCATTTACATACCCAAGTTTCTGGTAGGCAAGGATGTGATTCAGTTGCCCACCATGAAAACCCATGTCTTCACCACCATCACCGGTGCTATGAAAAACGCTTTCGGGGGATTGCTGCACACTCATCGGCATTGGACACACAGCGTGATTCACGAGACCCTGGTGGATCTGCTGCTTATCTCCCGGGAAATTCATCCGGGGCTGTTTGCCGTGATGGACGGAAGCATCGCTGGAGATGGGCCGGGTCCAAGAGCCATGGTTCCACACATTAAAAATTATATTTTGGCCAGTGGCGATTGGGTGGCCCTGGATGCCGTGGCCGCCAAAATGATGGGCTTCGATCCGCTCTCCCTGTCCTTTATCCGGCTGGCCCATGAGAGGGGTCTGGGAGTGGGAGACCTGAGCCAGGTTGAGGTGGTGGGAGAAGACCTCTCGCGGATTAATTTTAATTTCCAGGGAAATCGGAATACCCTGGCCAGCCGCGGACAGAAACTCATTTATCATGGTTTTCTCCATCCCTTGGAGAAGTTTCTGTTACGAAGTCCCATCGTCGGTTGGTCTTATATCGCCTCTCGCCTCTACCATGATCTCTACTGGTACAATGTCGTTGGCAAGCGGCGTGTGAAAAAGGTTCTGGAAACCGAATGGGGCCATCTCCTCTCCAGCTATGTTCGGTCTTCGGGAATCCGCGAAACCAGTCCATGAGGAGGTTCGCCATGCCTGTCTGTCAGGTGACCGTCGTTCCCCTGGGAACTGGAACGCCCAGCCTCAGCGCTTATGTGGCCGATTGCCAAAGGGTCCTGGCCCGATATGCGGATCTTAGCTTTCAGCTAACCCCCATGGCCACCGTCATAGAGGGAGATCTCAACCGCATTTTGGAGGTTGTCAAGGAGATGCACGAGGTACCCTTTCGGAGGGGTGTCCATAGGGTCAGCACCACCTTGGTCATCGATGATCGGCGGGATAAACCATTGACCATGCAGGGTAAGGTAGACTCCGTTGAGGAGAAGTTGGCTGGCAAGGAATGAACACGGTCCTGACTCTGGTTATGTCCCGTCGCCATCTGGGGAGCCATTGATGATTTTGCGATGGATTTTCATCGACATCGGCGGTCCCATATTGGACGATGGACCTCTTTTTCGTTATTTGGCCGAGGCACTGCAACGTATCTTGCGTGAGCAGGGGCACCGGGTAACGGAAGAAAGCTTTCATAAGGCCATGCGTTTGGGTTGGCGCCAGGGAGCTCCTTCTACCCTCGATTTTATCGTGCGACATTTTACCCTGTCGGAGGAGGAATTTCGAGGGGCCAAAGAAGCTTATTGGCAGGTCTATCGGGATCTTTCTAATGAGGAGTATCGCTCTTTGCAGATCCTCAGGCCCGGGGTGCCACAAGCCTTGCGTGAGCTTTCCTCTCGATTTGAGTTGGCCACCCTGTCCAACAATATCGTCAGAGTGAAGGGGCTGCTGGAGGATTATGGCATTGCCGGTTTTTTTAGCGCTTCCGGTATCTCTGAGGAAGTGGGGTACTCAAAACCGGATTTACGCTTGTTCCAACATGTCCTTCGGCAAGCGGATTGTCGGCCGGAGGAAGCCATGATGGTGGGCGATCGATTGGACAACGACATCCTACCGGCGCAAAGCCTTGGGCTGATGACGGCACACGTGAAGCTGGAGCACAATTTCGGCGCTACCAGCTCAGCCCTTAATGGGATCGATCCTGATTACGAGGTGGACTCTTTGCAGGAGCTGGCCCAACTTTTAATGACAACGAGCTCTTCAGCCCGGACAGAGGGGTTTTTCGAGGAAGACGTTGGCCCTTCCTGGTCAGGAGGTGCTCGATGACTCAGTTACATGCTGCTAGATCGGGGAAGATCACGCCACAAATGCGCAAGGTAGCGCGCGACGAGGGGCTGAGCTCCGAAATCATTGCACAGGCAGTGGCTCGTGGCCAGATCGTGATCCCCCACAACATGGGGCGTAAACTGCCCCGCCCCATGGGCATTGGCAAGGGCCTACGGACTAAGGTGAATGCCAACCTAGGAACCTCCACTGACAGCGTTCAGTTGGAGCCGGAGCTGGAAAAGGTCCGGGTAGCCTTGGAGGCAGGGGCAGATACGGTGATGGATCTGAGCACCGGAGGCGATTTAGACCAAATTCGCTCGCAAATCTTGCGCATCTGCCCGGTGCCCCTGGGAACGGTACCCATCTATCAGGCGGTCATTGAGACCATAGCCGAAAAGGGTGCGCTGGTCAAAATGGCCGTTGAGAGAGTCTTTCAGGTGATCGAGAAACAAGCCCGTGATGGGGTGGACTTTATGACCGTTCATTGTGGAGTGACTCAGGAAACACTGTCTAGGCTGAAAGCACAGGGGCGCCTGACGGATATCGTCAGCCGCGGAGGGGCTTTTCTAACCACCTGGATGGTGGCCAACGATAGAGAAAACCCACTCTATGAGCACTTTGACCGGTTGTTGGATTTAGCCGCTGAGTATGATCTCACCTTAAGCCTGGGGGACGGTTTGCGGCCCGGATCTTTGGCCGATGCCACCGATCGAGCTCAAGTCCAGGAAACTATTCTATTGGGTGAGTTGACCGAGAGGGCATGGGACCGAGATGTTCAGGTGATGATCGAGGGACCCGGGCATGTGCCCATCGATCAGATCGAAGCCAACGTGCTGTTGGAGAAGAAACTCTGTCATGGAGCACCTTTTTATGTGCTGGGTCCCTTGGTGACGGATGTGGCCTCGGGTTATGATCACATTGCCTGTGCCATCGGTGGAGCTCTGGCTGCTAGTGTTGGAGCTGATTTCCTCTGCTATGTCACGCCGGGAGAGCACCTGCGTTTGCCCACATCTCAAGAGGTGAGAGAGGGAGTGATAGCTGCTCGGATCGCCGCGCACGCTGGAGATATCGCCAAGGGGGTTGTGGGCGCCCTGGAATGGGATCAGCAGATGTCCACAGCGAGAAAAAATCTGGACTGGGAAGGTCAGATTAAGTTGTCCATAGATCCTGAACATGCTCGGAGAGCACGGGAGGAAAGTCGACCGCACGCCGGGGATGTGTGCACCATGTGTGGCGACTATTGTGCGGTAAAGCTGGTTGAGAAAGCCCTTAAGACTCCTGGTCGAAAAAGAGAGAAGGCTGGGAATGGAGCCTGATAGGGGTTTGGAGGAGGCATCATGTTGAGGACTATGTGCAAATCCAAAATACGTGGGGCCGTGATAACCGCTACCATGCTGCACTATGAGGGCAGCATTGGCATCGATCGAAAGATCATGGCTGCCGCCGACATGTTGCCATGGGAGCGGGTTCAGGTGGTAAACCTCAGCAATGGAGCCCGCCTGGAAACTTATGTAATCGAGGAAAAAGCCGGATCAGGCATCATCAGCTTAAAAGGTCCAGCGGCCCGTCTGGGCCAGGTGGGGGATGAGGTCATCATCATCTCCTATGTGGCCGTGTGTGAAGAAGAAGCTCACAAGCTGCAGCCCAAGGTGGTTCGCTTAAAGGCTAAAAATAAATTGGAATAGAACAGGTTCTGGAGGTGGCTTCTTTCTGGGAGCCGATCCAGACAGAGGGCGAGAGTCAAAGTTATGTCCAAACTGTCCATCGTTACCTATCCCAATTCTGTATTGCTCAAAAAGTCCACCCCGGTGGATAAGGTTGACGCTCAGGTGGCCAAGCTCGTCCAAGATATGTTCAAACTCATGGTCTCTGCGCAAGGCATTGGCCTGGCCGCACCTCAAGTGGGTGTTCCCCGTCGCGTCATCATCTTCGACGTCGGAGATGGCCTTATGCCCCTAGTGAATCCGGTGATCGTCGAGCGTCATGGACGGACTCGGATGGAGGAAGGTTGTCTGAGCTGTCCAGGGATCGCCGTGGACGTTAACAGGAGTGAGAAGGTTCTTGTACGCGGCCTGAACTTAGATGGAAAAGAGGTCACCATCGAAGCGGAAGGGCTTAAAGCCCGTGTCCTGCAGCACGAGATCGATCATCTGGATGGTGTTCTCATATTGGACAAGCTGACCTGGATGGAGAAACTGATGGCCAAGCGTAAACTTCGCGGCCAGTGAATTCTGTCCTGAGGGAGGTTTTGGTGGGGGCATCCAGCGGGTCATATTCCTATTTCGAGCACAAGGCGGATATGGGCATCGCTGGTACAGGACCCACTCTGGAGGAGGCCTTCTCTCAGGCAGCCCGGGCCATGTTCGGTATCATGGTGGAGGTGGATCAGGTCCGGCCTCAAAAACAGGTATCCGTGGAATGTCAGGCAAATGATGTGGCGGAGCTCTTTGTGGAGTGGCTCAATGCCCTGCTCGCCGAGGCAGACATTCACCGGATGGCCTTGGCCCGTTTCCGGGTGGATTCGCTATCAGATTATCATCTGGTTGGCTGTGCCTGGGGGGAGCCATTGGACACTCAACGTCATCACCCTAAAATAGAGGTAAAAGCAGCCACCTACGCCATGCTGTTCGTCGGTCCCGAAAAAGGCCAGTATGTGGCTCGCTGTGTGGTGGACCTGTGAGTTCGAACTTTGGGATGTGTCAGATAGGAGCAGGATGAGTTGGAACTAAGAAAGTTGAAAAGGCAGAAAGAATACCAGTGGATCATTCCCCAGACAGGGGACATGATTGTGCCGGGTCAGATCTTCGCCAGCCAGCAGTTGATCGAGGAGATGGACGAGAAGGTCTACGAACAGGTGACCAACGTCGCCTGCTTGCCAGGCTTGCAGCGATTCTCTATAGCCATGCCCGATGCGCATTGGGGATATGGATTTCCCATCGGGGGGGTGGCCGCCTTTGACCCGCAGGAGGGAGGGGTCGTCTCCGTGGGCGGTGTGGGTTTCGACGTCAACTGCGGAGTGAGGACCCTCAAGACGGGCATGGTCTGGGAAGATATCAAGCCCCACTTGAGATCAATCATCGATACACTTTTCTCCATAGTCCCCGCCGGGGTGGGATCCAGAGGGGAGATTTCCCTGTCTAGTTCACAGATTCAGGAAGTCCTCACCAAGGGAGCCCAATGGGTGGTTTCCCGAGGATACGGGACCCACGAGGACCTCGATTTCACAGAGGATAGGGGAATGGTGTCCGGGGCGGACCCCTCAGCTGTGAGCGAGGTGGCCCTGAGGAGGGAGCGACGGCAGGTGGGAACATTAGGGTCTGGCAACCATTATCTAGAGATCCAGCGGGTAGATGAGATCTACAATCCGGAAGTAGCCCAGAAATTCGGGTTGGCTGTGGACGATGTGGTGGTGACCATCCACTGCGGATCCCGGGCCCTGGGTCATCAGGTCGGCACCGATTATCTCAAGTCTCTGGCTGCCGCATCACGGAAGTACGGAATACCCATCCGGGAGCGAGAACTGGTCTGTGCTCCCATCAATTCGCCGGAAGGAAGACAATACTTCTCGGCGGTCAATTGTGCTATCAACTATGCTTTTGCCAACCGCCAGGTGATCACACATCTGGTCAGGCTTGGTTTCGAGAAGGTGCTCCCCAAGGTCGAAATTCACATGCTCTATGATATTGGGCACAATACCTGCAAGGTTGAGCGCCACCAAATTGATGGCCAGTCCAAGGAGGTTTATGTCCACCGGAAAGGAGCCACCCGGGCTTTCGGGGCCTCCCGGGAGAATATACCCTCGGCCTATCGCGGCGTTGGCCAACCTGTCATCGTGGGAGGGACCATGGGCACAGCCTCTTACATACTGGTGGGCACTGAGTACGGTGAACAGGTGGCCTTCGCCTCGGTCTGTCATGGCGCCGGTCGCCGAATGAGCCGGAAAAAAGCCAAAAAGACCTGGCGTGGGGATCGTCTGGTTCGAGAATTGGAGGCCAAAGGAATTTACGTGCGGGGACATTCATTTGCCGGTCTGGCCGAGGAGGCCCCAGGCGCCTACAAGGATGTGTCGGAGGTCATCGAGGCCATTCACAATGCTGGATTGGCCAGCAAGGTGGCCCGCTTGCAGCCCATGGGCTGCATCAAGGGCTAACGATATCGTCCTGATTCTGGTGATGGGAGCTGTGGGAGCATGAAGGAAGCCATGTTCTTTCGTCGTCTGAAGGGTCAAGAGATCAGGTGTGATCTATGCGCCCACCACTGTGTCATCGAGGACGGCCAAGCGGGTATCTGCAAGGTGCGCGCCAACAAAGGGGGCACGCTCTATACTCTGGTTTACGGCAAAGCCGTCGCCACACATGTCGATCCCATCGAGAAGAAACCTTTATTTCACTTCCAGCCGGGTTCAATCACCTTTTCTCTGGCCACCGTAGGCTGCAATTTTCGCTGCGCCCATTGTCAGAATGCCGACATCTCCATTCTTCCCACACATCACGGGGATATTGTGGGCCAGGATGTGATGCCTGAGGAAATAGTCGCCGCCGCAGAGAAAAGCGGCTGTCAGAGCATCGCCTACACATACACTGAGCCCACCATCTTCTTCGAATATGCATATGACAGTGCCCGCCTAGCGTCGGAGAAAGGCATCGGGAATGTTTTCGTTACCAACGGCTTCATGACCGAAGAGGCTTTGCGGACCATACAGCCCCATTTGGACGCCGCCAATGTGGATTTGAAATCATTCTCCGACGATCACTATCGTCAGGTCTGTGGGGCTCGTTTGCAGCCCGTTTTAGATAGCCTTCAGCTGATGAAGAATCTGGGGATCTGGCTAGAGGTAACCACTCTGATCATCCCTACATTGAACGACTCGGAAAAGGAGCTGCGCCAAATTGCCGAATTCATTTTTAGCCTGGGTCCAGAAACTCCCTGGCACATCAGCCAATTTCACCCCACTTACCAGATGACTCATCTGCCCTTCACGCCCGTGGAGAGCCTTCGCCGGGGACGAGAGA
>LJUY01000022.1 GCA_001304015.1 candidate division Zixibacteria bacterium SM23_81 | reverse complement strand
CTCCAATTATCTGTCGATCCCTCACGGATCGCCAACTATGCTAAGTGAATAAGAATCTACTTTTCATGTCATTCTGAGCGAAAGGTAGATTAAGAAACCGATTTGCCGTAAAATGGGCCATGAGACCAATAAATCCAACCGAAACGGATCTCGTGCAGCGGAGCGAAGAATCTCAGTCGATAGTTTTAAGGGGCGCAAAAAGAAATGGCCACAGCCTTACGGCCTTGATTGGACCTGCCGCCTGAGATTCTTCGGTCGTTTCACTCGCTCAGAATGACAAAATATTGATATTCATGGGATTGGGAGGGGCAAACTTAAAATTTGCAATGATCAATTTGCTATTCGAAAAGATTGTTTTTCGGTGTTATGGGTAGGGTCCTGCCTACTGCTACCTGCCGACTGCAACTGGTGGTGTGGTGGTCGGGAGCGGCCGGATTCTTCGGTCGTCCTCGCAGTGCTCGGACTTCCCTCAGAATGACAAAATAGGGTATTTTCGGGGTGGGAACGAGCAAATGGCTAGTTTGTTTTTACAATTTCCAAGTTTCAATTCGTCTCTCACCGCGCCGTGATTAGACCACAATCGAACTCGCCCACTTTATTGGACTCATCCGACTTGTTGCCGGTTCCGTCTACTGACTTGACACTGTAGAAGTAATTGACGCTCACACTACCGGCGGTGCCTAGGTCAAGATAGGTGGTATCTGCGGTTCCGGCAAGGGAGTCGCCCAAAGAGCCGGCCGCCGTGCTTCGGTAAACCACATAACGAACTATGCCCTCATCGTCGAAGGGCTCAGACCAACAAAGGCGAAAGTCGCCGGCGCTGACTTTGGATCCGCTTTCCAGCGCAATGCTCAAATCGGCGATGACCTCCGGCGCTTGCGATCCCAGAGCCCTTCGGGCGTTAACCCTTCCTCCTCCCAGCCAGCCGGCATAGGAGGGGTTCAGACCATCGATATCGTCTGAGGTCGTCTGCATACGTATCTCAAACCCGTCGCTGTTCAATGAGGGGTCCACCGATTTGACCAGGCCAGCCACACCAGCCACCAGAGGAGAGGCCATGCTGGTGCCTCCCAGCCAGGTATAGGTGTCATTCCACCAGGTGTTGTAGATGGATTGGCCGGGAGCAGATACATCCACCCATGTTCCGTAAAAAGTAAAGCTCGTGGCCCTGTCGTTTTGGTCTGTGGCGGCCACGGCGATGACGTGATGGTACCATGACGGGTAATGCGGCGGACAGGTATCTGGGGGCGCGTAGGTTTGGCCTGGCCTATCGTTCCCAGCAGCAGCTACTAAAATAGCTCCCTTGGCATAGGCGCTGTCGATGATCTCCTGCTCGAAGAAACTGGGATTGCCCCCGATGCGGCCCCAGCTCATATTGATGACATCGGCACCGTTGTCTGCAGCGTACTGAATACCCTCATAACCGTACGCAAGATAACCCGGATACGGGGTTCGGGAGACCTTCACCGGCATGATGGTGCAGTTCCAGGACATGCCGGCAACTCCCACTTCGTTGTGGGTTACCACGTGAGTGCCATGTACGGGCTCATCCTCATTGGGATTGTTGTCGGCGATGGCTGTCCCCCCAAAATCCCAACCATGCCAGTCATCGACAAAACCGTTGCCGTCATCATCGACATTATTCCAATCGATGGCCGTGATGAGACCATCCCCATTGACATCTTCCCCAGAATTAAACCAGATGTTGTCCGCCAGATCCGGATGATCCCAGTCCACGCCCGTATCCACAATCCCGATGACCACCTCGCTGTCCCCATGGGCGATGTCCCACGCCTCTGGACCCTGGACCTTATCTAAATACCATTGTAACCCACTCTCATAAGAACTGTCATTAGGCGCCTCACAAAGCCTATATACATAGCGGGGCTCGGCGTACAGGAGATGGGTTTCCCTGGCGAAATCTCTAGCCACTTCCAGTGCATCGGATTGGAAATCGAAATCCATTTGATAGATCATGGCCAGCTCAGAGTCCTTATGTGCAAAAATCTGATCCATCGCATGAACCCGGTATTTTTCTAGCTTCCGGTCCAAGGAGACGATCCCCAGGGAAATTCCGCTGTTGCTCTTCTGCGCTCTTATTTCTCCCACCTCCGGAGCGAACTTAACGATAATCTGACCTGGTACATACTGAAGAGGTGTGGCCGCGGAGAGAGCCGAGAAAGCTAAGATCACCATGATTGTGGCGCAAAAGATTATGCCAGCTATACCTGAAGGCCGCAACATGCTGATTCTCCTCTAAATATGTTTTCAGATCCAAAATCTAATATGACATGCAACCGCTGCCTCTCTTTTTCAGCCTCAACCTGTATTCTGAGAAACAGAACGTAACCCTCTCTTTTTATTCTACCAAACTAGCAGTAATTTGTCAAGCCCTATTCGCTTTTTTCTCTTCCTTTTGAAATTTCGTCTTCCTGGGTGCCAAAATAAA
The DNA here is from genome assembly GCA_001304015.1 of candidate division Zixibacteria bacterium SM23_81. Classification (GTDB taxonomy): domain Bacteria; phylum SM23-81; class SM23-81; order SM23-81; family SM23-81; genus SM23-81. Next base: position 34,546 of record LJUY01000022.1, on the reverse strand, counting down.
AAACCCACCTAAAACCTGCATTTGATGGAACCCTTTCCTCAAAAAAGGGCACGGCATGCCGTGCCCCTACTCTCTTGCTTTCAGTTAAACTATTTAGAACCGTCTTCCAAGCTCCTGTCAAACTCCCCAACCATGTTCGAGGATTCCGATTCATTGCCACCAGACACAGCCGTTACAATATAGTAATGCTGAGTTCCGATGTCGCCCACAACACCTGTGCTGTCCGTGTAGGAGAGATCAACAGTGCTGTCGAGGGGTGTAAGACCCGCGGTGAAATACGCCACGGTGTCTCGATAGAGCCGATAAAGATCCACCACCAGAGGATTGCCGCTCGTGTCGGTGGTCACCGCCGACCATTGCAGAACCAGGTCTGTCTTGGAAAGGGCGATGGCCAGGTCATCGACGGCCTCTGGTGGGGCCACCTCGATGGGATTCAGGAGAAAATCCACCGCCGTGGTATCATCTGCTATCACGGTGACGCCATTCTGAGTGTCGGGATAATAGCCCGCAGCCGTGGCGGTGACATCATATGAACCGGGCAACAGAGCCTCGATGATGTAATTGCCACTGATATCCGTCGTATCAAAACCCGAAGATGGCCCAGTGGCCGTGACGATGGCGCCCGCAATGGGACCGCCACCATCCTCACTGACATTGCCGGCGATGGCACCATAGGTCACCACCACACCTATATTCAACTTGGCTACCCAGGTGTCTGAGTATCCATCCAGTGAATCATCGAAAGCCCCAGCGGTGGTGGGAAAATCTGAAGAATTGGTGGTGCCACTCAGATGCACATTGCCTGAGCCATCCTGGGCGATGCCATAGCCATACTCCCAGGAGGTGCCCCCCAGGAAGGTAGAGTAATCCAGGGTGTTTCCCGGCAGGTCAAACCGCACCACGAAGGCATCCCGGCTGCCATTGTGGGTGGTATCGTACGCGTCGGCAGTGACGGGAAAACCGGTCGAATAGGTATGTCCAATCAGATAGGCCTTGCCCGAGGCATCCAGATCGATACCATACCCCTGATCATCCGAGGCTCCTCCCAGGAAGCTACCATAATCGAGATCACTGCCCGAGGCGCTGAGCTGTACCAGGAATGCGTCCTCTCCTCCGTTGTGGCTTTCGTCAAATGCTCCGGTGGTGGTGGGAAAATCTGAGGACTTGGTCCCGCCAATAACATGGGCTTTCCCGGCGTCATCTATGATGATGTTAAAGCCATCGTCCTGTTCTGTTCCCCCCAGAAAGGTGGCATAGTCAAGATTGCTGCCCGTAGAGTTCAGCTTGACTGCGTAAGCATCCATCCAGCCATTGAAGCTGGTGTCAAAGGACGCAGCTGTCACCGGAAAATCGGGCGACTCGGTGCGCCCAGATAGATAAGCATTCCCTGAATCGTCCAAAACGACGCTGCGGCCATACTCGCTGCTATATCCACCCAGAAACGTACAGTACACAAGGGAGCTGGCCGTGGCATTGAGCTGAGCCACCAAGGCATCGCCGCCCCCATGATAGGTGGTGTCAAACGCAGTGGGTGTCACCGGAAAGTCCGAAGACTCCGTGCGTCCGGTAATGGTGACATTGCCTGAGCCGTCCACGTCGATGCCATAGCCGGCATCGTTATAGCTACCTCCTAGAAAGGTGGAGTAATCAAGATTATCGCCCGCGGCATTCAGCTTGGTCACGTAGGCATCCCAACTGCCCCCTGCGAAGGTATCCTGTATAACACCTGCAGTTACGGGGAAATCGGTTGAGTAGGTGTATCCTGTCACGTAAGCGTTACCGCTTCCATCCAGGACGATGCCGTAGGAGTGATCACCGTTACCTCCGCCCAAATAAGTGGCATAGACAAGATCGCTGCCGTCGGTATTGAACTTGGCCACGGTGATGTCCCAGTTGTTGTTGTGACTCTCATCATAAGCCCCGGCAGTAACTGGGAAATCCGTTGACAGGGTGGGCCCGGTCACATAGGTGTTGCCGGAACCGTCCAGGGCGAGATCGTAGTTGTTATCCATGTTGGTGCCGCCCAAGTAGGAGCTCCAGACCACATCGGTTGAATCTGCCCAGGTAATGCTGCCGAAAAGCATTGCCACAGCCAATACGACGAACGCGCTGGCTTTTGCCGTCAGGCGCATTTCTGTACCCTCCTTCCAATTCCTTAAATGATTTTTTAAAGAAATACTCTCTATTTCTTATTCTAGCACAAAAGTAGGAAATCTGTCAAGAGTTTTTTTGCGTGATACGTGAAAAACACTGTCATACTTCCCCAAAGGTGACACATGACGAATGACGCATTACGTCGGGCTGAACATTAAATAGGGCCAGGAAACCTCGCCCTTACAACTGATAACAACCTTTCCTTTGATAAAAAGGGGCACTGCATGCCGTGCCCCTACAAATCCCATTTGCGCTTGCATATGTCTGCGCATTACGAAATCACTCCACTATCCCGAACTCAACCTCACGCTCTGCTCGCTGGCCGCTGTTCATATCGGTCACCGTCAACGTCAACAGGTACTCGCCCAACATGGCGCTAGACATATCTAACTCCAGCTGGCCGATCTCCGTCGCCGAAGCCCCCCGGTTCTCCGTAGTGCTGGATACCGATTCCCACTTTTTCTTCGAACCGAACGGCGAGGCCAGCGCCGACAACGCTCTTAACAACAGGCCTTTTTTCTCTGGGCGGCGGGTGATGGTGTATTCCGTCTGGTACCAAGTACCTCCCCATTCGTCCAGCGTCAGGTTATAGATCTCGTAGTAGACCAAAATAGGCTGGGAGAATTGAAAGAGCCTGCCAAGCCGCGGAACCACCACCAGATCTCCCCGCAGAAATCGATCTTCCCCCTCGTCCGAGTAAAGCTTATTGGCCAGCACAAGAGAGGAGATGGCCAGGGTTTGGTGATCGTATCGTCCCACATCGACTTCAGTCTTGACGATGCCCACCTTCTTGGACTTTTGATCGCGGATATTCAAGGCCAGCTGATACTTCCCGGGCAGCACCTGGAAATCCGCCTTCTCCACGACCATCCTGTTGGGGTTGATAGCCTGCGTAGGGGGGACGTCGAAGATCTGTTTCTCGTCGCTGCGAGCCACCTCATTCCAGTTAATATCAAATAGCACGGCTCGCCTCTCGATCATCGCTTGGGCCATTTGGCCTGAACGGGAAAACTCCAGGTGAGGATTGGGGATGCCGTAGACCACCTCCAGTTCGGTCATGCCATCTGAGCCGCGGAACTCCACGGTCCGACTGGCATACTCCAGAAGTTCGCCGCCATAGTCATGCTGGTAGCTTTCTGGCAAGCTCTGAATCATCCTCTGGGCCAAGGTGGCCGGCGAATTTCGGAAGTCGTCTGATCCCCAAGACTTGTCCGGAAAGGGGAAATTATACTCACCGTTGAGGAAGGTGTCGGCGAAGATCAAATTGACCCCCTGCCCCCCATCACTATACGACCAGATCCACCGGGGAGGCACTAATCCCACTCCCATTCTAACCTCCCCCAACTCTCGCCATTTAACCGTAGGTTCTCCATATCTGATGTAGAACTCACCGCGCTTGGTCTTCCAACCCGGGATATCTAATTTGGGAGCTGCGAAGTGGATGTTGGCATGGACCACCCGGCGATAGTGCTCCAGCTGGCGCTCATTGACCGGTGTTGTCGGTGTGGGATCCCGCTGCTTCCAGAAGCGCCGCAGAAAGTCCTTGCGATCCGTGCTGTGGAATTCTTTCAGCTCCTCTGGAGAGGCCAGAAAATCCAAGCTCTCGAAGGGAAGCCGGTCCTGCTCGATCATTCGCTCCAAGGCTGCTCGGTAACTCCCCTCAGCCTCCTCTAACCTCCTCAGCCTGTGAAAGGCCATTGCTAGAAGCAAATGTGCCTCGTGCCTGTCGGGCTCAACCTCCACAGCGGACATCAGATGCTTAGCGGCCTCTTCCCATTTGTCCAGCTCCTCTAGGTTCAAGCCCAGGTGATACAGCACCTGATACTCCTGGGGGGCCAGCTCTGCCGCTCGGTGGAGAGACTCCACTGCCTCCCGATGTCTCCTTTCCGACTCGTATTTTAACCCCGCCTCTTCCTCAATCAATCCAAGCTGGTAGTGAGCTTTCCAGAAGTCTGGGTCCAGCTTCAGAATTTTCCTTAACTCCCTTTTGGCATTGTACCCAAAGCCCCGCTCCCGGTAGACCATGGCTAGGTTATAACGGTATTCAGGATGTTGAGGTGCTATGGCCACAGCCCGAAGCGCCCGTTTGGTAGCCAGCCAGCGACCGCGGATATCACCCCGTCGAATATATATCCTGCTCAACAGATCATGAGCTTTGGCGCAGCGAGGGGCTAACTGAATGGCCTGCTCCAGCTCCCACACAGCACTCTCCACCTCACCCAATCTGTAAAGCTCCAGACCTTGCTGGTAGTGCCGGAGAGACTGCTCCCGCTTGTGTGGATCGATCCGGGAGGCGCAGCTCAGGCAGAGAATCGCGGAGAGAAGGAATGATATGTAAACAGATATTCTCATGGAGATCAGGGCCTTGTGTGGAAACTTCTCCTATGGCAAAGAAAATGGGGAGGATTGAACTTCCTCCCCATAATGTAACTGATTTTGGACTAGATGGCAAATAAAGCAATCGTTTGTCGTTTGGCGGTGTCGATGCGCGTAACGAGAATCGGGAATCGTCTGTGGAAGGTCGTCAAGTTCTATCAGCCACTAACGTGGAATGAACGACAAACGAGCTTCGATCGACAACGGACGTGACGAGTTTCGAGGCCGACGGACGAGTTCCGAATTGCAGTATCCGAAAACACCATACTCTTAGTCACCACCAGGCTTTTAGATCATCAGCTTTCCGGCCTAGTCATGATCAGCCCATAATTCTGGAAATATTCGTTGGCCACGCGCTTGATGTTCTCACGAGTCACGGCCTTAATACGCTCCTCGAAGTCATCTGAGTAATCGTAGCCCAACCCTCGGATCTCGTCGGTGGCCGCCTGAGAGGCCTGGTCGGAATTGGTCTGGTTATAGTACAGTCCCCGCATGACGATGCAGGCGCTCTTGGCCTGCTCCAGCTCCTCGTCGGTAAAGACATCCTCCTTGATCAGCTTCTGCTTCTCCAAAATGATCTGCAGGGCCGTATCCGCGGTGGCTGGATTGGTGGCCGCCTGGATGGCATAATAGCCGGGATGGGAGCGAGCATCGTTCCAGGCGTGGACGAAGTAGACCAGTTGGTTGCCCCGGAGCGTGTTGTGCAACCAGCCTCCGGGATAGCCGATTCCCGAGGTGATGCCGTCGATGACCCGCATGGTGTGCCAGTCGGGATCTCCCAGCTTCATCCCCGGATAGCCCATGTAGATCACCGTTTGCTGTCGATCTGTGATCAATTCATCGGTTATGTTGGCCATCAGGGGCGGCTCAGCGGGAACAGAAGGAAAAATAACGTCTTTTCTCTTCATCTTACCGAACTTTTTCTTTACAAGAGTCTCCATCTTCCCAAGATCGATATCCCCGAAGATGGCCAGAACTATGTTGTTGGGCACATAATATTGCTGGTACGTTTCCTGTAGATTCTCTCGAGTCAAAGCAGCCACGCTGCTCTCGCCACCGACGGGAACGAAACGGTAGGGGTGCTCACGGAAAAAGGTCTTTCGGAAGAATACCTCCGATTGGGTGCGCCAGTCATCATTTTGGCGCTCGATCTGTGCCATCAAGAGCTTGCGCATCTTTTCCGTCTCCTGGGGATCAAAAATGGCGTTCTGGAGCATATCGGCCAAGATATCCAGGCCTTTTTCCGTATGCTCCTTGAGAACCTCCACGGAGACATGAGTGAGGTCATTGCCCGCCGAGGATCCGATGCTGCCGCCCATGGTATCGATCTCCTCGGCAATCTGATCGGCGGTGCGTCTCTTGGTGCCTTTTGGCAACATCCGGGCGGTGAAGTTAAACACCCCGTTGTCCTCTTGGCTCTCGTAGAGCACGCCTCCCTTGAGATAGGCGTGCATGGAGACCAGGGGAAAGTTGGGATTGTTCTTCAACAGGAGCGTGAGACCGTTGTCCAGAACCACTTTGTTCACCTGGCTGGCTTTGCCCACCTGCTCGGCCGCACCCACTTCCTCGGCGGGCAGTTCGATCCCCTTGGGTTTGAGAACAGCCACTGTCATGGCGCCATCTTGGAAATATGCCCGCACCACACGACGAATGTCCTCAGGGGTGACCTCCCGGATTCTCTCCAGATAGGTCTCGCTGAACAGAGGATTGCCCGTCCTGATGAGATCCTGGCCGATCTGCATGGCCTGATCTTCCGCCGTTTGGTTGGAGAAAACCTGGTCACTGACACGCTGATTTTGGGCCTTTTCCAGCTCCTGGAGCGTAACCAGCTCATCGCGTAACCGGTAGATCTCCTCCAGGATGGCCTCCTCTGCCTTCTTCGCGTTCTCAATATCCAGGCTGGACAGGACGGTGAAATCGGCGGCATCATAACACGGGTTATACGAACTGGCGCTGATGGTGTTGACCAGCTGCTTATCGTTCCTGACCCTTTTGACCAGTCGGGAGCTCTCCCCACGGCTGAGGATGTCCTCCAGCAGGTGGAGAGCATAGAGATCCGGGTGAGTCACCTTGACGGTGCGCCAGCCCATCATCATATAGGTGGTCTCGATGTCCATCTCGTCGGTAACTCGTCGGGTACCCATCTGTTTCGGGTCGGTCTGGAGATAAATCTGCCTTAGCGGCTTCCGTGTCGCATTAGCACAGTACTTCCTCACCAGTTCCAGAGTTTCCCGGGCGTCCACGTCTCCCGCTATGACGAAAATCATGTTGTTGGGCACGTACATCCGGCTGTAATATGTGACCACGTCGTCGCGAGTGAGATTCAAAAACACGTCCTTGTAACCGATTGTAGGGTGGTGCTCCGGGTGCTTAACGAACATGGCGGCATTATACAGCTTGCCGATCCTTCGCCGGGGCTCATCCTGGCCCATCTCGATCTCCCGGGTAATCACGCCATGCTCTCTCTCTACTTCATGCTGATCAAGGGCACAGTTCAGGACCCAATCGGAGACCAAGTCGATAGCCGTCTCCAGATGCTGCTTGGCGGTTGATATGTAGTAGGCGGTATGGTCACTGGTGGTGTAGGCATTGGAGGCTCCGCCCAGCATGGTCAAGATCTCATCGCTCTCCGCCTCGGTCCTCTTGTTCGTCGTGCCCATGGCCACCAGATGCTCGCAGTAATGTGAGATTCCCGCTCCCAGGTACTCCTCCTCGAAGATGTGACCCGCGCGGACATACATCACCACGGTGACCACCGGGGCGGCATGATTCTCCTTGATCACCACCGTCATGCCATTTTCCAGGGTGGTGTTGATCATCTGAGCAGAGGGCATCTCTACCCCCACGAGCAGGGCGAGAGTGACGATCAATACGATTGCCAGAACTCCTCGTTTCATTTTACCACCTCCCGTTTCGATAAAAATAGCACCGCATTTTATACAAACTACTTGACGGTGTCTCTGGCATCCTGTTATCTATTCTACTATTTTTTTACCCAGGAGTTGCCGCAAAAAGTTAACCCCGGAATAAACCTGCCCAAAAAGACCCCGTTGCTCAGAATGGTGCCCTACTCCAGAAAAACCTGCTCAGGTCGCCAAAAAAGGAAGAGCCGAAGAGCATTGCAAACACAACTTGGGACAGGAGAAAGAAAATCCAGATAGCAAGCGCCTGGATAAGGCTGGTGTCGAAGATCCCCTTGATAACCAACAACGCCAGAAGAAAGCCCAGGAATAAGCCGAATATTGGCCCCATCAGTGGCAGGGCGGTGGACAACAGAATTCTGGTGCCCCACACCGTGGCCGTGCAAGCAAGGGCGGCCAAAATTGCCCTCAAGGGTGAAGGGCGAATAACGCGTGTCAGATGGGCTCCGATCCACATAAAGATCCCGGAAATCAACACCCCCATACCCAGAGAGAGGACTGCGCTACTCCCCATGGCCGAGAACCTATGCCAGATCACAGGTTTCCTCCCTCGGTTCGCGTGTTAGGAGACCCCATCCGCGGTCCTTCATGCCCTCACAAAAAGCAGCTACGCCCGGATACCACTCCCTTTTTCTTTACACTGCTCTTCTTGCCATGAGCAGTAATAAAAAGGACACCCAGTCGAAAGCTTCAGCGCGGTCACCTATCTAAAACTTAGGTCCCAACGAGACCAACGCACTTATGCTCCTGGTGAAGAGAAGACCCACCAGGAGGCCAACCACTGCTTGGCCCAGGATAAAGAAAATCCATGCTAACAGAGCCTTGCCGAAGCTGGTATCGAAGATGACCCTGGTAGCCAATAGCACCAGAAGAAGAATCAACAGGAAGCCCAAAATGGATCCGCCCAGGGGCAAGGTCGTGGCGAAAAGGCCTCCCACGATCCACACGATGACCGTGCCGGATATGGCTGCAAAAATGGCCCTGCCCAGAGTGGCCCGTTGAATGCCCGCCAGTCGCGCTCCGATCCACATAAAGATCCCAGAAATCAGCACCGCAAAAGCGACAGATAAGAGCGTATGGCTCCCAAATGCGAATAATCTATGCGTGTGCCAGAACATGATTTTAACTCCCTCAGAAAGAAAAAATGAACGTATCCCCTTCCCACCTCTTAGGCTCTAGAAATGGGCTACGTCTGACCAGACAGGGCTGCTATGAAATCCTGAGATCGCTTCAAATCACCCTGGGCCTCCAGCTTCTCAAAAATGGCTCGAGATTTTTCGGCAGATTCTCGGGCTTGCCCAAGATGCTCGGCCTGCTTGTGCAGATGGGCCATTTCCAGCAAGCTGCGGCCAACCTCCTGCTCCATACCCAGCTCTTGGAAGACCTTCAGGCTCCGCTCCAGTTCCAGGTTGGCCTCGTTGATCAGCTTCTTCCTTTGGTCTCCTTCCGCTTGGGCAGCCATATGCCTTCTCACCTCACCCCAAACCCTTCTGGCCAATCCCTCGTTGCTCCTTTGGCCCGCCCCCACAGCCAGAGCCACCGCCTCCTCAGCCATCGTGCCGGCTGCGTCGAAATCGTTTAAATGAGCACAGGCTTGGGCTAAGTAACTATACGTGATTGATTCGAAATCACCCAGCCCCAGTTCTTGTTGCAGTTCCAGACTTTTCTGCAGATTTTCGCGTGCTTTGGCGTAGTCGCCAGACTCCAGATGAACCAGCCCCAAATTGGTCAGAGACATGGCCACGCCATGGCGATTGCCGATCTCCTCCCGTATGGTCAGGCTGCGCTGAAACATCTCTCGCGCTTTTTCGTAGCTGCCGCGATCCTGGGCTAAGCTGCCCAAATTATTGTACAAACCTGCCACCCCAAGTTTATAGCCAATCTGCTCGAAGATCTCTAAACAGCGCTGGTACATCTCAGCGGCCTCATCTCTTTTGCCCTGGTTTTTGTATGCGATGCCCAGATTGTTATAGGACAGGGCGATTCCCCATCGGTCACCGATCTTTTCGCGAAGCCCTAAACTTCGCTGGTGCATTTCAACAGCCCGCTGATAATCCCCTTGGCTTCGGCTAACCACTCCCAAGTAATGATACCCCGCCGCCTGGTGCCCTAGAGCTTCAGTTCCCTCTAAAAGCGCCAGACCCTTTTGGATTTCCTCCTCTGCCTTCTCCACCTCGCCCATCTTGTAGTGAACGGCCCCGCGATCGATTAAGATCCGACCCATTTCCTGCCGTCCTAGAGCCTCCTGGGCCATGGGCTCCACACACTTCTCAGCTTTCTGCAGGGCGGCCAGTGCTTCGTCGAATGCCCCTTGTCTTTCCTGGACGCCGCTGGTTTTACGCATGAGGCAGGAACACCTTTCACTGGGCAGCCCCTCCAAGTCCAATGCACTGGTGAAGGCCTCCACCGCCTCCTGATGCCTGCCGGTAAGAGCGTAGATGTCCCCCAAACCTTCCTGTACACTCACCATGGATATGGTCCTCTCTTGGGTGTCGTCCCATGAAAGCTGTTCTAAAATTTCCAGGGCCTTGGTGAAATGTCCGATGGCCTCGGCATTGGCGAAAACCCTCTTGGCCCTCTCGCCAGCTTTGATCAGAAAGGGCAAAGAACCCTTGAAATCACCGCCTTCCACCAGGTGGTGGGCAATCTGGGGAATGACCTGCTCGTCCTCGGCAAAATGGGCTCGCAGATGACCGCCCACGATGAGATGATACTCCGTCCGCAGCTCAGGGAGGATTTCCTGATAGAGCAGATCCCGGATCTTGGCGTGATCGAACCGATAGCGTCGCTCCACCGTGTGAATCACGTGATGCTCCCGCTCAAGGCGCTGCAACATCTTAAGAAGTACAACTTTATTAAGGTTCAGACAATCGGCGACGGTGGCTGAGTTGAAGATCTCCCCCTCCACCGAGGCCATCTCCAGAACCTCTCGCTCCTCGTCATCGAGTCGCTGGAGCCTTCGTTTAATGACGTCTTGCACCTTTGAGGGGATGGTCCGGCACTCCGGACTCTGTCGCAAGCAATAGGTGCCGTTGTCCCGAAAGATAATTCCCTCGGCCTTCATCAGCTTCAAGGTTTCCAGGACGAAGAGTGGATTCCCCTCTGTCTCAACAAAAAGAGTTCGGTAAAAATCCTGTCCGAACTCAGCCTTGGGAAAAAGAGAGTCCACCATAGGAGCCAAATGCTCCCCCCGGAGCCTCTCCAGGGGTATTTCTTGAAGCAGACCCTCCCGGCTCATCTCGCGTCGTACTTGGGGCAATAGCTTGGTTTCTTCCTCCCCTGGCAGGCTCACATCCTCCGGGCGGTAGGTACCTACCAGCAGTACCTTGGCCCTTCGTATCCACCGTGAGGTGTAATGAAAGAGGCTCAGGGTGTCTGCATCGGCCCACTGCAGATCATCCACGAACAGAATCAGCGGTCGCTCCATGGCCACGCGCTCGATAAGCTTGTTGATAGTCTGCAGCAGCTCCTCTCGGTTGACCACTTGGGCATGTTCTTGGCCCTCCAGATTGAGAAAGATCTTCAGCACCGAAGCCTGGGCTTTCAGCTCAGGAGCCCTCTGGTCCAAAAAGACCTCCAGCCTGTGGACGCCATCAACCCCCTTAATCTGGAAATACTCCTGGATGGCCTCCACGAAAGGCTGATAAGGATAGCTCCTCATTTTATGCAGACAGTGTCCGATAAGAGTTCTAATCTTCCTGGTCTTGGCCTGTTTGCTCAATTCTCCGACCAACCTGGTCTTGCCGATACCGGCCTCTCCGGAGATCAGCACCGTCTGCCCTTCACCTAGGGTGGCGAGATGCAGGAGGTTCTGCAATTCCGCCATCTCCCCCTCTCGGCCCACTAGCTGTGCCTGAAATTCTCGCTCCTCAGCGACGGCCACTTCTTCTGAAGCCACCAGTTCAAGCTCCGCCAAGGAGACTTCTCCACCCGCCACAATGGCTTGCCGCACCTTCTCCAGGTCCTCCACCATCTGGCTCACCTGCTGATATCTATCTTGGGGCTCTTTGTGCAGGGCTTTAAAAACGATCTGCTCCAGCGCTTCAGGCACTTCCGCATTGAGCTCCCTGATACCCATGGGCTCTTCGTTGAGGAGAGAGAAGATCACCACGATCTCCTGATCGCCGGTGAAGGGCCGCTGGCGGGTTAGTAGCTCGTATAAAACCACTCCCAAGGAGAATATGTCTGTGCGATGATCGATGACCTCACCGGTGGCCTGTTGAGGCGACATGTAGGCCGCGGTGCCCATGATCTCGCCCTCTTTGGTGATCATGGATGTGCCCTTGATTTTGGCCAGGCCGAAGTCCATAACCTTCACGATACCCTCATCGGTGACCATGACGTTGTCGCTCTTGATGTCTCTGTGAATGATGCCGCCGCCATGAGCGGCACTCAGCGCCTGCCCAACGGCTATGCCGATGTCGATGGCCTCCAAGATGGAGGGGGGCTTGGCCTGGATGAGCTGGCGCAGGGTTCGGCCTTTGACATATTCCATAGCGATAAACTGGTGGCCGAGATCCTCGCCCACCTCGAAGATGGTCACAATTCCAGGATGGCTCAACTGGGCGCCTGCCTTGGCTTCCCGGAGGAACCTCTTTTTTACCTCATCCTCAGGAAGATCCTGAACTGTGAGAACCTTGAGAGCCACCGTGCGGCCCAAATGGGTGTCCTTGGCTTTGAAAACGGCACCCATTCCGCCTCGTCCTATAAGCTCCTCAATTTTATACTGGGCGATTTGTTCACTTTCCATCAGGACATCGCCTGCCGATAGGCTTGTTCATCTCGTTTGCGCAAAGAGGGCGGTTCATGGCTCGAGGACTTGAGGGTTCAAGTGCCTTCCTCAATGACCATAAACGTGTTGCCAGGGAAGCGTGTCAATAGCACTTAAGAGCTTTTCAATCCCACTGACACCAATCCCAAATGAATCCTGGCTGTGCCTCCAGTGCAAATAGAAAAATGTGCCAATGATCCTGTTACATGTAGGAACGATTCCTTGATGCTAGAAGGATAATTTCCAATCTTCCTTGCAGACACTGCAAGATATCGCTTGAAATATTGAATCTTTTTGTGGCATCCTCCACACAAAAATCGGGATTAATACCCCTATTACCTGATCAATAGCATCTTCCGGACTTGATGGAAATCCCCCACCTCAAGCCGGCAGAGGTACACCCCGCTGGCCACCTCCACGCCTGCTTTGTTCCGACCGTCCCACCTCACGGTGTACGAGCCTGGATCCTGCGGCCGATCGACTAGCTTTCGCACCAACTGACCCACAGGGTTATACACCATCAGACGCACGGCTTGGGTTTTATGACCAGTGCCAGATGATCCCACTTGATAGACGATGCGGGTCCCGTCATTGAAGGGGTTCGGATAATTGGCAGACAGCGAGGAGCGGAGGGGGAGCATATCCGGAACATGCTCTTCGACAGGAGTCAAGCCCACTCGCAGTGTAATAGGTATGGTGACCAGGCGGTCTGGAGAATCGTTCTTGACCACCACGCTTGTCTTGTAAACCCCCCCGCTCAGGCCAGTGGCATCCAGCTGCAGCGGGATCTGTTCGTTGCCAGCGGGACCGAGAGAGTCTGAATGGGGTCCGATGGAAATCCAATCGGGTGGGTCCCCATATCTCACCTCCGCTTGAATCTGAAAGTTGGCGTCTATATCATGTTCTTCGTAAACCGTTCTCCAGTTGTCGCCATAAAGCCCCGAGCTCCGCCGGTGGTCTCCTACGGGTAGCCCATCGTCGGAACAGAGCGCCAGGGCATCGCCGGGGTTGTGTCCCATGCAGGTGTACCCCACGTGAAAGTCTTGGTGTGCTGGTATGAGGAGACCCTCACCAGTCAATTCCACAACATGCCAGGCCGGGAAAAAGGTGATGGCATCATAGGGAATCAACGTCGAGTCCAGCTTTGCACCCGGAAACGCCCCGGAGTCATTCCATATGTAGATCATGAGATCCGGGTTTCCTGAAGATGCGTTTCTGAAGAACCTAAAGCGGACTGATTTCAAAGTGCAGTTTTGGGCCGGCGTAAACCTGACGTTGTAATAATCCTGTCCCTGTTGGTCCGAAATAATCCACCACAGGGCAGCACTTAAGTCATGATGGTACAGGGTTTCTTGTCCTTGGGGCAGGCTCAGATCATAGTGCACGGGCTGTAAGCCTAGATTGTTAATCTCAAACGTCGTATCGAGGATCTCTCCCTCCTCCAGAGTAAGGTCAAATGCGATTGGAATAGACTCAATCAGGGCAAAATTCGGCTTTTCAAATTCTATGGTTAGATGGGAATCATCTCTATCGGCTGCGCCGTTATAACGAAAATCACAGGGGTTCAAATTGTCCGTGCGGCGAAAATAGAATCCCAACTCATCTCCCCGGTTGAAGGTAACGGTGGGATAGATGTCCTCATTAGTGAAGAGGTCCAATTGGCGATCGCCTATATGACCTGGGGGCAGTTCATAAATGTTCGTTGTAGATATGATGCTCCCATTTCGCATGATATCGACGTCGATTTTGGAGGCGGCGCTTCCATCGACGATGTGGGCATCCAAATGGAGATGCAACGCGATTGAATTGAGCACAAAGGGCTTCTCTGCATAATAGTCAGCCCATATGAAAAGGAACTGAGCAACATTTTCGCTCACGAGCTGGTTACCGACAACCAAATCCAGGAGCCGGTTATCTCCAATCTTCCGAAAGTAAAGAGTTCTGTCTTCCAGGCTCATTTTAGAAAAGCCCAGATGGCCAGAATTTTCGCCACCAGCCAGGCTAGAGAAAAACCAGATCAAGAGCAAAGGAAAAACGATAATATACATCCATCTGCCGAACATCTTAGTCCCCTATTTTGCGTGTTCCGAAAGGAGCATGGTCAACAATAACCTATGCCATGAGATTGCTCAAGAGTTGTGCATACTTCCTCATTAAGTGTAACAAACTGGGCCGAACCTGTCAAGTCTCCAATTTATAGGATAGGAAGGTACTTTTTGATCTCGGCGTCGGTAACCTGCGCTCTGTACTCATCCCACTCCACCTTTTTATTAGCGATGAACTTATGAAAGATATCCTCCCCCAAAGCCTGCCGCAGCAATTCGCTCTTCTCAGCCTCCAAAATGCCGGCATAGAGGTTATCCGGAAGAGACAGAATTCCCCTGTTTGCTCTTTCATCGGGCGACATGGTATAGATGTCTTCTTCGATGGGTTCCGGCAGCTGGTAGCTCTCGGAGATGCCTTTCAAACCCGCGGCTAACATCACCGCGAAGGCTAAATAGGGATTGCATGCCGGATCGGGACAACGCAGTTCCACCCGGGTCGCCTGCTCCTTTCCCGGCTTATATCGGGGCACCCTCACCAGGGCTGATCGATTTTTCTGTCCCCAGGAGATATAGGCCGGCGCTTCGTATCCGGGCACTAAACGCTTATAAGAGTTGACCCATTGGTTGGTGACGACCACGACCTCCGCAGCGTGCGCTAAGATGCCCGCTGTATAGCTCTTGGCGACTGAGGAGAGGTGATAAGCATCTTGGGCATCGAAGAAAGCGTTTCGCTCACCCTGAAATAAAGATTGGTGCACGTGCATCCCGCTGCCATTCTCGCCAAATAGGGGTTTGGGCATGAAGGAGGCGAACATTCCCTCCGACCGCGCCACTTCTTTGACCACCAAGCGATAGGCCATGGCATAATCGGCCATGGTCAGGGCGTTCTGGAAAACGAGGTCGATCTCGTGTTGGCTTGGAGCCACCTCGTGATGGCTGTACTCCACGGGGATGCCCATTCTCTCCAGGGCGAAAACCGTCTTCTTGCGCAGGCGCGTGCCGACATCTAACGGCGCCATGTCGAAGTATCCACCGAGATCCAAGACCTTGGGATCTGCGTCACCTTGAAAGTAGAAATACTCTAACTCCGGCCCCACGTAGAATGTATACCCCAGCTGCGCAGCCTTTTCCAGGTTCTGCTTGAGCACGTAGCGGGGATCTCCCGGGTATGGCTCTCGCTCGGGTGTGAGGACGTCGCAGAACATCATGCCAATTTTCTCGCCATCGGTGGTCCAGGGCAGAACTCGAAAAGTGGCTGCGTCCGGCATGGCCAAAAGGTCACTCTCGAAAATGCGGCAAAAGCCTTCGATGGAGGAGCCGTCAAATCCCAGGCCTTCATCGAGAGCCTCTTCCATCCGATTGGCCGGGACGGCAAAACCCTTTAACCTCCCGAGAATATCTGAGAAACAGAGCCGAACAGTCCGAACATTCTGAGTTTTGATTTGATCCAAAACCTGTTTTTGATGCTCGGATCTCATGGGCTACCCCCTTCCTCAAGAAAGGTCCTTTCAAAAATGACGATATCCTTCCGTTAACATCGGTCTTCGCTTTCCTCGAGGGGAAACGAGAACGACCCCGTCTTCAGCGGGAAGGACTTTACCGATGATGGAGACGGCGGTTCCCGTTTCTCCTATAATTTGCTCGGCTGTGCGATGGGCATCGGCAGCGGGGATGGTGAAAACCAGCTCGAAGTCCTCGCCGCCACAGAGGGCCAAATCCAGAACTGGAACTCCCAGATGGCGCGCAATCCGTCTAGTTTCCGACCCGATGGGAATCTGCGCTTCCTTTATCTCCGCCCCCACGGAGCTCTCCTCGGCTATGTGTCCCACTTCTCCGGCAAGACCGTCACTGACATCGATCATGGCGTTCACGACCCCTCCCTTGGCCAACAATCTTGCTTCTCGAAGCCTCGCTCTTGGCTGAAGGTGGCGGTCCCGAACTGCAGACCATTTCTCCACAGGCAGTGGCAAAACGTCTCCCTTGCGTTTTGAACTCATCAACTGCAACATGGCCAGGCCCGCCTGAGATCCACCCAATTCTCCGGTGACGCAGATGAGATCTCCGGCCTGGGCGCCTCCTCTGGTCACCAAACTTTTTTCCTCTACCTGTCCGCATAAAACGATAGACACCGCCATATCTCTAAGCGAGGAGACAGTGTCCCCTCCTATGATCTGGAGATGATATTCATCGGCTGCTATTTGCATCCCCTCATAGAGCTGCTCTACCGCCTCAACGCTCATCGTCTCTGGAAGGCATATGGACACCAGCGCATACCGTGGAAGTCCACCCATGGCGGCAATATCGCTGACATTGGCCACCATAGCCCGCCAACCAATCTGCCAAAAGCTGTGGATGCGACGGTCAAAATGGACCCGCTCCACCAGGACATCTGTGGTCACAAGTAGGAGCTCTCGAGATGAGACCCGAAAGGCAGCGGCGTCGTCACCGATCCCGGTCACCACCTTTTTGTCTGGTCGGAATACCCTCTCTTTCAGCCGGTCTATGAGGCCGAACTCACCAATCTGTCCCAACTTCATCTAATCGATCCTCATGGGGTCATTCCAATAAAATCTGGTCACCCCTTCTGAAGTACCTAACCAGATGTGATCTCCATCCAGGAGGATGGCCTGAACGAGGTTGTCCAACAAGCCGTCCTCTGTGGTGAAGACCCTCCACTGCCCTGTCCGGCGCGTGTACTTCCAAAGCCCCGCTTCGGTGCCGGCCCAAACCGCCTTTTTCCCTGCCTTGAGGCAGAGTATGTTTCCGACAGAGAGTTGGTGTCGTGATGAAAACCACTTCCACACTTCTCCAGCTTGCTGATAGACCGTAAGGCCGAGAGGAGTGCCAAACCAGATCTCATCCTCGAAACTAGATATGGCTGTGACTGTCCCGTCGATGGTGCCATCTGGGCTGGTAAGCTTCACCCACCGATTCATGATCTTATCCAGGGCATACACTCCATGATCTGTGACAAACCAGACGAACTCCTCATCCGCTTCGACGTCGTAAATCCTCTGACGCCCAATGAAAGGCACCTCGCCAAGCAACAGACTATCACCCTGTGCGTCAATCATGCTGGCGCCGAAGGAAGTACCCACCCACAGAATCCCATCGTCCACGACGATGTCCGTGATCCAGTCATCGGCCAGGCCGTCGAAGGAAGTGAAGGTTCGCCAATCTGTCATTTCTTTATCGTAGCAAGAGAGCCCATACAGAGTTCCCACCCATACTGTGTGGCCTCCGACAGCGAAGGATGTGATATCATCGCTACGCAGCCCATCGACAAAGCGAGCCTCAAAATAGTCCCAGGTTTGCAGATCTCGGTTCATATGGGTGATACCCGTGGGATCATCCCACATATTCACGCCGCCCAACCATATGCCTTGGCTGTCAAAGGCCAAGGCAGCCACATTCTTCCCTATCGGCCCATATTTGAACATCTTCAACCGTCCGGTTCTCAACACAGCCTTCCCAGCTCCCAGGCCCGCCGTCCCGACCCACAGGTTGCCCCACATATCGGCCAAATGGGCTGTAAGAGGATAGCGCCGCTGGTTGAAATCGGTGAGATAAGCTCCCCACTCCTCACGGTAAAAATTGAGTCCAAAATCGGGAAGTAGATTTGGGTATTGATAATTGGAATGAGGCGGAATTGATGGAAAGCTTCCCCCCAACCTCCAATCCTCCAAAACTGGATCATAGTGGCAAACACCCCGGCGGGTATTAAAAAAAATCTCATGAGAGGTTTCATCGATGGCCACATCCAGCACGTAGTTATCCAGCAACCCAGAGCTTGTGGTTAACGGAGTTTCCCAACGATCTCCCCAGTGATCATATCTCAACACTCCGCCGGTGGTGCCGAAATAGATGTGGCGATCATCTATGGCGATTGAGGTGACAAACCGAAAATTGGTGTAGCTGACCCAATCCTCCAGTTGATATCGGAGCGCTTGCGATGCTTGATCCACCATAAGACAGAGAAGTACCATGGAAAAAGCCAAAATCAGACAGAATTTGGTCAAAGATGCTCCCGTGGTCCGAGACGTGGTCAAGCCCTCTCAGCCTTCCAAAAGGAGGTTTAAGGCCGTCTGAGCCATAACGGCTGCGCCAACCGTTAAAGCTTTCTCGTCGATGTCAAATTGCGGATGGTGCAAGGGATATGAAGTTCTCTCCGACCCATCGTTGGTGCCCAACAGGAAGATAGCTCCGGGCACCCGTTGAAGGAAGTAGGCGAAGTCATCGCCCCCCATAGACTGCGGGATATGGGGATGCGGAGCATCAGATCCGTAAAGCTGTGTAGCCGCCCGGTGGATTGCTTTGGTCACCTTGGGATCGTTGACCAACGCCGTACACCCCTGTGTCCACTGTATCTGGCCCTGAGCGCCGGCTGCCGAGGTAACGCCCTGAAGGACCGCTTCCAGCGCACGGACGAGCTCATCTCCCAGACGGGAATTCAGGCATCTCACCGTCCCTTTCAACTCCACCTGATCCGCGACGATGTTATCGGCATGCCCGCCTCGAATTTCTCCCACAGAGACCACCGCCGCCTCGAGAGGATCGACTCGCCGACTCACGATGGATTGAAGTTGGGTGACGAAGTGAGCTGCCGCCACAATCGCGTCGATTGCCTGGTGCGGATGGGCGCCATGCCCAGCTCGTCCTAGAATGCGGATAGCAAAGTCTCTGGCCTCGGCCAGCATCGCGCCAGCCCTAATGCCAATCTTGCCGCAAGGCGTTTCTGGATCTACATGCAGGGCAATAAGAACGTCGACACGGGGTCGATCCAGAACACCCGCCTCTATCATGGCTAAAGCACCGCTGGGAACATCTTCTTCATTGGGCTGAAAGAGAAATTTTACCGACCCAGGAATTTCGATGTCCAGACGCGCCAATATTTCTGCGGCACCCAGCAAACAAGCCACGTGAGCATCGTGGCCGCAGGCGTGCATCATGCCAGATATCTGAGACTTATAGGGGTTTCTGCTATGCTCCTGGATGGGAAGCGCATCCATGTCGGCCCGCAGCCCCACAGTTTTGCCACCACCCTTGCCCCCCAACAGACCCGTCACACCTGTCTGCCCCACCTTATCCCGGACCCTTATCCCCAGCCTTTTAAGCCGAGCAAGCACCAGCTTGGCCGTCTCATGCTCCTGAAAACCCCTCTCTGGATGTCGATGAATCTGCCGCCGAATCTCTTTCAAGGTTGGCTCGATCTCTTGGGCAATGGCCCGTACCTTTTCCACCAGTTCTTTATTCATCATGGAGGGCCTTTCTCTTAGCTCTCTGCCCATAGGTTCGGAATAAGGCCTCCGGAATAGCATCCACCAAATCTCCTGCCACCAAGCCCCATTCGCCTTGCACCTCTCTGGCCACATCGCCGGCCAGTCCGTGTAGATAGACTCCCACCTTGGCTGCCTGAAGGGGCGAGAGTCCCTGAGCGAGAAATCCGACGATCATCCCAGTGAGGACATCTCCAGCGCCGGCTGTGGCCATGCCAGCATTTCCTGTGGTGTTGATGAACACACTGCCATCCTCGTTAGCTATGAGTGTGGGGGCGCCCTTGAAAACACAGACTACCCCATAACGTCGTGACAAGGTCGTGGCGGCCTCGATACGTTGCTCTGTCTTCACCGGAATCTCGATGCCGCTGAGGCGGGCCAGCTCACCCGCGTGGGGCGTCAGCACCAGCGGGGTCTTCACCGATTCCAACAATTTTGTGTCCTGAGCGATGGCATTCAGGCCATCGGCATCGACCACAGTGGGACAGGACAGCTGGGGGAGCAACTGGCGCACCATCTGTACCGTTTCCGGATGAGTAGACAGCCCCGGCCCAATTGCCAGAACGTCTGCCCAGGAAAGGAGCTCCTGGATAGCCTCCAGAGAGGAGACGGCTAAAGCGTGGGTTTCGGTCTCCGGAAGGGGCTTGGTCATCACCTCGGTGAGCTTCGTCTCCATGATGCTGTTGAGGCTTTCCGGAATGCCCAGAATGGCCATCCCGGCCCCGGAGCGAAGGGCGGCCATGGATGTCAGGGCAGCCGCTCCGGTCATGCCCACGGAGCCGGCCAGAACCAAAACCCGCCCGCAGGATCCCTTATGCGCGTCGGCAGCCCTTGAGGGGATCAGGCTGGCCATCTCATGGCCCTCCAGAGTTTCCACGGTTAGCTTCTCCTGCTCCACGGCCCATGAGGGCACTCCGATGTCCACCACCGTCAGCTCTCCGACAAGCTCTCGGCCCGGCGAGAAGAAGAAACCCCGCTTGGGCAGCGCCATGGTGGCTGTTCGATCCGCCCGCACGCTACAGCTCAGAATTTCACCGGTGTCACCGTTGACCCCGGAGGGAATATCCACGGCCAGAACGGGAAGTTCCGAGTTGTTGATCAGATGGATGACCTGCGCCATCACGCCTTTCACAGAACCGCTGACGCCGGTCCCCAACAGGGCATCCACGATCAGATGAGCCCCCTCAAGGCCGGAGATTTCGTCTATATCGGCCAGTTCCCGAACTTGGACGCCCTGGGCGGTCAGGCGATTGAGATTCTCCAGAGCGTCTCCTTTCACCTCATGCTTCTTCCCAAGAAGATAGACCAAGCACGTAACCCCCTCCTGGGTCAAGAGCCGGGCCATGACGAAACCATCTCCACCGTTATTTCCTTTCCCACAGAAATAAACCACCGTTTTGCCCTTAGGATCGCTGAGCATTTCCATCGCCACCCGGGCCGCTCCCTGGCCCGCAGCTTCCATTAGCTCTAAACCGGGAACGTTCGCCTCTTGGATAGTTCGAGCGTCGATATGGCGCATCTGAAGGGCGGTTACGGTCTTCATCTTTGCTCTCCTCGATCATCGACTAACAGAGCCACGGCGGCGGCCATTTCCCTGAGGTGGGAGAGGCTGATAAGCAGCCGCTTCTCGCCGAGAAGCTCCATCATGGGCCGGCCGGGCTTTACCATCGGCGCGCCGCGCACATCATTGATGATCTCCACATCCTTCCAACTCAACCCTCCCCTCAGGCCGATACCCAGTGCTTTCAGGACTGCTTCCTTGGCGGCATACCTGGCAGCAAAGGAAAGCTCAGGCCTGCTTTTTCGACGACAATGGCTGATCTCCCCTGGTGTGAAGATCCGCCTTAAAAAACGGTCTCCCCAGCGCTCCATGGCCTCACGGATACGGCGCACCTCTATAATATCAACTCCCGTGGCCACAACCACCATTTCTCTCCTGGCTTTCACCCACACGAGAAGGCTTCACGTCAACGCCTCACGGCAATGGTCGGATCATTTCTCCCAGGGCTTCCAAAGGTCCCGCCAGCCTCGAGGTTCCTCCTCCGCCTTCCCCTGGCGCTCTCGAATCTCAGCCCAGTTTCTCCGGCCTGGCCGTCTCTTTTCAGGTTCATATTTCCTCAGGATCTCACGTAACCCGGTGTTCGTCAACACGCCTGCCAAACCGACGGTAAGAAACAATAAACCCGCCACGCTGACCACACCGGCCATAAGAACGGCGAAGACCATCAGCGCCAGGCAAAGGGAATACCATATGTTGTCCAACACCAACAACGCGCTTCGTCGCAGAACACTTTTAACGGTCAGATCTTCCTGCACAAGAAGGGGAAGCGCGTAAACCTGCACGAGACATAAGAAGAGATACGCCCAGCCCATTAATCCTGCGGCAAACGCGCCAAGAAACGAGAACTTCTCGGGCAAATGGTGATAAAATGCGGCATTCAAGACCAGAAGAAAGGCAATGAGGGTGAAAAACAGCCATAGGCACAAGGACCGTAAGAAGAATTTTTTAAAGTTCCGGAAAAACTCCTTCCCGGACGCCCCACCGTAATGCACCCACCGGGCAGTCACAGCCCAGAGGGCAGCAGAGACTGGTGAGACCATCAATTGTTGAATGCCCACCATAAAGAGCATCAAGCCCACCAGGGCTCTTCCGGCCGCAAGCTGCGTCCAACTCAAGGTAAGCAGCAGAGCCGTTAAGCCAAGCCAGGGCAGACTCAGCAGCGACCAGAAAAGATTCACTAGTATGCAACCACCAAGATGATCGTAGGCATTCCAGAAGGACTTCTTGGCCATTTGGCCCAGATATTGGCTCACGAAAAAGCTTTCCCTCCCCGGAGTACCTTGGCTCTAGTTTCTGGCCTCAGCAAGGGACTCAGTTCGGCTGATTTCTCTTGACAGCGTGGCCTTTTTTCGCTATGGTAAGATATTAACTTCCAACATAAAATGCAACTTTTTAATGAAACCACCCGTAAACAAAATGAAAAGCCGCGGATCAGGAGATAGCGTTCGGGACGTGATTCAACGGGCCCTCTCCGGTGACCAGGCTGCCTTCACTGAGCTGCTTAACAGACACCGACGGCTGGCATATCAATTGGCGCTTGGCATCGTAAAGGATCCTACAGAGGCCGATGATCTGGTTCAGGAATCGTTCATCAAAGCCTTTCGGTGTCTATCCCGCTACAATCCCGAGTATGCTTTCACCACCTGGCTCTGCAAAATTGTCTCAAACCATTGCCTCGACCACATCCGGCGAAGAAAAATTCGAACGTTTTCCCTGGACGAGCCCATCGCCGGCCAGAACGGTTGCATTAAAAGAGAAATACCCGATTGGTCTCTGAATCCAGAATGGCAATATGTTCGCAAACAACGCATGATCTCCATCGATGATGCCATCAACTCGCTGCCCCCTCGCTATAAGCGGGTTATTTTGCTCCGTCATAAGGAAGACCACACGTACGAGGAAATCTCTGAAATCTTGGGTATTCCCTTGGGAACCGTAAAAGCTCAGATATTTCGAGCTCGTGAGCTGCTCAAGAAAAAACTCAAGGGCCTCTGATACCTTCAGGAGGAATAAACGATGATGCGCCATATAACAAGAGCAGCCTTGGCCTTGATTCTTCTTGCCATAATCCTGACGAATCCCGTCCTTTCCCAGGCAGATTCAGGAACGGAATACACCTTCCCCCAGGAGAAGAGTTTTTCTCTTCCCTCAGGAGCACTCATCTCGGTTCAGAACACCAGAGGAGACATCAACATCCAGGGTGGGGAGCAAAAACAGGTGGTCGTCAAGGCTACCAAGCGGGTTCAGGCAGGCTCCCGAAAAGAGGCCGAGGAGTGGGCTCAGAAGGTGAACATCATCTTCGATGAAAGAGAGAAGGGTCTGTTCATCGAGGCTAAAATACCTCGAGCTTGGTCGGAATCCTTGGGCGACGTTCTGAGCAAACTTTTGGGAAAAAAACCCTCTGTTCAGGTGGATTTTGATATCCAAACCCCTCGGCAGGTGGAGGTAAAAGCTGGCTGTGTCAGCGGCGACATTTACATTGTCAACATTGATGGAGAGGTAACCGTCGACGTGGTCAGCGGAGGCGTGAAGATAGAGAAAATCGGAGGCGACCTGAGCATCGATGCCGTTAGTGGAGATATGCTGGCTCAAGATGTGCTGGGAAACCTGAAAATCGACGCCACCAGCGGCGATGCGGAGATCGTAAACATAGGCGCGGATGTCCAAGTCGATGTTACCAGCGGAGACGTCATCGGAAAAGGAATCAAGGGTAACTTGACCATAGACGGCACCAGCGGCGATGTGAACGTCGAGGCTGTACACGGAGATGTCCACATCGACGTCACCAGCGGTGATATCACCGTCAAGCAGAGAGGCGGAGATCTGTGGATCGACACCAGCAGCGGAGATGTTTGGGTGGAGACCGCTATTGAGAAAAACGGCAGATATCGGGTAGATACCTCCAGCGGGCAGATAACCTTCCGAATTCCCAAATCCTCATCCTGCACGTTAGATTTGGAAACTTCAGGGGGCAGAATCCGCGCCAAATTGCCCACGACCATCGAATCGGTCTCGCGCACCCGCCTACGGGGAACAATGGGGGATGGAGGGGCGCAACTGAACCTCTCCACCTCGGGGGGCAATATCGACCTGTTGCCCTCGGACTGATCTCTTCTATAGTTGAGGAGTATCTCATGGCAAGAACATGCCACCGTAAATGTGATCGCGCCTTCAAGAGTCTCATCATGCTCTATGTGACGCTCCTGGTTATGATCAGCGGACTCAGACTGGTTGACGCCCAGGATGTCGACACAACGCAACATCCGCCCAAGGGAAAGCGAGCCCTGGAGGTGGAGATCAGTGACCAGGGCGTAGTCGTTCGCGACTCTGAGGACGAGAAAAAAACGAAGATCGGGATTGTCATCGACGATGAGAAAATCACGGTGGATGGTAAGGACATCAAAGTGCCAGACCTGGACACAGCTTTGAAAGCCATCTCCTTGGAGAGTGGAAGCATCATAAAAATAGGCGAGCCCATCACCGTCGCTGAGGGCGAGGTGGTCGACGGCGACCTGGTCTCTATCGGGGGGGCCATCACTGTGGCTGGCACCGTTTCCGGTGATGTGGCCGTCATCGGAGCCCCCCTGCATGTCAAATCCACGGGCATCGTCAGAGGCGATGTTATCACCGTCGGGGGAACGCTTCAGAGAGATCCCGGCTCGCAGATTCGCGGACAGCGGGTTGGGGCGCTGCCATTTAACTTTAACTTCTTTAGACCTCACGTCTTTGTCGTGCGACCTTTCACCAGGTTCATGGGATACGGCCTTCCCATGATCGCTTTGGTCATCATGTCCCTATTTCTGGTGGCCTTGGCGGCCTTTTTCGCGCCGCAAAATGTAACCAAAATCCAGGAAACTATTGAACAGGCTCCCTTAAAGTCCCTATTGCTGGGTTTCGCGGCCAACATCGTTTTCATGCCTCTCTTTGTGCTGTTGTGCGTGACCATCATCGGCATCCCAGTTGCTTTTATCATACAGCCCATCGCCTATTTCGTGGCCAGCATCCTGGGATTTGCCGGTGTGAGCCTCTTTGTGGGCACAAAGATCCATCGTGGTTCCAACTTAACCCTGCCCACGCCAATGGCCAAAATCATCGTGGGAGCTCTGGCCATAGAGCTGATCCTCATCCTGGCCTGGTTCTTGACCCTGGGCGGATCGGTTCTGCTGCCTCTGTTTTGGCTCTTCCAGCTCATCGGCTGGATCATCATCGCCTTGGCGAGCATGGCCGGACTCGGGGCAGCGGCCTGGACTCGCTTTGGCCGCCGCTCTGCGATCCCAGCGCCGGCTCCAACTACGCAGATTCCACCAACACCTCCGCAGGAACATGGTGGGCACGAGGAGTCATCAACTGCGTCTGGGTAAGGAATATTCTTATGGCTCCGAAGGTGACCTACTCGATCCTTTAGAAAGATGTGTCGCATTTTGTATGCTTATAAAATTCAACCCGATGCTTTCTTTGCGTCGGGTTTTTTCCTGCTGCCCTATTTTTCTGGCAACCTTTCACCGCCTCTCACACGTCCTATTAGACGATGAGAGCCCTCCGTGGGAGTTGGGGTTTGCAAAAAGAGGCTAAAGTTGGGGACCTGATTCTCTGCAAACGATGTCAACAAGGCGATATCGGCGCCCTGGAAGAGCTTTACAAAAGGCATAAAGACAAAGTTTATGCGCTGGCCATCCGGCTGACCAACAACGTGCAGGATGCCGAGGATATCGTCCAAGACGTCTTTGTTCAGGTACACCGAAAGATAAATTCCTTTCGCGGTGACGCGGCCTTCAGCTCCTGGCTGTACCGGATCGCCACCAACATCTCCATGAGCGCTCTCAGGCAGCGACAACGGCGCAGGAAAGCGCAAACCAGTGAATATGTCCAGGCAGGGGGCCACCAAGCCCAAGGGAATGATACCAGATTGCTCAAGCCCTTTTTGGAAGAAGCCATCGCCTCTTTGCCTCCCAAATCAAGGATGGTGTTCGTCCTGCACGACGTCCAAGGATTCCAGCACCAAGAAATTGCCCAGATGCTAAACTGCTCGGTAGGAACCTCAAAATCTCAGCTTCACAAGGCACGATCTCATTTGCGAAAGACCTTGCGCTCACGCCTCAGCTTGATCTCCGCTATGGTCAATGTCCCCGTGGGAGAAGCATAGGTGAATTGCCGTAAAATCCAAAGATTACTCTCCCCTTATCTTGACGGGGAGCTCAGATCACATCAAGCAGCTATGGTACAGACACATCTTCGTGGCTGTGCTCAATGCCAAAAGGCGCTGGAAGATTTGCGGCAACTCGTGCATCAGGCCAGAAGTTTGGCTCCCGCAATCTTGACCACCGATCTATGGCCAGCCATTGAACGCAGAATCCTGGCCCAACCGCCCGTTGTGCCTGCGAAAATCCCTCGCCGAGCTCCTTTGTCTGCTTGGCGACCCAGAATCGCTTGGGCCATGGGCCTGGCTGCTGTATTCCTCAGCCTTTTCTTTCTCCGCCAGCACTTCTCTTCGCCCACATCGACACCCCAAACCGCACAGAGTCAAGCTCAGTTACTGGCCGCAGCCCAATCAGATATCGATCTGGCCCGAACATACTATCAAAATTCTATCTCTGCATTAGAGAATATCGTTGCCCACCGAGCTCACCAAATGGATCCGGACCAGGCTGGCCTTTTCCGACAGAAGCTGGTCCACCTGGAAGAGACCATCGATGAGTGCAGCATCGCCCTGGAGAAAAACTCTTACGATATCAGGGCTCAACGAGCCCTCTTCGATGCCTATGACAGCAAAATATCTACCCTTCGAGAGATGGCCGTCTCGGCCCAATATTAATGCCTGGGCCATAAGCCTGAAATCGACGGCTTTGATACCACTGTTCATGCTGGCCATGGTCACCACCGTCTTTGCCCAACAGAAAGGGCTTCAGACGACGCAGATCCGGCAATTGGACTCCAGGTGGTTTCTCACAGTGCCCACCGCTGAGGATTTGATGGACTCCCTCTGGCGAATCACAGAGACTGACCTAGACGCTCAGCTGGAGGATTTTAGGAAGAGTTCTCAGCACACGATGCGGCTTTACCAGAGAGCCTTACACAGATATCTCGAGGAGCTTCCCCGAGTTCAGACCTCGGATTTGGCCAGGCAACGCTGGTGGGGCGACTTTGACCGACAGCAGGAGCATTTTTGGAACATGTGGCGCGCAAAGTTCGATCAACTGTTTGAGCACCACTTGCAATCTGTTTGGGCGTCCTCGTTTTCCCATCGGCTGGAAAAGACCATCCCGCTCGCAGGTTCACCACCATTCTTTGTGACCCACGAGTTCGGCGACGTGGTGATCAATGGCTCCCCAATAGCCAGTGCCAACCTGGTGGCAGAGATCAAGGTCCTGGCCACCTCCCAAGTCGATGCCCAGCGATACGCCCGCGAGGTGACCTTTAAGGTGGTCCCGGAGAATTCAATCGTCAAGGTAAGCACTCGCTTTCCAGACGTTCGCCCTAAAACGGTGCAGGCAACATCTGTGCTTCTACAGGTGGAGCTGCCGCAGGATTGTCCTCTTCAAGTGGAGAACCATTTCGGCGATGTACGTGTACAGGGCTTCACCAAGGGCCTCAGGGCCAGAACGAGCCATGGTTCACTGGAAATCCACCAATGTGCTGGAGATCTCGAGCTTCACAACAGACAGGGACCCATCATCGTCACAGGGGGAAACGGCCCGCTTCACGCCGAGACCAGTTTCGGTCCCATTGAGGCCAGCAATATTCAGGGCGATGTGGTCGCCAGCAACGAATTCAGCTCCTTGAGCCTAAAGGAGATCTCCGGGGCAGTCAACGTGGAAAACATCGCTGGGCCCATCGAGGTGGTTAACATCGACGGCGACGCATGGGTCAAAAATCACCTCGGTTACGTGGAGGTGATGGGGGTGATGGGCGATCTCCATGTCAGCAACTCGGGGTCCCCGGTGAGCATCGCCGATGTCATGGGGCAAACACATATTGAAAACACCAAGGGGGGTATTCGGGCTGAAAAGCTTGCCGGAGACGTTATCATTTTAAGCCGAAACGGAGATATCGAGCTCATCATCGATGAGATCCGCCAGAATCTCTATCGTCTAGATACCGCCTTCGGCGTAGTCCGGGTAAACCTGCCATCGAAGCCCTCAGCCTTCATAACCGCTGAGGCCCTTTACGGCACCATCGACTCCGACTTTCCCCTGGAGATTAAAAAGGATGGGGCATCTCAGTGGGCTCGAGGAAAGCTGGGCCAGGGAAAAGCGAATATCCAACTCGATGCTAACAATTCGAACATCTATCTCATCTCCTCAGGGAGATAAGGGAAAGGAGGGTGCTACCATGAAAGCAGCGTTTCGGAGAGGTGCGTTTTCGATTCTCCCGTCGCTGATGGCCTTAGTGGCTGCTTCCGCCCTGACCTTTTACAGCGGCACCGCTGTGGCAGGGGAAGACGAAGGCTGGTTGGGTGTTTCTCTCCAACGGCTGACCCCGGAACTTCGGGAGGCCACGGACATCTCTTCAGATGCGGGTGTGCTGGTCACGGATGTCGTCGAGGAAAGCCCGGCGGAAAAGGCTGGTTTCGAGGTGGGTGACATCATCCTGAAATACGACGGCAAAGAGGTCACTTCCCCCCGCCGTCTGTCCAAGCTGGTGCGAAAGACAGCTCCTGATACCCAGGTGAAGGTGGATATCTCCCGAGACGGCAAGAAGAAAACCCTCACCGCCAAGGTCGGAGAATTCGATCATGAGAAAGCATGCACCATAAAGATCTTGGGTGACACTGGGAAGAAGAAGCTATTCCTCGACTTTGACGATGATCTCAGTCTATTAGGCCTCCCGCACCTGTGCAGTTGGTTAGGCTCTGATCTGTGGCTGGGAGTCCATACTATCGATCTCACAGACCAACTGGCCAAGTACTTCGAGGTCAAAGACGGCCGTGGAATCTTGATCAGCGAGGTGGTGTCAGAAAGCCCTGCTGAGAAAGCTGGACTCAAAGCCGGCGATATACTCATCAAGGCCAACGGGGAGCGTATCGAGGATACTCCCGATCTTCACGACGTCATCGGCGACCACGAGGAGGGAGATGAGATAGAGCTGGTGGTGCTCCGCAAAGGCAAGGAAATGAAGCTGAAGGCCACCTTAGAGGAGCGACCCGATCATAAGAAATTGCGCCAAGAGCTGAAGGAGTTTCCCCGAAAGCTCAAGCGCATGAAAATAATGGCTCCCAGCCATGATTTGCAGGACATCGACGTAGAGGTGGAGAAATATCTGGAGGATTTCGACCTGGAGGATTTAGAGACGCGCCTGGAAGAGCTCGAGGAAGAGCTGAGTCGCATCAAAGATAAGCTTGAGATGAAATAAAATTCCACAGTTATTTCTATCCGGGCAAGTGCCGAGTGTGGCCAAGGGCTTTGCCTCCCCCCTTACGTCCTTTGCGCTCAGATCGTGAGCGTCGTTTGGCGCTTGCCCAATCTCCAGGGCCGACCTCTCAGAGGTCGGCTCTCTTATGTCGGCATGATCCGAAATTTAAGGAGGAAAATGCTCTCGCGCTTTTCCTTCTGCACCCCTTAGAACGAAACTTGAACTTGCCCTGGCGCGAATTGACTTTCGACCAGCTTGAACCTTGAATGGAACTCTTTCCGACTTTTCCAAGAAAAGTGTTGACAAACCCTCTTTTTTCTGCTAAAATAGTTCTGAAGAGGCGACAGAAACTGCCTCGGCTAGGTTTGGGGCACTTCATTTGTGTGGGGGGTGATCTTATGAAGGCCCTCAGAAAGCTGGGTTTTGATATCGCTTATCTGGCTTTGCTCACCAAAAAGGATGTCAAGCCCCTGAGTCGCTGGGAGAGCAATTTTTCCCGCGGGCAGATCAAAGCCCTGCGCCACCTGGGTCTCAAGACCAACACGGTGGACAGAAAGCTGGCCAATGGAGGGACCATCACGGAGCTGATCTTCAGCAAGTCATCGCGCTATTTGGATTTTTACACCCGGAGGTTTGACAAAAAACCTGTGGGCAAGGATCGCCAGACCGTGATGACCGAAGGTTTGCTGTTTGGGTATCCTGGCTGCTGCGTCAGGAACTTCGCCGACAATGGTTACACACAGAACAACCTTGTTGACAACGGTCAGGAGATTCTGTTCCACTGGGCCTGCCCCGGATGTCGAGCGACCCCCTCCCTTTTGCCCTATTATCAAAAAACTCACCAGGAGTGCCGAACACTTCTTGACGCTCAAAGACCGTCCGTCCCCCATCTCGTAAAAAAGTCCCTACCAATCGCCACCCTCTCCTTCTTGTTTGCCCTGACGCCCCTGAAAGCCCGAGGGCAAGACTCTCACTGGCTTTCCCTGGGAGCCGAGGACTTAGATGGCGACTACCTCACCTATCCAGAGGAAATACTCTTAGGTACTCATCTTGCTTACCCCGCCGCAGAGATCCCCAATGGACCCGAGGAGGCCCTCAAGTTCATCGCCATCATCAACTCCCTGCCAGAGATTGCCTCCGAATCCTGCTGCTATGTACAACACAATCTGACCTATGGAATAGAAAACTGTCAGGTCTGCGGTGAGACCTTCAACATGGGTTATGTGACCATCCACAACCCCATGCGGGACATCTCCATCGATATACCTTACGTGGGGCTCCACTACATGGAGCATGGTAGCTTTTCCTTCGATGGAACTGTGAACTTTGGCAGAGTTGACATTAAGCTGCTTAAGGAGGTCCTCGCGCACTATGACACCGATCACTTCTCCATCGAGACTTCCAACGACGCCGACGCCGATGGCTTGAGGGATGATTATGAGGACTATTTCGACACCCTGATGGACAACTCCGACAGCAACAATAATGGACTGCTAGATGGTGCCGAGCTGGCCGAGAGGTTCATCGAAACCATCGCCAAGCTGCCTGTCGTTCACCGGGGAGAAAAACTCTTAAGAAAATCCCCCTATGTCGATTACATGGAAATGGATGGGGTTGAAAACTGCGACATCTGCGGAATGGCCATCAACATGGGAGAGGTCCGCATCGTGAATCCCATGCAAAGAAAGTCAATGACCTTTCCCATCGTGGCCCTCCACTACCTGGCACACGGACGGTTCGCCTACAAGGCAAACTGGATTTCCGGCGAGGTAGACGCTCGCCAGCTATCTGCAATATTTAAGGATGTCACACGGGTTGCGCGTCAGGATCCGGTGTTTAAGGACAATCCTTTCCGTCTGATAAATCGCCCCAACCCCTTTAACGAAAGGACCCAAATTGAGTTTTATCTTCCCCATGCCGGACCTGCTGCCTTGAGAATCTACAATATCAACGGCCAGCTGGTGCATGCCCTCCTGAACGGAAATCTGGGTGCTGGTCCTCATCGGGTTGGCTGGAATGGCCTCGACGACAACGGCGAGCGGGTGGCCAGCGGGGTGTACTTCTATCGGCTGGAGCACGGTAGTAAGGCTTTTGTCAGAAAAATGCTTTTGGTGAAATAAACTCTCTCATAGCTCGATGCCAAAAGGCCCTCTCGGGAGACTGGGAGGGCTTTTCTGTTCATGCTCACAAAAGCAGTCCTGATGAACCTTACCTCACCTGTGTGCCTTCCCAGCACCTCTCTTTCAGCTTCTCACAAATTCCGATTTACTTACCAGCGGGCGACTCGCGATTTATTTCAGTACGATATTCCCAAAAAAGTGTTGACAAACCCACCTTTCTCTGCTAAAATGGTTTTGGACAATCGATAGAAACATCCTCGGTTCGGCGTAGGGCACTCCATTTGAAGGGGGTGATGGGATAAAAGCACGTGGGAAGTTGCGTTTTGACATTGGCTCTCTAGTCCCGCTTGCCAAAGATGAGATCACATCCCGAGCCACTGGAGGAGAGAGCTATCCTGTGTCTGGGAAGTTATCAGGTGAATTGACAGGGCGGCACCACACCGAATTGGAGCTTATTCCTGCCGTTTGGACGTAAAGAGTGAAATTTCTGACACAAAAAATGTTACTCCAATAACATGGGAGGTCGATATGAAATCGTCTTTCATTGCAATAATCATCGTTCTCATAACCGCTGTTTTCTCATCTGCCCACATCATAAACGTGCCGGGCGACTCAACCACCATCCAGGGAGGAATAAATGGAGCCTTGGATGGTGACACGGTCTTAGTAGCCCACGGTACTTATCCGGAGAATATCGACTTCATCGGCAAGCACATCACCGTGGGCTCTCTTTTCCTCACAACCGGAGATACCATCCACATCTCTCAGACCACCATTGACGGAGGTGGACAAGCAGTTAGCCAATCAACGGTCTCCTTTTTAGGCAGTGAAGACAGTTTATCGGTTTTAAGCGGTTTCACCATCACCAATGGGTATTGCTCCGGTTCCCACGGCGGGGGGATGACCATCAAAAACAATGCCCATCCTCGCATTGAGGATTGCCGCATTGTCAACAACAGCGGCCCGACCTCCACTGTCTGTGGTGTGGGAATATATTGCACCGCTTCCTCTCCAAGCTTCAGACGGTGCCTGATAGCAAACAACTCGCCCACAGGCAATGGCAACTACGACCATTACGGGGCCGGAATATATCTGGCCGCTGCTGCCGCCCCCCAAATTATCGACTGTCAGATCACGAATAATCTGTTGGCCCAGAACTATCAACGAAATTATGGTGGTGGTATTTGGTGTGATGCCTCCTGGCCCACTTTTATAAACTGCGACATCTCCGGTAACACAGCCGATTACGGAGGGGGCATGGAAGCGGTCAATTCCTCCTCTGTCACCTTTCAAAACTGCACCTTCGACAGCAACTATGTCCGCTATACCGGCGGCGCCATCCACAGCGGCACCGCCTCAGTGGTCCAGGTGGACACCTGTCTGTTCATCAAGAATAAGGCCCAACAGAACGGG
The DNA here is from genome assembly GCA_001304015.1 of candidate division Zixibacteria bacterium SM23_81. Lineage (GTDB taxonomy): Bacteria > SM23-81 > SM23-81 > SM23-81 > SM23-81 > SM23-81. The sequence goes on along the minus strand of LJUY01000022.1, from coordinate 1,560 downwards.
GGCGCCCTGTACACCAGAGACGGCGGCCACATCAATGCCGTGCGCAGCACCATCACCGATAATCGGGCCGGCGATGATTTCCAGCATCGTCTTCTACAACTGGGCCAGTGAAATATATCCTTCCGATCTCTCTACGATCAGCTATTGCGATGTCAGGGGCGGCTATGCCGGCAGCGGCAATATCGATAATGACCCCTTTTTCTGCGACTGGGTTCACGGCGATTACCATCTGGCTGGCAATTCTCTCTGTGTCACCGCAGGATCTGGCGGCGGCTTCATGGGCCGATATGAGGTCGGATGCCCAGATGTGTACCCCCGGACACTAAGAGTCCCCCAGGATACCTCCCTCATCCAGGACGCCATCTTCGCCTCCTACCAGGGCGACACGGTGCTGGTGGACGTAGGCAGCTACCCAGAAAATATTAACTTCTGGGGCAGAAGGATTCTGCTGACCTCCAACTACATTCACTCAGGAGACACCTCCCACATCTCGCAAACAATTATAGATGGCGGCGGGGCAACTGCAAATCAGAGTGCGTTTTACTCCGTTGGCGGTGAGGACAGTTTGTCGGTTTTAAGCGGTTTCACCATCGCCAACGGGTATTGCTCCGGTTCCCACGGCGGGGGGATGACCATCAAAAACAATTCCCAACCTCACATTGAGGACTGCCGTATTGTCAACAACAGCGGCCCCTCCTCCAGTGTCCGGGGTGTGGGAATCTATTGCACCACCTCCTCTCCGACCATCCGACGCTGCCTGATAGGCAACAACTCGCCAATCGGCAATGGCAACTACGATCATTACGGGACCGGAATATATCTGGCCGCTGCTGCTAGTCCGAAAATTATGGACTGTCAGATTACGAATAATCAGTTGGCTCAAAGTATATACCACCGAAATCATGGAGGTGGTTTATATTGCGATGACTCTTCGCCCACCTTCACAAACTGCCTCATCTCAGGAAACACAGCCGATTACGGAGGGGGCATGGAAACGGTCAATTCCTCCAACGTCACCTTTCAACACTGCACCTTCGACAGCAACTCCGTCCGGCACACCGGCGGCGCCATCCACTGCGGCACCGCTTCGACCGTTCAGGCTGACTCCTGTCTGTTCATCAAGAATAAGGCCCAACAGAACGGCGGTGCCCTGTACACCAGAGAAGGCGGCCACATCGATGCCCTGGGCAGCACAATAACCGATAACCGGGCCGGCGATGATTTCCAGGCTTTGGGGGCCGGGGTCTATGCAGAAGCAGGCATCGTCTTCTACAACTGGGCCAGTGAAATATATCCTTCCGATCTCTCTACGATCAGCTATTGCGATGTCAGGGGCGGCTATGCCGGCAGCGGCAATATCGATTACGATCCCTTCTTCTGCAACTGGGTAAACGGCGACTACCATCTGGCCGGCAATTCTCTCTGTGTCACCGCAGGATCTGGCGGCGGTCTCATGGGTCGATATGGGGTCGGATGCACAGATGTTCACCCCCGAACACTAAGAGTCCCCCAGGATACCTCCCTCATCCAGGATGCCATCCTGGCCTCCTACCAGGGCGA
>LJUY01000021.1 GCA_001304015.1 candidate division Zixibacteria bacterium SM23_81 | reverse complement strand
CCCACAGGCCTGATGGATGACATGGAGGATCAAGAGACCTCCTGGACTCACGGTGGAACCGGCGATCTCTGGCATCTCAGCCAGAGCAGAGCCCACACACCCCTACATTCCTGGTATTGCGGAGAGTCCGCTCATCAGGAGTATCAAAACGGGATGGACGCTTTCTTGATGTCCTCCCGGACTATCCTGGTCGCTGGATCTGTGCTTACCTTCTGGCACTGGTACGACTTGGAGGAAGATCGAGATTTTGGACACGTAGAAATTTACACCGGTACCGGGTGGATTCCATTGGGCGAGCCCTTCACCGGGACCAGTCAGGGTTGGATCAGTGAGAGCTACGATCTGTCTGCCTATCCCAGCGGATCTGCACTCCAGATTCGCTTTCGGCTCACCAGCGACGAGCAGAACTGCGGCCAGGGGTGGTACATCGATGATGTTTATGTGGGCCAGCCTCGTCGATTTGTTCTGGATCAAGTGCAAGTATCTCCTAAACGGGGGGGCGAGACGGAGAATTTTACATTCAGCACCACCTATATCAGCGATAACAATTATTCACCTCAGTTCGCCTTCGTTTACATCGACAGCATACGCTACACCATGACCACTGCCGATACTGATTTTGCCAAAGGTGCAACTTTCACCTATCAAACGCCTTTAGACCTGGGAGAACACCAGCATCACTTTTTCGTCTGCAGCGGCCTGGAAACGATTAGGTGGCCGAGCCTGGGAGAGCTTGCCGAGCCTTTGGTCACCAAGGCGATATACCAGCAGGATTTTGAGAATTGGCCCGGGGGCCTGACCGCCACCGGCTCCAATTGGGAGTGGGGCAATCCCACCAGCGGTCCGGGAGAGGCACACTCCGGCCAGAAGGTCTGGGCCACCAATTTAGAAGGCGACTATTCCAACAACGCCGACGCCAGGCTGGAAACGCCGCCCATCGACTTAACTGGAGTCACTTATCCTCAGCTCTCCTTCTGGCATTGGTTCTCCTTCGAATACCGGCAGGCCCACTACGACGGCGGGAACGTCAAGATTTCCGTGGACGGAGGTGATTTTCAGGTCATCACACCGGACAACGGATATGAGGGTACCATCCACGGCGTCAACGCCGGCATCCCGGGAGAGCCGGGATTCTGCTCGTACCAGGCCGGTCAGCACTGGCATCAGGAGACCTTCGATCTCAGCCCCTACAGCGGACATCGCGTCGCTATCCGCTTTCACCTGGGTACAAACTTTAGACACACCTATCCCGGCTGGTACATCGACGATGTGGCCATCACTGGACTTCGCCCGAGCTCACTCTCTCTACCTGCCGTCTCAGGTCTTAGCCTGAGCCTGGCAGGAGATGACATCCTGCTCAGCTGGTCTCGGCCTGGCGAGATAAGCCCTGCGGGATACATCATCTACAGGGGCTCCTTGCCCGAGAATCCCTCCGCAGAGCCAGAGTCCCTCGCTACGATCACGAATACAAGCTACATCGACGCTGAGGCTGCCGGAGACCCAACTAACTACTACTACGTGGTCAGGGTTCTGAGCCTCGACGGTGAGAAATCGGCCCCCTCCGAGAAGGTGGGGGAGTTCACCATCACAACTTCTCCCTAATCCCCTCTCCACTTGATAATCCACCAGCTCACAGTTGCTAAGTAATATATCGAGGTCGCAGGGCATCAAACGCCCTGTTTTTTTCATCTTGCAAAACCAGCACACCGAGTTCTTTCATCATCCGTTTCGATGCCAGAATGGCGGGACCGAAGCCCTGCCATTTCCGCAAGCAGCCTTCATACCAATGCTATCTGGCTTGGCCGAGATGGCCAGCAGTTGATGCACAGATATCAATGCGGCGGTCGGGTTCTCCCCCAATCCCCCCACAGAGCGAAACCGGCCTTTAAAAATTCATCATCCGGGCTCTGCCCTTATTGAGCAAAGACTCCCTGATCCTTCAAGGTTAAAGATGCGACCAAGACAAGCTGATGGCGGATAATTGCGCTGGCGTTTAATAGGATCTGGCAGTTTTGTAGCCGGGAGATTTCCGCTGGCTCTGGGCCCAACCGTTCAGCTGTCACATCTTTCATAACCGATGTAGAAAAGGCAGGACCGAAGTCCTGCCTTTTCTACAAACAACCCTCCCACAACCGCTACTTGATTAGCACCATCTTCCTGGTCTGGCTGAACTCTCCAGCCTGCAAGCGACAGAAGTAAATGCCCGCCGATACCTCTGAACCTCGAGCATCACGAGCATTCCACGTCGCCGTATAGTAACCGGCCTTCAAATCAGCATCGACCAAAGTAGCAACCTCCTGGCCCATCACATTGTAAATCCTCAGGACCACTCGGCTGTCTCTAGGAAGTTGATACTTAATCTCGGTGTTGGGATTAAACGGGTTGGGATAGTTCTGCGACAACGCAAAGACCGTTGGCAACACAGACACTGGTGTGGCCGACACAACCATGTCGTGAATCCGGACGTTGCCAGCAAAATCAACGGCCGCGATCTGGTAGTAATAGGTCACGCCGTTGGTCAGCCCCCTGTCCACGTAAGTGTAAGAATGAGCGTCCTCAGAGCTGCCGGCTCCCGGAATCATCTCGGTGTCGATGCGCGCGAACTCTCCATCCTCTACCCTACGGTAGACCTGGAAGCCAAGGTTGTTCAGCTCGCTGCGCGTCTCCCAGGCCAGCGTCACCACCCTATCGCCGGCGGTAGCCGCAAAACTAGCCAGCTCCACGGGCAGAGGCGGCTCACCCCAGATGACCACGTCGTCGATGAACCAACCGGGATAGGTCACCGAGCCATCGCTGCCGAAATCCCAGGCAATGACCACGTTGCTCTGGTTGGCCCATGGGGTGAGGTCAAAAATAGCCTCCTCCCAGAACCCTTGCACATGGCCAGAGTAACCCGGCTCACCAGGGATCCAAGCATTGCCAGTAGAATGAGCATCTTCTGGATACTCGTCGATGCCAGCTTGGGTAGTGTCGGGGAACAGAAGGATAGTCGTGTCGGGCAGGATCAGCTTGACATTGCCGCCGTCAAAATAGCCCTCGGTATCGTACCAGTGCCAGAACTTCAACTCCAGTGTGCCGATGGCGCTGCTGAAGTCCAGCGGAGGCGTCTCCAAACGACTGGTGGAGTTGACACTGTAATTGGTGTCCAACACCGTACCCCAGCACTTCTCACCGGAATGAGCCGAGGTCGGACCATTGGGATCCGTGGGAGTACCCCACTCCCAGTCTTCCGTCGGGCTGCCGGTGGTGTTGAAGTGAGCGGCATCTTCGAAGTGCCAGTAGTAGAAGCCGTTCATGGGTCCCCAGAAAGTCCCACTAGAGGGCAGCCGGTCAGATATGGTGCCATCGGAGAAGTCGAAGTAGAAGTCGTGATTGCCACCCAGGGTGAATTGGTGCTGATAGGTGAACACCACGCCTCCCGAATACGGCCCGGCACCGCCAGTGGGATCGACCATGTCGTAAGGAACACCGTCGATGTACACCTTCTTCAGCGTCGGCGCCAGCTCACTGAGCTGGGTGTAGGTCACCGAGTATGTGAAGGTGGTGCTCAGATTGCCGATGATGGGATTCACGCCACCATTGGACAGCCACATTTGCGCTGGCGGAGCCAGGAGCCAATCCATGATGGAGCACATCAGCTCTGCCCTGGTGTGGGTTCCGTCGACCAAGCCTGCGAAGTCCACCGTGGTGAAGACGGTCTTAAAGCCCTTGGTGCCCTCATACTGGCAGGCTCCGATGTCCACGGTGTCGGCGCCACTGATAGCATCGAGCACGGCGTCACCTGCGATAACCAGCTCGTCGATGGGCAGACCGTCGGGACGCCTGCTGGGCGCCTTTGGATCATCGACTTTTGCGGGCGGCGTATAGGGATCGAAGAGATCGTAGAACAGGCCATCGGCCACCGAGCCGGCATAACCATCGGAAGTCCCCACAGCAGGATAGGTCATCCAGACGACGTCCTGAGTCGTAGAGGTGACGCCCAGATAGTCGTAGGGGAACTCACCAGGGGAAAAGCTGCCAGCAGAGGGATAGCGATCGTAGAAGTAATCCTGAGCCGACAGGAACAGCTTGCCGCCTCCGTCCAGATAGAGGGCCAGCTCCGTTTCGTCGTTGTCCGTCAGGGTTTGACTGCCAGTCCAGGCCTCGCCGGTGAAGAAAATTACCGCGTCGTAGTAGCCCATCACCGTCGCGTCGGGACCGTCTTCAGGCCAGCTCATCTTCTCCCAGATGTCATAAGTATAGCCACAGGCGTCCAGGGCGTCGGTGAAGTAGGACTGCACATCGGTGAAAACGCTGTCGGGGTAATAGGCGGGGCTTCCATCGGCATCCACCAGCAGAACCTCGCCGGTGCCATACGCCGTCAGGGCGAAGTCCACCATGGTGGTATCGTCCGCCGCAACGGACACTCCAGTTTCTTTTTTGGTGAAGTAGCCTGCGGCGGTGGCAGTAACGTCATAATCACCCACGGTCAGGCCCTCGATGAGATAGCCTCCGCTGGCATCGGTGGTGTCGGAGATGCCTCCAGCGGTAACGATGGCGTCCTGGATGGGACCCTTGGCTTCGGCTACCGTTCCGCCAATGTTGCCGGTCAGTACCATGTCAACCAGCACGTCATCCACCGTCCACTCGTCGGCGTAGTCGCCCTGATACCGGAAGGCCAGGTAGATGGTCTGGCCAGCGTAAGCCGCCAGGCTGATGGGACCCATCTGCTCCCAAGCGTATCCGGCACCTGTGTTGATCTCCTGCAGCTCGACGAATTGGCCGTCATTGGGGTTGCCGCTACCAGTGGAGACCATGACGCCGTGATAGTAGTAGTAGCTGACGTAATACCAGTACTCCCAGAAGGTCAACGCGTATTCCGCCTTGCCAGCGGGGATGCTCAGGGCCGGGGTCACCAGCCAGTCGTCGCACAAAGTGGTGACGTTGTCGTCATTGTGAAACGCTGCGCAAGCGTCGTCGTGTCCAATGGTGGTCTGCTGCCAGCCCGCTGGATCGCCCAGTTGGTAGCTGGTCCAGCCAGCAGGTGGGAAGGTTCCGCAGAAGCTCTCCCGCAGCAGGGCTGTATCCACCTGAAGAGCGAAGTCCTGGACTGTGGTGTCACCGGCCGTAATGGCCACGTCCTCGACCGTCTGAGAATGATATCCCGCAGCCTCGGCGGTGACGTCATAGTCACCTTCGGGAAGACCTCCGATGAAATAGTTACCGCTGGCATCGGTGGTATCGGACTTGGTGACCAAAGCACCTACAGATGTGACGATGGCGTCCTGGATGGGACCCTTGGTGGCCTCGGTCACCGTACCCTGAAGGTCACCTACGGTGAGCACCTGGCTGGTATAAGCCCGGATCATCAGGTTGCGTTCGCCGGGATAGTACTGAGACCAAGCGCCGGTGCCGCCAGTTGTGTCCCAATAACTGCGGCTGAACTGGGTGCCGTCATCGTCGATGTCCAAGCCCTCGCACTCCGGATGGGTGGTGACCTGAGCTTTGGCCACGTAGAAATCGCCGAAGGTGATCACCACCGGCGGATCGATGCACACGTAGGCCCAAACTAGATCGGGATACGGTGGCACGCCGCCCACGATGTTGCCGATGGAGTTGGTGGTGTCGGGACCGTAGATCAATTGGAAGGGAAGGCCAGCTGAATCGTTGTAGACCTCCACGGCAAATTGTTGGTGAACCGCGTCGGGCCAATCGCCGGCGATGCCTAGCTTCACAGCGTTCAGGGTGCAGGGATACGCGGGTGGGGTGAAGCCAACGGCGAACCTGTTATCCTCATAGCCGGGGTTCCAGCAGGTGGCGTTCTCCACGGTGCCGTCGTCGTAAATGAGCTCTATGCCCGTGGGCGGACAGATATCAAAGGAGTATGTAGCCGTGGTGGTCACCAGGCCTTTGGAGGCGTCCTCGGCTTCGATATAGTAATTGACGGTGCCGTAAGCTCCCACGGGAAGATCACAGGAGTACTCGTTGGGCAGGACGCCAGTGAGTGACATGGCTACCGGGGTGAAGGCCTTGGGAGCCGTCTCGTAGTAAGCGGTGGCGGTTACTGCCTCGACGTCTGTGATGATAGCCGTGATGATCGGGGTGGTGTCGTCGGTGTCGCCCTTGGGATCGTGGGCGATCTCCGGAGGCTGGTTGATGTATTCGACCACCTTCACCGAGTCGATACCCCAGGCATCGGAATAGGTGTTGGAATCCTGATAGACGAAGGCCAGATAGATGGTCTCACCGGCGTAGGTACCCAGATCTAGGATGGCGGGCGTCCAATCGAATTCAGGAGTGACCGGGATCTGCTGCAGCTCGATGAAATCACCATATCCGCTGGGACCACCGCCGCCGCTGGGATCGCCGCTGCCCGTGGATACCCACACACCATGATACATATAATCGTCGGGCAGGTATTCGTACATGATGAACTCGAGCGCGGCGTGATACTTGCCCGCGGGAATGGTGACGGCTGGAGTCACCAGCCAGTCGTCACAATTATAGGCACTTTCGTAGGTGTGGCGAGCATACCAGGAATCGTGGTTGACATTGCTCTGGTACCATCCCTGAGAGCCAGCATCACCCAAGTGGTAATCGGTCCAGCCGGCAGGCGGAACGGTGGTCTCGAAATCCTCAAAGAACAGACCGGCAAATCCCCTGCCGGACATAGCGATATAGCTCTCGGCCTTGGTACCGTCGTGGGTGATGGTCAATGTGCCCGTCTCCTGGGGCTCGACGGTGGGCGTGAAGGTGACCGTCACTACGAGAGAGTCACCAGGAGAGATCACCGTCACGCCGGGAAAATCATGCGTGAAGTGCGCGTTGTCGGAGCTGACGGCAGATACCGTCAGGTCGGAGGCGCCCACGCTGTAGATGACCAGCGGCAGATCCTGGGAACCTCCGATGCCCACTGTGCCGAAGTCCAAATCGGTGGTGCTGAAGGCGATGGCCGGACCAGCAGGCACCCACAGCTCCGGGCCGCTGAAGTCGTCCACATAGAGATAGAACTCGTTCACCGAGACGCACCGCACGGCCACGTAGATATTCTGGCCATCATAGGCTGACAGGTCATACCCATACTTTGTCCAGGGATCATACGGCGTGTCGGTGACTGCGTCCAGCTGAGTGGTGAAATCGCCGACCGCATTGCCGGTGGTGGACAGCAACACCTCAAAGTCCTCCAGGTAAGAAGAACTGTACGATTTAGCCCAGAAGATGATGCTATCGCCCGCAGCCACCGTCAACCTAGGAGTGATCAGCCAGTCATCGCAGCCGTAATAATTATAATGCACCCGGGCCACAAAGCTGTCGCTATGCGCGCTGGTGGTTTTATAGGCTTCCCACTGGTAGCTGTCGCCATCCTCGTTGTACACCGTCCAATTGGCCGGTATGGCACCGCCCTCAAAACCCTCGCTCAAGGGACCCTTCAACTGACTGGGGGGACCAAGAAGAGGGTTCCCAGGTGCCGTTGGAATCTTCTCAATCTCATCCGTCTCCGGTATCACCAGAGGCGAGTCACTCCGCTCGACCGCTTGGTCAGCGAAAACTGAGGCAGAGGCGATGAGAGCGACAGCCACTAACAGAACAATCGTAAACTTCTTGCTCATCTTTCCTCCCATGTGATGATGAAAACCTCAACCCTTCCCAGGCTCCCTGGAGCCCGGAATCCACCAGATCGAATACCATCACCTCCTCATGGAACGATATGGTCCACGAAATAAGGAACAGAAACTGGTTAAAAGATGAAGTACACCACCCCCTTTACTAGGCTAGCAGGTTAAAAAACCTTAAGAATAGCCTCAAAACTAGTGCTTGGCTGCATACATCTCTTTGTAACCATTCTACCATAAACGCCATTTTTTGTCAAGCCCTTTTTTTAAAAAAACGTAGAAATAAACACTTTTTTTCTCGGTCACATCAAAAGAGCTTGCAGCTTGACATTAATCCCCTATGTCACCTAAGGATAAACCCTTTCACCATGAGGAATTAGCTCCACTGGCATCTTATACAAACTTCTGCATCGAATACATAGCCTAATTACGCAATGAACGAGCTAAGAAACCACACTGCGCTCCTCACGCATCCCCACCGCTTATCCTTACTATGTATAAATTTCCATTGCGAGCTGAGAAAAGATCTTGATGGCCCGCACTCCAATTTGAATCTCTCGGCAACTCGGGAGTGACTGTTGTCATTGAGCAGGCATCTCCATGAAACCGACCCTTTTCATTGACCTGCTGCCATGAAAAAAGGCAGGACCGAAGCCCTGCTTCTCTTCCAAACGAACTACCTGGCATTGCATTTTTGCTCAGCCGATCTCGAAAAAAAGGATGGTGAGCTTCTTAAATCCTCAACGGCGAAACTCTTATCCTCCCACTTCACGAACTCGCTCTTTCCATAAGGGCTCCTCAGGCTCCCGCTGGATCATCATCTGAAAGATCTCCCTGGCCCTCTGCAGCTGTCCCGTTTTAATGTAAAGCTCTGCCAAGGTATCCCAATAGGCCCCTTTGCTCTCATCCAACTCCAGGGCTTTTTTGATCAGCTCAATCCCCTCATCCAGATTGATGTCCTCCTGGCAGTACAGCCAAGCTAGGCTGTTGTAAGCATCGGCGAATTTCGAATTGACCTCGATGGCCAGCTTGAACTCCTCAGCGGCCTCATCGATTTTGCTCAACTTCTTGTAGAGATGCCCCAGATTGTAGTGGGCGATGACGTCCCTGGGACTCACCTGAATAGCCTGCTTGAGTGCGGCGATGGCCTCTTCAAACTCTCCCTTATCCTCGTAGGCTATGCCTAGCTGAATATAGGATTGGGAAAAATCTGGAAGGAGTTGTGTTGTTTCCTGCCACTGTGCGATGGCGTCGTCGAGCCTTCCCTGAGCATAATAAGAAACACCCAGACCATAGTGAAGATCTGGCATGTCGGGCTTCACAGAAATGGCCTGCTCCCACACTTCGATGGACTTGTCCAGGCTATCCATCTCAGCATACACCCAGGCCAGACCGTGCATTGAATTAATATGGTCAGGGGCAATGGAGAGGGCTCGGAGATATTCGGCTATAGCCTGATCGTGCTGCTTAGTTCTCCAGTAAGCGATGCCCAGAGCATCGTAAGAGTCAACCAGCCGAGGCGCATAAGGGTAGCCTACCAGATTGAGATTTACCGCCAGGCCGAAAACCAGAATCAGGCCCACGGGAAGAATGGCCCGAACCAGGCGTCGCTCCCTAAACAAGGAAACCAGGCTATAGGCGGCAAAGGGCAGGAGAAAGGGAATCACCGGCAGGCGAAAGCGCGCATTGACGAAAAATAGGATCACGCTCACCATATAGGTGAAGATAAACAGGGCCATCAGCCATCCTTTTCCCTTCCTGTTTCGCCAGGCCAATACCATCCCTGCCAGAGCCAATGGAGCCACGATGCCAAAGGGGCAAAAGAAACGTCCTCGCCACTGCCAGATCATAATCCTTAACAGAGAGGTCCCTTGTGAGAAAAAGTAGATATCCTTATTATTGGACACCTCCGGACCTCCCCAGAAAATGACCAGTTTCTTGAACATAAGGCGAAGAGATGCCCAGGGCTCATCCCGCATGAACTCCAGACCTCTCCTGAACCAATAGTTGGAAACTTCCGAAGCCTTCAGCGGACGTCCTTCCGCATCTTCGGCCAACTGCAAGGCATCGTGGTAGCCACCCCACCAACTAGCCCTAGTCCCCGGAACGATGGCTGTGACGCCATCCGAGTCGCGATTGTTCCCGATGAAAAAGTTGACCCCCCCTTGAGAGGCGATGGGGACAAAATCTTTGCCCACCACGTAGTTTCGGACCGTAACCGGCATAATAAGCAGGATCACGCCCAAAGCATAACTGCCCAAGTAGGCCCCATATCTTCTCAGATTCAAACCCTTTTGCCGCCAACGCAACACCAGCCAAGGTACCAAAACCACTCCAAACAGCAGGACGTTCGGCCTGGCGATGGCCGAAAGCCCCAAGATGGCTCCGCATCCCAGCCACCGCCACCAACCAGGTCGATCCTGGGCCGACAGCAGGACCAAAAGCAGGGCCAGGTCCAAAAACACAATCAGAGCCGGGATGAGCAACTCACCCTCAAAATAGATAAACAGGCCGTAGAAAGCGGCCAGAACAGCGGCCACTCTGCCCACCGCGGCGTCAAAGGTCCTCTTACCCAAAAAGTAAATGAGCAGTACACTCACAGAGCCGATGAGAAACTGAACCATGCGGACGGCCAGATAACTGTGGCCAAAGAGGGAGTATATCAGGGCGAGAAAGTACGGATAGAGGGGGGCCCGAAAATAGGGGCCATCTAGGAAAGGTATGCCATTACGGATCGCCAAAGCCCATTGGTCATGGTACCTGGCATCCATAATGGGCGATTCGAACAGTGGGCTGCCTCGAAGCTGGATCAGATAGATGAGCCGAACGCCCAGGGCGAGGAGGAACAGGACTGCGAGAAAAATGCCTTCTTTTCGAGAAAAGGCCTTCATCTCTGTTCTCCCTCTGAAAGCGAAAAAATGGCGCGCTTAAAAAATAGTACAGCCCGTGGCAGGACTTCAGATGATGAAGAAATCCGCGGGTTCCCCGGCGATTCCTTGATATGCTGAGCATTGACTTCCCTGCTAGCGCGGCGTCGAATTTCGCTTTAACAATAGACATAACAGCGGGGAAAGTCAACGGAAAAGAACAGGCCTGCGAATCCTAAACCCCGGGGGCAAGGGGACTGCCCTCCTTACCCGCTAAACGTAAAAAAACCGTCGAGCTCTGTGCCTCAACGGTTCAGCTGGTGGCTGGGCGTCGGGTATGACGCCCAGCCACCAATGTAGGCTGGCGATGATGTCTTACTTCAAGAAGACCATCTTCTTGGATTCGCTATGACCACCAGCGGTCAAGGTGTACACGTACATGCCGCTGCTGACACCCTCGCCCGTCCAGTTCACGGTATACATACCGGCTTTCTGATCCGTATCCACCAGCGTGACTACCTCCTGACCATAGATGTTGTAAACCTTCAAGGTCACGCGCTCGTCAGAGGGGAGCTGGTAACGGATAACCGTGCTGGCATTAAACGGGTTGGGGTAGTTCTGCCATAGCGCGAACTTGGTCGGAACTACGCCAAAAGGCGTCGCCATGACCGGCCCGTATTCGTCGACGTTGCCCTCGTAGTTGACGGCCTGGAGCATGTAGGAGTATTCCACCCCGTTAGTCAAGCTTCTATCCACCCAGACGTAATCAGTGGGCGTCTCCTTACTGCCCTGGCCAGTCACCTGAGCGATTTGTTCTCCATCCCGTTTGACGATCCAGTGGGAGTTGTTGGTCTCGGTCAAGGACTGCCAGTTGAGGGTCACCCTCCTGTCGCCCGGCACAGCCTCAAAGCTGCCCATATCCACGGCCACGTTGTTGTATGGGCGACCATCAACAAGTAGGTAAACGTTCCCGAAACCAGCGAAGCTCAGTCCCGCTGGACCAAATTCATACCAGGTTGGGTCGCCAAAAGGACATGCGTTGAACCAGTTCCAACAATAGGTGGGATAGTTGACGCTCACGGTGTCTGTCACGTAAGTATCGGTGCAGAAACCCCAGTTGTTCGCATGTGGGTGAGGTCCGAGAACTTCAACCGAGCAGAAGAACGGCTCATACATCCAGATGGACGGGAAGGTAACGACCAGTTTCCAGAAACCTGCAGGTATACCGGACCACATAAGTGGTCCCGTGTTAAAAATCTCGGGTCCTGGAACAAAATCGCAGGAATCGTATGGTGTGGGTCCGATAGCCGCCTCCTCGAGGTCGAAGTCCAAGACAATGTCTATGGTTTCTCCTTCGGCAACGTAAACGAGGAAATCGATGGACTCCACGTTAAACGGGAATTGCGGCTCGGGGCAAGGCCAAAAATCCCACGTATCCCTGGGATCATATGGATCGATGAACTTCTTATAGGCGGCACAAGAATCAAGATATGAGCCGAAACCCGTCCAACCACTTACCCATCCAAGCTCGGCATCCAGCATGTAGATTTTGCAATAGTCCTTGGTTGGGTGCATGCCCCCCAGGGACACGACCCTCTCTTGGATATCTCTGAGGTTCTTGGTTTCCACACGCTGAAGATCAAAGGCAGAGGCACTGGCGGCCAGTCCAACGATCAACGCAAACGTTAAACTCAGCGCTAGAAGTCTCTTCATGTGTTTTCACCTCCTTTGCTATAAATTCATATCCAGGATCCATATCCTAGACCAAAAAGAAATTCAACTACAACAATCCCTTAAACACCTCCTTTCAGGAAGGTTTCACTTTAAAAGCGATCCTGGATGATCACATTCTTCACTCTATGAACCATTTTACCATAAACCAAGATTTTTGTCAAGAACTTTTTTAAAAAATTTTTCATCTCTCGTTTCGCTATTCACCTTTTTTTGCAAAGAGCAATATCTATGCCAGTCCTGAATTTATCCTAAATTGGCAAAACTTCCTTCTCCCCTGATCACGATCTTAGAGTAGTCGGCTACAGCCATAAAACTTTCTCTAACCTCTGCCATAAGTCGCAGCCGGTTTTTCCTGAGATCTTGATCTTTCTCCATCACCAAGATTCTCTCGAAAAAAGCGTTTATGGGCTCCACCAGAGCCAGAGTACCTTCTAGGGCCCGGTCGTAAGCCTCGGTCTGTAGACTTTTGGTCACCCTCTTGTGAGCCGTTTGGGCAGCCTGCAACAATTTTCTCTCGGCCTCGTCTCGAAAGAGGGAAGCATCCGGCTGGCCGGAGACTTCCTGATCTCGGAGAATATTGGCCACCCTTTTGGAGGCCTGAACCAGCGTCTGGAATTCCTCCCGCGAGCGGAAGTTCTGTAGCGCCCGACCTCGACCCAGGGCGTCTACCACATCTCGATCGGCGGAGGAGACCACAGCGTCCACCACATCCGGTTCCAATCCCGCCTCGACCAATTGGCTCTCCATACGTTGGCGGAAGAAAGCCAATATCTCCTCTCTCACCCCGGCCCGCTCCTTGTTCAACTTCTCCGCCAAAAGATCCAGCGCTCTGTTCACCAGCCCATGAAGATCAATGTGTAGCTTGTGCTCCAGGAGGATCCTGATCACGCCCAGAGCTCCTCGCCTGAGAGCATAGGGATCGTGAGAACCCGTAGGAATGAGTCCGACGCCGAAGCACCCGACGATGGTGTCTACCTTGTCGGCGATGGCCACCACAGAGCCGGGAAGAGACTGGGGCAGTAGGTCCTCGGCAAATCGGGGCAGATAGTGCTCGAATATGGCCTGGGCCACCGCCTCTGACTCGCTCGAGGCCAGGGCATACTGCTGTCCCATATATCCCTGCAGCTTGGAGAACTCCTTCTCGCCGACCATGTGTGTGACCAGATCGGCCTTACACAGCAGAGCGGCTCGGCCCGAGGCGCGGTGCTGGACCTGAGAGAGGTTGAGAGCCTCCGAGAGGTGGTCAGCCAGGGATGCGATGCGCTTCGTCTTCTCATAGAGAGTTCCCAGGTCTTCCTGGAAGACCACCTGCTTGAGCATATCCATTTTGTCGGCCAGGGGGGCTTTCAGGTCCTCCTGGAAGAAGAATTTCGCATCCTCCAGGCGAGCCACCAAAACCTTCTGGTGGCCCTTCAGGATCAACTGGCCGTTCTGAGGATCCCCGTTGCTGACGACCAGGAACAAGGGCAACAGCCGATCCTTATCGTCTACCACCGCGAAATATTTCTGGTGCTCTGACAGGGCCGTGGTCAACACCTTTCGGGGCAGAGAGAGGTAACTCTGGTCGAAGCGACCGCAGAGAGCCGTGGGGCACTCCACCAGGTAGGTGACGGTCTCCAAAAGATCATCGTCCAGCAACGGGCGGCCTCCTTCAGCCGCCGCCGCTTTCTGCAAACCTTCCCAAATGGCCTTCCTGCGCTCTCGCTGATCCACCATGAGCCCCGCTTTGGTCATGACCTTCCAGTATGCGCTGGTTGAGGCAATGCGAAAAGGACCAGGGCTCAGCTGCCGATGGCCAAAGGTCTGATTTCCCGAGGGCAGACCCTCCAGGGAAAAGGGGATCACCCTGGAGTCCAGCAGGGCCAGCAGCCAGCGAATGGGGCGAGCGAAGCGCAGGGCACCAGCGCCCCACCTCATGGACTTGACAAAGGACAGATCGCGGATGGCATCCGGCAACAGCTGTGACAATATCTCCACGGTGGGGCGCCCCGGGGTAACTACTCGGGCGAACACATACTCCCCCTTGGGAGTCTCCCTGACCATCAGGTCTTCCAGCGAGACTCCCCTGCCCATGGCAAAGCCCTCGGCGGCCTTGGTGGGGTGGCCCTGGGCGTCGAAGGCGATGGCCTTGGCTGGTCCCTGCTGTTCTTGAACCAGGTCATCCTGCTTTTCGGACAAACCGCTCACGCGAAGCACCAACCGCCGGGGAGTTCCATAGACCTCGGTCCCTTTAAAGGAAATGCGGGCTTCCTTCAAACCGACTTCAGCGGCGGTCCCCAAGCTCTCCAGAGCCAGCGGGATATAGCTGGCAGGTAGCTCCTCAGTGCCAATTTCCAACAACATCTCCTGCGACATACCCTCACCTCGCGTGAAATCTCAAGCCCTTGAGGGCCTGGAACTATTCTGGCCTACCCCGCATTCTCCTTCTCCTGCAGCTTCCGCACATAAGCTTTGGCCACCTTACGAGCCAGGTTTCTTACCCGGGCGATGTATCCGGTCCTTTCCGTTACGCTCAAAGCTCCTCTGGCATCCATAAGGTTGAAAAGATGCGAGCACTTCAAGACCTGCTCATAGGCAGGGTGCACCAATCCGCTTCCGGCGAGCCTGTCGGCCTCCTGCTCGAACAGGGAGAATAGCTGGAATAAGGCCTCCACTGAGGCCTCCTGGAAGTTGAACCGAGAGTGCTCGATTTCCGCCTGCAAGTGGACATCGGCATAGGTGACTCCCCCGACCCACTGGATGTGCCTGAAATCGTCTACGCCCTGGATGTACATGGCAATTCTCTCCAGCCCATAGGTCAGCTCAGCGGAGATGGGATCTAAATCGATGCCGCCCACCTGCTGAAAATAGGTGAACTGGGTAATCTCCAGGCCGTCCAGCCATACCTCCCAACCCAGCCCCCAAGCACCCAGTGTGGGCGATTCCCAGTCATCCTCCACGAAGCGAACATCGTGATGGCGCAGCTCGATGTCCAGGGCTTCCAGGCTGGCCAGATAGACGTCCTGAACGTCCTCCGGACAGGGCTTGAGGACAACCTGATACTGATAATAGTGCTGCCAACGATTGGGATTCTCTCCGTAGCGGCCATCCTTGGGCCGTCGGGAGGGCTGCACGTAGGCCACATTCCAGGGCTGCGGACCCAAGACCCGGAGAAAGGTGGCCGGATGAAAGGTGCCGGCTCCCACCTCCATGTCATAGGGCTGCATCAGGACGCAACCATAATCAGCCCAATACTTCTGTAATCGAAGGATAATCTCCTGAAAGGTCATCCTGGGGCGTTTCCTCCTCCAAAGTCTATATGGTATTTCGATCTGGCCATTTGATACTTTTTTATGGAGATGTGCTAAAAACGAGAGTTGGGGGGCCGCGATTCAGTGGTCAGTGGTCGTTCCAATACCCAGATAAGATGATCCCAGTATATCCTTTTTCAGGATGATGCGGTTACTCATAGCGCCCTACATCCCACCATTCCCATGCTCTGTCTCATTTCGACATTGGCAGAATTTCGCTGAGCTCCCCGTCCCCCGATCTCTCCGGGGCCATCTTCTTTAGCAGCTGGTCCACTTGATCAGATGGCAGGCGCGTCATCCTGTAAACGGTCTCTGGACGGACCCATCTGCCTTGCTCGGCCCATTTGGCAAGCTTTGCTGGCCTCTTGCGTTCCTTCGGTTGGGAAACCGGATTCCGCCACATCCACACCAGTTCCCCCTCTCCAGTAACCTCGAAGGCCTGGCCCTGGTCGTGGTTGCAGATGAGGGTATTCCCGTTAGGCAACCTCTGGGCCGAGCCTCCCACATACGAATAGAATTGCCGGGCAGGCTCCGCCTGGTACTCCCAGACAACGGTCCCAGCCACAGCGTCCAGCTCCACCACTCGGGAGTGCAGCCGTCTGACGCCGTTGTCGAAGATGAGGAGATGACCATTTGGCAAGATCGTGGGATGATGTGGCCACTCCAGCTCACCCTCGCCCCAAGCCCAAAGAACCCGATAGGTATCCCTTTCCAACACGGCGATTTGGTTGACATTCCGGAAACAGACCAGCAAATTTCCTCTTCGAAAACGCGCGTCCCCTGCTCCTAAAACAGTGGCCGGGAGCAAGCTGACAGTATTGGTGTGAAAATAGCTCAAGTCGGGATCATGTGGAGATGGTCGAAAAAATAGCGAGTCACTGCGCTCCTGCAAATGACCGGCCGGGGCGCTGTCGAGAATGGTGTCCATAAATGACTTGGTGTTAAGAACACTCTTGATCTCGGCCAGATGTTCATAGGTGGACCACCGGCCTATCTCTTCTCCCTCCGGCGTCAGGTGCACGATCGCGTCGAAATTCACTTGTCTGCCCCGGTAATTCCGTGGTTCCCTCACTACAACATATATGGAGCCATCGGGCGCCTGAGCCACGTCATGGTGAGCCGCCAATTGCTTTTTCCAGACCACCTGTGAGTTCCAGTTGAGTCGCACAAGCTCCTGATCTCTGATGATGACCAGCAAATCCCCGTCCCCCAACATCAGGGCGCAATGATAGGGACCGCGGCCTTGTGTTGGCGAATACTTCCATTCATGCACTACCCGCCCCTCCATGTTCATCAAAATGGTCTTGTTAAGCGATTTGCTTGAATAAAGGTTATAACCGCTGGAAGCTTTTTCCGAATTATAGAGAACAACTCCGCTGTCGCTCTTATCCACTGCAGTTTCTGAGAAAGCAATATAGGGCACGGAACGGAGCATTTCCAGTTGCTCATCCCAGTCTTCCGGCTTATTCGAAACCTCCTGATCGGCCAGGGCACCCGTTGAAATACCCAGCAGGGCGAAGCTCAGAAAAACAGCCAGCGTTAACACGGGCCTGTCACCATAAAAGTTCATTGCCACCGCCTCCCTGCTGGCGGGACACCTCTGAGGGCGGACGCTGCTCGCCAGTGGGTCGAAGAGAAGGTTACGATACTCCCTCGTTGAGATATGTTTCGTCGTTCCTGATGTTCACTCAGGATATAAAATTCGAGATTCGGAATTATCCTTCTCGTGAACATAAACTGCGCTTTTTTACTCTCATTTCAGCTCTTCCAAGAACTTCACGGACGACAGCGGTCGATGGTCCTCAATACAGTGCCCCACGAAACCCGTTACGATGGCGGCGATCCTGCGACCTTCTCTTGTATCGATTTCTAGACTGCGGATGACCACGAAATCGTCCGCCAGAAGTTGCTGCAAAAGCTTAAGGGTCTCTGAAGCTATGGCCGTGAAAGCCACTCCCTTTCGGCCGCAATCCTGACAAACTACTCCGCCCTGGGCGGAGCTGAAGCCGGCCAGTTTGCCCTCTATAGGACCACCGCAAGAATTACAGGCGAAAAGCTGGGGCCTATATCC
This sequence comes from candidate division Zixibacteria bacterium SM23_81, assembly GCA_001304015.1. Classification (GTDB taxonomy): domain Bacteria; phylum SM23-81; class SM23-81; order SM23-81; family SM23-81; genus SM23-81. The sequence continues at coordinate 16,878 of LJUY01000021.1, read as the reverse complement.
CAGGACGGACACGATCTTTAGTATCAGAGCCCATAGCAGCAGAGATGGGTGCTTTCCTTTCTCCAGGGCCTGGAGCCCACCATTAAGCAAAGGAAACAGCCCCGGGATCCTCTCGGCTCTCATCACCATCCGGTCCACAAGCTCAACGACGGTGCTGGCGAAGCCGAGACGGTGAACGTCCTCTCGTAAGCCATAGAAAGCGTTGAGCAAGGTGCTTTCAGAGATGAGGTGCAGGTCTCTGCTCTCCTTTATATACAGAACGATATTGCTGTGAGCGAACAGATCGAGGCTGGCTCCAAATCGGCTCTTGGGCCGTCGAGCGCCCTTGGCCACGGCAGCAATTTTCCCATAACGATCGGTGAACAGAGTCAGGATCTTGCTGGTTTCTCCCAGATCTCGGGTCCGGAGAACGATGGCCTCCGTTTTACATAATGGCATGACCAAAACCTCTCGCCGGAATTAGCCCAATAGCTTTAAGAGTACAACGGCCAGGCCGAAGTAGATAAACAAACCGACGATGTCGTTGGTCATGGTCACGAAGGGCCCCGTTGCGATGGCCGGATCGATGTTAATCTTCTTGAAAAGCAGGGGGACCAACGCTCCCATAGTGGCAGCCACGGTGATGGCGCTGAGCATGGCTGAGCCCACAATAACGCCCAGGAGGGGATTCCCCTGCCAAACGAAAGCCACCAAGCCTACGGTGCCGCCGCATATGACCCCCATGAGCAGGCCAATCCTGGCCTCCCGAAAGAGTCGGCGGGCCACTCGAAGGAGCCCGATCTCTCCAGTAGCTAGGCCCCGCACCACGATGGCCGATGACTGAATTCCAATATTGCCACCCATAGCTGTGATCACCGGTATAAAGAAAGCCAGGGCCAACAATGAACCCAGGGCTATCCGGAAATGGCTGATAATCGTTCCGGAAATGATTCCCCCCAAAAGGCTGATGATGATCCACGGCAACCTCAGGCTGGCGATACGCAGGGCCGAATCCTGGCGAATCTCCTGGTCGGTAGTACCTGCCATTTTGGAAATGTCCTCAGAGGCCTCGTCCATGATGACATCCACCACGTCGTCTACGGTGATACGGCCCACCAATCGGCCAACTCTATCCACCACCGGAACCGAGGCCAAATCGTACTTCTCGACCACACCAGCCACCTCCTCCTGGTCCATGTCCGTTGGCACGCTGACCACATCGGCATTCATGATTTGAGAAACCTTCTCCTCGGGCCTGTTCAGGACCAACTGGGGCAGGGCGAAGACTCCCACCAGCACACCACGCTTATCGGTGACGTAGATGGCGTAGACAGCTTCCCCATGGTCGACGGTGGTCCGTATCTGGTCGATGGCCTCCTGCACTGTAGCGTCCTCGGGCACCGAGACAAATTCTTTGGTCATGATGCCGCCGGCGCTCTCCTCGTCGTACCGGAGGAGCTGACGCAATTCCTGAGCCTGCTCTGCGCCGATCAGGCTCATGAGCTCCTCGGCCCGCTTCGAGGGCAGCTCACCCACGATGTCGGCAGCATCATCGGAGGCCATCTGGTCGACGATCTCAGCCAGGCGAGAGACCTCCATTTCCCCCAGAATCTGATCCCGAGAAAGATCACTGACCTCCTGGAGTGCATCGGCCGCTAGCTTTAAATCCAGAAGCTGGAAGAGATATCGCTTCTTATTCTCTTCTAGATGGTCAATAATCTCGGCGATCTCTACCGGATGGCGATCCTCGATGAGCAGCACGACGGCTTTTAGGTCATCCCGATCGATAAGCTCGTTTGCCTCGGCAAGAATTTTTTCCAGGCTTTCTTCCATCATGACAGAAACCACACTCACTTTACAAGTAGGTCTACCCCACCAGATGCTCCTTCCCCTCTCGCTCCACCATATTGCCCTCCGCTACCCTCTCTTCTGAGTTCATCGCTCGGAGATAGTGATCCTTGCGGAGAGATATTTCAACTCATTGCTTTTTCCGGAAACAGAATGCGGTGATCGTTAATCGGGAATCGTGAAAAAAAATATCCGCGATGTTTTTACGCACCACGATCCACGAATCACGATCAAATCTTCAACTTTCAATTGTTTTTCCGTCTTCCTCCCCCAAGACCCTAGCCTCTTCTCCCCGAAATTCCACTCTGTCCTGAGGAAGTACGGCTCCTCCGGAGATGACCAGCTTCACCGCTTCCTCGATGGTCATCTGAAGCGGATGCACTTTATCTTTGGGGATGAAAAGCAGGTAGCCCGAAGTGGGATTGGGCGAGGTGGGCAAGAAGACGCTCAAGAGCTCCTTTCGGGTCTGCCTCTGAATTTCTCCCTTGGTCTCGGAAGTTTGAAAGCCAATACAGTAGCTCCCTTTTTTAGGAAACTCGATGAGCACCGCTTTTTGGAACACGGCCCGCTTTCCCGAAAAGAAGGCCTGGCTAAGCTGCTGGACGGCGGAATAAACTCTATTGATGAGAGGTATACGGTTGACAATGTACTCCGCCAGTTGGATCATCTTCTTCCCGATGAAATTTCGCGCAAACACCCCGGCCAGGAGGATGAGCAGGATGACGGCCACAAAGCCCATCCCGGGGATTCTTTGTCCCGTCAGCTCGATAAGCTTGCCACCCAGGAGGCCGTCGATTTTCAGAAACAACTGATAAAAAACATAGATGGTCACTACAATGGGCGTTAAAACCAACAGACCGGTGAAGAAAATGTTGCGGAGCTCCTTCAACATATCAAATCCTCTCCCCCGTGGAATCGGATTGGGGCACGAACTGATATACCTTCTCTCCCTCTCTGACCATGCCCAGTCCCTCCCGCACCCTCTTCTCTAGATAAGAGGAGTCGGTTTCCAGCTTATTGCACTCCTCCTTCAGGTCCATCTGCTCAGCATGAAGGCGATGGATTTCTTGCCTCAACTCCTTAATTTGTCTACGCTGAGACCATATCTTCAACAGCCCGTAATCACCACCCAAGTAGACGTAGCAGATGAACAGAAAACCCAGTATCAGCAGAAGACGTCCCAAGCGCCGCTTCTTGTGCGGCCCGCGAAGAAATACTTTCTGTCGACCATCATAACCTCTGGCTACCGACACTTTTCTTCTCCCCAAAAGACTACCGTCTCATGCGCTCCAGCAGCCCTTTTCCGGCATATTGGGCAGCTTCTCCCAGTTGCTCTTCGATCCGCAAAAGCTGATTATACTTGCTCACTCGATCCGTTCGACATGGAGCACCGCTCTTGATTTGACCCACTCCTGTGGCCACGGCCAAATCGGCGATAAAGGTATCTTCAGTCTCTCCAGATCGATGTGAGATAATGGCGCTGTACCCCGATTTCTTGGCCATCTCGATACAATCCAGAGTCTCTGTGATAGTCCCGATCTGGTTCAGCTTGATCAGAATGGAGTTGGTCACACCCAGCTCAATGCCCTTGCCAAGCCGTTGGGTGTTGGTGACGAACAGATCGTCTCCCACCAATTGAATCTTCCCACCTAGCTTTGAAGTCATCGCCTTCCACCCCGACCAGTCTTCTTCGTCTAAACCGTCCTCAATGGAGACGATGGGGTATTTGTCCACCCATTCTGCATAATAGTCCACCATCTGTCGGGAGGTCAGCTCACGGTTTTCTGAGGCCAACTCGTATCTTCTCTTTTTCCTGTTATAGAAAGCACTTGCTGCGGGATCCATGGCGATGAACAAATCCCTTCCCGCCCGGTACCCGGCGGATTTGATGGCCTGCATGATCACCTCAAGGGCCTCTTCGTTGGACCCGAGATTTGGCGCGAACCCGCCCTCGTCGCCCACACCAGTGCTATAGCCTTTGGCTTTGAGCACCTTCTTGAGCTGTTGATAAACCTCAGCTCCCATGCGCAACGCCTCGGCGAAATCGCTGGCCGACAAGGGCATAATCATAAATTCTTGCAGATCTACATTGTTGTCGGCATGGGACCCGCCGTTGAGTATATTCATCTGAGGCACGGGAATCAACTTGGCATTAATCCCGCCCAAATACTGGTACAACGGTATGTCCAGGGCGATGGCTGCAGCCCGAGCAACGGCTATGGAACAGCCCAGGATCGCGTTGGCTCCAAACCTGGACTTGTTTTTAGTGCCGTCCAGTTCGATCAACATCTTATCGATGGTCACCTGATCCAGGGCATCCTCGCCCACCAGCTGAGGACCAATCTCCTCGTTGACATTCTCCACAGCTTTCAGCACTCCTTTACCCAGGTACCGCTTGGCATCCTTATCCCTGAGCTCCAGAGCCTCGTGCCTGCCCGTGGAGGCGCCAGAGGGAATAGCTGCTCTTCCCATGGCATCGCAGTTCAGGACCACCTCAACCTCGATGGTGGGATTACCCCGGGAGTCGAGAATCTCTCGAGCGAAGACGTCGACGATGGTGGTCATGATAATCCTCCTTGACGAACGAGACGAAAACTTTGCTCGTCGGGTACCAATATGGCCTTTGAGCTCCTTCAAAGTCCCTAGGAGCTTTCTACAGTTGGCTCGGTGGACTCTTCCTGACCTGCTCCTCCAGCGCGTCAATGCCCAGTGACCGCTGAAGTTGCCCAACGCTAAAGAGACTTGCTCTCAAAATGGGACAGGAAAATTCTCACCCCATAGAAATCAACACTCATGCCCTCGCTTAGATACTCCCTTTTAAGTCAAAAGTCAAGAAATTTATCGGCCATAGCCCTTAATTCAGACCAGATTAATCCAACCGGCCAGCCAGAACTACCGTTTTCTTCTCCCGACAGATCAATCCCTGGCGATCGTCCAGGGCCTCCATGAAGATGATGTAGATCCCCATCTTCAGGTGCTCCCCCACATTGTTCCGCCCATCCCAAATTGTCTCACCGGCGCTGGAACAACGTTCCTGATCCATGAGAGTACGCACCAAACGCCCTCTCATGTCAAATAATCGAAGGGTGATCCGGGCCGCGGCCGTAGGTAAACGATAGGAAATAATGGTGACCTCCTGATGACCGTCGCCATCAGGAGAAAATGGATTTGGGAAAGCCGATAAGGAAGCTCCGGTTGGCACCACAGGGGTGAAGATGCTGTTCCTCTGACCTGGGGTGGCTCCCCTGGGGTGCACACACCAACTCCAGTTAAGGGGATCGTTGGTGCCCATATGGGGATTTATTCGCTCCAGTGAGACGCCTCCACCACCACCCCATTCACCAAAATAAAAAACGCTGTCCACCATCGTTCTGGCCGCATCGCGTAACAGGATTAAATCCTCGGCGTTGTTCAAGGAAGGCATCCCACCTATTGGGAATAGCACCAACCCTTCCAGCCCCGGAAATGCCCGCCTAAAATCATCCGGTGAGCCGGCGGCGATGACCGCATAGTCGTCGGGCAATAGCACCACGGAGGAGTCACAGAGAGGATGTAGCTTCCCCTGCGAGTCCTCAATGGTCCAGCCTGCCAGATCCAGCTGGGTGCTTCCTCGATGCAGGATCTCCACCCACTCCGGCTCCCTTCTTGAATCTTCCTCGCTGGGAGCCGGGTCATACATGATCTCGTTGAGTATCACCGTGCCCGGCGCAAAGCGAACCTGGAGGGGAACGACAGCCCAGTTATCGATAGGATCCTCATCCAAAGGGTATAAAGCCCAGACGGCCACGAGATGAGTCCCAGAGCAGGGAGGTAACCAGCTCTGCTGAAGGGAAACGATCCCGCCTGGGGGGATAGACTGATCGATGACATGAGGCCAGCCAATTTGCTCTCCCTCATCCATAAGGGTATCGGCATCAAGATCCTGGAAGAAGAAAACCTGGATTCCCGAGGCCGAGGCCTTTCCCTGATTATGGATGGTCGTCCCAATCTCCACCTCCTGGTCCGGCTCAGGGTATGGAGGCGCGAATTGGAGGTCCTGCCCCGATACCCGTACATCGTAAAGGGCCCGGGCTACGCTGTTACGAACACCCGGTGTGCCTCCCAGGGGGTGACGACATGTGGACCAGTTACTTTCTTCATCCCCCAGCTCTGGCTCGATCTTCTCCCAGGAAATCCCCTGTCCGGAGTCGCGGATCCACTGGAAGGCCACATAAAAGCCTTCGCCGTCGGTGATGATCACAAGGTCTCCGGAGTTGGTCAAGCCATTTCCGAGTGTGGTGTCCAGACCTATGGTGAGAAGAACCACCTTGGTGGAGTCGGCCTGTTCTTTGAGGAAAGTTTGATACTCCCCAGAATATTCCGGGTCGACGATCAGGGCATAGCCCTCAGGGGGAACCACCGTTCCCGAGATCCCCCAGTCGTGGAGACCAGCGTAGTCCAAGATAAAATCGTTTGTGTCCGCCGCGTCGGCCAGGCGCCAACCTGACAAATCGATGGGCACATCCCCGCAATTGTAGAGCTCCACAAACTCTCCGGTATCCTCATCGAGAGGATTGGCCATCACCTCGTTGATGACAATGGCAGATGCCTCAGCTTTAACGTGCATCGGGCGACCTGCAACCGCTAAGGCGAGGCTTAGGATCACGACGGCTTTCATAACAGCTCCTCCTGATGTTGATGTCTCTGCTCAGCAGCTGTGACCAGCCCGTGGTGCGTTCACCCGGGAGCTGGTTATGACTCTAGGGGTAAAATTACCCCTCATAAGGACCCTTTTTGCCCGAAGATCACCCCCTCTGCGCATCGGAGATCACATGAGACGATTCCTCTTTCTGATGGTCCATTCCACAGCCAGCAAAAGGATGAGGCAGATGAGCATGCCGGGATGATTCCACAGTTCAAGCTCCAATTTGCGGGAAACCTCTCGGCTCCGAAATTGCAGATGGGCAGGCAGCTCCTCTACATCCTCTAGAGCGTAGTAGGCTCCCCCACTGACCTGTGCCATAGACCTGAGCAACTTCTCGTTCAGCTCGACTTTCTCAAATTCCAGACTGTACTCCTCCACCAGAAACTCTCCCTGGTCTGATCCCACCTTCTGTCCTCCTAGAGAAACCTCCGCACGGTAGAGATATTCCCCAGGAGACAGCACGCCCAGCTCGCCCCGATACTGGCCATCTCTCCGACCGCTCTCAAAGAGGTCACCCTCTGCCTCCACTCGACCTGGCGTTTCCTTCCTCATGGCCATCACATTCACCTGTGCTCTGTCCATGGGTCGATAGTTCTCGTCGTATAGTCTGGCCTGGAAGGCAATCCTCTGCCCGCTGCGGAAGACATTGCCCGCCGGGTAAACGCGAACTAACCTGCCTTCCTCTCGTGTGGTAAGCCAGCGGACCACATTGGACCAAAATCGGTCGTAGGTTTGTTCACCTCTGCCCAGACCCTTGAGCATGAAATCCCAGCGCCACGTGGGATAGGCGGCCATGAGCATCGTTTTTCCGACACCCACTCGATGGACGACGATGAGGGGTGCTTTTTGATCTCCAACCGCTAAGGCCGGATGCACGGCCAGAACGGTCGCCCCGGGTTTGGGCAGACCAAATTGACCTAGGCCCAGAAAGGGAGGAAGATCCCCCCAGATTCTGTCGAGAGCAAGTACATCATCGACCACTGCCGTGGCCGGATGCACCCGGCCAGCCGGTGTGAGCTCGACTCCAAACCGGTCTTCCAGAGTTCTTGGCTTCCCACCGGTGATGGTCACGGGGATGAGATCGACCAGAGGTGATCCCGGCCCGAACCTGAGCTGAGGCCCATACAGGAAAAGCAGACCATTACCCCTCTCTGCCACAAAGCGGTACAACCAATCCCCCTGCAGGGTGCCCAGGTGCTCGGTGTTCAGGTCACCCAGGATGACCGCGTCGTGCTGAAATAGCTTCGCTTCTTTCTGGGGAAAAGCCCCCAGGAAGTATCCCCCTTGCTTCTTCATGACAAGAGGGGTGAGCTCGACATTGGGGTCTCTCTCCAGACTTCTCCTGAGAAAGGCGAAATCCCAGCTGGGTGATCCCCAGACCAAGAGAACGCGAATTTTGCTCTTCAAGATCTTCAGGGAGACGTCCCGCCGGTTGTTCTCTGCGGCAAGCTCCCCTTCCTGGAGGGGAATGGTGACGGTCAGTCGCCGGATCCCCTCTTCGGTGGGAACGAACTCTAAAGGCACCCTCTGTTCTCGACCTTCCCCTACCAGGGTGACCTGCCTGCTATCCAAGACGATCTCCTTGTCGCTCAAGGTCACCGGGACCTTCTGCCCCTCATGACCTCTGGACTGTATGGTCACCTCCACGGGCACCCGGCTTTCCACGTACACAACCTCGTTGACCTCCACTTCCTTGACACTGATATCCCTGCGAGGATCTGACGAGCCGACGCCCACGGGAAAGATGGGCAGGCCAAACACCTCAGCCCTTTGGACAGGATTTCTGCCCAAATTGTTGGCACCGTCGGTGAGGACCACCATCGCGGCTAGGTTCTCCTCGCTCAGCTCCCCCCTCACCGTTTCCAGGGCCTGAGCAATGTCGGTGGCCAGACCCGCGGCTTTGAGAGAATCACCCTGCCAAGGATAGGCATCCTCAGCGAATTGATAGGTTTTAACTTGATTTTTTGAGGCGATCTTTTCTATGATGGGACTTTTCAGGAACTCCTGAGATTGAGAGAAGCGATCCTGGGACTCTTCGGAGATGGACATGCTAGCCGAGGTGTCCACCAGCACGGCCACCACCGGCTCTTCCACGCGCCGCCAGAATAGGCTCAGAATCGGCTCCAGGACCACGAATACCAGCAGGAAGATAGCTGCCGCTCTAAGGATGAAGAGCAGAGCCCTGATGCTGGCAGGGAGCGGTGGATTGGTCCGTCGGTAGGTCCAGAAAGCGATCCCTAGAGCTGAGACCAGCGAGATGAGCGTGACTACCCACTGATGGCCGCTTAAATCAAGGCCGATGCCGGAAAATAACCCCATAATCTCTCCTCTCAGATTCTCACTGAAGGTAACGAAATATCAGAGAAGGGGCAACAGAAAATGAAGATTCGAGATTAGTTAAGGGACCAGGAGACCTCACCCATACCAGTGATTCGCATATCCGCTGTCGGTTTCGAAGCGCTTTACGTCCGTCGCATTTCGTCTGGCGTCGGTCGTCTCAAAAACCACCAACAACCAGAAGCGACGATACACAGACGATACACAATAGTCGATTCACGACTTCCGTAACGCACCTCGACGCCGATAAACAAGGACCGATGGACGGGAAAAGGGCACAGCATGCTGCGCCCCTTCATCAACAATCTTCCTCGGTTATAATGACTATCTTGTGTCGCCTACAGACCGATATTGATCTCTCGAGCGATTTTCATCAACGGCAGATCAGCCGTCAGATCACCGATGTTCGATGGAACCGCCGGTTTCTGATACCAGAAGTCTCTAATCACCCCGAAACTGATACTCGCCTAACTTAATGTGACCACACCGCTTGACGTGGATTTCCCCTTTGTATCACGGTTTGTAAGTCACAAACTGAAAAGCCTGTTGTGTCTTAGTACCAGTGGTATCGTAAATATAAACCAACAAGTTGCCACTGACACTATTGGTTGTGGCAGTATATCGACTTCCACTGGAAACTGTCACTTGGGTGACATAACTCGAATATATATAAGTTTCTCCGCTGATGGTGATTTCATAACGGCTGCTAGCCCCATTCCAGCTGGAGCTCACGTTCGGCGTGCCGTTGACAACAGCTCCCCCAGAGTTGATAAAGGCGTAGGCGATGGGCGTGGCTAAATTGCTCGTTCCAGTAGTGAATGCTTTGCTGATATCTTGGGTGACGTGTACATCGCCTTCAACTTCCAGCTTATATGCAGGACTCGTCGTCCCAATGCCCACACGGTGACTGGCACCACCGACAAACAAGGTCGCCGTCGTGTCGTTGAAGCCGACCATAAGAGAATTTGAGGTGTTGTTGACCAGACGGCTGGCGCTGGTCAATCCGTGGCCAAGAACGATGGCGTCAGCTGCCTGGGCCGTGACATACCTGCCTGCAGCGACCGAGTAATCACCGCTTGAGGTCGTGTACAATCCCATCGCCGTTGAAAAATCCCCGCTTGCCTCTGTGTAACCTCCCATGGCGATGGAGCGTTCCCCACTGGCGGTGGTGCCCTCTCCCATCGCGATGGAGACTATCCCGCTGGCGATGGTTTGATAACCCATCGCCGTTGCCCGGTCCGCGCTGGCCTCTGTTTCATCGCCCATTGCCGTTGAGTAAGCCGCGCTGGCGATGGTGCCATCCCCCATGGCCGTTGACCGATTCCCACTGGCGGTTGTCCCTACCCCCATTGCCGTTGAGAAGTCCCCGCTGGCGGCTGTATTGATTCCCATTGCGGTCGAATAGGGTCCGCTGGCCTTGGTGTTGTATCCCGTTGCCAGGGAGTATGACCCTGTGCTATCAGAAGCCCAATGAGTCCCATCGCTGTCCCGACCCGCTCTGAGAGCCATTTTATCCTCATCCCAAAGGAACCTGCCCCCGCTATTTGCCCCATAGAAGTTCACATCGTAACCGGTGTTGTCTATACCGACGTTCAAGGTGCCCTGAACGTCCAGCTTTGCCGCAGGAGCCTTGGTGCCGATGCCCACCCAATGATTAAGCCCACCGACAAATAGCGTTGCCGTCGTGTCGTCGAATCCAACCACAAGGGAATTATCAACGCTGTTCATCAGGCGGCTGATACTCGATATTCCCTTCCCCAGCACGATGGCATTATCCGCATCCACCGTTGCAAATCTCCCCATGGCGATGGAGTAGTCCCCGCTAGAGGTGGTGTGATATCCCATGGCGGTTGAGTACCCTCCACTGGCGTCTGTAGTCTGTCCTATAGCGGTTGAGGCATATCCGCCGGCGATGCTCTCGCGCCCCATAGCAGTTGAATACAGCCCGTTGGCTGCGGTGTTATATCCCATGGCAGTGGAGTAGTTACCACTCGCAGTGGTGCTCCGGCCCAGTGCGGTTGAGTACAATCCGCTGGCAGTGCTATATCCGCCCATCGCGGCTGCGGCAAATGCATTCGCTGTGGTAGATACCCCCATTGCAGTCGTCCAATCCGTACTGGCTTTTGTATTGTAGCCCGTGGCAAAGGAATGGTAGCCTATGCTATCGGGATGCCAATGGGTCCCATCGGAATCCTGGCCTGCCCTGAGCGCCATCTTCGACTGGTCCCATAAGAGCCGGCTACCGCTGAACAAGCCATAAAAGTTGACATCATAACCAGCGCCGTTAACACCTACATTCAAGGTCCCCCGAACATCCAGCTTTGTCGAGGGGGTTGCCGTCCCAATGCCGACATTCCCGGGAAGGGCAGAATATATGTCGTTGCCCGAAATCGTCCAGTCCCCGTCGTCACCTCCACCACCATTGCGGGCATAATCGGCCGTATCGGCCTCGGCTGCCTGAAAGGCATACCCCACAACAGCAATACGTTGTCTGGGCGTCAGCTCCGGATCGCCACCAACCTGTACCCCCAACCAGCGGACAGGATCGCTGAACACAGTATCAGAAATCGCGTTGACACTGCCCAAAAGCACATTGAAGAGGCCATTGCTCACTACCACTGCCGCCTGCGTCTCCGTCCATACTTGAGTTCCTCCTGTTGAATCGGTGTAGATAGAAAAGGTCATGGAGATGGTGGTATCCAGCGCAACTCCGTCCCCATAGGTGAGGGTGCCCTGGTAGTTCATCAAACCGGACACATCGGCCAGTGCTGCTGTTGAAAGCAGGACCAGCGACAGCAAGCTCACAATAGCGGCCACTCTCATGGCTGTACCTCCTGTGAAAGTGAGGGTTTTAGAAAAAACACGGAATTGAAATAGAGAAGCCATATGCCGCTCTTTGGATAAAAACTGTTTTTTTTGCCTTCATTTCATTCTACCATGAATCCCCGATTCTGTCAAGCGAAAATTGAGGTTTTCGCAACTACTGAAGTCATATGGGGAAGGAAATCCCGTCTTTAGGTCTGTGACAATTTTTCCTCGGATAAAAAAGGGGGCACAGCATGCTGTGCCCCTACGAATCTTTTAAAACCTTTCCTTACATAAAAAAGGGCGCGACATGTCGCGCCCCTACAACCTCTCAACCCGACTATTTGGGCCCTCCCATTGTCCCCCTATCGAACTCGCCCACCTGGTTAGAATCCTCGGCCAAATTGCGGCTGGGATCCGCCGCCCTGACCACGTAGAAATAGTTCGTCAAAGTGCTCCCGGCAGCACTCAGATCAAGATAGGTGGTGCCCTTGGTTCCGCCTATGGAATCACCGCCGGCGGCCTCAAAATAGGGCTGTGTGGCCCGATAGATCACATAATGGTCAATGGCCACGTTGTCCCTGGCGTGAGACCACTCCAGCAGAATGTCACTCTCGGACAGATTGGCCGTCAAATCGCCGATAGTCGATGGAGCCACGGGGTCCTGGTACCAGAATCCGGCACCCACCTCAAAGTTCGTGCTGGCAGATGCTCCAATAGGCGTGGACTGGCCCAGGGTGGACTTCACCACGAAGTTAGTGGAGCTAGCCTGGCCACCGGCTGAGCCTATGACTGAGGTGGCCAGCTGGGCATCGGCGGCGGCCCCAGCGGCCAGGACAAGGGAAAAAAGACCTACCGTGGCAAAAACGATCAAGCAGAACAAACCTTTCTGTTTCCTATAGTCGCCTATCATCTCTCAACCCTCCTCTGCTGCTCATATCTGGCTGATTTTTGCTGAGCCCTCTGAAGCTGTTCATAATGGAGCCCGCGCTCCTTGCTCAGGCCGTACGCCTCCGGGTGCAAATACTTGCCTCGCTCTTCTTCGTGCTTGTCTACCTCGACCTGGATGCGCTGAGCATTGGCCAACGGATCCTGCCGGATGCCACTCACCAGCCAGGAGACCTTCATGCCCGGGGTGCCGCCGGCAATGCGGAAACTGTTGCCGGCGATCTCCTCGGCGATGTGCAGATTCGGCCCGGGCTCACCGATGGCGGTGAGCTGATAGCGGAAATCGCGATTGAGGGTCTCTAACCACTCCGGCAGTGCTACCACCGCTTCTCCGCCGGCATCGAGAATCACATTGCCGTTGTAAACATTCATCATATCCGGTGATTCCACGGAGGAGTGAACCAGATACTTGTTTTCTGGGTCCAGAGGATGGTCGATCTTGAAGGAGCCACCGCCCTTGGTCAGAATGCCGGTCACCTCAACATCGCCATTGAAGTATCCGGCATAGTTTTCGGTACCACCGCCATCGCAGGAGCCATAGACCCCGTAGTTGTATTCGCCGTCGCCGGCCCTGCCATGAACGCCCATGTTCGTCCCCGTGCCATAGGCGGCGAAACCATAGACGCCCTCGTAGGTGTTGCTTCCGCTGGCATAAACACCACCCTGAACGCCGATATAACCGCCCTCGAATCGTCCACCTAGACCATAATAATCGGCCGGCGTGCAGACGCCCTCGATGGCAACCGCGTCATAGTTGCCAGTGGCGGTGAACTCGGCGTAGAGCGCTCGTGAGTCGTAGGATTCATAATCGGTTGTAAAGATTCCGGCCTTCAGGCCATCTCCAACGACCTGAAGTTTGCCACCTGGGCTGCTCGTCCCGATGCCCATATTGCCGGTGCTGTTTTGAATGGTCACCTTGTCACCGGCTTGGAAGAATCTCAAATCCCCTACGTCCGTATGATGGTATATGGCCCATGTTGTTTGACCTGAAGCCTGTAGATTCAATTCGGGGTTGCCAGCTGTGGCATTCACCAGAATTCTTGGACCAATGCCTTGTACCTCCAAGTGTTTGCTGGGACTCGACGTGCCAATGCCAACCCAGCCACCATCTGTAAAAGTGACCTTGGTCCCATCTTTGAAAAAGTGCAGATCATTTCCAGAGCCCATAAACATGCTGTAGGATTCAGAACCGCGCTGTAATTTGAGCTCTGGCGTGGCGATGTCCGGAGCCTCGACCAACACCGTGGGGTTGTCTGTTCCATACAAATGCAGCAATTTAAGAGGATTCCTCGTTCCAATACCCACATTGCCACCATAAGGTAAAATGCGCACAGGATTACCGCCTCCAGTACTAAGCTCAAGCGGACCATAATAGGCGCTAAGATGGAGGCTACCTGGCCCTGAAACGGCAATAGTGTTCCCTGAGCCGGGAGCCGAGAGGTAGCCGCGCAAAAGTCCTCCTTCATAAAAATAAAGAGCACTGCCGGCATTTGTCCCTGCGTTGGGATTGTTCAGAATCAGGTTAGTCCAATCATTCTGGTCCTTATAGATTTCAAGCTCCTCGGAGGGACTGGTTGTCCCGATACCCACGTTGCCATCGCTGGTGATCCGCATCTTCTCAGACCAGCCACCCTGATCGGTGGTGAACCGCAGCGGGTCACCATCCTTCCAATGGATAAACGGGTTAGGATCATTCTGCCGGCCACCATAGATCATCAGGCGGTGAGTCAGATCTGAGTTTCCGATCCCAAAAACAACCCCATCATCTGGACCCGAACCGCGGACATCAAGCTTGTATGTTGGGCTGGACGTCCCGATGCCCACATAGCCGGGAACGGCTGCGTACATGTCACTGCCCACAATGGTCCAATCTCCATCGCTGCCTGTTAAACCGCTCCGCGCGTAATCGGCCGTATCGGACTCGGCGGCTCGAAAGGCATAGCCCACACTGGCAATCCGCTGCCGGGGCACCAGCTCAGGATCGCTCTCTACCTGAATGCCCAGCCAACGCGACGCCCCGTTAAACACCGCGTCCGAAATGGCATTCGCCCGGCCCAAAAGGACGTTAAACAGACCATGGTCCACCACAACAGACGATTGAGTTTCAGTCCATAAAGAACTCCCTCCCGTCGAATCGGTGTAAATGGAAAAGGTCATGGACACGGTGGTGTCCAGCGCAACACCATCCACATCGGTGAGCGTGCCCTGGTAATTCATCAGGCCGGGCACATCGGCCAGCGCCGCTGTGGACAGCAGCACCAGCGAAAGAATCACCATAAAAGCCATCGCTTTCATGGACACACCTCCTTTAAGAAGTGAAAAATTGAAAAGAAAGGTAAATGAAAGCTGTCAGCAGGCCACGATAGTTGCCACCTCAATGAGTCTGACAGATGCAAATCCATTCTATCATAAATCACAATTTTTGTCAAGAAAAATCTAAAGACCCTAAAAGAGATGGGATAGCAAAAGGGGCGGTTCGTGAACCGCCCCTGCCAGCTATTCGTTTAATAGAGAACGCTGATGCAGAGATGACATTACTATGAAATTTCCTCTGCTGAAATCCACAACACCACACCTATGTTCGCGTCCTCCTAATTCTCAAGGGCCTCCTTGAGCGCATCCCGGAAGCGATCGACATGCAACTCAGCAGGCTGGCCCCATGCCTCGGGATGCAGATAGCTGCCGCGCTCTTCCGCTGGCTTTTCCACCTCGATCTGGATGCGGTTCGCTTCGGCGTATGGATCCTGGCGAATGCCGGTGATCTGCCAGGAGACCTCCGTGTTGGGTTTATCGGTGCGGATCAGAAATCGATTGCCCTCGATCTTCTCTGCGACTATGGCCTGGGCGAACTGGCCGATCACGGTGAGCTGGTAGCGAAAGTCTCTGTTCAGCGCCTGGAACCAATCCGGTAATTGCACCCAAGCTTCTCCGCCTGCATCCGTGACCACATTGCCGTTGTAAACGTTCATCATGTCGGGTGATTCGACGAACGAGTGGGTAAGATACTTGTTCTTGGGATCCAGCGGATGATCGATCTTGAACGAGCCGGCGCCCCCGGTGACAATCCCGCCAACGTCAAGCTCGCCGCCGACGTGGAGATCATCGGAAACCTCGGCCGAACCCTTAGAGTAAATTGGACCGTCGAAATACCCAGCCCAACTTGATCCGGAGTTCACGCCCTTGATCCCGGCGCTACCCTCACCGAAGGCCTCTCCGAGCACTCCGGCCCCGGCGTAGTAGGGGTTCGTGGTCCCGCCGTAGACGCCGACACCCCAATTAGCTCGCGACTCGAAGTACCCGCCATACGTCGTCTCGGATCCAGCCCCCGTTCTGTCGGCAAGCCCATAGACCGCCCGAGCCTCATTGCTGGTGGCGCGGAAGTATCCAGCGTAGTGCTCTAATTCGCTGGTAGTGAGATTCTCGGCATAGATCGCCCGTGAGCTGCTGTTATTGCCTGCGATCTTGGCGTATAGCGCATGCCCGGCCCCATCGGCTGTGAAATACCCTCCGTAATGCACTGAGCCGGTGTTGTCGGTGGCTGCGCCGTACACGCCAATGCCGTAGATGCCGTCCGCGGTTCCGTATACGCCGATGCCGTCCCTCTCGGTCGCTTCCCCCATGACACCCCGTCCGTTATCGCCATCGGCGAAACCATGCACGCCACGGCCTGTAAGGCCCGTGGCCTCGAAATAGCCGCCCGTGCCGGAGCTGGCCGCCACGCCATGCACGGCCCGTGCTGTGCTACCACTGGTGGAGAAATATCCGCCGGTGCCCCCACTGTGCGCCTCACCGAAGACGGCCCTGCCGCTGTCACCATGAGACTCTCCCCAGACGCCCCATCCATGAATGCCATCGGCCTCCCCGACCACACCTCTCCCATAGTCGCCCGTAGCCCGTCCATACACTCCATAGCCATAGAGCCCGCTGACCTCACCGTGAACCCCTCGTCCCAGGGAACTGGCAGCCTCGAAGTAACCGCCGTAGCTGTAGCCAAGGCTGGAATAGGACGCTTGTCCACGAACCGCCATGCCATCTTGAAGGATGGTATACCCGAAAACCCCTTCGTTCGGTCGTCCCAGGGACCCTTGATTTCCCGTATCCGTGTTATCTCCCCGCACGCCCGTGCCGTGGGCTGAGACGCCGCGAACTCCATAGGTCGTGCCCGTATTTGTGACCTCACCGTAGACGCCGATGCCGGGATTATCGCTGTCGGAGCGGCCGTACACGCCGATGCCGGTGCTGTACGTGTCGCCGTTGTCCGCGAGTCCGTAGATGGC
>LJUY01000006.1 GCA_001304015.1 candidate division Zixibacteria bacterium SM23_81 | reverse complement strand
CCAAGATGTGTGGGGCAATGCCAGTACGTCTCAAGACATGACTTTCACCACCGCACACGAGCTTCCCGGGATTCCCGGCCAGCCGATACATTTCGACGACTAAGAGAACCATGGGACACGGTGGTTTGAGCACCTTTCAATAATCCATTATTCTATTAAACGTATAGCTCTGTTCTTCGCACCAGAAACGTATTTCATTTGTGTGAAGTGAAGATATTGTAAAGAGCCTCGTTTTGATATCATTTGAGTGACATGGATTTGTCTTCCCTATGAAGGGACGGTGTTGTTGATCATAGCTCAATACATCTGTGTTTTGTGCGAAACCTAAGAGAATTCCTTTTGTGCATGCCGAAAAAATGCCTTGCTTTTTTGAATAAGGTCATTTAAATTTGTAGAATTCACATGATATGGTGTTTCTGTTGAACCTTACCCCCCAGCTCTTGGGTTCCAGGTGCTATGCATTGGGATATTGATATCAAGCGATGGAGGAGAAAATGAATCGCTTTTTGAATGGTTATCTTGCAGGAGGTACGTTCTCTTTATTCCCTTTTTCGGCCATGTTGTGCCTACGCGACCATATACGTGTTTGGGATCGGATAGTTCTTCTTTCGGCGCTTCTCACCAGTGTCCTGTTTCTGCTTTTGGCAGTTTCCCCAGTGGAAGCAGCTGTAGATGACGATTACCAGATAGGCTTTCGGTGGCAACCCCCAGCCAATGCCGAGACAACGGTCGCATATTATCATATATACCTTTCCGTGGATGAAGAGGCTTATCAACTGGTAGATACAACCACAGACACATCTTACGTGGTTGAGGCTGACGGAGGCCATTACTACAGGCTTCGCGTAGCTGGGGTCAATGCCTACCAAGAGGAGGGGCCCCTTTCTCTCGAGTCCGAGGAGGTCTTGTGCCAGCCCGCACTAGGGGAAAGGCCCATAGAATACCAACTGCATCAGAACTACCCCAATCCCTTCAATGCTAACACGACTTTAAGCTATCAAACTCCTGAGGCGAATCGAGTGGTTCTGGCTATTTTCAACGTCCAAGGCCAGAAGGTGCGCACGTTGGTGGACGACTCAGCAGATCCAGGTCTCCATCAGGTTTCTTGGGATGGTACCGATGATATAGGTATGGCTGTGGCCAGTGGCGTCTATTTCTGCCAAATGTGGTGTGGGGATTTCCTCGATGTGAAGAAGATAACGGTCATCCGTTGACCCTCAATCTTCCATCCGATTCACCTGGAGGTGTCGGCATTCGAGTCAGTACGGTGCAACATTAAGCAGGATATATGAAAAAAATTGCACTTTTAGTGCGTTTTTTTTCTCATTGGCCGGGGTATTTCACAGCAAGCGGGATCCTATTTTCTGGGTCCCGCATTTTTTATGTTAGCGTATTCTTCTAGATGCGCGTCACAAGCGCCTTTCTGGCCATGTTGATTTTAGCTTCTGTGGAAAGGCTGGAGCAACGAAGCTTGGCATAGACTTTGCACTAAAAAAATACAGTTATAGCGTGGTCTCCACTTTAAAGGGGGTCGGAGACTTGAAGTATAAAGCGTGGAACATGAAAAAAACCTCAGTCAGGGAAAGGTATCAAAGCCCGTTTACTTCCCAAAACGATATCAAAGTCCTAAATGTGCCCGAGACTAAAACTGGCCACGCGGTTAAAGGATCCTCTTGTCCTGGGAGGACATTTCTGCCCTTGGGGCAGCATCCAACGTGGAAAGAGAACCGGCACCCCATGGGAAGGACATTGGTCGGCGTAAAAACTTTTTTCGGCCGATTAATTCTCTCTCCTTCCTTCCTGATCTCTTCCCTGATAGTCTTCTTCCTCGTTCCCGATTCAGTTCTCAAGGGCACCTGTTCCATCGATTTGAGGAGCCGTTGTGGTGAGGCTATGAGGAGGGGCGTCGACATCATCGGTGCCATCCTAGGGCTCATTCTCACTTCACCTTTTTTCTTGCTGGTGCCCATATTAGTTAAGCTCGATTCCCCTGGCAGTGTGCTATTCAAACAGATGCGAGTTGGTCAAGAAAGGCGTAATGGCGACCGCCGCAGAAATTCTTACAGGCTAAACGGGGATCGAAGGAATGGGGATAGACGGAAGAAGAACGCCTACGGGCGACTTTTCGTCGTCTATAAGTTTCGTTCCATGCGAGAGGATGCCGAGAAGAAAAGCGGGCCGGTCTGGGCCAAGAGGAATGATCCACGAATCACCAAAGTGGGTAAACTACTCAGGGCCATCCGGGCAGATGAGCTACCGCAGCTGTTCAATGTTCTCAAAGGTGACATGAGCCTGGTTGGGCCTCGGCCCGAGCGACCCTATTTTGTTGACCAATTCGTGGGCACCATCTCTCGATACGAAGAGAGATTGAAGGTAAAACCCGGATTGACTGGTTTGGCTCAGGTGATGGGCGGCTATGATACCTGCATGGAGGATGTCTATTCCAAACTGGATTATGATTTAAAATATGTAGATAGCAAATCCTTGGGCCACGATTTGAAGATACTGCTCAAGACCATTGTGGTTGTCATTTGCAGAAAGGGGATCTATTAAGAACCAGAAACGGTGAGCTATCTTGCTATTGGCTTCATTTCCTCCCAGAGCGCAGCAGAATTATTCCCTTGACAATGTCAAGAAAAGATGATAACTTGATTGAAGTAAGTCGAAGTAAGTCTAAGTATGGGGGGAATGTTCAGGACTCTGCCTTGAGGGATGCAACTTTAGGATGAATAAAACTGGTAGCTGCGAGTGGAGGGAATGGTGTCCATGAGCAAAGCGTTTTGTATCCTGATGACGATGAGCGTCGTCGTATTCGCGTCCATGGCTTTGGCACAAGAGGAGGGCGCGGTTACACCCTCAGGCGGCGCTTTTTCACTATACTCGAAACCTTCGGGAGCCTTGGTTTATATAGAGGGCGATTATGACTTCGTGGGTCATACCCCTTGTCAGTTGCCCTTCGGTTTGGTGGGTACCTATAAGGTTAAGGCCTTGAAGCGGGGCTACGAAACTTGGTCTACCAAGGTCACTTTGGTGGGAGATCGGCAAAATAGTCTGTACATCAAGCTCGTTTCCAAATCGCGATTCAAAGCAGCATGGCGCTCTTTATTATTTCCTGGCTGGGGTCAATTTTACTCCAACAGGAAAACAAAAGGAGTAATTTTAGGGATCCTTAACACGACATCTATCCTTGCCACTGTTGACGCATACAAGAACTATGAGGACGCGAAGGACGATTATGAACAGGCGCTCTCCCAATACCGCCGAGCCAGGGTTGTCGATGACATCCCTCGGCTTCGTAGGGAGATGGAAAAGGCAGCTCGTGAGGCTGATGAAGCCTTTGAAATAAGGACCGCCTTTACCGTGGCGACGGCCGTTCTCTGGGCCTACAACGTGCTGGAAGCGGTTTTCTTTTTTCCCCGATACAAGGAGGATATTTACGAGCGGGCCACTCCACTCATTACAGGGCAGGTACACCAAGGTCAAACCAAACTTCTGCTTACCCAACGCTTCTAAAGTTATGAGGTTGGCACGGAGGTGACCATGAAAAAGGCGGTGGGGCGAGGGGCACTTCTGATCACATTTGGTGTGGCTCTGTTGTTCTTCAGCAATTGTGAAAAAGATCATGGGCCGGTGATCTATCTAAACCCATTGGATTCAGGCCAGGCCTCCTGGCCTCCTGTTCCCCACAATCTATCTATCGGAGTGGGGGATAGGACCGTCCATTTGAGCTGGGAACTTAGCGATACGACCGTCGTCAAGTGGTATCGTATTGCTCGTAAAGACTCTATTGATGGCGATTTCGCCATCATCGATTCCACCACCACCAAGAGCTATGTGGATCGTGGATTGAGAAACGGTCGCACCTATCGATACCGTGTCTGTGTGGTCGTCAACCATGGCTTTATAGGACAGTACTCTCAAGAGATTGCCGCTACTCCCAATGGCTTCACCATTGCAATTAATGATGGTGACAAGTACACCACATCCACCTCGGTTACCCTGAATGTATCCGCACCCGAAGGAGCCAGGTATATGTTGTTGGCCAACGATTCTCTGTTTACAGAAGCCTCTTGGGAGCCTTTCGCACCGAATAAAAGCTGGCATCTGACATCTGTGGATGGACAGAAATGGGTTTATTTGAAAGTCAGGGATTTGGACGATAACGAGACCTCTGGTTTTCATTGGGATTCCATTCTCTTGGACACACGGGCCAGCATCAACGCTCTCGTCTTTTCCCCAACAGATACAGTGCTCTCGCCAGGGGATCTCATTCACTTTTCCGTTGAGACGGGCGAGACGCAGGGTCGGGCTGAGATCGACATCGGCAACGTCGTGACGGGGATGCAGCTCTTCGATGATGGCACTCATGGTGACCAGTTCGTCGAGGATGGCACCTATGAGCTGAACTTTGTGGTCCCCAGTGGGCTTGAGGTCATCGAGGCTTCTGTGAAGGCTCGATTTCGGGACGAAGCAGGAAATAATTCTGAGGAAAGGACCTCTGTGAAGACGTTGACAATTCAGAAGGCGCCTGAGCCAGTGACTCTTGTCATCGCCTCGGTCCAGCTTTCTCCCGATGATTCAACCACGGCGCAAATTGAACTGAAATGGACTCGCAGCCAGGAGGCGGACTTCGACCATTACATCGTGTATCGGGACTTATCCTCCCCTGTTGATATTTCCTCGAATCCCATCGAGCTTTTCAACGATATTCAAACCACATCGCTCACCGATTCTCGCCTCGATTTATCCACTCATTATTTCTACAGCATCTTCGTCTATGACCAAGGATCTCTATGTGCAGGTAGTAACGAAGTGGACGCGATCACTCCATCAGGCCCGTGAGCGAATAGTTCCTTTTCCAGGAGCATGAGCTGTGCAGGACGCGAGAACGCAAAGCGATCGAGAGCACATCGAGGAACTCATACATCAGGTGAAAGGCGTCCTGTCCGCTTACGTTTCCCTCACCAAAGAAGGAGAAATTGAGGAAATCCATATTCTAGGGGATGCCGAAAGAATGCCGAAACAGATAGTGAGGGACATCGAATCGATGCTGGCCACGCAGCTGGGAATACGCATCGACCACAAACGAGTCAGCGTAGCACAAATGCGGAAGTCAGGCAAGCCCCCACAAGAGAGACCCACTGCTCGATTGAAATTTCGCGGCATCAATCTAACCGTAACCGGTGTGGCAGCTGAAGCACAGGTGGAGATTGAGAGGGACGGAGTTGTATCCACTGGGGTGGCATCGGGCCCAAGCTCCACGCAGAACCAGATGAGGTTGGTTGCCGAAGCCGCTTTAAGAGCCGTCGAGAAATTTCTGCCTCCTGACCAATCCCCGGTACTGGAGGATTTGAAGGTCGTTCCTCTGGGACAGGAGGAGGTCATCGTAACGATCCTCAGTCTGCTGAAGCCTCGGGAGGAGATCAGGATTACTGGTAGCGCTATTATTGGAAGCGACTTGAAAAGAAGCGTGATTTTCGCCACCCTGAAGGCGCTTAATCGGTATGTAGGGAAAATGGAAGTGGGACAGGGAGAATAGGGCCTTTCTGGATACAGTGGGCCCGGAGGATGCCATGCGCGTCGTCGAGAGGATCAACATCCTCATTTGGACCTGGATCCAGAGCCTGAGATCTGCGAAGAAGATCTCAATTTTTTTGCCGTTTTTCCTTTTTACCCTTCTGCAAAGCGTTATCCTCACCGCTCTCATCCTGTTTTTTGTCCCTCCGTTTTCGCAAGTGCTGGTTCCTTTGATGGAGCGCCTTTATGGCGAGCCGGCCCTTCACTATCCACATAACTTCGTCGTTTTGCCCACGCTCTTCTTTGGGGCCAACCGCTGGTTGAGCCTGCTGGTCAGCTGGTTGGTCATCGGGACTGCCACCCTCATGTTCGCCGCGAAGTATCGCAGCGAGACGGTTCAAGCGAGGAGAAGCTTTTACCAGGCCTTGCGATGCATGCTGCCCCTTTTCGTCCTTGGGGCGGTGGAATGGTCGCTGGTGTTTCTTATGACCCGGCTCTTTCGATTTATGGCTCCAGAGATTTTAATGTGGGGGGCTCATTCACATCGGCTTCTAAGGCTTGCGGGTTTCCTTTGCAACGTCGTGATCATGACTCCATTTGCCTTCACCACGCCTCAGGTGGTATTGGGAAAGCGAAACATTTGGACTGCTCTAACAGGAAGTTTTTCACTGGCCAAGAGCAATTTCGGGGTCACTTTTCTGATCATCGCCATACCAGCTTTCTTCTCCTGGATTGTGGATGTCGCAGCTGGGAGAGCTCCCCTGATGGTTGCCAAATTCAGCCCTGAAATCGTCGTTTTTCTCCTAGGTTTGGGAGTAGTAGTCACCTTGCTGGTCAACTTCGTGATTGTAGGCGCCCTCACCGCACTCTATTTGGGTGTTGCAGAAGGCACCCCATAGCATTGGCCTTTGGCCCTCGAGAGGAGTCTCCCTTCACCGAGGAAATGGAAGTAGAATGTGGTAGCCCGTGAGATTGATCAATCCGGGAATGCAAATCCTTTTTTTATTGCCCAAATATAAATGGGTCTTTGCTGTGTTTTTGGATTATCTTATCGATAAAATACAATGCGATCTGAGAATGGGAAGACCTCTGTCCTTTGTGTTGTTGCTTTTTCTATTTGCGCATTGTTCTGACGTGAAGGGGATAAAAGATCGATATCTCGCCGAGAGGATGTTTTATCGAGCCAATAAACTGTACCAGAACATACAGGTGAATCCACGCGGTGCTGGGCCTTCGGATTATAGACAGGCCAGAGAGTCTTTTCGGCACATATTGGTTAGATACCCGGTTGCCTCTCTGAGAACCGAAGGGCACAGATCAGAAAAGCTGCGTGGCGAGCTGTTGGCTTTAACGGGGACCAGCCAGATGAATGTCGCCGATCTCTTTTTCCAGGAAGGGCAATTTGACTCCGCCATAGTTGAGTATCAAGGTGTGGTTCGCGATTATGCTGCTGAGCAGGTGTTAAGCTCTAGGGCGCAGTACTATATTGGCTTAAGCTACCAGAAAATTGGGAAATGGGGACATGCCGTTTCTGCCTTCCATATTTTGCTGCACAACTACCCCCCTTTCACAGGGACGCCCAATCAGCCCGATGTGAATATTTTACGAGTGCCCGTCTACATCGCTCAGGTCTATCGGGAACAGCGAGAAAAAGCCGAGGCTGACCGGCATTTTCAGAAAGCCCGGGAATATCTCTCAGGAGTGGTGCAGGAGTGGCCCAATACCCTCTCGGCCCAATTTGCCCAAAATCAGATTGTGTCCAGCTATCTGAGCCAAGAGCACTGGCGCGAAGCCATAACCGCCTTGGCGCCACTGGTGGCGCATGGGGATAGCACAGAGCCTCCAGAGGCTTCCTTTACCATGGCTGAGCTCTACCAGGAAAAACTCAACGACCCGGCTCAGGCCATGAAGATCTATACCGATATGCTTGAGAGGTATCCCGATGCCAGGAAACTAAGCCGGGTGCACCTGGGCATGGGCAAAATCCACTTGCAGCGGGGGGAGCTGGCCATGTCTCGGGAGGAATTCAAGGGGGTTATTTCCGACTTTCCTGAGCAGGCGGCTATCGGTGCCCGCGCTCAGTACTACCTTGCCCTCACTTACGAAGTGGAGGGAGAATGGGATAGGGCCCTAAACGAGTTTCGGTGGATTATGGAAAACTACCCAAATTCCCCTGAAGCCCTCCAAGTGCCCCATCATATTTTGGATCACTATATAAAGTTTTCAGATCGCGAGTTAGCCACCAGCGCTTACTCTCAGGCCTTAAGAGACTATGATAGGTTTATAGCGAGAAATCCTGATTCTCCTCAAGCGGCTTACGGGCAATGGTATATCGCCCAGTGTCATGAAATGATGGAGCAATGGGAAGATGCCATTGCCGCTTTGGAAGTCCTGGTGGAGAACCACCCTCTGAGCCCACAGGTGTTGTTTTCCCTATTGCGGATTGGAGAAATGTACGAGACCCATCTGGAATACCCCGATGAAGCTCTTAAAGCCTATAGGAGGCTGGTTGAGAAATCTCCCCGCAGCCAGCTGGCCCAGATTGCCCTTGAACGGATGGAGAGACTGAGACAGAGGACGAAATGAATCCTTTCCTCCTTATACCCATGACCAATATCATGATGGCCATCCTCCTCTCGGTACTGGTCATGAGGAAAAATCCCAAGTCCCCAATCAGCCGGGCTTTTGGATGCGGCCTCCTATGCATCATCATCATCACACTCGGCTACTTGGTGTGTCTGGCAAGCTCCGTGCAGAGTCGAGTGCTGTTTTGGTACAAGTTCTCTTTAGTGGGGGTTTCTTTCTTGCCCCTTACCTGGTTGCTGATCAGCCTCCTTTTGATGCAACCCAATCCCGAGACCATTATACGAAAAGGTTTGAGATATTTGCTCCTCCTTCTCGTGGTGGGAGTCAGCTTTATGGCCTTCCTGCCCACAGACCGTTTGGTCTATATCCCTGCGGATGCCCAGCCGCCCTTTCTCCAAGCCATTCGCTTCGGGACATTAGGTCGCTGGTTTCTCATCTATCTCCTGCTCTCTGTGGTGGCCATGCTCATTGTCTTGGAGAATACTTACCGGAATGCTCGTCAGAAGGAAGGGCGCCATACCCTCTACGGTCTCATGGGCGGGCTTGTCTATGCTATCTTCTTATGTAGTCAGGGTCTGCTATATTCTCGGATTCCTTCAGCGGCCCTGCTCGTGGGCTCGGCGGTCATCACTCTGGCAGGGTTGTTCATAGCCTACGACATCGTGCGCTATGGCCTGTTTCAGGTGGAAATTTACGTCGGTAGGGGAGCCGTTTACTCATCGGCGATCTTGCTTCTTGTGGGGGCATATTTAATTCTCGTCGGAGTGGTGGGAAAACTCGTTAAGGTTATCGGCGGCAATTTGAATCTATTCCTCACCATCCTGGCGGCTTTCGTGATGCTCATTCTGCTCTTGGTCTTGTTGGTCTCAGGCTCGCTAAAGAGGAGACTCAGGGTTTTTATCGACAGAAATTTTTACAAAGGCCGATACGACTATCGGGAACAGTGGCTTCGGTTTAGCGAGGAGCTAGCCAGCTTATTAAGTCTGGAGGATTTTCTCCCTGGATTCCTGCATATGGTGATGGACACTCTGAACGTGTGCAGCGCTGCTGTTCTATTACAATGGGATACTCAAGGAGATTTCTTGCTAGCCGAGGCCCAAAACGTGCCTACCAAGGACTTTCGGATTTCTGAAAAGAGCGAGTTTTTGGACTGGCTGTTTATCCTGAGCCAGCCTATTACCCTAGAGGACAGTCGGTTTAGCGAAAGCCCAGTGTCTGAAGTTCAATCCCAGCGTGACCGCTTAAGAAGCCTGGGTTTCACTGTGGTGGTGCCATTGATTACTAAGAGGAAACTGGTAGGGCTTTTGGTACTGGGCCCGAGGAAATCTGGAGATCTTCTTTCCAGCGTGGACTTGGAGCTTCTGGAAGCGATTGGCAATCATCTCTCCGTGGCTATCCTGAACCTCAAGCTGAGCGAAGAGTTAGTCCTCTCCAAGGAGTGGGAGTTCATAAACAAGATCTCTTCCTTTGTGGTTCACGATCTGAAGAATCTGGTTTCCTCCTTGTCCATGCTGCTTCAGAACGCCGGAACCAAAATGGAGAAACCCGAGTTTCGAGAGAGCATGCTGACCACCATCGCCGGGACTGTGGAGAAAATGAAGGGTTTGATGAACCGGATGACCACCATGCCCAAAGATCTCCAGTTGAACCCTCAACCTCAGGATTTCAACAACATCGTTCGAGGGGTTATCTCTAAGATCAGGGGAAGCCAGATGGCGGGCATTCAGTATATAGAAGACCTTCACCCTCTGCCTCTGGTCAACGTCGACCGGGATTATGCCGAACGAATTCTGAGGAACCTCATCGTCAACGCCCTAGAGGCCATGGGCAAAGAGGGTACTCTGCGGGTATCAACCAAGCTTTGGAAAGATGGATCTCTGCCAACTGCCGGTGAAACTTTGCAGTTTGTTGAAGTTGAAGTGGCCGATACGGGCACTGGTATGGGCGATAGTTTTGTGAAGCACAAACTTTTCAGACCGTTTCAGACCACCAAAGAGAAAGGATTGGGCATCGGTCTTTACCAGTGCAAAGAGGCTGTGGAGGCTCATGGAGGCCATATCGAGGTCAGAAGCAAAGAAGGCCAGGGTACCATTTTCCTGATTCGGCTGCCGGTCAATCACCCTAATTCCACTGGCGGGTCTCAAGATGGGGGGGGATGAAAATAGCGAGAGATAAAATCCTTGTCGTTGATGACGACCAGGGAATCCGCGATCAGTTGATGTGGGCACTAAACGATAGTTACGAGGTACTCTCGGCCGGTGATGGTGCTCGAGCCATGGAGATAATCCGAGAGCAGGAGCCCCAAGTTGTTGCTCTGGATATCAGCCTTTCCCCCATTGGACAGGACGAAGAGGGTTTCGAGGTGCTCCGCAAAACTATGGAGCTGGATTCCAAGTCCAAGGTGATCATGATCACGGGCAATGAAACCAAGCACCTGGCCCTGAAGGCCATTCAGATGGGGGCTTATGATTACTTCACCAAGCCCATCGATCTCCCAGAAATTAAGGTCATCATTAACCGAGCCATTTACATACGAAAGCTCGAGCGCGAGAATGAACTCCTCACGGAGAAATTACAGGAGGAGCGAAAGTTCCACGGGATCATCGGCAACTGTCCTCAGATGTTGAATGTCTTTGACATCGTCGATCGGGTGGCCACCACCAACGCAACCGTATTAATCTATGGTGAAAGTGGCACAGGTAAGGAGGTGATGGCCAGGGCGATTCATCGGCAAAGCTTGCGGAAAAACAAGCCTTTCACTCCAATTAATTGTGGTGCCATTCCTGAAAATTTGCTGGAAAGCGAGCTGTTCGGCTATGAAAAAGGTGCCTTTACAGGAGCAGTGGGACGCAGGAAGGGCAAGTTTGAACTGGCCGACGGAGGGACCCTATTTCTGGACGAGATCGCGGAACTTACCCTGGCCCTTCAGGTGAAGATTCTGCGGTTTTTGCAGGAAAGAGAGATCGAACGAGTAGGGGGGCGAGAGCCCATCGAGCTCGATGTCCGAATCATCGCTGCCACCAATAAAAATCTGCAGGAGGAAATGGAGAAGAATACATTCCGGGAAGATCTGTACTACCGACTGAGTGTGGTTTCCATTTCCCTGCCTCCCTTGCGGGATCGAGGAGAGGATATCGTGCTATTGGCAAATTCCTTCCTGAGCCATTTTAACAAAGAGTATGGCAAGAACTTAAAGCGGTATAGCACAGAGGCTCTTCTGCAGTTGCAGACCTACAAATGGCCGGGTAACGTGCGAGAACTGGAGAACAGGGTGAAACGGGCTGTCATCATGGCTAGAGGCAATCTGGTGGTCCCCGAGGACTTGGATCTGCAATTGCTGGAGAAGGGTGGTAGATTAACTCTCAGACAGGCGAAGAAGAAGCTAGAAAGGAACTTCATCCGGGAAGCTCTGATCAGAAATCGAGGAAACATCTCTCGAGCAGCCCGGGAGTTGGCGATAAGCCGAGCCACCCTGTACGATCTGTTGGAAAAGCACCAAATAGACAAGGAAGACATGAAATAATCCTCCTTGTCGGATTCTTGTACAAACTTAAGTGCTTTATTTCAAAGAATTTCACCCCAAATTGAGGAAGCGTCTGTCGGTTATTTAAACACTTTTGCTCCATGAATGGGAGTGTGCAATTGCCGCAAGGCGATCGGACAAATAAGTGCGGCTCGCTAGTTTTTACATGGTCAAGCCTTAGAAAGAAGTATCTAGAAAAACCTCTTTATCTATAAGAAGTTGGCACAGTGTTTGCCAATTTACTAAGAGTAAGATTGGGCTCAGAGTTTTCTTGGAGGAGAATCTCCCAGCGAAGCGAAGAAAGCGGTTTCTACATCTTTGGATCTCGAGCCGTCCATCGATAATTGGGGCGGTTACTATCCTGGGATAGAGATGTGCCATAGCCCTAACATGAGGGGTTACCAATGGAATTGTCTGGGAGCAATAAGCGGGAGTTTGAGGAAGAACTCCGGAAGCTAAGGTCGGAAAACGAATCGTTGAGAAGGCGCATCTCGTTTCTAGAGCAGAGGAGCCAATTTGACGAGGTAACCAATATGTATTCACAAGGTTACTTTGAGAAAAGGTTCGCTCAGGAGTTGCGCAGAGCGGAGCGTTACTGCGAGTTTCTATCTTTGGTGCTGATCGATGTGAGCTCTGCACTGGCGGATCAGAGTTCTCGGAGAAGGGCTGAGGCGCTCAAAAGCATGGGTCATCTCATCGAGGACACCGTCCGAGCGACGGACATTCTGACTTCCCTGGGTAAAAATCGCCTGGCTTTAATCCTCACCGAAACGCCGAAGGAGGGTGCTTTTCACCTGGCGGAGAGGTTGAGGGAAAAGATTGCGGAAACTTCGCTGTCCGAAGACCTCGAGTTGCTAAAAGGGGAGGCCGTAAATATCGGCATCGCCTCCTTTCCCGAAGACGGGAGCGACCAAGATGATCTCCTTCAGGTGGCCAGTTCTCCGCTGAATAGTGGGTCATCTGTTCTGGGAAGTCGAACTTCCAACTGAGAGATCATTGGTTTTTGGCATCTTTTCCATGTGAATTGATGACGTGTTCTGTTAGAAAAGGGGATCATATCCCCTTTTTTTATCTCTAGGCGAGGAGGAGGCGGCGGTTTGTTGAAGGAAAAATTTTTATTTTTCTATTGACTTTTGAGCAAAATTGTGTTAGGCATTTCAATTAAGCTGTGGAGCTTTTGTCTTTGTCCGGCAATCGTCGGAGTCCTGTCACTGACGA
This sequence comes from candidate division Zixibacteria bacterium SM23_81, assembly GCA_001304015.1. Taxonomy (GTDB): domain Bacteria; phylum SM23-81; class SM23-81; order SM23-81; family SM23-81; genus SM23-81. Next base: position 113,821 of record LJUY01000006.1, on the reverse strand, counting down.
GCGAGATCCTTATATGGTTTCGATTCGTTGTATGATTCGTTGTATAATAACCCTTTTCTTAAAGAGAAATTGAAAGCCAGAGTCATCGTTAATCCTATATCTGGTCGAGGCAGACACCCTCAGGATGACATCTCGGATTTGAACAGGATCTTCGCCGCGCACGGCATTGAATCTCAAGTGATCTGTCAAGGTAAGGTGGGAGAGGCAACTCTTCTGGCTCGAGAAGCTGTTGCTGAAGGATTCGATATGGTTGTGGCTGTGGGCGGAGATGGCACTATCAATGAGGTTGTATGCGGTCTGGTGAACAGCGGAGTGCCATTGGGAATAGTTCCAGCTGGCTCCGGCAACGGCTTGGCACGGGAATTCGGCATCCCCCTTAAGATGAGTGAGGCCTGCAAGACGATCATTCATGGAGACACGCGAGAGGTGGACGTGGGCGCGATGAATGATCGATTTTTTTTAGGAACCGCTGGCATAGGCTACGATGCACTGTTGGTCAAGATCTTTGAGGAGAGATGGGCCAACCGACGTGGTGTGTTGCCCTACTTTTATGTAGCTATTAAGGGTTTTTTTAAACATAAGCCTTCGTTGATGCACTTGAGGTTCGATGATCACCAACTCACGGTAATTCCTCTATTGGTTACTGTGGCCAACTCGACTCAGTTCGGCGGCGGAGCCATTATAGCTCCTCAAGCCGAGCCCGATGATGGACTTTTAGACGTATGCATTATCCATAATCTCAACTTTCTCCAGGCCTTCTATCATTGGCCCAAACTTTTCGTGGGTTGCATCGACCGGATGCCGCAATGGGTCACTTATCGCACTGACGCTCTGGAAATTTTATCGGACTTACCCATGCCAGTCCAAGTCGACGGCGAGTCCGTTCAGGAGAGTACCCACCTGAAAATCAAACTGTTGCCTCGCGCCCTGGGGATTCGTGTGCCCAAGGGCACCCACAATTGATGAATCCGAGTCCACCTGTAATTCCCATCTCCTTGAAGTCAAGGGCGATATTCTCGAGGTTTCCAGGAAGGAACGATGTTTCGTCCCATCGATGCGATAACAATTGGGTACCTTCTCCTCTTAAGTGTCCTCGTCGCCTTTTTTAATGGGAATCTGAGTCGTCCATGGGCTTTTATATTCCTTCACCTCTGCATCATCGCCCTCATCGTGGGTTTGGTATTTCTGGCCAGGAGGATGAGAAGTGAATTGGTCCGTTTTTGTCGGGAGTGGTATCCCGGTCTATTTTTCATCTTCGGTTTCGAGGAGATCGGCTATCTGGCGGACATGGTCACCCCTGAGAGATTTCACCAAGCCCTTATTGCCTTGGATTACGCCATCTTTGGCGTCCATCCCACCGTCTGGCTGGGGCAATTTGCGCGACCTTGGCTGACCGAGATGTTGATGTTCTGCTTCGCCTCTTTTTACTTCCTGATCCCGTTTGTGGGCCTGGTGCTGTATTTTAAGAACAAGCAGGAGGAGCTTAGTGAGCTGTTGCTCACAGCTGGCATCGCCTTTTACATTTGCTTTTTGATCTTCATCTTCCTGCCAGCAGAAGGTCCTTGGATTACCATGATCCATCTGCACCCGGAGCCCTTGAAGGGGGGCCCATTTACTTGGTTCGTCTATTTCGTAGAGGGTCTGGGAACTATTCGTGGTGGCGCTTTTCCCAGCTCCCACGTTGCTGTGGCTGTGGTGGTTCTCATAGCGGCCTATCGACATCAGCGAGTGCTTTTTCATGGTCTCCTGCCGGTGATCATCGGGCTTCTCGTCTCAACCGTCTATGGTCGTTTCCACTATGCCGTAGATGTCCTGTCGGGAGTGCTGGTGGGGCTGGTCGGATTTCTCATAGGCCTTTGGATTCTGCAAAGGTCAAGAAGAGACGTTCGAGAGGCTGCGTTTCGAAAATAAGAGGTGAAAAAGGATCTCTTACAGAGTTGACAAATTTTCCCCTGGGGGCCGAGAATGAAGAAAGAGACCGTGGTATCCATCGTGCGAGTCGAAGGTGCCATCGGGGACGCCGTCTCCAAGGCCACCAAGCTCATCGGCGGCCTGTCCGGAAGGATTAAACCGGGCGATAAGGTATTGATCAAGCCCAATTTCATACGAGAGGAGCCCTCTGTGGTGGGCACCACCACAAACTTTGAGATTATCAAACGGGTCGTTGAGCTGGTTCGCGAAGCGGGGGGCCATCCGGTGGTGGGGGAAGCCTCAGGCAACCAATACGATACAGAGGAGATCTATGAGCTACTGGGCTTACGGGAGGCTCTGGACGGCGTGGAGGTGAGAGATCTAGATCGAGACGAGATTGTCGGCGTCAAAATACAGGGGGCCACGAACCTGAAGGAGGTGGGCGTCGCTCGTTCTGCCTTGGAGGCCGACTACATCATCAGCCTCCCGGTACTGAAGACCCACATGTCTACAGGAACGACCTTGGGCATGAAGAACATGATGGGGGTTTTGCCGCAGAGGGAAAAGTGGAAGATGCATATGAGCGGATTGCACTATGCCCTGGTCGATCTCAATCGCTTAGTGAAGCCCAACCTGGTCATCGTGGATGGCATTGTGGGCATGGAGGGAATGGGCCCGACCATAGGAAGCCCCGTTGAGATGAACCTCATCCTGGCAGGAGAGGATGTGGTGGCTGTGGACACCGTGGGATCCGCCGTTATGGGATTTAGCGCTGACGAGGTGAAACATCTGCAGTTAGCAGGCCAGGCGAGGCTGGGCATCAATGAATTGAAACAGATCGAGATTAGGGGGGAGGACCTGGAAGCCGTTTCTCGACCGTTCAAACGACCTTTTGGGGGCAAAGCAATCCTTATCTGGGCTCAACTGCAGTATCGCTTGGGTACCTTCCTGCTGAGCCGTTATGATTATGACATTAGACCTTTTTTGAAAAAGTTCTCGGACCTCTATGTGGCAAAACCGAAAGTTAATCCGGAGAGGTGCGTAAGCTGTGATCAGTGCGTAGCGACTTGCCCTCGACAAGCCCTGGAGCTGATGGGTCATGTCAGGATCGATTATGCCAAATGTGGTCGTTGTTTTCTTTGTATGAGGACATGTCCTCAGAAGGTTTTTACCATGTCCAGAAAGCCAACTTGGTGGCTTCGCATCAGCTCACGTTGATTGGGTCTTTACCAGGAGGGGATGAAGTGGCCTTTTGGAGAGTGAAGTAATGTCGGGGAGCCTGATCGGTTATTTTTTTTATATGACGGTAGCCTGTACCTTCTTCCCATTGCCAACGCCGCCCACAGTGATCTACATGGGTGAGTTTCACGACCCGATAGTGGTGGCGGTTGTGGGTGGGGTGGCCTCCTGCATGGCGGGTTTAATTGATTATTCTCTTTTCCTGCTGCTCATCAAACAAAGGAAGGTGCGTGCCTTCCAAGAGAGCGGCTTTTATAGAAAGTGTGCTGCATTCTTCAACAGGATTGCCTTTATCTCGATGGTAGTGGCTGCCTTCACTCCTATCCCCTTTGACCCCTTTCGTTTTTTAGCCATCGCCAGCGGTTACAATCGAGCGGGTTACCTGGCAGCCATATTCGTGGGACGTGCTCCCCGCTATTATTTGTTGGCTCAACTGGGAGGACACTGGCACATACCGCCAGTCTTCATCGTTGTCTCACTCATCCTGCTGATGGTGATTTCAGTCTTCCGGAACAAGAAACAGATACGGTCCGCTTTGGCTCTGGCCTACCGCGCTTGTGGGGACACCATCAATCGCCGGAGGCGAAAATCGAAAGCATTGGGGAAGCACCCTGAAGCGAAAGCTTGAGATATAACCTAGTTCACTCTTTCCACCTCACAGGGGGCTCCAGTAGAGGAGGAGCTATGCAGTTTGGACATGTGGGACTGAGCCTATTTATTGCCTCCTTTGATTGGCGACCTAGCGTCATATTAACGGTGCTGATCACCCATTTTTTGCCCAATTTCGATGTGTTTGCCATCAAGGCTGGCTTGGCTAAGGACGATTTTCACTGTTCCATTACCCATACTCTTCTTTTCGCCTTGATTGTCAGCGCTCTTTTAATGCCGTTCTCGCCGCATCTGGCTCTGTTTGCCTTAATCAGCTTAGTGGCTCACATGCTGGCCGATCTGCCCAGCGATATCGGACAACAAATATTCTGGCCTGTCTCCAAGAAGAAATTCACCATGGCTCTTTGGAAGGATACTGGATATTGGGGCAAGGCAACGGTGGTAGGCAGCTATGAGCAGCCCTGGCCGTGGATTTTGGAATCGGCGGTTGTGGTGCTCTTTTTGTATCGGCTCACGGTGATCTATTGAGCTGTTTGGGTTTCAAGAGTTCTTCTCAGCCGTGCAAATGCTTTGGTTATATGTAAATACGAGAGGTCAACAATTATAAACCGAGAGATGCGGGAGAATTTTTATCTCTCGGCATGAGTTTTGCGGGGCACTGAGTCAATTGCACTTCCTGCAAGGAGTCGATAGTGTGGATTTGGCTGGATTTATAAACAAATATTGAAGATTTGACCTTGACAATAGAAGGACAAATATGTTATATTTAAATTTGTATGGATCGGACGATATGAGCCGCGAGGAACTTCACTTCTTCTTACCATTTAAAAGGAGGAGAGCCGCGAAGAGGGTTCGCTAACGGGTTCGGAAAAAACAATCGACATCCTGTCTAAATCCTATCTGGGATTTCGAGTTTTGATTTACTTGATTGGGATTGAAGGGATGATGTCTGGCAGACCGTCGAGACCAAGACCTCAATCCTACCATTGGCCCTTTTCCTTACGGGGGCAAGGTACAGGTGTTCAGGGAACAATGGTATGGTGAGAAAGGAGTTTCGGCGGTATTTTCTTTGCTCCTGCCAGTTCATACTACCAGGTCATGAGAGCGCAGAGGACCAAGCTGAATATCGAAAAGATGGAGATGCAAAGATGAGATGGAGTTGGAGGATATATAACTGCGGGCGCAAGGGACTATTAGCGGCTTTGATGCTATGCGGACTGTTTTCTTCTGCCTTTTCACAACAAATCCGTTCTGTCGCCGAAGAACGAGGGAACCGTTCAGCTGGGACAAAGAGGTTGTTGACGGAGACACTCGAGAGGCAAAAGGATCCCCAGACGTTACGCATCATACGTTGCGACGAAAAGGGTATAGAAATTGAGGTTTTCCACTCGGGATTCAGCTCCCGCGTAGAGGAGGTAGAAGGCCGGTTCTACCATCATCTAAGCCTGGACGGAGCCGCTATCACCCAGGAGGAGGGGAAGCCACAGTTGCCCACCAGAGTGGTGATGTTGGGCATCCCTGTGGAGGGGGATGTGAGTCTAGAGGTGGTGCATACAGAGACCAAGCGAAGTGTTGGCTATAATGTATATCCAGCTCCAAGACGGGTTGTATCTAAGACAGCTACGGGCGAACCCTTTACGACCACTGAATTTTATAAAGATGAGCAACACTACAGGCGAAATGCCTTTTCTCCACAGCAGGTCGCAGAGGTAACTCAAACCGCATTTATCAGGGATCAGCGAGTGGCGCAATTAGAGATCTGCCCCTTTCAGTTCAATCCCGTTACCGGGGACCTGATGTTTCACCAGCGTCTCACCCTACGACTGAACTTTATGGGCGCCTCACCCACCGTACCTCGTGATTTTGACGAACCGAGTTTGGCGACGTTTGCGGAGAATCGCTTCGAATCTATCCTCAAAAATGTCCTGCCAAATTATGAATCCTCAAAACGCTGGCGTCGCCACCGTGCCACTTTACCTAAAATTATGGGGGTGGAAACGGAAACGCCCTACGGGGATTCCACAGCCTATAGGATTATCGTGAGAGAAGACGGAATTTACTCCTTAAGCTATGAGTATCTGCAGAGCCAAGGCGTGGCTGTCTCGGCCATCGATCCTAAAAGGGTGAAGATGTATAATCGAGGTGAACAGATTCCCATCTACGTTCACGGAGCTCGGGATGGCCAGTTTAATGTCGGAGATCATATTCAGTTTTGGGGCGAAGTGTATCATGGGGAGAAGCACCATTTCTCTCCCTATACGGATGCAAACGTGTACTGGTTGGTCTCCAGCGGTGGCATTGGGTTAAGAATGGTGGAGCAAGATGGCGGACTCATGGAGGAGGACCCAGATAGCCTTATTATTCCCTTTAGCTATAAAGCCACCTATCGCAAGGAAGAAGACTTAAGTTTTCAACGCTTAAGCCAAATAAGCGATGAGAGCATCGACCGATGGCTATGGGAAAAAATTGCCGCCGGCGATTCCTTAGAGTACAGCTTTAATCTGTCGGCCTTGGATACCAGTGCCACTGCCACGTGCGATATCGAGGTGCGGCTACGAGGCATAACCTTTCCGCACATGCGCCCAAATCACCATACTACTATTCGACTTAATGGCGTTAAACTGGAAACGGCCTATTGGAACGACCAGGAAGAGCACATCTATCGTGGAACTGGCTTGCCAAACTCCTTGTTGTGGGAGGGAAGAAACCTTCTAAAAATCAAGAACGAGGGAGATACTGACGCCGGTGCCGTAGACGAGATCTACTTGAACTGGTATCAAATTGACTATTGGCATGGATATAGAGCTCAGGATGATTACTTGGAATTCGGCCCACCAGAGGATGGAGAGCTGGGCCTCTACGAGTTTCGGGTGTCAGGCTTTAGTAGCAGCGACATCGAGCTGTTCGATCTGGCTGGCCAGAAAATAGTTAATTTCCAGGTAAGCCAGGACAGCATAAGCTACACCCTAAGGTTTCAAGATCGGGTGGTTCGTCCCACGCGCTATGTGGCTCTGACAAAGAACAAGCTGTTATTGCCCTCCGGCATCTCTGGCAACAAGGCTTCCAATCTGCGATCCCTGGCTAACGGGGCCGATTATATCATCATCGTGCATTCTGATTTCTACGAGAGCATTCTGCCCCTGGCCATGCATCGTGAGTCGCAGGGGCTCCGGGTGAAAGTTGCACGGGTGCAGGACATCTACGATGAGTTCAACGACGGTGTTCTCAGCCCTGAGGCAATTCGGGATTTTCTACGATACGCTTATGAAAATTGGCAAAAGCCAGCTCCTGTTTATGTGCTTTTGGTAGGCGATACATCATGGGGATACGAGAAACCCGTCACCCGCCAGACATACTGGCGGGAGAAATGCTTTGTGCCCACCATGATGGCTTGGACCATCGCCTGGGGTGTCTCTGCCGCCGATAACCGTCTGGTATGCATAGTGGGCCAAGATCAGTTGCCCGATATGGCCATCGGCCGGTTCCCCATCAGCACGAAAGCCGATGCCGACTTAGTGGTGGACAAGCTTCTCCAGTATGAGACCAATCCGGAAATCGGACCTTGGAGAAAGAGGATTCAATTGCTGGCCGGCGAAGGATCCACTTTCGAAAGTGAAGCTGTCATCCTGGACAGCGCCTTTATCCCGCCCTGTTACGAGACACCGCGTATCTATACTGCTCCGGGCTCGATCCACCACGGCACAACTCAGGATCTCATCGCGCAGTGGGATGAAGGCGTTGCCCTGGCTGCCTTTACGGGCCATGGGGGCGGCAGCGTTTGGTTCGATGCCAATTTCTTCTTGCTGGAGCACGTGCCCCTGTTGAACAACCCACGGAGATTGCCAGTGGTGTTTAGCCTCACCTGTTTCTGTGGCTATTTTGATAATCCCTGGTACAGCTCTCTCGGGGAGGAGATTTTTCGGGCTGAGGGGAAGGGAGTGATCGCTCACTTCGGCTCATCGGGAGTGGCTTGGGCGCATGCAGACAATTTGTTGGGCCAGTATCTCTTTGAAGCTATCTTCAAGGATGGAGAGCGGCATCTGGGGATTATCGCCACTCAGGGAAAGCTGGGGTTGCGCTATATCTCCAGAGAATTGGTAGACGTCTTCAATCTGTTTGGCGATCCAGCCATGAAGATAGGCCTGCCGGAGCACCAACTCTCTTTGGAGCTGGCACATAACTCCCTGCCCTTGGGAGAGGCCGTATCGGTCCAAGGGACTATCACTGGGAACTTAGCTGGGAACGTTCAGGTTGCCTTCTGCGATAGCGACACCACCGGGTGGCAGGCTGACACAACGGGTATTTCGCCGTTAGACATGGTCTTCTCTCCCAGAATTCCCCTTTCCCAAGATACTATCTCGGTGAACAATGGTCAGTTTGGCCGCCAGATCCTTCCCCCCGACACAATTCCCGAGCATCCTTTCTACGTACTCACTCCAGGCAGAAAAAACGTCACCGCCTACTTCTGGAACCAAGATTCAGATGCCATCGGCTGGGCCCCGATGAGTCTAGAGACTCCCCACCTGGAAAGCATTTGGCACGAGCCCGAGAGGCCCATTGCATGGGCTGAAACTCATGTTTTCGCCGATGTCGAGGTGGGTCCCGGTCTTGATTCAGATGGCCCGGACACTGTGACGTGCATCTGGGGATTCCAGAGAGAATTGCTATTCAATCGCCGGCCCATGTCCACGATAGATGGCGTCACATATAAGACGGATGAAGCCATCAGCGCTCAGGGGGGGACCTTTATTTACTACCGGATCGTTGTGAAATACGGGGGAGTGGGGGGGGGATCCTCAACCCACGTCTACGAAAGCCCGTTGAAAGTATATCAAGTTCAGCAAATCCCCAATCTCACGGTAGCTAAAAGGGACATCTTCCTCTTCGTTAAGGACAATCAACTCTGGATCGGTTGCTGGGTGCGCAACAAAGGCGTGGGGGATGTGGATTCAGTGATCGTATCTTTCTATGACGACCATCCCGATTCCAACGACCTCATAGGAACTCCCCAATTGATTTCGGTCGTTTCGGCAGAAGATTCCGCATTGGCGGAAGTGCCTTGGGAAGGGCCCGGCGAGCCACATTATATCTACGTGATGATGGAGGCCGAGGATGCTCTAGCATACGACAACAGAGCCCAGCAATATTTCTCGGACCTCTTTTTGGTCACACCCCAACATGGGACCACGATCAGAGGGAATAACGCCCCCGTTTCTCATAGTCAAGGTAATGTCACCTGTCATATTACGGCTGGGGCCATTACCCAAGGCTGTCTCCTCTACATAGCTGATCAAGATGCAGATTCGTCCCCATATTTCCAGAAATATAACCCTTCTTCCTTAGAACAACCGGGTTTAATTTTCGCGACTCTAAAGAACAGCAGCCACCATGTATATAGTCTAACCCTCGCTGATAGCACCTTAGTCCTCGGTTCTCCGGCCACCGTTGCTTTCCATTATCATCCCGAGGACAGCCTGATCCAATTGGCCGTTGCAGAAAACGAACTGAAAATCTGCTATCTCTTGCAGGAAATGGAAAAATGGGTGTTGTTGCCAGATCAAGATGTGATAGCGGATTCGGCCATGGTGCGGGTCTCAGTGCCCCATTTAGGCATGTTCGGACTCTTCATTCTGGACGACCATATACCGCCTGAGGTTCAGATCAATGTGGAGGGCCAATCTTTCGCCAATGGCGATTACATCTCATCGAATCCCATCATTTCGGCAACCGTGGAGGACGAGAACGGCGTGGACATCATAAATCGCCCTGTGCAAATTACCTTAAACGGTATCCCCGTGGCCGACGCCGATTACTCCAGCGCCTGTTCACCACAGAGTGGAAATCTCTGCATGGTCACTTATATGCCCGAGCTGAGCGTCGGCTCGGACACATTGGTGGTCAAGGCTTATGACTGCTTTGGAAATTCATCGGCGGACACCATCTTTTTCAAGGTCACCGCAGGTTTTGAAATCCCCTTTGTGGCCAACCATCCCAATCCCTTTCGAACGGAGACGGTGATCGCTTTCGTGGTAGCTTCGGATTTGCCTGCAGACGTGGTGACAATCAGAGTTTACACCGTGCGGGGCAGGCTTGTTTGGAACCGCCAGTATCGCAATGTGGGTCCTGGTTATGTGGAGGTCATCTGGGATGGACGTGACAACGATGGGGATAGGGTGGCCAATGGGGTATACTATTACAAGCTGACTGTCACTAGTGGCAACGGAGAAAAAGTGACTCCCATAGTGGGTAAAATGGCCAAATTGGAATAGAGCACCCCCGGGGGATTGTAGCTGCGTGTTGCACACAAAAGAGTTGGCAGGTCATTTAGTCTCAAGCACAGTAACTTTAACGGAGAGTTGACCATGATCAGAAAAGGGGTTGCTCTAGAGACGGTGGTGTTGTTGTTTTTGTTGATCTTTCCACATGGGGCGCAGGCTGGCAAATATGCCGGGGAGTTTCTCTCGGAAGGAGTAGGAGCACGAGCCTTGGCTATGGGAGGAGCCTATGTAGCTGTGGCCAACGACGCTACCGCCAATTACTGGAATCCCGCGGGCCTCTCCTTTCTGGCCGGGCCCGAGATCAGCGTCACTCACGTGTCAATGTTCGATGCGCTGGCCAATTTCGATGCCCTAGCTCTTTCAATGCCTGTGGGGTGGGGTTTCGGTTTGGGATTAAGCTGGATCCGTCTGGGCATTGATGATATTCCTAAGTACAATGAATTGCAGGGAACGAGCTCGGACCGTATAGGCCAAGCTCATCCCGAGTGGAGGTCCACTGGCCAGGCTGATGGATATTTCAGCGACACGGAACAAGCATACATCTTTTCCTTCGGAAAACGGTTCGATTTCGATTTTTACCTAGGCGGTGGCCTCACTCCTGTCGTGCTCCCTTTGGAGTTCTCTGTGGGAGCCAGCGGCAAATTTCTCTCTCATAAACTGGATACCAGAACGGGGACGGGCCAGGGGATAGATCTGGGCGCGCTGCTGCGGGTCAGTTTGACCTCGCAGGCAGAGGGGTCCTCGGCTCGATTTCTTTCCTTGGGGTTCGGGATCCAAAATTTGGGTACTAAGGTGGCTTGGGATACGGTTACGGAGGAAGGAGAGCCATCTAATTATGAAGACAAGGTGGTGGAGAACCTTCGATATGGCTTGGCATTTACGCAAGACATTGCCGCCTTCTCCAGCACCATTACATTGGCTGCAGAGTTGGATGACCAATATGGTCAGGAATTTCACTATGGGGGTGAGTACTCATTTAAGGACATGCTTTTTCTGAGGGGAGGGGCGGATGTCGGCGAATTCACTGCTGGCGCTGGGGTGAAGATGTACATGGCGAAAGTAGACTATGCTTTCGTGGGCTACGAGCTGGGCAACAGTCATCGATTGAGCGTCGCCGTCAACTTTTAAGAGGCTACCAGACTGGAGTTCTGGCCGACTCTGCTGCTGGAGGAAGAAAGTAAATTTTGCAAATTGCAAGAACCGTTGCAAGCTCCTGTCAGGTGGGAGGATTCCTCCGGAGCAAGAGTATGCCGGCCAAGATCGAGGATATTGCCCAACCCCGGTCGGGGCAGTTGGCCCGTGCGGGGCATTTTTCCGGCTTTCATCCAAAACCCGGCATATAATTTGCTCCAATAGGACATGTCCTTAAATTTTGGTGAGTTACAGCCTCGGACTGATCAGCTCGCTTTTTTTAATGACCGTCTCCTGAGGATCTGCGGAGGTTCAAAGATTCCATGCGTTTTCAAGGGGTTTTTATCACTGGCGGCGCGGGTTTTATCGGCTCACATCTCGCCGAGCGATTACTGGACAGAGGCTTTTCCGTTATCTGTCTGGACAATTTCGACGATTACTATGATCCTCAGATCAAACGGGAGAATGTAACCCAGGCTCTAAAAGCCCCGAACTATAAGCTTGTAGAAGGGGATATCAGAGATCAGGACCTTCTATCGCGCCTATTGGCTCAGAATCCTGTAGAAGTCATGGTTCATCTGGCGGCCAGACCAGGGGTGAGGCCCTCCCTTCAGGTGCCTGATCTTTACGAAAAAGTGAACATTCAGGGGACCTTAAACGTCCTGGAGATGGTGCGCCAATACAGAGTGCCCAAGTTTCTCTTCGGTTCCTCCTCCTCTGTTTATGGAGCTGGCAATTCCTTTCCCTCGCGGGAAACTGATCGTGTGGATACACCCCAATCGGTCTATGCAGTGACCAAGAGAACAGGAGAGCTCTTGGCTTGGGCGTATCACCAACTGTATGGCATGTCTGTGGGATGTTTGAGGTTTTTTACTGTGTATGGACCTCGCCAACGGCCAGAAATGGCCATTCACAAGTTCACCCGGTTGATCTGGGAGGGCCAGGAGGTGCCCGTTTTCGGAGATGGCAGCTCGGAGCGTGACTACACATACATTGACGATATCGTCGACGGGCTCATAGCCGCTCTCGAGGCCGATTTCGATTTTGAGATCTTCAATCTGGGTGACTCTCAGTCTGTGCCATTACATCGAATGATCGCTCTCATCGAACAGAGCTTGTCTCGTCGGGCTCAGATTAAGAACCTCGCTGAACAACCCGGCGATGTGCGCAAAACCTGTGCCCACATAGAGAAAGCTCACCAGCTCCTGGGATATGCCCCCAAGGTGCCCATTGAGAAAGGTATACCGCTGTTTGTTCATTGGTTTCAAAAACGGCAAGATGTCTGAAGGGAAGAAGCTTCCGGTTATCTAAAAAGGGGTTGTCGCGTGTTTCACAGAGCAGCGAGGTTTTCAGCCGTCTGGTTGTTAATTGTATCACTTGTGCTTCTTGCCTGCGTGCGATTGCGCGGGCGCGCACCTGTTCCAGAGGAAGAGCCTCTCCTTGAGAAAGAGAAGGTGTTTGCCGCCAAGCCATCCGCCAAGCCGGACTCTATTCCGGAATACAGAATGGGATACGGGGACGTGGTCGATGTGAAGTTCTTTTATAATGAAAACTTGAACGAAACCCTGACCATCAGGCCAGACGGTCGAATTACCCTACCTCGCCTGGGCGACGTCCTTGTAGTTGGGATGACCCCAACGCAACTGGACCAGTTAATTACAGAGAAGTATTCTGAGATCGTCAGGGATCCTGACGTAACGGTCATCGTCCGGGAAGTTGGAGGGAAGGTGGTTTACGTTTTGGGGGAGGTGGCCGATCCCGGGGGATATCCCTTGAATCCCCAGGGGACAACTGTCCTGGGGGCCATCTCCATGGCCTCTGGATTTAAGCACACGGCCAAACTCAGTAGCATTATCCTAATTAAAAAGAACGCCCAGGGGGTACCAGTGGCCAGCAGGGTGAACCTAACCCGGGCTGTGGCAGGGGGGAGATTAGGAGATGATTCCCTATTGCAGGGCAACGAGATCGTCTACGTGCCCAATACCTTTATCGCCCAGTTGAACACGTTTCTGGACCAGTTTTTTACCAAGCTAATGCCCCCCATGGATTTTTACCTGAAAGGGTATGATACTTTGCATCCCGAGCGTCGTGGGCGCTGGTGATGGATCTTTAGGAGAGAAGGCTATGGCTGAGAAAACGCCAGGCGAAATCGTATCAGTAAGAGATATACTCTTTGTCGTCTTCAAGCGGCAAAAGATGATCATCTTCGTTTTAGTTGCCACAGTAGCCACGGTTACCATAGGGGTTTTCCTAACCAAGCCCGTCTATGAGGCCTCTGCCAAAGTTCTCATCAACAGGGGAGTGAGTGAATCGGAGCTTAAGATGGCTCCCTGGCTTCCTTCATTGAGAGCATTAGAGTTAGAGGAGGCTATTAACTCCGAAATTGAGTTAATTACAAGTCGAGCCGTGCTAGAAGCAGTGGTGGATAGACTTGATCAGAAAGCCTTGACTCAAGAACCTTCTGCCTCGCAAGAGACTTCCCAGGACAGCACCTCTCGTGTCGAGGGTGGGGAAGGGGATACCGAAAAAAGCCGTCTAAGGAAAATTATGGCACTACGGAGGAGCGTCATTGCCGAGCCCGTCAAGAGGTCTGACGTTATCCAGATCCGGTATCGCTCTCAGGATCCCCAACAGGCTATAGAAGTGACTAATACCGTAGCCGAGGCGTATATCGACTATCGGGCCATGATCTATCGGACCAGGGGGGCGGTTGATTTCTTCGATGAGCAGATCGAGTTGGCCAAGCGCAATCTGGATGAGCTGGAGTCAGCGTTGAGAAATTATCGGCAGCAAGAGGCGGTGCTGTCCTATGACGAGCAGTCGAAAATGCTCCTCAGGAAGCTTAACGAGTTTGAGACCTCCTTGACGGAGGTACGAAAAGACATCATCAGCAAGGAAACGAAATTAAGCAAAATTCGTGATTTCATGTCTTCTCCCCTCCAACCTCTGATTCCCTCTCTGGAGATGAGAGAGGAAAAGATCATCTCCGAGCTCCACGATCGATTCATTGACCTTCGGTTGCGCCTCAACGAGCTTCTTACGAAATATACGGAGGATCATCGGGAGGTCTTACAGCTGAGGAGAGAAATCGCTCTGGGAGAGGCCGATCTGAGGATAGAGGTGGAAAAAGTGATCGAGCTGGAAGAGTCTTCCTTGGAGGCACTACGCGCGGAAGAGGACGCGTTGCGCACCACCGTCACCATGTTGTATAAGCAGGTAAGAGCCCTTCCGGAGAAGGAACTGACCATCGAACAGCTGCAGAGGGCCATTGAGAATCACAAAGAAGTCTATTCCATGTTGATGCTCAAGAGGGAAGAGGCCAGGATTTCTGAGGCCAGCGATCGCCGCATCGTCAATGTCTCAGTGATTAGCCCAGCCACCTTGCCCCTCAAACCTGTCAAACCCCAAAGGAAACTGCTTATCTTCAGCGGCTTTCTCATAGGACTCGTGGGGGGATTTGGGTTGGCCTTCGCGCTGGAGTATTTGGATCACTCCTTGAGAACCAGCGAGGATGTGGAGCACTATCTTGGCCTTCCTGTTTTGGCCTCTATTCCCGATATGAAGCAGGATTAGGTTCGAGGGACGCCCCGATGTATGAGAAATTCTATGGTTTAAGGGAGAAACCCTTCAATGTGACGCCCGACCCGAGGTTTCTCTTTCCCAGTCCTCACCACAGGGAGGCTTTGGCCCACATTCAGTATGGGGTCCAAGAGCGTCGGGGATTTGTGGTCATCACCGGAGAGGTGGGCACCGGCAAAACCACTTTGGTCCATGCCCTGCTCAATGGATTGGACTCAAGCACCAAGACGGCCGTTATCTTCAGCACCTACCTCACAGCCAAGGGACTGTTGAGTTTGTTGATCGCTGATTTTGGCATCGAATCCAAGGCCAGGACCAAGGCTGAACTTCTGCTGGATCTGAACGCATTTCTTCTCCGGCAATTCTCCTCGGGAGCCAACGCCGTGCTCATCGTGGATGAGGCCCATAACCTGAGTTTTCGTCTCCTGGAGGAGATCCGGATGTTGTCCAACCTGGAGACAGATCGGGAGAAACTGCTTCAGATCATTCTGGTGGGGCAGCCGGAGCTCGCAGCCAAGTTGGCCATGCCCCAGCTTCGACAACTTCGTCAGAGAATCAGCTCCCAATATCATATCCGTCCTCTCAATCGCCAGGAGGTTGTTGAGTATATCCAGCACCGGTTAAGAGTCGCTGGTATGCTGGCTGACTCCATTTTTGACGCGGAGGCTATGGAGAAAATCAACCGATGGTCCCAGGGGATTCCTCGTCTCATAAATAAAATCTGTGATACCGCGATGCTTTTGGGCTATCTCTATGAAAAAAGGAAAATTGGTGCCCCGATCATCGACGAGGCCGTAGAGGATCTCACAACCTGGGATTTTACATCCGCCCATGCACAGGAGGCCGAACCTGTCGTCAAGGTTGCTCCAAAAGAGAACAGGAAGCTCTTTACATGGATACCTCGCATCTTTCGCACCACCACGGTGGCGTCTGGACTTTTGCTGGTGGCAGTGCTCTTGAGTATGCCATTATTATTGGGGGGACATGGGAGTAAACGCTCCGTAGATGCAGGACCAAAGCCTGTGACCATGTCGGCATCGATGCTTACCCAGAGCCTGGGAGAAGAAAGGGCAACGTTCCCAGCCCAGTTGGCCAAGGGCAGCGAAAGGGAGATAAGTGAGAGATTGGATGAGAAGGAAATAGATGGGAGCTTGGATGGGAAGGAGATGGGGGGGAGATTGAGCGAAAAGGAAATAGGTGAGAAATTGAGGGAAACTGACCAGGGCACATTTTACTCGGTGCACGTGGCCTCTTTTGAAGAGTTGAGCAGAGCCAAGAGACTGGAGCAGATCATGAAGCAGAACGGCTTCAAGCCGGTGTTCATCGTGCCGGTACAGTTTCCCGAAACGGGTCGCTGGCTGCGAGTGATGGTGGGCAAGTATCCAGACAGGGATGTAGCTCTCCGAGATGCCCAACGCTTTATGGCATTTGGCACATTTGACTATGCAAAGCCTCTTCTTATTAAAGAGGTCAACGAAGGTGAGCAGGGGGAACTGGCTGAGATGGACGTGATGACTTCTCAAATTACCGACTCTCTAGGAGCAGGGAATGAGTAAGATCTACGAAGCCCTGAAGAAGGCTGAGAAGGAAAGAGGCGTTGTTGGAGGCGATGGTGCTCTTCAGCCATCTCCCGTCGAGTCTCCGGTTCGCCCAGTAGCGGACAAACTGGCACCTCCGGCCGTCGCCGAGGAATACCAGAAGATGTGCAGCGCCATCAATTTGAGGAATCCCGACCTCAAAGTCAAAGCAATTCTCATCACCAGCTCCGTTCGCGGCGAGGGGTCGTCCTCGGTCTGCGCTCAGTTTGCCCGTGCCCTCACCCAGGGCGGCCAGGAGAACGTGTTGCTGGTGGACGCCAATCTGCGAAATCCTGTGCTGCACGACATCTTCGGTCTGGAACGCAAGGGAGGCTTGGTCGAACTGCTTGCCGGGACAGCCTCGGGAACTGAGGTGATCAAGCAAACCGATTCCCGCGGTCTCTTCGTGGTCACCTCGGGACAGCCCGCCGAGGAGCCCTCGCGGCTGTTGAGCTCTCCTCATCTCAAGGAGGCTCTGACGACGTGGAATCGGGATTATTCATACGTTTTGCTTGACTCCTGCCCTGTGCTGAATTACGTCGATGCCGTCATCCTCAGTCGTCTGATGGACGGAGTCGTCTTAGTGGTTCAGGCTGGAAAGACGCGTTGGGAGGTAGTTCGGAGAGCGCAGAGTACTCTCAGTGACTCTAAGGCAACCGTGTTGGGCGTGGTTTTGAACAGACGGCAATACGTGATTCCTAAGCGAATTTATAGGCGGCTTTAAGCGAGCCTAAGGCAGGTCTTAGTTGAAGGTGTTTGCTGGTTGCCGGAGTGGGTAAGAGAATATGGTTCCTGACCAATGATCTTCCCAGACGCATAACTCATAGAGCTGGGAAGCCCACCTGAAATACCGGGTCTCCAGCTGGAGGCGATTCCTCACTACGGATCTAATTGTTGATATCTATTGCCACCCCGTAACGCGGACTCCCATCATTTGGATATGTGAAGAGAAAGCAAATACCGCTGTGCCAGGGGAGCCTTTTGTATCACTGGGGGTATATCTGGGAGTTTCGTGAATGAATATTTTGCAACTGAATAATTATCACTTTGTGAAAGGCGGGGCTGATCGTTGTTATTTCGAGGTGTCAAAGCTTTTGGCAGAGCACGGGCATAATGTACTTCATTTCTCAATTCAAGATCAGAGGAATATACCATCGCAGTTTTCATCCTACTTTGGCAAATCGATGAGTTTTGATGCGGAGCAGAGTATAGGAAAAAAAGCAGAGACCGCATTTCGGATGCTGTATTCCCTTTCTAACAATAAGAAGCTGAGGGGACTTCTCACTGACTATGAAGTTGATATAGCGCATGCTCACAATATCTATAATAGGGTATGTCCCTCAGTCCTCAATGTGTTGAAGAAGAAAGGGATTCCTACAGTTTTGACTCTTCATGATTATAAACTTGGGTGTCCAAGATACACTTTTTATAGAGATGGGTTCATATGCAACGAATGTCTCTCATGGGGTAAACACCGAATCCTTAAACACCGTTGCGCAAGAGGTTCATTGGTTCAAAGTCTATTCCATTGGACTGAGGCAAAGTTCCATAATATGCTCGACATCTATACAAAAAATATAGACTTCTTTATTTGCCCCAGCCTTTTTTGCCTCAAGAAACATGTTGAAATTGGAATAGAAGAAGAGAAATTGGTGCACATTCCTAACTTTGTGAATATTGCTGCTTTTGAACCCAGCTATAATCAAGGTGACTATATACTCTTTGCAGGAATACTTTCTAAACAAAAGGGAGTTATGACTTTGCTTAAGGCAGCAAGGGGTCTTGATGCCCGCATAAAAATAGTGGGCGAGGGACCGTTGAGGGCAGAGTATGAGACTTATGCTAGAGAATGTGGAATTCATAACGTTGTCTTTGAAGGTTATAAAACAGGACAAGAATTAAAGGACATCTTCAGAAATGCTCTTTTTATAATTTTCCCATCGGAATGGTTTGAAAACGCTCCTATGTCCATACTTGAGGCTTTTGCTAGTGGTAAACCAGTTATCGGTTCAAATATCGGCGGAATACCTGAAATGCTCATCGACGGAGAGACGGGCTTGCTTTTTGATCTTAAGGATGATAACGACTTGAAGGAAAAGATAGACTTTCTCCTTTCTCATCCGTCTCTGATTACGGAGATGGGTAAGAACGGGAGGCAAATGGTGGAAAAGGAATATAGTCCCAGGGTTCACTATCGGAGATTGATGAAAGTCTACCAAGAAGCATGTTCATAAAGGTGGTATCGATCTTCTTAGGGCAAGCTTCTTGACGCAGGGGTAGAAAATCATAGATTAGCAGTTCAAGACTTGTTTAGAAGAAACACGATATGGTTATCTCTATCACGATAGCTATGTTTAAGTGTTATGCTCAGGGAGTTGTTTATACATGTTACGTATTGTTAGAGTTTTGGCTAGTGATATGTGGTTTGGGCCCTGTTCAAGAGAATGTGAGAGACATCCCTCTTTTTGGCTGAGAGGGCATTGGGAAGGATAATGAATATCGTCATATATGGCATAAGAGGGATTCCAGCAAATTACGGTGGTTTTGAAACCTGCGTGGAAGAAACAGCTCAAAGATTTGTGAAGGCAGGGCACAGTGTTACAGTGTATTGTAGATATTCCCAATATAAAGAGCATAGGCCAACTTATAAAGGTGTCAGACTTATTTACATCAGGTCCATTCCCACAAAAAGTCTGGAGACGCTCACACACACTCTGTTCTCTACCTTGCATTTGATTTTATTTTGCAGACAAGTTGATTGCGTTCATCTCTACAATCCTGGAGGCTCTATTTTTATACCGTTAATCAAGTTATTCAAGAGAAAAGTTAATATCACTGTGACTGTAGATGGGATTGAATGGAATAGAGATAAGTGGGGACAATTTGCGAAAATGTTTTTAGAATTTGTCATGTGGTTCACCACGAAGGCATCGGATAACGTAGTGTGTGATTCGCAAGTTGTCAGAGATTACTTTGCAAGGAAGTTTGACTACAATATGGCCTATATTCCCTATGGGGCCAAGCTTCTTGAGGAAACGGATGATTCATATCTGAGATTTGGCTTGCGAAGGAAAAAGTACCTGCTGTATGTCGGCAGATTAGTACCAGAAAAGGGCGTTCATAACTTGATCAAAGTTTACAAAAGACTCAATACGGCCTACCCGTTGGTCATCGTAGGCGATGCTCCTTATAACAAGGAATATGTGAATTCTCTTAAAAAGTCAGCTACTCCTCATATTATGTTTCTGGGCTATCAATATGGGCGGGTCTATGACAGTTTGCTCAAAAACAGTTTGATTTATGTATCTGCTTCTATGGTTGAAGGTACCTCTCCATCATTATTGGCAGCAATGGGATCGAAAGTTTGTTGTTTAGTAAACGGTATCCCAGAGAATCTGGTGACAATAGCCAATAGCGCTTTAGCATATAGGGAAAATGATTTTGACGACTTAGAAGAAAAGCTTCGATGGCTTTTGAATAATGTCGATATCATTGCTCTCTATTCGGAAAGGGGTTATCAAAGAGCCAAGGAGAGATACAGGTGGGATGATGTAGCCGCCAAATATTTGAAGATTTACAAGAACCATAAGGCTTAAAATAGCATACATCTGAAACCCTATGTACGGCAATTATTGGTTATGAGTTATCCTTGTCTTCGGTTATTGGCTGCATACGAACGCAATAATTTGTCAGCTCCATGATTCTTCGCTATAGTGTATTTTCGTGGTTATTGGGTATTTCAACATCAGAACTATCATGACATTAGCTGTGTATGAAAGACCTGAGACTATGGCTGGGTCAACCTGGAATTAGCGTAAGTGATTTCCAGCGGAGTTTTAAATGATAGAATCCTTACTCTCCTTGATGTTGGCGTTATTCTTAGTTTGGATTTCGATGCCGTTCGCACGCTGGATAGGCAGCAGGCTTGAAATCGTAGACTACCCTAATCCTCGGAAGATGCACCAACAGGCAATACCTTGTAGTGGTGGTGTCGCCATCTATCTCGCATTTTTTATCTCGCTCTTTCTGGTTCTCTCTATTGCTCCACATCTTTACCAGGAGATAGGCTCAAAGGTAATAATGCTGTCTTCTCTCGGAGCTCTCTTGCTCCTACTTGGGATTTACGATGACAAAAGAAATATTGGTGCCCAATGGAAGCTCCTAGGACAGATAGCAATTTGCCTCGTGGCCATTGGCATGGGATTCAGGATTGATATACTTAGTAATCCCTTTGGAGGAGCATTTCACCTTGGTTGGCTCACTATTCCCATCAGCTTATTCTGGTTTTTGGGATTTATCAATGCGATGAACCTCATCGATGGCCTGGATGGCTTAGCCACTGGCATCATTGCTATAACTAGCCTTATTTTGCTCCCCATTGCACTGGTCTCTGGGAGCGTGGATTTTTCTATCCTGATAGCTGCTCTAGCTGGAGTTACGCTTTCCTTTCTCCGAATTAACCTATCACAGAAAGGAAAGGTTTTTTTGGGCGATAATGGCAGCATGCTCTTGGGTTTTCTTCTCGCCAGTTTAGCCATCATCGGATCCCGTAAGGGCCTAGTGTTCAATGTACTTATAATTACATTTCTTTGCCTGGGTGTCCCGGTCTATGACACTGCTACGGCTATCACCCGCCGCCTAAGAAGAGGGCTCAACATTTTCTCCCCAGATAAGGAGCACATCCATCATCGGCTTCTAAGCTATGGCTTTAACAAAAGAAAAGCTGTGCTGGTACTGTTTGCAATGACATTGGTCTTGGGACTTATCGGCATTGTCCTCACTTTTTCCCGTAATAGTGGTGCAACGGCCATAATTATTGCTTCGGGATCGATAATTGCCTTTATAAAGAGAAAATGGTGGATTGATCTGCTAAAGCGTATAATGCGTTAGAGGGTAAAAAGTTAATAGATTAAGGTAGGCACAATTGTTACGTTAACGATTGCGGGCATAAAAGCATAGGAAGATCTTAACGCCGGATTGATGTGCTTGGCTCGGAGTAGGTGATCTTCAATGTAGCTGGACGCCCAGCAATATTCATAAACGACGTTCTTGAGGCAGTGAACTTTTCTCCGATCAAATAAAATCACTGAGGCGATGCCGGAAGAAAAGCCACGGTTCCCCCTGGATAAAAGCGAGGTCAGTAGCAGTGTTGAACGAGTTAGCCAGAGGGATTACGGAGATAAATCAACCAAAAATAGAGCGGATGTTATTTGCCGCTTTAGTAGGAATATTTTTCGGAATATTTGTGCTGATAATATTCAAGCTCCCTGTCAAATTCACATATTACCTCATTGGTGGACCTATTATCCTGTTCATCGCTATCTTGACGGGCAGGTTCAAACGTTTCTTTCAGGGCCTGTTGATTTTCATCCTCCCTATCCACTCCGCCACCCATTTCTTCCGACGCTATTATGAGTATGGCGTAGGAGGCTTAGCTTTTGGTGATCTGGACATCATTCTGATAGTCTTGTACCTGATTTGGATATATGAACTGCTTATCAAGAAGAGCGGAAGTTTCCACTTCTTCCCCAAAATCACCATCCCCGCATTGAGCCTGGTGGGCATCAGTGCTTTAAGCATGATCCCGGCCCAGGATCCTTACCTGGCCCTTTTCGAAACCATTCATATCTTCAAGGCAATTCTGTTATATTTTTATGTGGCAAACCATTTTAGGAGTAAAAAAGACATTTCCTTCGTTCTCATACTTTTGCTGTCAGGGCTTTTTTTGCAAAGCCTCCTCGCCTTCGCCCAGAGGTTACTGGGACTGAATCTGGGTCTCTATATCTTCGGAGAAAGGGAGCTACGCTCTTATTATTTGACTCATGGCTATTATGCCGACGTAGTGAGGCCGGGGGCAACCCTGGGAACCACAGGCAAATTGGCCAAGTACGTGGTGTCGCTTATGCCCCTATCCATAACCCTACTTTTTACTAACATCAGGCCAAGGTACAAACTGGCCAATAGTTTGGTCTTCACCTGCGCCTTGATTGTGTTGGTGTTGACCATGAGCCGCGCTGGCTGGATTGGCTTTTTGGGAGCCATGGTCTTGCTTTTTCTTCTCATTTTTCGAGTTAAACTCGTCAGTCTGCGGACTCTTATGACCATAGGCTTGGTAGCCATCATTTTAATAGGTGTCGGTATGAGCTTTTTCGCTTTAATAGAGTCCCGGCTCGCCAGTGAGCCACCAGGCGAACCGATTGAAGAACGGATGGTCCAAAATCAGAGGGCCATCAGGATAATCAAAGCCCATCCTTTGCTGGGCGTGGGGGCCAGAAATCACGGGAAAGTCCAGCATCTTTTCATCTCCTTAAAACGTATTCCTCTCTTTCAATTGCACAATACCTATCTGATTGCGGCCGTCGAGACGGGCATTCTGGGATTACTGATCCTCCTCTGGTTACTGAGCTCCATTTTCTTGCAGGGTCTGAGAAACCTCAAAACCAATCATATATTTTTCGTTTGTCTCAACATCGGCATCTTGGCTGGGCTGTTCGCCAGGTGGATTGTCTGGTTGCCATCTCCTTGTTGGCTGGGGAGTGGTGAAACCATTTTTTGGCTATTATCTGGTCTGGTGATGGCCAGCGCAAAGATATCTGAGGAAGAACGAATGCTCCAGATCGAAGGTGAGAAAACACACCGATAGGAGTGAAAGCCAGGGAGC
The DNA here is from genome assembly GCA_001304015.1 of candidate division Zixibacteria bacterium SM23_81. Classification (GTDB taxonomy): domain Bacteria; phylum SM23-81; class SM23-81; order SM23-81; family SM23-81; genus SM23-81. The sequence continues at coordinate 90,836 of LJUY01000006.1, read as the reverse complement.
TGTGGAATCTGTGATGTATAAATTTAGATACTTGTCTAAGAGGCAGCTGGGTTTTCCGAGTTGGAGGAAAGGATATAGAAGTGCTGTGAAGGCCTTCGATAGTTTTACTTGGTTCCCATTGAACGTTGGTACATCGAAGAGGATATACCAGTGAAATTGTCCACGGTCGGCAGACTGGCCAGAAACTCCGTCGCCATAACGAGCGCTTTAATGATAAAGAGAGCGGCCAACTTTGTGATCTTAATTCTCATCGCTCGTCACCTAGGCGTTTTGGTCTTCGGTCAGTTTTCCCTGGTCTACACTCTTTTCATCATCTTCCAGGTGCCTGCCATGTTTGGCCTGGGCGGTATCATCGTTCGAGAAGTGGCCAAGAACAAGCCGCATTTCGACAGATACCTGGTCAACAGTAACCTCATCGTTCTGATGGCGTCTCTGGCCTCTGTGGGTATCTGGGCACTGCTGGTTCACCTGTTAGGCTATTCCTCCCATGTGATCAAAGCCAGTTATATTTTGGGATTAGCTCTAATTCCCTTTACCATGAGCCAGGTTTGCGAGGCCATATTTCAAGCCTTCGAGCGCATGCAGTTCATCACCTATGCCTTCGCTTTAACGAGTCTGGCCAAGGTTGGGTTGATCTGGCTGCTGTTGCGACGGGGTTACGGTCTGATAGAAATCGTCGCATTACTGGCCATCATCCAATTGGCCTTGTTAGTGATAGAGTGGTATTTCATCTATCGCTATTTTCCCAGACCCTCCTGGGTCATCGACCTGAGTTTTTGTCGAAAGTTACTCAAAGTCGCCCCTACATTTTTGGGCATCAGCGTTTTCAACGTCATCTTTTTGAGGCTGAACGTCATCGTCTTGTCCAAGTTGCAGGGAGAAGTTGAGGTAGGATTGTACAACGCAGTTTTTCAATTGAGCTATATCTTTATGCTCATCTCCGTAAGTCTCAAACAGGCGGTCTATCCTGTCTTGTCCAGGACATACCGGACGAACTTGGCCATATTCAAACAATATGCCCAGCGCGCCATCGAGTTTCTCATCTCCTTGGCCCTTCCATTGGCCTTGGGCTTTTTTTTCCTGGCCGACCGCATCCTGCTGGTGTATAGGCCGGAATTCGTGACGGCGGCCCCGGTGATGCGTGTGCTGGGATGGATCTTAGTTCCCATGTGTTTCAGCAGAATTCTCGGGCCCGTCTTGCTGGCCAGCAATTTGCAAAGGAAACAACTGGTCATCACCGTGGTTGAGGTGGCCTATATTTTTCCTCTCAGCGTTATATTTATTCAGAGATTAGGGCTTATGGGTGCAGGTGTGGCGGCGGTGGCCGGCCACGTCGTCTCCGCCGTCCTCTATTACACAGTTGTCTCCAGAAATGTCTTTCCGGTATCCCTCCCTGGAGTGATCTGGAAGCCCATTGTATCCAGCCTGTTTCTGGCCGTCTTTTTGGCCCTTCTAGGGAACAGTTACGGACTGCTGGTCATTATCCCCTCAGCCGTCGTTCTATACAGCGTTGTGCTGATCAGCTTGAACTTACTCTTTGGGGGTCCCCTTAGGTCGCTTAAAACTTGGTTTCTGAGAGGGAAGTCGAGACTGGATGTTTTAGGGAACCTGATATAATTATATCGTATTTGCCGAAATGAAAGGTTCTTAAAAAAGCTTACCAGCTCAAACATCGAAGGACTCTCCGTCGAAGGAGGTGCTCACTAGCTATACGTTTGAAGCCGATATGACTCCCTGTTTCTAAGATCTGCCACTTGTCTCTAAAAGAAGCCATTCGGCTGTAGGGGGAACTCGGTAGAGATCTGCCCGACCTATACAGGGGTCTTCAGAGAGCACCCCAAAAAGGTGAATTCATGATGGCCAATCCCAACGAGAGGTGGCCGTGGAGGATCCCAGCCTCATGGGCATCGCGCCCACCGTTATGGATTTGTTGAGAGTGCATCTTGCTGGTTATTTTCACGGGGCGAGCTTACTCAGATGAAAGTTCTGATGGTCAGCAAGTTTTACTGCAAGCGGGGCACATCGATTCATCGGAAAGGTGTTCAAGTTGTTCTCAGAACATACTAGCTTGCTGGTCTTATCGGCCCATGGTTTTCAAACGCCTCGGGGGGGAGGTGCCTTTCAGTTCAACGTTGGCGCTCTCCGGTGGTTGTTGAGTCTTAGTACAACGACCAGAGAGGTTTCTTAAGAAGCAAAGGATTTGGAGGAACGCCTCGAGATGTTGGGCTACCTGTAATTCCTTGATATGCATGAGGAGGATGTATGCAAGTTTTGGTAACAGGTGCTAAGGGCATGCTTGGTGGCGATCTGTGTCCGGTTTTTGCGAAGAAACACCAGGTTGTGGCCACGGACTTGCAGGAGCTGGACGTCAGAGACCCCAGGGCCGTTTTTGCCATCATCGAGGAGAACAAACCGGATTTGGTCCTGCACCTGGCTGCCTTGACCAATGTAGATGGTTGCCAGGAGATGAAGGACGAAGCCTATTTGACCAATGCTATTGGTGCCAAGAATGTAGCCCTGGCCTGCGCACGTTACGCCGCCTGTATGGTTTATCTCAGCACGGGTTCTGTATTTGACGGGGCCAAGAACGAACCCTATACCGAGTTCGACACACCTCATCCCAGCAGTGAATACAGCAAGGCAAAATACCAAGGTGAGCTGTTTGTCAGGGATTCGCTCAGGGAGTATTATATAGTCAGGGCCGGATGGATGTTCGGCGGCGGTGTGCGAGACAAGAAATTCGTCGGCAAAATCGTGAGCCTGGCCAAGCAGGGGCGAAAGTTGCAGGTAGTCGATGACAAATTCGGTTCACCCACGTACACGAACGATCTGGCCCAGGGCATCTTGAAGTTGGTCGAAACAGGATGGTATGGCACCTATCACATGGCCAATCTGGGGTGTTGCAGCCGATTCGAATACGCTCAAAAGGTTTTAAATTTGGTCGATAGGTCTAACTGCTCCGTGGAGCCAGTGAGCTCCGAAGCCTTTCCGCTTCCAGCGCATAGGCCGAGAATGGAGGCCATTCGCAATTATATGTTGCAGCTGCTGGGATTGAACTGGATGAGACCCTGGGAGGAGGCATTGAGCGATTACATCAAGAACCGTCTCCTCGCAAACCGTTGATGAACAGGGAGGCGGAATGAAAGTATTGGTTACGGGGGGAGCTGGTTTTATAGGCTCCAACATCGCAGATCGACTTATCGTTGAGGGACATGAGGTGGTTATCGTGGACGATCTTTCCACCGGCTTCAGGGAAAACGTCCATCCTAAGGCTACCTTTTATCGGTTGGACATTCGAGATCCGGGCTTGGCAGAGATGTGCGCAAGTCCGTTGAAGATCCAATGTTCGATGCCCAGGTCAACGTCTTGGGTTCCATCAACCTCATCCAGCTGTGTGCTGTATACGGGATCAAGAAGGTAATTTACGCCTCCACGGGCGGTGCCATCTACGGAGAGCCAGAATATCTGCCCGCCGACGAGGACCATCCCATTCGGCCTCTGTCCCAGTATGGAATCACCAAGCACATCGTGGAGCATTACCTCTATCTGTACCGTTATAATTATCACTTGAACTATACCATCCTGCGGTATCCTAACGTCTACGGACCCCGGCAGGATCCCCATGGGGAGGCGGGGGTAGTGGCCATCTTCACCGAAGCACTGTTTCGGGGCAAGCGGCCCACCATCTATGGGGATGGGACTCACACCAGGGACTACGTTTTCGTGGGAGACATCGTTGAGGCCAACCTTCTGGCCATGGAGCGGGGCGACGGTCAGGTCATGAACCTGGGTTGGGGATGGGAAGTCTCCGTGAACGAGATTTTCGGCACACTGAAAAACCACTTGGCCACGGACATCGAACCCCTCTATGTCCCGGAGCGGTTAGGGGAAATACATCGTATCTGTCTGGATAGCACCAAGGCCCAGAAGGAGTTGGGTTGGAAACCGCAGGTGGATTTAGACGAGGGCATCCAGAGGACCGTCGAATACTACAGCAAGCGTCAATCTGAAGCCTGTTGAGGTCTGAAGGACAAACTGGCATAAGGGATTTTAAGATGGAGCTAAGGGGAAAAAAGGCCATGGTGACCGGGGGGGCCGGTTTCATCGGCTCGACGCTGGTCAGGGAGCTGCTGAAAGAGGGCGTGGAGGTGGTGGTATACGACAACTTCGTCAGCGGGGACAGATCCAACCTGAAGGATGTAGAGAATCGGGTGGAGATTTTGGAAGGTGATATCTTAGATCCGAACCTGAATGACATTATGCGCCAGAATGGAATTGACTGCGTGTTCAATTTGGCCGCCGAGCCTTACATCCCGCATTGTTACGACCGACCTCGCAAGTTCTTTGAGGTAAACGCCACTGGGGCTTTAAACGTGATGTTGGCCTGCAAAGATGCCGGGGTTCAGAGGGTTCTCCAGTATTCCTCCTCGGAGGTTTATGGCAGCGCACGATATGTGCCCATGGACGAACACCATCCCCTGAGGCCCTGTTCCACCTACGCCGTGAGCAAGCTGGCCGCCGATAGGCTCTGCTATAGTTTGTACAAGGAGCAAAATCTGCCCATCATTATCCTGCGCCAGTTCAATACTTATGGCCCTCGCGAAACACACCCCTACATCATCCCCGAGCTGATTACGCAGCTGGACAGGGGCAATCGTCTGAAGCTGGGGAACGTGAAAGCCCGAAGAGACTTGACATACGTGGACGACGCTGTCAAAGGGGCCATCGAGCTGATGCAGTGCGATAAGGCCGTGGGTGAAGTGGTCAACCTGGGACAAGGACGGGATTGGTCTGTGGAGGAGCTGGCCCAGATCATCGCTCGACTTATGGAACGACAGCAAGTTGACATCCAGGTTGAAAAGGTCAGACTCCGTCCATTGGACGTGGAGCGCTTGAATTGCAGCTATTTTAAGGCCATGACCCTGTTTAACTGGCGGCCTCAGATATCGCTTGAGGAGGGATTAGGACGGACCATCGACTGGTATCGGCAGAACGGTGGTCGCTGGGTCTGGGAGACCAAGATGGCCACGGAAGAAGAAGTTTGGCATGGTGGGGAGGAAGGCAAATCTCCTGACCATGGAGGCACATCAGGCCCATGAATCTCAGCTCCTCTCTCAGTTCTCGGGCAAAGGAGATCTGCCCACCGGGGGTATCACCATTGTGAGCGCTCTGGTCACTTTTGGGAGAAATCGGATGGCCTATACGGCCCTCAAGAGCCTATCCCGGAGAGGAATTAAGGTCGTGGCGGGAGATAGCTTTTCCCCGTCTATGTGTTTTTACTCTCGATATTGTCATGGCCGATTCGTCTACCCCTCGCCATACCTGTACCCGGAGCGGTTTATTGAAACTCTGGCCCGGAAGGCTCGAGAGTTCGGGTGTCGCGTGCTAATGCCCATGCATGAGGAGGGTTTCATCATCGCTCGCTATCGAGACCGATTGACGCCTGTATTGAAAGTTCCTCTGCCCGACTACGACCAGATTATGACTCTTCATTCTAAGGATCGATTTTATGCTTTGGCCCAGCAGTTGGGAATACCCATCCCCAAAACTTACCATGTTGGCCAGATAGAAGAGCTGGAGGAGATCGCTGACGAGCTCAGCTATCCGGCAGTGGTCAAACCGCGGCGAGCTCACGGAGCCTTTGGACTTCGTTACGTGAACTCCTCTAGGGAGCTAAAGGAGGCCTATGGGGAGCTGACATCTCGATTTGGGTTCCAGCCAGAAGATGCGCCCGTTATCCAGGAGTACGTGGCGGGTGCCAAACACTCGGTATGCATGTTGTATAATCGGGGAAAACTGCGCGCAAAATTCACCTTCAAGTTCTTGCGAGAGTTCCCTATTGAGGGAGGCACAGCGGTGTTGCGAACCAGCGTCAGGAACGACGCGATGGAGCAGATTGCCCATCAAGTTCTGGAGCGCTTGGAATGGCACGGCATCGCCGAGGCTGAGTTTACTCTCACCGAGGACCGGGGGCCGGTTCTCATGGAGATCAATCCGCGGTTTTGGGGCTCGCTGTACCAGGGTGTCGCCTCTGGGGTTGACTTCCCTTATTTGCTGTATCGCATGGCCGTGGATGGGGATGTTGATCCCGTATTAGAATATCCACTGGGCGTCAAGACGCGCTGGCTTTGGGGCGACTGGCGGGCCCTGTGCGACTATCTCAGAAGGCCCATAAGCCAGCATAGGGTCCTTTTGGATTACCTGAAATTTTTTCGGCGTGACACATCCTATGACGATTTTGCGCTGGAAGACCCGCTGCCCTTTGTCGTGGAGATGATTTACCCATTTGTCTGTCTCATCACCAGGGGGACCTTCAATCCCGTGGAGAGGGGCAGCGAGTACGATCGTGGGAATTGAGCTGATGTCAACAGGGGCTTTTCCAGTTTCCAAGAAGGTCAGCATGCGACGGGCAGCCACTCTGGTCGCCTTGGGAGTGGTGACCTTTTTGGCCATCTTAAAGCTGTCTGGTTTCCAGGCGTCCTGGGAGAAGTTTCGGACTCTGGACCCACGGTTCATTGTGGCTGCTTTTGCATTATATTACTCTTCCTTTGCGGTGCGCACGCTGCGTTGGAAGCTTCTCTTGGGGGCTTTGGATCAAAAGCTATCCTCCGTCACGCTTTTTTCCTATTTGTTGGTCGGCTGGTTCATCAGCGCTGTTGTGCCCGCCAGGGCTGGCGATGTCGCCCGGGCATATCTGCTGAGAAGCGATCGGAAGATCTCCCTTCGAGTCGGATTGGGCAGCATTTTCGTGGAGCGTGGCCTGGATGGGTTTGTTATCCTGAGTTGTTCCCTCGTGTTCAGCTTTTTCATCCTCAGCTTTGGGCTACCCAGGTGGATCTTGAGCCTGTATCAAGTGACCTTCTCCTGTTTTCTCCTGTTGTTGATGTTCCTGTATTTCGTGCCCAAAACGGAGAAAAGGCTACGGGGTGTATTTGCCTCGGCAAGGTATCAAAGGTTTATCTTTTTCATATTTCGGTTGATGGACAATGTGCGACTCATCGCCAGAAACCGGGGGCGGATACTCCTGGCGTTTTTCCTCACGCTGATCATATGGTTCTGTGACGCTTTGGTCACGTATCTGGTGCTTATGGCCCTGGACTATCCCCTGCCATGGCCCTGGGTGGCTTTCGTTTCTTTCACGGTCAACTTAGTGGCCACTATTCCCATCACGCCAGGCGCTGTGGGACAGATCGATGCCGTTCAGTTCTCCCTGTTCTCCCTCATCGGGTTAGCCAGGGCATTCAGAGGTGTCACCATTCTCACCAGTCGTTTGATATGTTACTGGTCCTTGCTGTTAGTGAGCGGACTAGTCACGTATGGAACCGGTCTGACCCGTTTGGTTCGGATGATGTCCCGGAAAAAGGGACTGCTGGCACCCTCCATCGAGTCTGTCTCCAGGGGAGAGAACCTTGTTCCCGAGGTCTCCGATTGCCCCAGAAACTAACGGAGGACAAACCGTGACCGAAACGGGGGTTTCGACCAAGAGCAAAGTGGGTCAAGCTTCTTCTGAACCAATGCAGATGGAGAAGTCCTTGCTACAACGGCTCAAGAATGCGTCTCCGCAAATCTGCACTATCCTATCCCGGAGCAGGAGTCTCGAGGAAGCCCGCCGTCGCCTCTATCAATTCCTGGACAGCCAGCAGAGAGCTTTGGAGATGGGATTCAAAGAGACCCAGTACCTGGAGCGAGCGAACATACGGGAGTGCTTGGCCGTGTTCAGGAATATTCTGGCCAAACGGAATGAAAAGGTCACCGGTGTGAGTTCTCTCTATTATCTGTATCACCTAATTAGGGGTGATGATGTGGAGGTTTTGCAGTCGGTGACCGAGGATTTCGTGGAGGATCTGATCCACCTTTTCCGGGGAATAAGTGGCCAATCCGGCATCTACGACCATATGAGGCGTCCGACTTACTTGGACATGAGAGGGAGGAGAGCCGCTCAGGCGAGGTCCCGACTTCTAGATGGCATGTACCGTTCTATGGACAGGTTCATGGCACGCTATCCATCGGGTCTGAACCCCAAGGTAGTTAGGAGACGCCAGCGAAACAGACAACGGATCCTGCGCTATTTTAGTAGCCGGAGGAAGGATTGGGATGATTGGCATTGGCATCTACAACAGGTCATTCGAGATGAGCGAACCCTGAACTGCCTGGTGGAACTGACCGAGGAAGAGGGCCGGCAGATTGCACGTGCCCGAGCCAACGGCCTCCCTTTTGGCATTACGCCATTTTACTTATCTCTGCTAGACAGGACTGACAGCCACCGAAACGATCGCGCCATCAGGGCTCAGGTTATTCCCCCGGAAAGCTATGTAAGTTGGATGATCCAGCATAAAAAGGATCGAGAACTCTCCGCGGACTATATGGGCGAGCATGACACCTCTCCCATGGATTTGATCACCAGACGCTATCCGCAGATTGTGGCTTTTAAGCCTTATAACTCTTGTCCGCAGATCTGCGTTTACTGCCAGAGAAATTGGGAGATTCATCAGGTGCTGGGCCCTCGGGCCTTGGCTTCCCAAAAGGCGATAAGGGCGGCGCTCACCTGGATCAGGAACCATCCGGCCATTAGAGAGGTGCTGGTCACCGGTGGAGATCCCCTGGTGATGAGCGACAATAAGCTCGACGCTCTTTTGAGAAACCTCAGCGAGATTGACCATGTAGAGCGGATTCGGCTAGGAACGCGGCTTCTGGTTACCATCCCTCAGAGGTTCACAGCCTCTCTGGTGAGCCTGCTGGGCAAGTACCACGTGCCAGCTAAAAGGGAGATCGTCGTAGTTACCCACGTGGAGCACCTCTACGAGGTGACTCCAGAGATGGTCATGGCTGTGGCCAGAATTCGTCGCAGGGGCATCCCGGTGTACAATCAGCTGGTCTTTACCACATACAACAGTAGGAGGTTTGAAAGCGCAGCTCTTCGACGACAATTGCGGGTTATAGGCATCGAACCTTACTACACCTTTGTCGCCAAAGGAAAAGAGGAGACGGAGTCCTACCGGGCTCCCATTGCTCGGCTGCTTCAGGAAAAAAGGGAGGAAGTTCGGCTGTTCTCGGGAATGGTCCGCTCTGATGCCGCCGTCTTCAACGTTCCCCGGTTGGGAAAAAGCTACCTTATCGCTTGGCAGGATCACGACGTGATCATGTTGACCCCAGATGGTCGGCGAATCTACGAATTTTTTCCCTGGGAGCGGAACATCTCTCCAGTGGATAGCTTCATCCACGTAGATGTCCCCATCCTGAGCTATCTGAGACGCCTTGAGGAGATGGGTGAGAACTTGGATGATTACAGGACCATCTGGTATTACTTTTAAGGAACCCGAAAGAGATGGGGGTAAAGAAGCACATCGGTGGCCATGAGGAAGGCGTGATCCCGCAGATTGAGCCCTGGATTGGTGAAGAAGAGCTCCGCCAGCTCGCTGAGGTGGTGGAGTCCACCTGGCTCATCGAGGGGGAGAAAACTCATCTGTTCGAGATGAAGTTTGCTGAGCTGGTTGGGTGTCGTCACGCCGTTGCTGTGAACAACGCCACCGCCGGGCTCTACTGCTGTCTCAAAGCCCTTGGGGTGGGAGCAGGCCATGAGGTGATAATACCAGACCTGACTTTCATCGCCACAGCCAATTCGGTGATATGGGCCGGTGCGACGCCGGTACTGGCAGACATCGACGAGAACACCTTCAATATAGACCCAGCCAGCGTCGAGGAGAAGATCTCCTCCAGGACTCGCGCTCTCATGCCAGTGCATCTTTACGGTCAATCGGCAGACATGGAGGCCATCTTAGCCATTGCCAGACGGCATGGTCTCGTCGTCGTCGAGGATGCCGCCCAAGGAGTGGGGGCTAAATTCCAGGATCGACATGTGGGAGGTTTGGGCGCTGTGGGCTGTTTTTCCTTTTACGGGAATAAGACCATCACCACCGGCCAGGGGGGAATGATCACCACCGATGATGAGCAGATCCAGCGAAGGTGCTTAATTCTGAAAAACCATGGGCGCACGGAGAAGGGAACTTTTATCCATCATCACATCGGGTACAATTTTTGCTTCACCGACCTCCAGGCAGCTCTTGGCCTGGCCCAGTTAACCAGACTGGATCACATTTTGGAAAGAAAGCGAAACAGCATTGAGCTGTATAGGGCATGCTTATCCGAATTGGAAACTGTCCGCTTTCCCGCTGGCGACCCCCGTTGTGATGCCGTGCCGTGGTTCACCAACATCTTGGTGGACGATCCCGGGGCCTTGGGTGCGCACTTGAGCAAAGCGGGTGTTGGCACTAGGCGTTTTTTTCATCCCCTTCATCGTCAGCCATGTTATCGGGGGAGGTGGTCGGAGGAGTTTCCCACCACCGATCGCGTTTACGGGCAAGGTCTCTCTCTGCCCTCATCTGCGACCCTAACGGAAGATCAAATTGTCTTCGTCTGCCAGGAGATCAAGAATTTTTTAGGATTTAAGAAACTATGAATGTTGCGGTAATTCTACCCACATACAATGAGAGGGAGAACATCGTCCCTCTGATCCAGAGTCTCTCTCGCATCATGGCCGATTCCGGCATCGACTACCAGATCGTGGTGGTGGACGATGACAGCCCAGACGGAACAGCGGATGTCGTCAGGCAGAACTGCTCAACTATGAGTCAGGTCAAGCTCGTCTTGCGCAATGGCCAAAGGGGTCTGGCCACCGCGATAAAGGCAGGTATTAAAGCATCTTACGCGGATGTTGTGGTTCTGATGGATGCCGATTTCAGCCATAATCCTGAAGACCTGCCGGCGCTGCTCCTGAAGGTGGGGGAATACGACTTGGTCAGTGGCTCTCGCTACTTGCACCTGGGGGGTTTTCAGGGGAACGCCCGGGCCCGCATATTCAGCCTGGCCATCAATTGGTTTCTCAAGATTACCTTGGGACTGAAGACAACCGATAATACCAATGGATTCCTGGCCGTTAAACGATCTCTGTTGAATCGATGGGATCTGAATCGGATTTTTTATGGGTATGGGGATTTTCATTTCCGCCTCATGTACAATGCCATTCGCGACTCCGCGGCCGTTGGCGAGATACCCGTGGTGTATCGACCTCGAGAAAAGGGGCAGGCTAAAACTCGATTTATGCGGGATGGGTGGGGATACGTGGCCTCGGCGTTGAAGATCCTTCTGGGAATTGAACAGATGCAACAGAGAGTCCCCGAGGTGAAAAATACTCATGAATGAAGCCATCCCCAAAAAGCGTGTGAGCATCTATCTGTTGCTCATCTTGGTGCTGGGCACCGTTCTCAGGCTCGTGAGGCTGGGTGGCCAGAGTTTCTCTTATGACGAAGTTTATAGTGTCTGCCTCTCGGCCAGGGACCTGGGGGTAGTAGCCATCCGCTTTTGCCAAACGCCTGTTCTGTATCACATCCTGCTTCATTTTTGGCTTTACTTGGGTCGCAGCGATGTGATGATCAGATTGCTACCAGCTCTTTTCGGGATAGCCACCCTAGGGATTGCCTATCTGCTGGGGAGAAGCCTTTGGGATACCAAACACGGTCTTGTGTGCGCTTTTTTATTGGCCATCTCCCCATTTCACATCTGGTATTCCCAGGATGCCAGGATGTACAGTCTGCTCATCTTGCTGAGCGCAGCATCGGCGCTATATTTCGTCAAGTTCCTTCAAGAGCAGAGGGGTCGCCCAGGCGTATGGTGGGCTGTAACTATGGGATTGGCCATATACACACATTATTATGCCATCTTCGTCCTATTGTGCCAAGTGGCATTCTTCTTTATATTCCTGAAGACGTACCGCCCTGTCATACGTCGATTTGGCTATTCCCTGGGAATTGTAGCAATTATGGTCCTGCCCATCGTTTATCTTCTCCTCGGGGGTGGGCGGTATGTGGTCTTCTTGACCCAAGGAGCTGGCGGAAATCCTCTTCAAGTTTTCTCAGTTCCCTATACTTTTTTTGCATTTAGCCTGGGATTTAGCTATGGCCCTTCTGTAGCGGAGCTGCACTGGTCGGCCTCCCTGAGCACCCTTCGACCTTACCTAAGTCAGATTCTGCCAGTAGCCCTTTTATTCGCAGCCATCTTTGCTCTGGGTCTGCGATCTCTGTGGCGGGATCGGGAGCGGCTGGTTTTCATTCTGCTTTATCTGATAACCCCCATCGTGGGCGGGTGTCTGGTATCTCTGGTGTGGCCACAGATCTCCTATAATGTACGTTATGCCTCAGTGGCCTTGCCAGCCTATGGACTCATCCTGACCCGAGGCCTTCTGGCCCCACGAAGGGGGATCATCCGGTGGGGGCTCATGGGAGTCGTCGTCGTTGTCACTTTATATTCTGTCCACGGCCATTACTTCCAAGATAGACACGCCAAAGCGCGCTATCGGTGGGCTGCGCAATATATAAGCGCACATTCTGAAGATGGAGATGTAATCTTGGCCGCACCCCTGAAGCCGTTCACATACTACTACCAGGGTCCACTCACCGTCCACACAGCTTTTTGGTCACCTAGCTTCCATGAGAAGATGATCGCGGCGCGCGTTCAAGGTCACCAGCGGGCGTGGTTGGTCCTGGGCAGGCCATGGCTGATGGATCCGGAGGGAAAGTTGAAAGACTATATGAAGAGAACTTTCCCCACGGTGATAGAGACCAGCTTCACGAACCTTTACGGTGGATTATATGATATGACATCAACCCAGGGGGATTAGGAACTCCTGTTTTCAAAGGAGAACTGAGTCATGAACCTATATTCGACAGACAGGTCCATCGCCGCCAAGTTTTTTCTCCTAGGGTGCTTTTTTTGTATCCTGGCCATATCCTGCGGTAAAAAATCGCCCACTGATTCTGACTCAAATCAGTGGTCGGCGGTTAATTCTGGTCTGGAGAATCTTTTTGTGCGATTTTTAGCTGTTCATCCCAGCAATTCCGACATTATTTTCAGTGGTACTTGGGGTGGTCTTTATAAAAGCACCGACGGTGCCCAAACTTGGACGCGATTGGACAGTGGGTGGACTTATTCCCAGATATCCGCCATCGCTTTCGATGCGCTGCATCCGGAAACAATGTATGTGGGCACTTACGGGTCTGGAGTTTTTAAAAGCGAGGATGGAGGCGAGAGTTGGGAGGGGAAAAAGGTGGGTCTCGTGGATCCCACTATTTACAGCATAGCCACCGACCCTACTCATTCGGACACCCTCTTCATTGGGTGTGATGGTGGTATCAACAGGAGTTATAATGGCGCCGACACTTTGTTTTATATCTTCTATTACAATCGTGCCTCTTTGGCTGTTCATCCCCAGAATTCCCAGATTGTCTACGCTGGAGGGAAATTCGATAACTTTTACAAAAGTGAAGATGGCGGCGATAGTTGGTCCGTCGGCAACAATGGGATTAACCTAAATGGCCCCTCGGCGAGAATTCAATGGGTTCTGATCAATCCCATCGACCCGAATATTTTATATGTCGGTTCAAACGTCATGGGCGTTTACAAGAGTACCAATGCGGCCGGGCTGTGGACCAATGTCGTCAAAGGATTTGGAGGAACCAGGGATGTGAGGGTGATCGGCATGAGTCCCTCTAACACCGACTGCTTATACGCCGCTACCAACAATGGAGTTTATCGAAGCACTGATGCAGGCCAGAACTGGGCGCAGTGGAACGAGGGGCTCACCGAAGTAGATGTCAAAGCCCTGGCGGTGGCTCCCTTTACTCCTCATGTCGTCTACGCCGGCACCTGGGGAGAGGGGGTGTTCAAAAGAAGCTCCCAATAGCCGGGTGGGATAGTTGAAGAGGAGAATATATGCTCGATTCGACCTATACCTGTTTTTAGAAATCATACATAGAAGGGAGATGGGATATTGTTGATTAAACCTCATGGTGGAAAACTGGTCAATCGAATATTGAGCCCAGAGAAAGGAGCAGACATCCTGACTGAGATTCCTGGAATGTTTCAGTTGACCGTGTCTGCTGAGACCGTCTCTGAGGTCCAGAATCTCGCTCGGGGTGTCTTCAGTCCTCTGGAAGGATTCATGGGCAGCGCCGATGTGGAATCTGTGGTCAAGGAGGGGCGTTTGGCCAAAGGGCTGGCCTGGACGATTCCCATTCTGTTGGCCGTGGAGGAATCTCAGGCCAGGTTCTTGAAGGAAGGACAAACCCTCACCCTTATGGATGAGGCCGGAATTCCTCTGGCCCTATTACATTTAGAGGAGAAATATCGATTTGACAAATTGAAAATCGCCAGGGGCGTTTTCGGAACCGACGATGAAAAACATCCTGGAGTGAAAAAATTCCTCGGCCTTCACGATGTCTTCTTGAGCGGTGCTGTGGATTTACTGGAGGACATCAGGATACCATATAAGCGCTATAATCTCTCTCCCAAGGAGACTCGCTATCTATTTCGGAAAAGGAGATGGGATACGGTGGTAGCCTTTCAGACGCGAAATCCGCCCCACCGAGCCCACGAATATATTCAGAAGTGTGCTTTGGAAATCTGTGACGGTTTGTTCATCAATCCAGTTATCGGGAGAAAAAAAAGCGGCGACTTTACCGATGAGCTGATCCTAAAGGCCTATCAGACTCTCATCGACGACTTCTATCCTCAGAACAGGGTGGTGATGAGCATTCTGCCATGGCAGATGCGCTACGCGGGGCCCAAAGAGGCCATTTTCCACGCCATAGTCAGAAAGAACTTCGGCTGTACCCATCACATCATCGGACGGGATCACGCTGGCGTTGGCGATTATTACGATACCTATGCCGCACACAGGATTTTCGCCGATTTTCCCGATCTAGGAATTCAACCTCTCTTCTTCGAGCACTCTTTTTACTGTCAAGCCTGTGAGAACATGGCCACAGCTAAGACCTGTCCCCACCAGAAAGACTCGTGGCTAACTCCCAGCGGGACCAAAATACGGGGGATCATCACCGAGGGCGCTGAGGTGGCCTCGGAGATTATGAGACCGGAAATAGTGGAAGTTTTGGCTAGCGCAGATGATCCCTTTGTTGAATAGAGGCAGAGAAAGTCGAAAAAGCAAGTTCTCTCACCGCATTCAGGGGAATCAAAGCAACTGCTGTGCCTAAAAATGTTACCTTGAACCATAAGTGGAAACGCAGTGATACCTCATGAAGATTCTTTATGTTGTTGGGAATCCAGGGCTAAGAATAGATAATTCTGTTTATACAGGATCGACATCTCATATAGTCAATTTAATAGAGGCATATCGTAAACTTGGACATATGGTCGTCCCCATAATTGCTGGGCAAGGCACAAGAGAAAGCCAAGCCAAATTGTCTTTCTCAAACCAGAAGTACATTTTACCCCTATCTATTGCTTCGATGGTGAGAGATGGGTACAAAATATACTATAACTACAATTTCTTAAGCTCTTATAAGTCTTTTTTTAAGAGGGAGATCCCCGACTTTATTTATGAAAGGTATTCCTATTTTTTTTGGGCAAGTTCAACAATAGCGCGAGATCTCAAAATACCCCACATTCTGGAAATCAATGCCCCCATAGAGGCAAGAAGTCGGTTTGGTCCAGCTCACTTTTCATTCTTGGCCTCATTGATTCAAAGAAAAGTTGAAAAATGTACGAATGCCATAATCACTATATCTGGGGTTATGAGGGATTATCTTGTCAAAAGAGGGGTTCCTTCAAGGAAGATACATGTCTTGCCAAATGGTGTAGATACTGAATTGTTTGATTCTAGCAGTGCCTTCCAAGACATTCGGAATAAATATAGTCTGCGAGGTAAAATAGTCATTGGGTTTGTGGGAAGTATGCACAAACATCATGGCGTAGAGCTTCTCATAAGATTGGCCCAGGATTTGATCAGAGAGAGGAAGGAACTACATTTTCTTGTAGTTGGTCGCTTTAGGGATAGGAGGCAGTTTGAAGAGAATTTAAAAGGCAGAGGCGTAAGCGAACATTTTACGCTCACCGGTGGGATTCCCTTTGAGGCGGTGCCCGCTCATATTGCAGCAATGGATATTTGTGTGATGCCCAACTCCAATTGGAATGGTTCGCCAATTAAGATTTTTGAGTACGGGGCCATGGGGAAACCGGTGATTGCCCCGCGTACAGCACCCGTTCAAGAAGTCATAGAGGATGGCAAAAATGGGATTTTGATAAATCCTGGTGATGCAGAGGACTTGAAAGAGAAAATCCTCATTCTGGTTAATGATTCCAAGCTTCGGAAGGAGCTTGGATCTAAGATTATGGAGCATATAAGAAAGCACCATACTTGGAAAAGAAACGCTGAAAGAGTTATCGATATTTATCGAGCTATTGTATAAAAAGGTCATCTATGGAGGACATGTGAAGAGCAAAGTGATGGTTATTGGTTTAGATGGAGCCACATTCAAAATATTGGACCCAATGATATCCAGGGGCAAAATGCCGAATTTGGCAGAGCTCATTAAAACAGGGACCTTTGGTGAATTAAAATCTGTAATTCCGCCAAATTCCATGGCAGCTTGGGCCTCCTTCATGAGCGGGAAAAAACCCGGGAAACACAGCATTTTTGGATTTAGAATCCCTGACTCTTCCGATTTTTACCGAAAGAGGGTTGTCCATTCGAAAGTAATGAAAAGTGAGACTTTATGGAGAATTTTAAGTCGCAATAGCAAAAAGGTTGGCGTGATAAATGTGCCCCTCACTTACCCACCGCAGCCAGTGAATGGTTTTTTAATCTCGGGCATGCTTACCCCGAGTACAAATAGCACATTCACCTATCCTGAGGAGCTGGGAAAGAAGCTTAAAGAGAAAATCGGAGACTACCCCATAAATCTAGTCTGGAAGTGGTACAAAAATAGAGTGAGCGATCTCATTGAAGACGTGAAAAAAATGACCACAATAAGAAAAGAGGCGACACTTTTTCTTCTCGACCTCTATCAGCCAGATTTTTGTATAGTCGTTTTTACCGGACCAGATAGAGTGCAACATTGCTTGTGGAAGTATATCGATGGTACTCATCCCGAATTCAATGCTGAAGAGTCTAAAAAGTATATGCCATTGATAGATGAATTTTTCATGATGTTGGACAGTGCTATAGGAGAAATCCGAGCCAGGTTGGATGAAGACACCGTGTTGATTCTTATCTCAGATCACGGTTTTCAGTCGGCGCATAAGCAGTTTGATGTCAATGATTGGTTGATGACCCACCACCTGCTTAAGTTCCGCAAGGGGAAAGCCAGAACTCTCGCTTTCTTACGAGCGCTGGACATTCCCTTTATACACAAGCTTAGACGCCAAGTTCTAAGGAATTTATCGGGCCGAAGGAAGATACTCTCTCCTAAAAGCCAAGTTTCCTGGAAAAACACTAAGGCTTATTGTGCTGGGGATCAGCAAGTTGGGATACAGGTAAATTTAAGGGGCAGAGAGCCAGAGGGTATTGTAAGCCAGGGGGAAGAGTATGAGAAATTAAGGAGTTTTATAAAGCAGGCCTTGTTGAACACCCGCGATCCTCAAAACAACCATGCCGTCATTCGGGATGTATTTTACCGTGAGGAATATTTCAATGGTCCCTTTTCTGACCTAGCACCTGATTTGGTTTTTCACACCTACGAAAACTATGCCACGAGTCCATATAAAAAGAGATTATATGAATTGACAGGTTGGGCTTCTGGAGATCACAGTTTGGAGGGTATTTTCATCGCACACGGCAAAATTATACAAAAGGGAAAGCAGTTCTTTGGAGCGGAAATAGTCGATCTCTTTCCAACTATACTTCATATGTTAAAAATAGGCATTCCCATTGATACTGATGGAAAAGTCCTCAAAGGGATTTTTCAGGATTCTTTTAGCCCATAACCAGAATATTCACTTCCTGGCTGGATCATTAGGAAGTTCTCGAGGTTTTCGTAGAAAGACCCTTCATGCCACAGGGAAGAAACAAGAGGTTCGATTTTCTTGTCGCACCGGAGAATCGGTGGGAAAGGTTTACAACGAGGAAAGCTTGTTAAGAAAATAAGAAGCAAGAAATCCTTTTTAGAGTAACTTGTCGCGTGTGCTAGAGTTTTCTGAGCAAAATGAAGGTTTTGTGAATTCTGAGAGGATGAGAGTTACTCTTTTAACTATCTGATGAAAGGAGATGCTTTTTGCCTCACACCGGCAGGAAAGTGCTGGTCATAGGCCTGGATTGCGCTACCCCTCAGCTGATCTTTGACCGCTGGGTTGATGATTTACCTCATTTCAAAGCAATTCTAGAGCAGAGCGTGTATGGGGAACTTGAGAGCACAATACCACCCATTACCGTTCCAGCCTGGACCTCTATGGTGTCTAGCAAAAGTCCTGGAGTGTTGGGTTTCTATGGCTTTCGCAATCGGAAGAACTATTCCTATGATGAGATGTACTTCGCTACCTCTCAAGCGGTCAAGGAGGATCGAGTTTGGGACATACTGTCCCGAGCAGGCAAAAAAAGCGTTCTGGTTGGCGTTCCTCAAACCTATCCACCGAAACCTCTCAATGGTTCTATGATATCCGGATTTCTGGCCCCGGACACAAACTGCCAATATACCTATCCGCAGGAGTTGAAGAGGGAGATCGAAGATGTGGTGGGAGAGTACATCTTGGACGTGAAGAAGTTCAGGACAGAGGACAAGGATGATCTCATCAAGCAGATTTACGATATGACCGAGAACAGGTTTCGGGTTGTGAACCATCTTCTGGTAAACAAGGAATGGGACTTTTTTATGTTCGTGGATATGGGCATCGATCGGATTCATCATGGCCTCTGGAAGTATTTCGATGAGCAGCATAGAAAGTATGAGCCAAACTCACCGTACAAGAGTGTTCTCAAGGAATATTACCAGTATGTTGACAGCCTGGTTGGTCGAATAGTGAGCAAGGTGGACGAGCGGACCGTGATCTTCATCGTCTCCGATCACGGCGCTCAACGTATGGACGGTGGGATTTGCATCAACGAATGGCTCATGAGGGAAGGGTATCTGCGATTGAAAAATCCTCCCAGGGAGGTTTTTCCTCTGAGCCACGATAACATAGACTGGCCTCACACCAAAGCCTGGGGCTCCGGGGGTTATTATGGCCGGCTGTTCCTCAATGTAAAGAACCGGGAGCCCCAGGGAGTTATCGAACCCCAAGACTATGAGAAGTTCCGCGACCATCTCATTACCAAGCTGGAGGCCATCGAGGATGAGAATGGTGAGAACATCAATACCCGTGTCTTCAAGCCTCAGGATATCTATCCTCAGGTGAAGAACGTGGCTCCAGATTTGATCATCTACTTCGGGAACCTATCTTGGCGTTCCGTGGGCAGTGTGGGCTTCGGAGACATCCACACCTTTGAGAACGATACTGGACCGGACGACGCCAATCACTCGCAATACGGCATATTTGTTATGAAGAACTCAGGACTTCCCAGGGGCAAGGTATCTCATCTGCATTTGATGGATCTCGCCCCGACGATACTTCGGATTTTCAATCTACCAGTTCCAGAAGATATGGAGGGAAAATCTATCATCTAAGTTCAAGGAGGATCCTAAAATGCAACCAGGATGTACCGTGTGGTTCACAGGGCTTCCCTGCTCCGGCAAGACGACGGTGGCCGATTTGGTGGCCGAAGAGTTGAAGAGGAGAAATTTGAGGGTCGAGCGTCTGGATGGAGACATCGTCAGACAGAGCCTGACCCGCGATTTGGGTTTTTCCAAAGAGGACCGAGACAAAAACATCGAGCGAGTCACTTTCGTAGCCAAGCTGTTAAGTCGAAATGGGGTAGCTGTGCTGGTTTCTTTTGTCTCTCCATATAGAGAGGCAAGAGACAATGCCAGAA
The DNA here is from genome assembly GCA_001304015.1 of candidate division Zixibacteria bacterium SM23_81. Taxonomy (GTDB): domain Bacteria; phylum SM23-81; class SM23-81; order SM23-81; family SM23-81; genus SM23-81. The sequence continues at coordinate 71,083 of LJUY01000006.1, read as the reverse complement.
GGGAGACCACCAACTTTGTGGAAGTCTTTGTGGCTGCCCCTGTGGCGGTCTGTGAGCAAAGAGATGTGAAGGGCATGTACAAGAAGGCCAGGGCGGGAGAGATTAAGGACTTCACTGGGGTGGACGATCCTTATGAAGAGCCGCTTCATCCAGAAGTTCTCCTAAAGGTCGATAAGACTGGCCCAGAGGAATGTCGAGATACGGTCATCCGGAAGCTAGAAGAATTGGGTTACGTTCCGGCCCTGTCAACGGTGGCAGACCAGATGGCTTCGCTGGAGGAGGATGAGGTTTATTCCCAGGAAGAGGAAGAGAAGATCCAGAGAAGGCTAGAGGATCTCGGGTATCTCTAAGTCCACAGATTGAATGAGCAGAGGAACACAGGACATGGCTTTTTTTAGAACTAGGCCAAAAAAACGCCGCGTTTTCGTTCTCAGCCTCGACGGTGTCCCTTATAGCTTCCTGGAAGCACAGATGTCCCAAGGACGGCTTCCGCACCTTGCCAAGATGGTGGAAGAAGGCTCATTCACCAGGATGAGATCCGTATTACCCACCATCTCCTCAGTGGCCTGGTCCACCTTCATGACCGGGAAAAATCCGGGAAAGCATGGCATCTTCGGCTTCGTGGATCACCGTCCTAGCTCCTACGAGATGTTCATACCCACCTCTTTGAACATGACCAGCAAGACTCTGTGGGAGATCCTCAGCGAACGAGGAAAGAGGGTCGTGGTCATCAACGTTCCGGTCACATATCCAGTCAGATCCGTAAACGGAATATTGGTGGCTGGCTTTTTGGCCACCAACCTGAAAAAGGCCACATTCCCCAGGGAGATCGCTGGACAGCTGGAACAGATGGGTTACCGAATCGACGTGGATTCTGCCCAGGCCCGGGAATCCTTGGACAAGTTCTTGGAGGACTTGCGCATTACCTTGGAAAGGAGAATTCAGGCCGTGTCCTATTTCATGGACCGCCAGTCCTGGGATTATTTTCAGCTCCATGTTATGGGCACCGATAGAATTAATCACTTCATGTGGGAGCATATGGAGCAGGAACATCCCGAATACAAAACGCCCTTCCTGAATTACTATGAGCAGATCGACGAGATTCTAGGTATGTTCCACAATAGGATGAACGATGATGTTACCTTTATCCTGTTGTCCGACCACGGCTTTTGCACCGTTAAGAAAGAGGTGAATCTCAGTCGATATTTATTGGAGAAGGGATGGCTGAGATTCGGAGAGAATCCACCTGAGAGCCTCCAGGATATTCATCCCAGCTCCAAAGCCTACACGCTCCTTCCCGGGCGCATCTACATCAACATGAAGGGGCGGGAACCCAAGGGAAGTGTAGACCCCTCTGATTATGATCGAGTCAGAGGGGAGGTAGCCGAGGGTCTCCTAGAGCTTCGGAACCCAGATACAGGGGAGAGGGTCATCCGGAAGGTAGCGAGGAGGGAGGAGATTTATCACGGGGATAGTCTGTTCCAGGCGGCAGATCTCATCGCCATTCCCACTGATGGATTTGATCTCAAGGCGGATGTTAAGAAAGCTTTGTTGTTTGAAAAAACGGCCTTAGTGGGTATGCACACTTACGATGATGCTTTTTTGTTGGTGCTGGGTCGGCGCTCTGTACAGGAAGATGTGGAGATTATGGATCTTATGCCCACCATTCTGAGCATGATGGACGTTCGCGTGCCCCAGGATGTAGATGGGCGTGTGGCTGTGTAAAGTGCTCAGGGGAATCCGGGGAAGATGGGCGCACCAGGAAGTCAGTGGAAAATTGGAAGGGCCTTACCTGATCTGCTATAAATTGCCAGAGCCTGCGGAAATGTAGTCCTTTTTCTGCTGTCAGGGTCACTGAACTCTTTCACGCTAGCTGGTCGCTGAGCGCACTTCGTAATCAAGGTCGATAAAGTGGTGACGCTCTTTCCTTTTTATCTTTCGTTGGAGAAATGCAGCTAAAGAGATCAGGTAGGGTGTCATCTCACTGGAAAGGCTGTCAAAGAATTCGATAGACGGCTCCATTTGGAGGATGGCGAGATGAATAGAGACAACCAGGAGGACACGACGACATACGAAGTCGTCGTAAATCAAGAAGAGCAGTATTCTATTTGGCTTGAGCATAAAGGAAATCCGCCTCTTGGCTGGAAAAAGGTTGGTCAAAGTGGGTCTAAAGATGAGTGCCTGGCTTTCATAAAGAAAGTCTGGACGGATATGCGGCCACTCAGTCTCAGAAAGAAAATGGAGGAGATGGCCCAAAAGAGAGAGGAAGGAGATAAGGAAAAAGCCTTGAAAGTAAATGAGGCAGAGAAAAATAAAAAGAAAGACCCGAGGGACGATTTGGGACAATTTCTTTCAGAAGGCGATCATCCAGTGGAAATAGCTCTGCGACCTGAAAAGACTGTTAAACTCTTTAGAGAAGCTATCGATCGAGGATATATCCTTGTTAAGTTCACGGATACAAGGGGGGGGACAGAGCTGGGAGTTAGACTTGATCATGGTACGACCGATTTAAACCAGGCCGATTTCGATAACCAAACTGGGAATGCTCATCTTGTGGGGGGTCTGACGCTTAATTACGTTAAAGTCCAGTGTGTCGCTGACATTGATCTCAATACCCTAACAGGTCAAGGGCATCTTGAGTTTGTAGAGGCATAGTTTGGTAAAATTGTGAGTTACCGACAAAAGAGAGCGGTTTAATTCCTGTATACAAAAAGCAGCTGGCCGCCCTATCTGGTTTCCATCTGATCATCAAAATCGGTCAAGCCGAGAGAGAAAATGCGAATGAAAACAGAGAATATCGAAGATTCATACCGCCTTTCACCCGTACAGCAGGGCATGCTCTTCCATAGCCTAAATACGCGACAGTCCGGCGTATATCATGTGCAGTTTATCTGTGCTTTCCATGAAGACCTAAACGTCTCTGCCTTCAAGAGGGCCTGGCAGCGAGTTGCGGAACGGCACGCCATCTTAAGAACAAGTTTCCGTTGGGAGGGGCTCAAGGAGCCTCTTCAGGACGTACACACGCATGTTACCCTCCCATTCGAAGAACAAGACTGGCGGGATCTTCCTACGGAGGAGCAGAAAAGCCGGCTCTTGTCATATCTCCAGACGGATCGATGTCGTAGTTTCGAACTCACCGAGGCCCCCCTTGTGCGCTTGGCGCTTTTTCGAGTGGGCCAGGCCGACTACCGGTTCATCTGGACCTTGCACCATGCCTTGTTAGATGGTCGATCTGCCTATTTACTCTGGTTAGAGATCTTTGCCTTTTACGAAGCTTTTTCTCAGAACCAGGACTTGTCCCTCAAACATGCCCCTCCTTATCGGGACTACATCAATTGGCTGGAGGAACAGGACCTGACTGAGGCAGAGACTTTCTGGCGACGTACGCTCAAAGGCTTCACCGCTCCCACACCTTTGGTCGTAGACCGCGTCCATGGTGATAAGTCTGTTGAGAAAGGGGATTATAAAGAGAAAGGAATTCGACTCACGGAAACCATGACGACAGCATTGCGATCCCTGGCTGAACGACATGAATTAACCCTCAACACCCTCATACAAGGAGCTTGGGTCCTGCTCCTGAGCCGCTATAGCGGCGAAGAGGATGTGGTTTTTGGAGCCACAAGAGCCTGTCGTCATTCGGCTCTGGAGGGAATTGAATCCATGGTGGGAATACTTCTCAACACCCTTCCAATGCGGGCATCCCTGTCTCCTGAAAAGTCGTTACTGCTATTGTTGAAGGAACTTCGGGCGCAGTGGGTGGCATTACGAGAGTATGAGCACACGCCACTGCCAAGAATTATGGAATGGAGTGACATACCCGCGGGTAAACCATTATTTGAAAGCCTGGTAGTGTTCGAGAACTTCACATTTCATTCTATTTTGCAGGCGGAGGGTGGTGGTTGGGAGAAGCGAGAAGTTCGGTTCACCGGTCAGACGAATTATCCCTTGGTACTGTCCGGATATTCAGAGCCAGAACTTTTGCTGGAGATTGGATACGATCGACATTACTTCAACGACGCTACCATTGCTCGCATGCTGGGGCATTTGCAAACCCTCTTGGAAGGCATTGTAGAGAATCCACAGCAACGGCTTTCGGAATTGTCTTTGCTGACCGAGGCCGAGAGACATCAGTTGATATTAGACTGGAACGACACTCATAGAGAGTATGCTGAGGAAAAGTGTATCCATCAGTTGTTTGAAGATCAAGTGGATCAGACTCCGGACGCCATCGCTTTGGTTTTTGAAGATGAGCAGCTGACCTACCGAGAGCTAAACAGCCAAGCCAATCAACTGGCGCACTACCTGCAAAAGCTGGGTGTAGGGCCTGAGGTATTAGTGGGTATTTGCGTCGAGAGATCGGTAGAGATGATGGTGGGGCTACTTGGTATTCTCAAAGCCGGTGGAGCCTACGTTCCATTTGATCCATGGTATCCAAAAGAGCGTCTGGCCTTCATGCTGGAGGACACCCAAGCACCAGTGCTATTGACCCAACAGCGGTTAGCTCATCGGTTTTCCAAAGAGGAAACAAGTGTGGTATGCCTAGATGCAGATAGGGAGATTATTGCTCGCGAGAGCGCGCGAACCCCCGTCACTGATGTGACAGCCAATAACATGGCCTACGTGCTCTATACCTCGGGGTCTACCGGCAGGCCTAAAGGGGTGGGTATCGAGCATCATAGCACCGTGGTGATGTTGAACTGGGCGAGAGAAGTCTTTGCTCCAGAGGATTTTGCTAGCGTCTTGCTGTCTACATCAATCTGCTTTGACCTGTCGATCTTTGAGCAGTTTGTGCCTCTGAGCTGGGGTGGCAAGGTTATTTTGGTCAAGAATGCATTACATTTGCGCACTTTACCCGCCGCCAATGATGTAACCCTGATCAACACGGTTCCCTCCACGATAGCCGAGTTGGTGAGAGCCGATAGCATCCCTGCCTCGGTGCACACCGTGAACTTGGCTGGGGAACCGCTCCAGAAACATCTTGTGCAGCAGATCTATCAGCAGAACACGATTCAACAGGTCTTTAATCTCTACGGCCCCTCGGAAGACACCACCTATTCTACATTTGCCTTGGTGAGGGGGGAGGCCACGGGATCACCGCCCATCGGCCGCCCCATCGCTAATACGCAAGTCTATCTACAGGACCGACATCTCCAGTCTGTTCCCATTGGAGTTCTTGGCGAACTGTACCTGGGCGGCGCTGGCCTTGCCCGAGGCTATCTGAACTACCCTGAGATGACGGCTGAGCAGTTCATCCCCAACCCCTTCAGCGCGGAGCCGGGAGCGCGCCTGTACAAAACTGGGGATCTGGCCCGCTACCTGCCCGACGGCAACATCGAGTTTATCGGTCGCCTTGATTATCAGGTAAAGGTTCGCGGTTTCCGCATCGAGTTGGGAGAAATTGAAACTGTACTGGTAGGACACCCTGCTGTGCGAGAGACCGTTGTTATGGCTCGGGAGGATCAGCCTGGTGACAAACGCCTGGTGGCCTATGTGGTTCCACAGCAGCAGCAGACACCCACAATCAATGAATTGAGTGGTTTCCTGCGCAAGAAATTGCCAGATTATATGGTTCCCTCTTCTTTCATGATGCTGCAGGCGCTTCCCCTAACGCCCAACAAGAAGGTAGACCGTCAGCGGCTTCCTGCACCGGAGCGAATAAGACCTGAATTGGAAAAGGACTTTGTTGCTCCACGAAATCCAGTTGAGGAAATTCTGGCCAGAATCTGGGCCCAAGTACTCGGGGTTGAACGCGTCGGTGTGCACGATAATTTCTTTGAGTTGGGAGGACACTCATTGCTTACCATGCAGGTGGTGTCCCACATCCGAGACACCTTTAAGGTGGAGCTTCCTCTCAGTAGCGTATTTGAGGCACCCACGATAGCCGGCTTTACCCAGGCTAATGGAGACATCCTCAAGGCTCAGTCGGCTACTGAAATCGACACCATCACCTCTCGTGAGGACTTTGAGAAGTTAGAGCTATGAATACCGTTAGCTTTCTAGCCAACCTTTTACAAAAGGGAGTAGAACTCTGGACCGAGAGTGGTAAAGTACACTGTCGTGCACCTGAAGGAGTTCTCACGCCATCTTCGCGGAGGGAACTTTCAAAACGTAAGGCAGAGATTCTCACTCTTTTAGGTGAACATAGAAAGTTCGTGTTGGCCTCCTTTTCCCAACAGGGGTTGTGGTTTCTCGAACAATTGGTCTCTGACAATCCTTTCTACAACATGCCTGTGCACTTGCGCCTGAGAGGTTCGCTCGATGTGGCGGCGCTCGAGCGGACTCTCGGAGAAATCGTGCGGCGTCATGAAATCTTGCGGACTGCTTTTGTGGCGCTGGATGGACAACCATTTCAGGTTGTGACCCCTGCTCAGAACCTAACCCTGCCAGTGATTGCCCTTCGGGAACTCCCGGGATCAGAACAGGAGGCTGAGCTGCAAAGGCTGGCTGCTGAGGAGGCTAAGCGGACTTTTAACCTAACCCGTGGGCCGCTACTGCGCGCCAAGCTCCTATGTCTGGATGAAAAGGAGCATGTGTTGCTTGTGACCATGCACCACATTATCTCCGATGGTTGGTCTCTGGGAATCATCTTTCGGGAGTTGGCGGCACTCTACGAGGCTTTCTCTTCCAAAAAACCCTCACCGCTGACCGAACTGCCCATTCAGTATGCAGACTATGCTATTTGGCAACGGCGTTGTTTAGAGGGAGATGTGTTGGAGGCACAGCTGGCCTACTGGAAGAATCATCTTGCCAATATCCCTGTGCTGGAGCTTCCCACTGATCGTCCTCGACCGGCAGTTCAGACCTTCCAGGGGAGTATCGAGCACCTTGAGATCGATTCTCAACTGAGAGGAAATCTAAGAGCCCTGAGTCAACGTTCAGGGACCAGTCTGTTTATGACTCTGCTGGCGGTCTTCGTGACCTTGCTCGCTCGTTATAGCGGCCAGGAAGACATCGTTGTGGGCTCGGTTATCGCCAATCGTAACCGGGCCGAGCTGGAGAGATTGATAGGCTTCTTCGTCAACACACTGGTGATGCGGACCGATCTCTCGGGAAGGCCAACCTTTCGGGAATTGTTAGATCGAGTGCGCCAAGAAGCACTGAGGGCTTATGCTCATCAAGATCTGCCCTTTGAGAAACTTGTTGAGGAAATACAGCCGGAGCGGGATATGAGCCGCAATCCGCTGTTTCAGGTGATGTTTGTTCTGCAGGATGCTCCCAGGCAGGATGTGGAGCTCCCGGGACTGGTGTTTGGCTCCGCGGAGGAGGTCCACACAGGAACAGCGAAGTTTGACTTGACTCTGATCGTGAAGGATACAGGAGAAGGGCTGATCGGGTCGTTGGAGTACAATACAGACTTATTTGATGCTGCCACTATTGCCCGGATGGCGAAACAATACCAGATTCTGCTGGAAGGCGTTGTTGCTCATCCAGACCGGCCTATCTGGGACCTTCCGCTTTTCTCAACCACAGAGCGTCACCAAATGCTCGTGGAATGGAACGATACCGGGGCGGATTATCCCCAGAATACGTGTTTCCACCATCTGTTTGAAGATCAGGTGGGGCGGACGCCCGACGCCATCGGTGTGGTTTATGAAGGGGAGCAGTTGACCTATCGTGCCTTGAATGCACGTGCCAATCAGTTGGCGCACCACTTGCGGAATCTTGGCGTGGGACCAGAGGTGCCCGTGGGGATATGCATGGAGCGGTCATTGGAGATGATAGTGGGACTACTCGGTGTGCTCAAGGCTGGCGGAGCGTTTATGCCCTTAGACCCGGCCTATCCCAAGAAACGCCTGGCCTTCATGCTGTCAGACTCCCAAGTGCCGGTGCTGTTGACTCAAGAAAAGTTGCTCGCTGGATTGCCTGAGCATAGGGCACGTGTGGTCTGCTTGGATACAGATTGGGCCACCATCCATGAACTGAGCGAGAAGAATCCCATCAGCGGTGTGATGCCCGACAACCTGGCCTATGTGATTTACACCTCGGGATCTACGGGTAAACCCAAAGGCGTCCTTGTGACGCACGGTGGTCTATGTAATGTGTCTGACGCACATATGAGGACATTTAAGCTCGGCTCTACCGACCGTGTCCTGCAGTTTTTTTCTTTTAGTTTTGATGCATCAATCTTCGATATCGTTTTGGCTTTGCGAGTTGGAGCAACGCTCTGCCTGGGGAAGGAGGAGACCCTGCTACCCGGCCCCGCCCTGATAAAGTTAATGCAAGATTTGAGCATAACTTGTATGGTACTCACCCCATCGGTTCTGGGTGCCTTACCGACCGAGAAATTACCGGCGTTGGGAATACTCAATGTAGCTGGAGAAGCCTGTCCTGGAGACCTCGTTCCACGCTGGATCAAGGGACGTCGTATCTTTAACCTCTATGGTCCCACCGAAGATACCATCTGGTCAACCGTAGCTGAATGCGCAGAAGATAGGCGAACGCCACCTATTGGTCGGCCTATTAGCAACACGCAAGTTTTTCTGCTGGATGCCCATTTACAACCCGTTCCCATTGGCGTGCCGGCTGAATTGCACATTGGAGGTGTGGGCCTGGCCAGGGGTTATCTAAAGCATCCAGAGTTGACAGCGGAGAAGTTCGTCCCCAACGTCTTCAATGAGAAGCCAGGCGCACGTTTGTACAAGACAGGGGATTTGACCCGCTATTTGCCCGATGGGAACATCGAGTTTTTGGGGCGCATCGACCAGCAGGTGAAGATCCGGGGATTTCGTATTGAATTAGGTGAGATAGAATCAGCGCTGTCCAAGCATGAAGTCATCAAAGATTGCGTTGTAGTAACATCCGATATTGGCCAGGGAGATAAAAGGTTAATCGCATATATCATCTGTGACGAGCTTGTCTCCTCTTTGTCCTTACGGCGTTTCTTGAGAGAGGTGCTTCCTGATTACATGATTCCCTCTCAATTTATTCCACTTGATGCCATTCCTCTCACTCCTAATGGTAAAATTGATTACCAGCTTTTGCGTCAATTGAGCGAGGGTCACGAAATAGAGAAGTTGGATTACATCGCGCCACGTAGTTCCATGGAAAAAAAGATCGCTGAGATCTGGAGAGGTGTATTAGGCGTTGATAAAGTCGGGCTTCATGACAATTTCTTTGATCTGGGAGGACATTCGCTTTTGGTCATTCGAGCAATCTCATTGATAGAAGAGAATCTTAATATAGAAGTGCCTTTTGCAGAATTTGTCAATCAAACTTTGGGCCAAATGTCGGCCAATTTGGAAAGACAATTGCAGAAGAAGTAACTATGTTAACAGAAAAGTGCGATCATACCATCATAGCTTGCCTTTTTCCTGATCAAGTCATAACAGAGGAGGCAAATCCTGTATTCAGCGAAGGGACGCTTTATCCCCAAGAAGAGGCGTTCATATGCAACGCCGTGCCCAAAAGAAAACAAGAATTCATCGCTGGACGTCTCTGTGCTCGCAGGGCCTTAGCCCAAGTGGCCATAAGAAATTTTCCCATATTGATGGCCACTGACAGAAGTCCTATTTGGCCGCCCGGTATCATTGGCAGCATCTCCCATACCGAGGGGTACTGTGGAGTAGCCCTTGCCCGGAAAACAGAGATCGAAAGCGTGGGATTCGATGCGGAGTGTGTAGGCAGATTAGAGCGGGATTATTGGAAAGCAATATGCACCAAACAAGAGTTGTCATGGATACATTCTTTGCCTCTCGATGTTCAGCAAGAATATATCGCTCTTATCTTTAGTGCAAAGGAATGCTTTTATAAATGTCAATATACAACCAGCAAAAGATGGGTGAATTTTCATGATATAACCATTTCTGTGAATCCAAATATTGGTGAGTTCGAAGCCAGATATATGGCTGATACCGATCTCTTTTTTGCGAAGGGAACTTGCCATAAGGGTAAGTTTTTCTTTCATCGAGGCTATATTTTTACTGGAATGACAGTAGGAGATTCCAACAACCGGAGTGATATCTGAGTATGATATGATGGAGCCATTCTATTTCGGGAATTCAGCCAGATCGCTTTTTGGGATTTATCACCCGCCACAACTCGAAAAAGCTCGCAATGTTGGAGTTATTCTGTGTTATCCCATGGGGGAAGACTACATCCGTTCTCATCGTGCCTTTGTACGATTAGCTATGCTTCTTTCTTCGGCTGGTTTTCACACCTTACGGTTTGATTATTACGGATGTGGTGATTCTGAGGGCGATAGCGACCAGGGCGAAATTCGCCAATGGCTTGCCGATATATCAACGGCGGTAGAAGAACTAAAAGGCGGAAGCGATCTGAATCAGATTTGTTTAGCGGGCCTTCGTTTAGGGGGCAACCTTGCGATGCTGGCTGGAGCCGAACGAGGTGATATTGATGGTATAGTCCTTTGGAATCCGGTTATCAATGGAAGGAAATACATTGAGGAGCTGACAACCTTGCATCAGGAAAAGATAAGGAACTTTTTTCCTGGGGTAAAGTCCTTCTCCGAAGGAGAAAGTTACAGAGAAGCGCTTGGGTTTCCCCTTCCAGATTCTATGCTGAAAGATCTTGAAAAGTTGGACCTTTACGCAATTCGGCAGAAACCGGCTAGCAAAATACTGTTCATCGAAAGCAGTGACGTGAGTGAGGATGGAAGGTTTCGTGAGCATCTAAACAGCATTGGTGTTTCTTTGCGGTATAAACACATCCCTGGTTTTGAACCTTGGATTGAAAGGGATGACTGGGGTCAGGGCATGGTACCTATTAAAGTACTGCAGTTTGTGGTCTCCTGGATTTCTGAGATGTTCCCATGAGAGACAAAGCTGTGCTTTTTGGGAAAACCAAATCTTTGGTTGGTATCATTACCGAGCCAACTCCGGTTTTCAGTGGCAATGACTTTCCTGCGTTTGTCTTTCTCAATTCTGGATTCTTGCATCGAGTCGGTCCCCATCGTCTCTACGTGAAAGCGGCGCGGAAGTTGGCTGAGGAAGGGTTCTTTGTATTGAGATTTGACTTCTCTGGAATTGGAGACAGCAGAGCAAGTGAGGTTGAATCTCTTTCCGATGAGAGAGCGATTAACGAAACCCAGGAAGCGCTGAACTATCTGAATGCGACAAGAGGCATTGATCGATTTATTCTCATTGGCATATGTTCTGGAGCAGTTATATCATTTAAAGCGGCTTTGTGTGATCCTCGAGTTGTGGGTGTTGTTCCCATCAATGCTCCGGTGTATTTTGATGATAATGAAGAGATGCGGTCTTCTGTGGTATATGACAGAGTAGCTCGCCATTACTGGAGAAGTGCCTTGTTTAGTCTCAAAAGTTGGCGAAGAGCGATGAAAGGGAAGTCTCGTTACCAGCAGATTATACGATCAACCACGAGTCAGATAAAGCGCTTGTTTGTTCGTAAAAGAGATATGTCTTCAAGAGCGAACAATCTGGTAGCAGATTTGCAGGTATTGTCAGCCCGCGGCATTAGCCCTCTCTTTATTTACTCCGGAGGCGATCGAGGTTTGGACTACCTACAAAGCAGACTCGGAGATGAGATTCATGAGTTGAAGAAATATGGCAAATTAAGGATAGAAGTTATTCAAGATACAGATCATACCTTTACGCCGCTTTGTAAGCAGCAACATCTTATTGAAATTCTTCTCGATTGGGCACCAGGGTTGATATGAAGCTAACTCAATACCCATAGATTTTAGCTGACCAAAACAGGGCATCGGCAACACTTCTTGGGCTCTCTACTTTTTTTAAGAACTTGGTGATTGTTGAGGACAAAATGAGTTGTATTTGCCTAGCGCTGATGAGATGAGTATCAGATATGGAGGAGACGGTCACTCTTGTTTGAACAGTTCGGTTTCATTCCTTACCGTTTGAGGCGGAAGATACGGAATATATCTGTGCGCCACGAACTCATCCGGCCGACAGCCGAGGATTCCGGCAAGATCCGGCTCGTTCTGTCTTTCGACTACGAACGTGAGTTTGGGAACGAGCAAGGCGAATTGTCATCTGACGTCTTTCATGAAATCTTGCGCATTCTCTGTGAGTATAGAGTGAAGAGTACCTGGAATTGCGTTGGGCATGTTGCTGAGAAATATCCTGAAACCATCGAACACCTCATCAGGGATGGCCATGAAATAGCCTGCCATACTTTTGGACATGTTGCACCGCTTAAAATGTCAGCAGATGATTTGCGTTATGATATTCACAAGGCAAAGGAGTTCTTCAGACGCAAATTCACAGTAGAGCTTTGGGGCTTTCGCTCCCCATACGGCGCTTGGTCACATGCCTTGATGAAAATTCTGATCACGCTTGGCTTTAGATATAACATTGATAGAGCGTCCAAATCCTCCTGGCAGAATCTGCATTGGATCAAATGTGCGGGAGAAACACCAGGGCGCGGAGAGAAGATACTGAGAATCCCTCTAGTAAGCACTGATGGGATGTATATTAGAAAAGGTATATCACCCCCAGAGATGCTTTCTCAGTGGTTGATGTATTTGCAGCCTGAACATCTGGGAAAATGTTTTGCCATCGGTTTCCATCCCTGGATGTTAGGGAAGGAAAAGGGGAGATTAGCGGCTTTTAGAAATTTTATAAAGATCGCCGCTTCCAACCCCGGAGTAGTCGTCGTAACTGGCGCTGAGGTGGCGGCGAGTTTTGTACCTTCGCCCATGATTGAAAAGTAAAAGTGAGCTGCTTTGCGTGAAAGTATCTGACCAGTTATGGTCATTTCTGGCCTCAATTTATCAATGTGCAATTTACATTCAAGGCTTTCAGCAATTGAACATTGGGTGAATTTTTCGTCAGGGCGTTAACCTCTTGGAGGAGAACTGTTTTTTCTTGCGGATCTTCCCATGATTATCATATCTAATCCATTGGAGGTCATTTTGTTTATAACTTAACCAGATCTGGACTGAGTTTCTTAAATATTATCGTCCTTACATCGAGGTAATAAAGTAAAAAAATGATACTTAGGAGGATTCCTGGGTATCTTTTTTTTCTGGCTTGATTCTTGCAATAAGCTTGAATGGGTTCCTATGGTTTTCTATCACCATCTACCCATTCAGGAGGCTCCCATGAGGAGGACAACACAGGCGATTCTCTTCTTTTTTCTCCCATCTCTCCTGTTTTTCTGCCCTCCGTTAGTGACCCCGTTATCGGCGGCCACCATTTCCGTCTATGCCAATGAGTATCTTGGCCCTGTTAATCCGCTTTTCCTGGGCAACTCGCAACCCCATCATCACGGCAACAGACTGCTGGATATGACACAGCCCGACAGCCTTACGGTCTGGGGATTTGCGCCAGAGGCCGAGGAGCTGGTATTGGGCCTGCGACCCACCATAATGCGATTTCCAGGGGGTGCCAATGAATACTTCTGGGAAGACGGCATCGGCCCCCATAACCTCAGACCAGACTCACGCCCCAGCCAACCCGACCGTAATTTCCACTACGGCACAGACGAACACATGGCCCTGTGCGAAATGATCGGGGCAGAGGCGTTTATCTGCGTTAATCCCGTCTCTGGCATTATGGACGGTGACCTATCCAAAACAGCACCCCTGACACAAAAAATAGAAAGAGCCACCAATTGGGTGGAATACTGCAATGCGCCCAACGACGGCACCAACCCCAGAGGGGGCACGGATTGGGCAGCAGTAAGAGCCGAAAACGGACATCCTGAACCATACGGCGTTAAATACTGGGTTGTTGGCGACGAGATACACAATCCCAAAGTGGGCATGGACGTCATCACCTACGCACAAGATTTCTGTGCTTTCTCCGAAGCCATGAAAGCCGTTGACCCGACGATCAAGATCGGGGTTTCTGGAGTCGTCATTCCCCACTTTATTCAATCTGGGGATTCTTTGGAATGGAACGCCGCCCTGGTGAGCATCGCCTGCGGCTATATGGATTTTTTGGACATCCACACGGGATACCCTGGTACATACGCTTTACCCGACGATATAGAGGATATATACCGCGGTTGCATGGCGGCAACACAACAGGCGCCCATTGACATCGGCGAGTTGAGAGAGATTATTAACCAAGAGGCTGATCCATATATCAGCATTGTGGCTGGAAGCAACGGAATTAACTTTGAGAAAACTGGCAAACAGTCAGCTGTCAGCCTTCTGGCGGGCCTCTATTACGCCGATTTGCTGATGATGTTTTTGGAAGACGGCCCCGAATGGGATATCGAGTTCGTCTGCAGCTGGATGCTCTGCTCCAACGTCTATCACGGGCACATCGGCTACGCTTGGGGGCCGCCACGCAGGTTCGCAAGGCCAATGTACTACGCACAGCAGATGTTCACAGAACATTGCGGCGATATGCTGCTTGACAACACCATCGACTGCAACACATTTTCAACCGTTAGAGTTTCTTGCGTTCCAGCCATGCCCGCAGTCCCAGAACTGTCCGTCGCGACCTCAATTGACACCGCAAAGAAAAAACTGCATATCATGGTGATCAATAAACAACTTGAACAAGATGTCGAGGTGGCCATCCAGGTGGTGGGATTTGAGCCCCACCCTGAGGCCAACATTTGGACTCTGAATGGGCCCGACATCACCGCTCATAACGAGGACGATCCCAATACAGTCACCATCATACACTCAACCTTGGCTTCTGTTGATACGAGTTTTTCGTATACATTTCCCGCCCACTCCCTGACGGCTATAGAGCTGAAAAGATCTGCTGACAACTTATCAGGTTCGAGGCCCTCAAAGTATAAGCTGTGGCAGAATTTTCCCAATCCCTTCAATGGTTCCACCAACATTCGTTATCATCTGCTTGTGGAGGCGCCGGTAGAGGTAAGGATATACAATTCCTTGGGACAGTCGGTCAAAACCCTGGTGGAGGAGAATCAGCCACCAGGGGAGTACCAGATATCTTGGGATGCAAGAAACGGTCGAGGGGAGGAAGTGGCCAGTGGAGTGTACTTCTGCTCACTTGAGGCTGGCGATTTCAGGGAAACTTGTAAGATGCTGCTGGTCAAGTAAAGGGGCAGGGAAGGTGGGCAAGAAGTGGCCGCCGGAAACAGTGGCTTTTTTTATGCAAAATGAAGATGAATGTTTGTCAGAAGAGAGAACTTTTTTACAATGTTTGAGAATTCAAGCGTTGGGAAAAGATGACATTCCCATGAGCGTGTTCTCCTCATGGTCATGGAGGAGTGACTGAATCAAGGCAACCTGTTGATGGGAAGTTCACATGAATATTCTCGTCTTTTTCATTCCAGCAAATCTTCAATATACTGGGCCAATATTTCTCCGACTAATCGGTGTCCGCTGACATTCCAATGTCCCTCTGTTACGCAATAGAGGCTCTCACCGCTGGAGTGCAATTCATCGGCCGCTTCTCTAAATCGCCGGGTCGGGTCTACAAATGGTATAGAGTGTTGGCGACAAAATTGTTCTAAATCTATTCCCACTTGCTCAATGCTCCACTCCTGATCGGAGAGGCCGTACTTCCTCTTCGTTGCAGCCCATTCTTGCGGATAAATGCTTGCTCGCTCCGGAACGTAGGAAATGATGAATTTTCCCCCGGATCGCTCAACGCGCTCCTCAAGTCTGAGAAGAAGCCTTTTGGTGATGTCCCATGCAAAACGCACTTCAGGATCATGTTCCCGTTGCCATACCCTTAATTGATCTGGTATCCCTCCTTCAATAAGGCCTAACGATGCAGCGATATTCCGCGACCAATGCACATTCGTCACGGCCTTAGCCAGCAGTCGATACAAGTAAAAGTTCTCCCCAAACCATTTCATGAGCTTGCGGTGGAAGCCAAGCTCTCTCTGAGCGAAGATGTCCCCACCCTCGGACGGAAGTGGCACGGGAACGTTGGTGAGCCTGAGCTCATCATCTTCGATGATGAACATCGGTTTTGGTCCTATCCAATATATATTCTGAGCATTATACCAAATGTCGTTACTATAGACCATGAGCACGACGATATCGGGATGATATTTGACACCTTCTTGTTCAAAGCGCAACAGCTCCTGGTCAGTACTGTATCCTCCTGTGCCCATATTGATAACTTGAGCGGATACACCTGCTTGTTTTAGCTCCCTCTCCATTGTTTCAGAGAACAAGCTTTCAAAAGGAACCGTGTAACCTTCAACAAACGAGTCTCCCAGGATGAGTATACGAAGGCTTCCCTCTTCCTTGTCATAAGAATACTCTGGACCGCGTATACTCTTCGAATTGAACTTCTCCAAAACCTGATACTCCTCGGTTACGCGCAATCCAGAGAAGTTTGGAATTTTACGCCATCCGAGCAGAGAGTCATGCTCACAAAATAGCTCATGCACCTGCCGCCGATGATGGACAGTCGGCGCTAACTTGACAACTCGAAGGGCCCCCTCGATGACCACAAGCGTCGCCAAGACGGAGAAGACTGATAGCGACAACTTTTTTATTAGTTGGCGATTCGTTGAAAAGCCTCCTTATTTACCAAATATTGGCTCATTACCAATATGTCTATTTCGCTTTTGGAAAACGTATTGCACGCACCGGCGGGACTGCTTACGATGAGCTTACCGCGTAGGTTGAAAGACGTGTTCATAAGGACTGGTATGCCGGTAGCCTCTCCAAACTTTTTAACGATCCAGTAGTATCTGGAATATAACTCCCGACAGATGGCCTGCAGCCATCCAGTGCCCATATGATTGACGGCCGGTATAAGATCCCAAGTCTTGCCTTTCCACGGCAACAGGAACAACATATACCGTAGGGAAAAAGTTCTTACAATATCTCCAGCAAATGTCAAGCGAGGCATCAATTGGTTCTGCGAGCAACAACAATAACTGTTTGTGGTCGTTGCTTTTTGGGTATTACGTATCCTATTTTATAACGAATAAGATAGAGAATACAACTATATGCATTCTTAATAAATTGCTTGAAATGGACAGCGTTGTTGTGAGCATGAGGGACATTAAAAGATGGAACTTCAGTCGGATTATGTTGATCCAAGTTTTTAGCTCTGGCTTTAGATTTGACGAAATTCATTACCTTTCTTGCCATTTTAGAAAACATCAACTGTGGTAATATAGAATATCTGTGTATTTTTACAAATTCAAATCCAGTTCGTCTCAGCAGCTCCCGTAAGTTATCCTCACTAAAAAAGAATAAATGGTCTGGATACATAAATTTTGAAATGAATTTAAAATACTTTTCTTTTACATCGCCAAGGTTTCCAGTCTGAAATACAACCAATCCATTTTTTTTCAATTTATCATTAATCTTTTGAAATTCCACGACTGGGTTATACAAGTGACTTAGGACATTACAATGATAAATAATGTCAAATTTCTTCCCGTTAAAGAGAGAAATATCCAAAGGAGAACTTTCACAAGGTATTGCTAATACTTTTTCAATATAATTAGCTAGAATAGTATTGAGCTCATTCGCATAGACTTCAAATCCCTCTTTTCTGGCTTCATCTAAGAAATATCCTGCACCAGCACCAATTTCCAGCATAGAACCCGTTTTTATAAATTTTTTAATTATACGAACATTGTGCTTTGCATAGAGCCTTTTGCTAAAAGCCGCTGATATATGTGATCTAGCGGATACGACGGTCTGATCGTGACCGTAGAGATTCAAAATTTTGGCCAAAGTCGGCCGTGGTGAAATGAATATCAAACCGCACTGAGGACATTTTCTGCCCGTGTATCCATTTTCTACTATGACAATTCGGTCACTGCTCCTGTTGCAGAAAATGCATTGAATGTCTTCCATAATATATATGTGCCTCTTTTCAACAGCTTATTGTTAAATAACAGGACATCGGCGATACGAATTGGCTCTTTGAAAATATCCTCGAAAAGTCTTACTGGTGACTTTTTTATATTTATGTGGGAGGTCAAGGATGCAAGGTCGTGAAGAAGAAGTTCATCAGATGGCAGTAGCCAGTCTTTTGCCGAGGAAAAGCCGTGGCGGTTTACACCAGCTTGGATTGCTCTAATGGCTTAAGCTGTCAAAATGGGGATTCCAACTGGTTCAAAAAGCGATCTGGAAAACCACTCAGGAACCGGCTGAATTGCCAATGATTTGACCCAAGCGGTCATTCCCATTCGTTTGTGCTTGAGAGGCTTTTTCTCTTACCTTTTTCTTAATGTGACTGGAAGCCCTTTTGCCAACTTCAGGGTATCCTCAGATCTCCTTCCCCGGTGCGTTTTTAATCCCCCCCGCCCTCTTTCGGACGCCTCGTGGTAGTTCACCAACTTTCATGGAATCAATCAGTTGCCCTTTCTTAAGGATTGTTTCTAAAGATCTCTTTGCTCGCCATACACTCATTATTCTCATGGGAACTCCGATAATGATGTTCTTAAGTATAGAAAGCATGTCAGGAATGTTCATCCCGGTGTCTTCGATTTCATAATTATACTTCTTTAGAAAATATCTGGCCAGGAGGGTAAAGCTCCTTGTCTCCCGGTTAGTCAAATTGTTTTTCCATTTGTACCTGTTGTTCTTGCTTAAAGGCTTAAATATCAGTTTGGAGTGGTGTGTGCCAATATACTTATGGCTAGTTCGATGGAATTCCAACATCGTGGCCTCATATTCGACTCCCGCAAGGGAACAGACTGATTTTATGGCTTTTTCTGGATTTTCAAGGAGATCTTCATATCGAATCGTTATTCTATTTTCGGGGGGTATCTTGGTGAAGGATTTTTCAATTCTAAATAGTTTATAACTCCAGTCTATGGCTATAAGAGGGGAGTTGTTTTTAGAAGGATCCATTTTTCTCCAGCTGTCAAAAACATCTCTACCGTCGCGAACAATATGTATGAATTTGGCCTTGGGAAATAGGGCGAAGAGGATGTCGATCTTTCTGAAGAAGGAAGGAGTTTTGTCCCCCCATATTATTTTGCCTTCGCTGCCAGAATAGACGGAAAAAATACCGCTCATCAATTCACGGACAGTAGTCCTACCTCTTTTAGAGAGTTGTGCAAAATATTCACTGAAGTCATGTCCCCATAGTTTAAACTGCGGATTTAAGGCAAAATAACTAAGGAGAGTTTTCAGAAAAGGGCCCGATATTTCCCGTTTAAGTAACCTTTTTTTTAATAATGGCATTAAAAAGGTACCTTCTTCCGGAATGGCTATCTGCGAATGGGCATTCAGTATCAGGCGCATAAGAGTGGTGCCCGATCTCTGTGCGCCTATCAAAAACAAAGGGGACACGTCCACCACAGTAATTACTCCTAAGGAAAGTGGTCTGTTGTCTTAAGTTCAAAATATGTACTTCTCTAAAGTTTTTTGCACGAATCCTTTCGTCAAGAAACTCTGCAGAAGAACCAATCGAAGACCTTTATCCACAGAAATTACTCGTAGAGGTTCCTTCATGCTGATAGTTCCTAAGGCCTTGCTCGAATATAGAACAGACTGGCTATGATTGATCTATCCCCTTTGGTGGGTTAGTCTAGCTTGTCACGCAAAGGAGAGGAAAAATTCGCACCTTCCCGACATTAAATCAATATATTGCTACAATCTGATCTTGTCAACGCCTTTTTGCTCCACTAATTGAGGTAACTTCTTATTTTTATCGTTTCTGCAATATGTATCTGAGCCACATAGATCCGTACGAACGATAAATTGAGGTTGACAGATGAAGGCTCGATAACTATTTTAAAATGGACAGAAGGGCTAGTATTAAGCCGTTTTCTTAGCCGAAACTGATGGTCGAGTATTCTCTTGGTGAAGGATACTGAAACCCACGAGCGGAAATATCTATAATGAGAAAAATCAAAACCCTCTTTCTGGCAACTGGCCTGATCTGCCTCCTCGGCCTGTTTGCAAATGGCCAGGCTCAGTATCATTTTGGCAAGAATAAGATTCAGTACACCAACTTTCAATGGCTGGTCATGAAGACCGATCACCTCGAGATTTACTTCTATTCCGAGGAAAGGGAGTTAGCCGAGGCGGCGGCCGCCATGGCCGAAAAAAGTTACCAGCAACTGGCGGCCAAGTTTCATCACCATATATCTCGCCCCATTCCCCTGATTCTCTACAGTGCGCATAACTATTTTCAACAGACCAACACGATCCCCTCCATGCTGCCCGAGGGCGTGGGCGGCTTTATGGAATTTATGAAGGGTCGGGTTGTGGTGCCCTTTACGGGCTCCCATGCCAGCTTGGAGAAAGTCATCCGGCATGAGCTCGTTCATGTGTTCACACTCTCTAAGCTCAAGGTCGTGCTGCGGGACCACGATAAATTTCAGTATTATCTTCCCCCACTGTGGATGATCGAGGGGCTGGCCGAGTACTGGTCCGGCCGATGGGATGCCGAGGCCGAGATGGTCCTGCGAGATGCCGTCATCTCCGGGAACCTGGTGCCTTTGGATCAGATGTACCGCATCAACGGCACCTTTCAGATGTATAAAGAGGGGCAGTCTGCGGTGGAGTTTATCGCCCAGCGGTATGGGGAGGACAAAATCCTGCGGCTATGCGAAAATTGGTGGAAGGCGAAGAAATTCCCCGACGCCTTGGAAATGACACTGGGAAGCTCTCTCGAAGAGGTGGATAGGAAGTGGCAGTATTGCCTCAAGAAACGGTATTATCCACTGCTGAGGGAGCTTGACATGCCAGAACAGGCGGCTGAGCAGTTGACCTTTGTGGGCTCCAACGTGAAGCCGACTGTTTATCACGCCACGGATTCCAATGGCGGGGGGATCGTCTTCATGACCAATCGAATGGGATATGTGGACGTTTACCTGCTGACCATTGGGGAGGAGGGGAAAGCGGTTCGACGCCTGATCCGAGGTGAGCGAACAACCGAGTTTGAAACTCTGCATCTGCTCAAGAGCAAACTGGACGTTTCATGCTCTGGCACCCTGGCCTTTGTGTCCAAAAGCCAGGAGACAGATGTCCTCTACCTATGGGACATGGAGAGTGGTCGGGTTATAGAGAGGTTCCAATTTCCTCGCTTGATCTCCATGTCCTCTCCTTGCTGGTCGCCGCAGGGCGACAGAATTGCTTTCTCGGCCGCTGACCGCCATGGCCATGTCAACCTGTATGCAGTAGAGGTCCGCAGTGGTGAACTTCGCCAGATCACGTCAGATCTTTATGACGATCGGGACCCGAGCTGGTCTCCCGATGGCCGTTCCTTGGTTTTCAGCTCAGATCGTTCCCCCCAAGGTCGCCATGGATTTCACAATCTCTATCTATGTCGCCTGGAGGACGGAGACCTTGAGCGGTTGACTGAGGGGGCACATAATGACCAATCACCCTCCTGGGCGCCAGAGGGAAATCGTATCGTTTTCTGCTCGGACCGGGAAGGCGTTTTTAATCTGTACATCCAGGATGTCAATGGTCAGAATCGTCGCGTTCATCGACTGACCAATATTCTCACAGGAGTCTTTGACCCCGACTGGTCCCAGAATGGAGAGCATCTCATCTTCTGTGCCTATGGCCAAAGTCGCTTCCAAATCTATCGTATGGAACTCCCCGATTCCCTGGGTCCTGGAGTTTTAGCCTCACGACCGGAGCAGATAATGGAGCCTTGGGAGCCGATGAAACTTCCTGCCGCTCGATCTCCTTCCCCAGCCAAGTATCGAAAGAAGCTTTCCCTGGATATTGCTCAAAGCGCCATCTCATACGATCCCGTTTTGGGGCTTGGCGGGGGGCTTCAAATAGCATTGACGGATATGTTGGGGGATCACCAATACTATTTCTTGCTCAATAACACGGCCAGCGACCGGCGGGATTTCCTTTCCAGCTTCAACCTGGGCTTTAGCTATTTTAACCTTTCCCGGCGCACGAATATAGGAGCGGGGGGTTTTCACTTTGTAGATGACTACTTCGATACCTATCGTGGTTGGTACTTCGAACGGCAATACGGGGGTTTTGTCGCGGTAAGACATCCCTTTTCTAAGTTCCATAGACTCGAGTTGAGTACCTTCCTGAAGAATTCGTACAAGGAGAATTACGATTCTGGAAGAAAGAGATCGGCCTTCCTTTCTTCTACCTATCTTTCTTTCATCAAAGACACCTCCCTCTGGGGGCCGGTGGGCCCCATAGATGGCTTGAGGATGAACTTGACCATGGGTCTTACCTGGGGACCGTGGTCAGGTCGCCTGTTTAATCGGACCATCATGGGTGACCTGCGTCAGTATTTTCGGCTCAGCCGGAGGATCTGTCACGCCATTCGGCTGGTCGGTCTGTACAGCCAGGGGGCAGAACCACAGATATTCTATATGGGCGGAAGCTGGGACATGAGAGGGTACCCTCGCAGGTACTTCATGGGACGGAAACTGATTCTGTTGAATAACGAACTGAGAGTCCCGGTGATTGATAACCTTCTAGTGGGATTTCCTTTCGGGAATTTTGAACTCCAGGCCATTCGGGGAGCCGTTTTCATGGACATCGGCAATGCTTGGAGCGAAGATCTCAGCCTCAAGAAGGAACTGACTCAGGTTCACGGTGCCTTTGGCCTGGGACTGCGGGCCAGACTGAGTTATTTCACCGTTCTACGGCTGGACTTTGCCAAGATTACCGATTTTGACAGGATCTTCCCCGAGACCAAGGTTCAGTTTTTCTTCGGATGGAACTATTGACAGGAAGAAAAAGCCTGAGATACCTGGGCGTCCTCGCTATGCTGGCGGTGATTTTTGGTCTCTGTTGTCAAGGACGTCTTGTTGTTCCCGATGCCTTTGAGCCCGGAGGCGGTTGGCCCATGCTGGGCGGAAACAGCGGGCATACCGGTCAATATTATGGGGATATTCGGCTCCCGATGCACCTTTTGTGGCGATTTCGCACCAAGGGTCCCATCGTCTCCTCGCCGGCGGTGGTAGATGGGTTGGTCTGTATTGGCTCCCTTGGCAAGAGGTTTTATCTCCTGTCAGCCCGCGATGGTCGTCCTTACAGCTTTCTCAAAGTGGGTTCCAGCATATCCGCCTCACCGGCCATCGGCGTGCGGACCGTTTTTTTCGGTACAGAGTTCGGCGATGATGGAGTCTACGCCTTGGATCTTATCAACGGGGATATGCGTTGGAAAAAGGACATCCCCGACGTCTCCGCCTCGCTGACGCTGGCTGGTCGAGTGGTGTTCGTGAGCTCCGGTTCGGGCAGCATCCATGCCCTGTCGACCGAGGACGGACAGGAGCTGTGGCGGTTTCAGACAGAGGGGCGAACGAGCACTGCAGCCGCCTTTATGAGAGGTATGATCTACCTTGGCTCCGCGGAGGGTTTTGTCTATGCTCTGGAGGCTGATACCGGTCGTGAGGCTTGGAGAAGAGAGCTGGGCGGAAGCATCTGGTCATCGCCCATAGCCCATGAGGGACACATCTACGTGTCATCCTTCGATGGAAAGATCCATGCCTTGAGGGAGGATGATGGGGAGGTGGTCTGGTCGTTCCAGACGGAAGGAGACCTATCTAGCTCGCCGGCGGTTTGCCACGGGACGGTGTATACTGGATCGGATAACGGCACGCTGTACGCTCTTAATGCTACGAACGGTACTTTGAATTGGTCCTTTACGGTGGGAAGTCCAATACTTAGCGCCCCATTGGGCAACGGGCAAGTAGTTATCTTCGGCGCCAGCAATGGCGTTCTTTACGCCCTGGATGCTGAGACTGGGGAACTGAACTGGAGCCACAGGACCGGAAGAGCTATCGTCTCCTCTCCTGCCGCCTGGGAGGGTCGGATTTACGTTGGCTCCATGGATGGCTATTTATATGCCTTCGGGGCTGGGGAAGAAGACGAAGGCGCCCATGGCCAGGTTATACCCTGAAGAAACGGTCGCGATAGTCCTCGATGTTGGCCTTTTGTCTCACTCCTTCAAACCAGTCTCCATATACCTGATTCTGCTTTCTTCTGAGAAGATCTAACGTCAATGCCTGCTTTTGTTCTTGGAACTCCTCCAGATCTGCTTCCTCTCGAGCCACTACCTGCAAGAAATAGTATCCGCGATTGGTTTCCACTAAACCGCTGATCTCACCCACTTGGAGTCCAAAGGCCGTTCCCACAAATTCGTTGGCTAGACCAATCTTGGGGACATAATCCTTGCGGGCGAAAGGTTCGGTTTCCTCCACAATGAGGGAGATGTCTTGGGCCGCCGCCGCCAGGGTTTGGCCCTCCTGGAGGCGATTCTGAAAGCCCATAGCCTTTTCTCGAGCGAGCTGCTTCTGCTTTTCGCGAATCAATGCTGATTCAACTTGTTTCTTCACTTTGTCCAGTGGGGGAATCCCGGCATTTTCCCGTTCTCGAATGGAGACTAAAGAAAGTCCCTTCTCGTTCTCGAACGGGCCTCCGATCTCTCCTCTCTTGCTTGAAAAGGCGAACTTGGCAGCGTCGCTGGCCTTTCCCAGCCCAGGCACAAATTGGCTGCCCTCATGGAAAAGACCCGTTTGCATGACCTCGAAACCAGCCTCCTGAGCGGCTTGTTCCAGGCCGACTTCCTTAGCGCTTTGAGCCAACTTGTCCACCTGATCCAGAAGGGCCTCTAGCGTCTGCTGGCTGGGAGTGACCTTCAGGAGAATATGACGGGCTCGAACCTCCTCTTCTGTGCCGCTGGCTCGTCTTTCCTCCAACTTAATGATATGCCAGCCAAAAGAGGAGCGGATGGGCATTGAGATCTCTCCTTCCTGAAGGGCAAAAGCCCCGGCCTCAAAGGCGCTGTCCATGACCCCTCGACCAAAGAATCCCAAATCCCCACCGTCCTTGCCAGAAGGTCCTTGAGAGAAAATCTCGGCTAACTCTCCGAAATCCTCTCCATCCAAGGCCCTTTCTCTGAGAGCCTCCAGCTCGGCTCGAACGGTGTCCTCATCTGCTTGGCTGGCGGTCTTCTCCAAGAACACGTAATCCAGGTTGGCTCTGCTCGGTTGGTGATACTCGTGCTGGTGTTCATCGAAATAATGCCTGATTTCCCCTTCAGTGATTTTGGCTTGATCCACCTCGAAATCCGTGGGTCGGAGAGCCACGTAGCGAACCTGAACTCGTTCGTTTTTTGCCTTGTAATCGTTCCACACCTCTGCATCGGTGACCCGGACGGCGGCCATGATCATGCTCTGCAGCTTCTGCACGGGCAGTATTGCTCGAACCTGATTCTCCAGAGGTCTCCAGTCGTATCTGGGATCGGCCAGGGCCGCCGCATATTTCTGGGGATCGAACTCGCCGTCTGTCTGCAAGCTCTCGTTGTTCAGGAGAAAATCCGGGGGGTTGTCTCGAATGTAGGTGACCACTTCCAGGTCGGTGACGCGTATCTCTCGCTTTTCGATCTCCTCGGTGAGCAGAATCTGGTTGACAATTTGGTTCCAAGTTTCGTCCAGGAGCTGCCGGGAAGTTTCCTCGTCCAACGCCTGGCCCAACTGCTCTTGAGTTTGATCGTAGAGGTTCTGAAATATGTATGAAAACTGTTGATAGGAGATTTTTTGACCGTTTACAACACCCACCACCGCCTGCCTGCTTCCCTGCCTGCCCGTGACATTCATCCCCCAGGCGAAGATGATCGTGCCCACAAAGGCGGCCAGGATAATCCACAAGATGAGTTTCGTATTTTGGCGCATGGCTTTGAGCATGGATTGGCTCCTTTTTTGCTTATCGATCTGCTAATCGCTATGAAAATGAAACCTTTGATGTGTAAATTACGAAAAGGAGAAGATCAAGGCAAGGGGTTTTTCATCTAAGTTAATCTCTCAATTTTTTTAAGGCCGGGTAAAATTTTACTTGACAATGGTTCAAAAAGATATAAATTTTTAGAGAGTCTGAATAATTTTGCGCACTGCGAAGGGGATAGTGTTCAAATACTATACAGCTCATCAGCTCGTGTGTTATAAACTCTCCCGCTCCGAAGTTCTATTCCCTTTAGCAGCACAAATATAGCCTATCGTAATGGTCCGGCATAATAGTTGCTGATTTTGTAGCAATCCATGATCACTGTCCAAGAGCCTTTGCGGATTTGATATTTTCGAGAAGCAAAGGAAAGGGGGAGGTGTATAGTATTATAAATTTTTTCCTTGACAATTCTATAAGAAGTGTTACTTTCTATTTTTGTAACTTTCGGTGCGCTGATATGAGGCATTTTTCAGCCACCGGAGAGAAGATAGGGTTTTTAGATATAGAAGGAGGTGATGAACAGAAGCGAAAGAGTCTATTGAAATTCGTGGGCACGAGCTCACGTCATCGATGATTTCAGTCCTCTGAGATACAATCAAAGGGGGTTTTTCTCATGAAAAGAAAAATCTTACCGTTGGCAGGTCTTCTGATCCTCGGCCTGCTATTACCCTCCTTAGTGTTGGCTGGTGATACGGGAAAGATCATGGGCACTGTTACCGATGCCAGAACCGGTGACCCGCTGCCCGGAGCCAACGTCATTCTGGAAGGGACCACCATGGGCGCGGCGAGCGATAGAGGGGGAGTGTTCATCATCCTGAACGTCCCACCTCGCAGCTATAATATGGCCGTGAGTGTGGTCGGTTACACGACGACTCGCGTCCAGAATGTCATCGTGAATGTGGATCTCACCACCATCCAGGATGTGGCATTGGAAGAGACCGTTTTGGAGGGTCAGGTGATCGTGGTTACGGCCGCACGGCCGCTGGTCGAGCGGGCCGCCACCAACGTGACCCGGACTCTGCGCCTGGAGGACTTCCAAAACCTGCCCATGAGGAGCTACTCCGAGATAGTGGCCTCTCAGCCCGGAGTGGTCTTTTTGGGCGATAGGATGCACGTGCGCGGCGGGCGTGAAGATGAGATCGCCTGGTATGTGGACGGCGTGTATGTCAACGACCTGCGCACCGGCGAGCCGCAAGGGGAGGTGCCCATCAACTCGGTGGAGGAGATCTCCTACCAGTCTGGTGGCTTCAATGCCGAATACGGCTTCGCTAACTCCGGCGTGATTCACACCACCACCAGGACGGGGAGACGGAGTTACAATATCAACGGAGAGTTCGTCACCGACAGTTGGTTGAGCCAGGATGACGAGAACCTGGGGGCTTACTCCTACGGGTATAACGTCGGCAACCTGGGCCTCAGCGGCCCCGTTCCCGGGCTGGAGAACAAGCTGAAATTCTTCCTGACCGGCGAATGGCGCGAGATGAAGGACCGCCGGCCCTCCTTGGGTGAGCATCCGGTGCTGGTCGATATCGGCGACAGCGCGGGCGTGGCCGAGATTACCACGACCACCGGCCCTCTGCCCCACAACTACGAAAAGAACTGGATGTTCAACGGCAACGTGCTGGTGGATCTCAGGCCCATCCAGATCAAGCTCGGCGGACATTACTGGAATGCGGACTTCGAGGAGTACGATCAACACCGCTCCCTGCTCGAGGAAACCCTGGCCCATATGGCCACCGACGAGGAGTTCTCCTGGTCCACATATGGGAAGATCACTCACACGCTCAATCCGAATACCTTTTACACGGCCACCTTTAGCTATCACTCGCATGGCAGCGAGCGGGGCGATGGGATTTTGGGCCGTAACATCTATGACTATGGCGACAACAACGACACCTTGACCACACCAGATGGTATTTATAGCAATGGCATCTGGAATGCATTTCTCCCCGAGCCCGGTACCAACCCCGGCGAGCCCTTCCGATTTGGGTCGGGAATTTTCGACTCCATCAGCGTGTACGACGACTACTATCTCAACCGCTCCAGCTCGTGGGGGCTCAAGTTCGACGGCACCAGCCAGATGTGGGATGTCCACGAGTTCAAGGCCGGTTTTGAGTACCGTTACAATACCCTGAGGCGTTACTCCGTGACGCGACCCATGCAGATTGCCGGAACCCTGGCGGACAACCCGCCGGATAGTGCCGCTGACGTGAGGGCCGCTTACCGAGTGGGTTACACCGACAATTTCGGCTATCCCATCTACTTCGGCGATTGGGGCGAGCAGCCGGTGGATCCTGACGACACCATTGATGATGACACAGATCCTGATAATGCCAAGCACCCGGTCATCGTCTCGGCCTACGTTCAGGACAAGATCGAGATCTCCGACCTGGTGCTCAACCTGGGTCTTCGCTGGGACATGATGGATGCCAAAGACAAGAGGCTGGTGGATCCCTATCATATTCCCCTGAACGAGTTTGGATTCATCGAACTGGACAGCCTGGAGGACACCGAGGCCCAGCACAACTTCAGCCCCAGGGTGGGGATTGGATTTCCCGTCACCGACCGGACCGTGTTCCACGCCCAGTTTGGCAAGTTTGTCCAGCAGCCGCAATTGGCCTTCCTGTATACGGGCTGGGATTACATGGCTGGCCAGATTTCCCAGGGCAATCAGGTGGAGATCGGCAATCCGGATCTGAAGCCCACCAAGACCACCCAGTATGAGGTGGGGCTCAGCCAGCAAGTGGGAGACAACGCCGCCGTAGACATCTCTGCTTTTTACAAAGAGATTCGGGATCTCATCGTGCTGCGTAACCGCTATGAGGCCCATCCCAACACCTATCCTCAGTACCAAAACGGGGATTATGGCTCTGTCAAGGGGCTGAGCGTGAACTTCGATATGCGCCGGACGGAGAGGATTTCAGCTCATGCCAGCTATACGCTGCAATTTGCCGGCGGCACCGGATCCACCTCCGGGAGCGACTTCTACGTGACCTGGATCGGCCGGGAGTACTATCCCACCTTCGTAGCTCCTCTGGACTTCGACCAGCGACACACCGGTAGCGTCAACCTGGACATCCGCAGCAAGCCCGATGACGGTCCCGTGCTGATGGGCGGACATCCTCTGGGCCGAATGGGATTGAACTTGAACTGGTCCTTCGGCAGCGGCCTGCCATACACGCCCAAGAGGATTGCCGATACCATCTTTCAGGCGCGCTTCAGCACGGCCTTCCCCGAGGGGGCCATCAACTCGGCCTACACCGATTGGACCCACCAGATGGACATGAAGCTGGACAAGACCTTCGAGGTGGGAGGTGTGGACTTTGACGCCTACGTGTGGGTCATAAACCTGCTGGGCACCGAGAATCCGTTCAGCCGCAAGTTCGATCGCTGGAACTACAACATGGACATCGGCAACACCGATTACCGGGGCATCTACGAGGCCACCGGTTCTGCGGAGGACAATGGCTGGTTGAGCACTCCTGAAGGCCAGAGCTGGCTTGCCGCCAATGGTGGTGCGCCGGCTGAGGCTCAGTACCGCGCCTTCATCAATCATCCTTATAACTGGGGAACCCCCAGGCAGATTCGTCTGGGCTTGCGCTTCGACTTCAACCCTTGATCGCCGGACTGATCCGGAGATCATGAGGCGATGCGCATGAATGCGTTCTATCATTTACCAGAAGGAGGAAACATTATGAGTCGGAAACGAGGGTTCCTGACCATCGGCTCCGTCATAGTGCCTCTGCTTGCCCTGCTGCTGGTGAGTTCGGCTTGGGCGGCTCCCCGGGCTACATCGGCGACGAGAAAGGAGCCCCTGGCCAAGGCCACCATCATCGATCACGCGCACTTCGACGGTAACACCATCGACGCCATCATCACCAACGACGGCTCCATCGTAGATCACAGAGTCACGGGCAGCTCGGGCATGGAGTGGCCCAAGGGGACGGACAAGCTCATCGACTACCACTCCGGCCTGTGGCTGGTGGGCATCGGCCACGATGATGGCAATATCTACACGGCCTGCAACGAGTATTCCAGCGAGCTGGTGCCCGGCCCCTGGGGCTCGGTATCTGCAGATCCGGCTTACAAAATCTACAAGATCAACAGGGATGGCACCGGCGACTGGGACACCTGGCCCGCGGATCAGGGCGCTCCTGTGGATGAATTTGGAGATCCCCTGCTAATGGGTGATCAGACCATGTTCTATGTCTGTAACGACGGCAACGTTGCCCAGCACTCCAACGTGTTCAGCACCCCGCCCATGGACGTGGAGACTCGGGTCACTATTTTCGGGTACAACCGCGCCGACCCCTTGGGCAACATCATGTTCATCAAGTGGGAATTTCTCCACAAGGGCACCCAACAATTTGACTCCTGCTTTGTGGCCCTGTGGGACGATCCCGATCTGGGCGACGCCTCCGATGACCTGGTGGGCTGCGATCCCACCCTGGGTCTGGGTTACTGCTACAACGGCCTGCCGGTCGACTCAGACTATGGTGATAATCCCCCGGCCCTGGGCTTTGACTTCTTCCAGGGTCCTGAGGTACCTAAGGGCAGTGGCAATTACCTAGGCATGACGGCTTTTGCCTGGTACTGGAATGGCGCTCCCGACCCCTGGGACGATCCGGAGATCGCCACCGAGGCATACTGGTTCATGAACGGGTATGGCGGAGACGGCACTCCGTACACAGACCACGAGGGGAATCCAACGGTGTTTCCCTTCTCTGGCGATCCTCTGGCGGGCACCGGGCATCTGGACGGCGTGGTGGAGAGTCCTGGTGACCGAAGGTTTTTGATGTCCTCCGGTCCCTTCACCCTGGCCCCAGGGGACACCCAGGTCGTGATGGGCGCCAAGATCATCGCGCAGGCAACCACCAATCGTACCTCCGTGGCCATGTTGAAATTCTATGACGCTTTCGCGCAGACTGCCTATGACGGGAATTTTCAGATACCTTCACCAATTGCCCCAAAGGTGGAGGTGGCTGAGGCAGACCAAGGACTCGCGCTGACCTGGTACGAAGACCATGAAGACGTGGAGAGTTACGCTTTTGCCGGCTACGAGTTCGAGGGTTACAACGTCTACCAGGGTGAGTCTGTCGCAGGCCCCTGGCACCGCGTTGCCACGTTTGATGCGATCAACAGCTATGATGTCGTCTTCGACCAGACCCTTGATCCGGTGACACTGCTGCCGGTTTCTCTACCAGCGATGATAGGCTCAAATTCCGGACTTCAGCGATTTATCATCATCGATGAAGACATTCTTACTCAGACGTCCTTCAGCAACTATCGACGATACTACTTCGCGGTCACTGCCTATTTGGTTCACCCCGATGCCAGCGCCATCCCGCGGGTCGTGGAAACCGCCAAGGATGCCTATATCATCTTCCCCCAGGAGCAATTCAAAAAGGATGCCCAAAGCACCTTGGGCGACAGCCTGGAGGTGACCCACGAAGGCGGGAGCGACGGGTCAGCCGTTGCCATCGTGCTGGATCCCTACGCCCTGACCGGCGATGATTACGCGATCTCATTTTACGAGTCCGATGGGGAGATACTCTGGAGGCTGACGAACACAACCGTAGATCCTGATAGCGTCGTGCTCGACGATCAGGCCAACCAGTCCGGGGACCAGGACTATGATATTGCGGAAGGATTGTTGGTTAAGGTCATGGGTCCACCGATGATAGGAAAGGAGTATACTTACGATGATGAACGCTGGTTCAGCTGGGTCGATTGGGGCGGCAGCATCTTCGGCGGCGCCGTCGATCTGGGGGTCTACTTCTTCGGCAGCACCCTGACCGCGGCGGATTACCACACCGTGGAGATCCGGTTCAGCAGCGATCCGGCCGACCAGACCAACTGCAAGGTGTACCGTCGCGATCTGGGTTACGCCGTTCAGCCGGGTTTGGGTACTTTTCCCGGTGGCGCCTATGACATGGACGACGGTGGCCGCAGACTGAACATCGCCTTTGTGGAGAACGACGAGCCCGGTGTGAAGCCGGCCAACATGATCTGGGATCCGGACAACAGCACCTATGGCGGCAGGGAGTATCTGTTCATCATGGACAGCGACTACGATGCGACCACGGCTGGTGGATACGATGACGTCAATTTTGCACCTGAGGCCGATGTCCAATGGGCCTACTGGCCCAGGCTGAGAGGGACACATCCCTACCTGGAGACGGAGGGCACCTGGACGCTCATTCCCAACTACGTCAACACCGCCAACGATCTGTTCACGTTCAACGCACCGGCTCCCAAAACCGGAGCTGTTGTGGAGGAAACGAACCTGGATAAGATCAACGTGGTGCCCAATCCATACTT
The DNA here is from genome assembly GCA_001304015.1 of candidate division Zixibacteria bacterium SM23_81. Classification (GTDB taxonomy): domain Bacteria; phylum SM23-81; class SM23-81; order SM23-81; family SM23-81; genus SM23-81. The sequence continues at coordinate 39,246 of LJUY01000006.1, read as the reverse complement.
CGCCTTCAATCTGCAGGAGAGGATCCCCACCGACCGCTTCGTCACCTTCACCCATCTGCCCGGCAGAGGTGCCACCATCAGGATCTTCACCTTGAGCGGCAGCCTGGTCAAGGTCATCGACGATGACGAGCGGGAGGACCAAGGGACCATCGACACGCCTATGGCGGAGTGGGATCTGAGAAACGAGGGAGAAGTTCCAGTGGCAAGCGGCATGTACATCGCCCATATTGAGGTGGATGGCGTGGGCGACAAGATTCTCAAGCTGGCGGTGTTCACGCCGGAAGAAAGGCTGGATTATTTCTAATTGGCCAGCTGACATCATGTTTGGTCACCTGCCCCGGCAGAGGTCCAACATGGAAGGGACACTGAAAAAGAAGGAGTAATCCTATGAAAGCCTGGAAGATCTTAACATTCAGTACCTTGCTGCTGGTCATCTTCGCCTTCAGCACCGACGTGCAGGCCGGCAGCGGGCTGCGCAAGGGCACGGCTGGTGCCACGGAGCTGCTCATTCCCGTCAGCGCCAGAGGCACCGCTTTGGGGGGTGCTTTCACCTCGGGGATCAGCGGTGTGGAGGCGCTCTACTTTAACCCTGCGGGCGTGGCTGCCAGCGATGTCAGGACGGAGGTCATGTTCTCCCACCTGAACTGGATTGCCGACATCGATGTGGAGTACCTGGCCGTCATTACAAAGGTCGGCGAGTTCGGCTATCTGGGCACCAGCTTCAAGACCATAGGCTTCGGCGATATCCAGCAGACGACCGTGGAGAATCCCGACGGGACCGGCAGCACTTACTCGCCCAACTATCTCAACATCGGCGTGACTTACTCCCGAGCCATGACCGACCGCATCCTCTTCGGAGTTACCGGCAAACTCATCTCCGAAAAGATCATGCGGGAGAGCGCCCTGGGCGTGGGCTTTGACTTCGGGCTGCAGTACATGACCGGAATCTCCGGCCTGAAGCTCGGAGTGGTTCTGTTGAACCTCGGTCCCAACATGCGTTTCGACGGCCCCGACCTTGAGCACGCCGTTCTGCTCCCGGGCACCGAGGGTGGCACTCAGGAGGAAGCCATCCGCACGACCCTGGCCTCCTTTGACTTACCCTCAGCCCTGCAATTGGGTCTGTCCTACGACTACCCATTTAACGACGTGCACATGGTGACCGCCATGGGGAGTTTTCAGAACAACGGGTACACCTACGATCAGTATAACTTCGCTGTGGAGTATAGCTACGACAACATGTTTTTCCTCCGAGGAGCCTTCTCCACAGCTTACCGCGAAGACCACCCCTTGGCGGACGAAGATGGTTCTGATTACGGCAGCGGGTTTCTGGCCAGCGATGAAGACTACCTGTGGGGTCCCAGTTTTGGAGCGGGCCTGAAGTTCAACCTGACCCCCACCACACCCGTCTCATTCGATTATGCGTATCGCATGGCCGAGTTCTTCGACGCTCCCCAATGGTTCACGGTGGGCATAGGTTTTTAGACTAACCCCACCACGCTGATGGCCTTTTCTTGAGGCCAAGGGCAGCAAGGCCGGTCCTTTTCCGAGGGCCGGCCTTGTTTTTTGGCACCTAGCCGGGGTCGCGGGTCTCCCCAGGCTGGGCCGCCGCGCTTGGTGAATTTCCTTACCATAGCCCTAGATGAGAGACAGGGCCAATACGGAAAGGGCCGGTGGTGAACTGGTTTCTTCGCCACAGTGGCAGCCCACCTGTGAGCCATTACAGGCGGGTTTTTTCTCTTTCGAAGAGGTTTAAGATGTTGACAAGGGTGAAGGAAAATTGTATTTTTAGCGGAAAGGAACACTCGTTTACCCATCCATCTTCAAGTACGCCACGCCTGAAACCATGCCCCGTCCCATTTTGCTATCCATCAGCCTGTCTCTTGTCGTTCTGACGGCCTCCTCTCGAGGTGACGGTTACCATTGGCCCCTGGATGCTCCCAGGGCCTTAACCTCCACCTTTGCCGAGCATCGCTCTGGCCACCTCCACGCCGGCATCGATTTAAAGACCTGGGGCCAGGTGGGCTGTGGGGTACACGCCGTGGGGGACGGGTATGTGTGGCGCGTCAGGACCTCGCCCTGGAATTACGGAAAAGCCCTCTACCTGAGGCTGCAGGACGGAAAGACGGCCTTATATGCCCATCTTTCCGATTTCGCTATCCCTATCCGGGAGATCGTAGAAGGGGAACAGGCACGTCAGGGGCGCTACAGCGTAGACCTCGCTCTGGAGCCCGACGAAATTCCCGTGAGGGAGGGAGAATTGGTGGGTTTCTCCGGAAGAACGGGCTGCGACCATCCCCATCTCCACTTCGAGCTCCGGGACGAGGAAAACTGCCCAGTCAATCCTCTGTCTCATGGTTTTTCCGTGGCAGACCATCGGGCTCCTCTGCCGGTTTCCCTGAGCATTACCCCACTTGACTGGCGGTCTGCGGTGGACGGACAGCTGGGCAGTCAACTGTACCCGCTGAGATGGAACGCAAAAGAAAGGCAGTATCGACTTACCAGTATCCCGCATGTGGAGGGAAGGGTTGTGTTAGCCCTGGCTGTTCATGACTTGGCCGATGGGGCCGAGAATCGCCTGAACGTTTATGCCCTTCATCTTTTCGTCGATGAGCGTCGCATCTTCTCCGCCGCCTATGACCGGTTTTCCTTCTCCAGCACGGATAAAGTGAACCTGGAAACCGATTACGATCTGTTCAGGAGAGGTAGGGGTATCTACCACAATCTCTACGTGGCCCAGGGTAACGATCTGCCCTTTTATGGAATCCAGGAGCTCAACTCTGGGGTCATCGACGCTCGGATTTTAAAACCGGGCCAACACCAGGTCAGGATTCGGGCAGAGGACCATTATGGGAATACCAGCCAGGTTGAGTTTTTCCTGTTGCTTGATAACAGGCCGCAGCTGGAAGATGTCCACATCTACCGGGATTCGATCAGCCTGCACATGGAAGTTCGGGCCACTGATCCGGACGGCCCCATCCAACGGGTGCTGGTGGAGGTCTCAGAAGATCTGGGAGGCCGTTGGGAACCGTTGAAGGCTGTCTCTGTTCCCGGCCAGGAAGACGTCTACCGAGCCCGACGGATGGATCCCGGCGATTCAGTCCTGCTGATACGGACCTGGGCTGAAGATCAATTTGGCGTTCGTTCCCATCCTAGAATTGGCAGCGCGGGAGTTCTTCCTCGTGAAGATGGAGAACCAAAGTTTGGTTGGAACCTCACCTTTTACCACAACTTCGCGGAAATATTCATCAGAAGCGACCGATTGTTGGCCCAGGAGCCGAAGGTGATGATCAACCAGATGGGCGAGGAGCCTCGGCTGGTGCCCGTGCACCTAGAGGGGCCGTATCAATATCGTGGCCTGGCCCCCTTGCTCCCCGGCATGGACGGGGATGCAGTGGTTAGCATCGTCGGCAGGGATCTGAGCGGTCGACTGGGAGCCGCGGGTTTCTCTTTTCCCGTAAACACCGTCACCAAGAAAGGAGGCGGGCGCTTGGGGGACATCCAGGAGGGGATTGAGGCCGTCTTCCAGCCAGGATGTGTCTACCAGACTTTCGTGGGCCGCGTGGAGGAAATGACCATCGGCTCTCAGCCAGGATTATCCATGAGGAGTAAGGCCTTTTTCCTATATCCTGATGACATCGTCTTCGATGGGCGAGCCACCGTATTTCTGGCCCCTCCAGAGGGTCAGGAGCAGAATGAGCGCATCGGCGTGTATAGACTAAGTCGCGATGGGGAATGGTGCTTTGCGGGGCGCATCGTAGAGAGAACGGGCGGCGCCGTCGGCGCTCAAGTGAAAAGCCTTTCGACCTTTGCTTTACTGGAGGATCAGATCGCCCCGCTCATCTGGCGGGTGAGACCCAAGAACGGATTGCAGACGCGGCAGCAACGACCAGTCCTGTCAGCCAGGATCAGGGATAAGGGCTCGGGCATCGGCAGAGAGGAGGACGTGATGCTGGTGCTGGATGGGCAAACGGTCATCAGCCAGTACGATCCCCCCGTGGAGGCGGTTTCATATCGCCCCAAGAAGCCCTTGGCTCTGGGCGAGCATTTGTTGGAGGTTATCGTTCGAGATCGGGCCGGCAATGAATCTCGAGCCCAAAGCCGGTTTACCATTATACCATGATGGGGATGGGGTAGGTCCAGGGAGGTGAGATGGCAGTGAAAGAATTTGTTCATTTACATAACCATACCCAGTACAGTCTGTTGGACGGGGCCTGTCGTATAGATGATATGGTCGCCGCAGCGAAGTCCTTTGGGATGCCGGCTGTGGCCATCACGGATCATGGCAACATGTTCGGAGCCATTCACTTTTATAAAAAGACCATGGAGGCTGGCCTGAGGCCTCTCATCGGCTCCGAGGTCTACGTGGCCATTGGGGATCGTCGGGACAGGAAGGTTGTCCGCAGGGCGGCGGATACCTCCTACCACCTGGTATTACTGGCCAAGAATAAGACAGGGTATCAAAATCTGATGAGGCTATCCACCATCGGTTACCTGGAGGGTTTCTACTACCGTCCGCGAGTGGACAAGGAGGTTTTAGCAGAGCATCACGAGGGGCTCATTGCCCTATCAAGCTGTCTCCATGGCGAGGTGCCTCAGCTGATTCAGAGAGGGGAGCATAAGAAAGCTCAGGAAGTAGCCGCCCAGTACCGGGAACTGTTTGGGCCGGGGAGTTACTATCTGGAAGTTCAGAACCACGGCATCCCCGAGGAGACCACGGTTATCAAAGGGCTGGTGGAAATCGGCAAAGAGCTGGGCATTCCGTTGGTGGCCACCAATGATTGCCATTATCTGAACAGAGAGGACTCAGCGGCTCATGACATCCTGCTGTGCATCCAGACTGGAAAGGATCTCGAGGACAAAGACCGGATGCGTTTCACCACTGACCAGATTTACTTCAAGTCGCCGGAGGAAATGTATGAGGTATTCGCCGAACTTCCGGAGGCCCTGACCAACACCTGGGAGGTAGCTGAAAAGTGCCACCTTCTTATGGACTTCAGCCGGGTTCACCTTCCTCATTTTCCCTTGCCGGCAGGTTTTGAGAACGCCCAATCATACCTGGAAAGCTTGGCCAGAAAGGGGCTTGTGGCTCGATTTTCCAAGGTTACTCCAGGGATGGAACAGCGATTGGAATACGAGCTCTCGGTCATCGAAAAGATGGGCTTTGCCGGCTATTTTCTCATCGTCAAAGACTTTATCGACGAGGCCAGAAGGCTGGGTGTGCCAGTGGGACCAGGGAGAGGATCTGTGGCCGGCAGCCTAGTCGCCTATGCCATGGGCATCACGGGCATCGATCCGCTCCATTACAATTTGATCTTCGAGAGATTTTTAAACCCGGAGAGAATCAGCATGCCGGACATCGACATCGATTTCTCCGACCGGGAGCGGGAGAAAGTGATCCAGTATGTGGTTGGGAAATATAAAAAGGAGAACGTGTGTCAGATTATCACCTTTGGAACTATGGCTGCCCGGGCGGCAATCAGAGATGTAGGTCGCGTGATGAAGATGTCCTATTCGGAGGTGGACCGAATCGCCAAGATGATTCCCGCCGAGCCCGGGATGACCCTGGACCGTGCACTGAAAAGCGTGCCGGAATTGCGACAGCTCATGGACCAGGATACCAAATGCTCTCAGCTCATATCGTACGCCCGGACCCTTGAGGGTTTGGCCCGACATGCCTCCACTCACGCCGCCGGCGTGGTCATCGCCCCCACCAAGCTGACCGATTATGTTCCTTTGTTTAAGAGCAGTAAGGACGAAATCACCACGCAATACGACATGAAGTCCCTGGAGGACATCGGCCTGCTGAAGATGGATTTCCTGGGCCTGAGAACCCTTACGGTCATTCAAGACACCGTGGAGATGCTGAGACAAGCTCAAGGGCTGGACATCGATCTAAAAGGGCTGCCTCTGGATGACGTCAAGACCTTTCAGCTGCTCTCCAAAGGCGACACGGTAGGGGTGTTTCAGTTTGAGAGCTCCGGGATGCGAGACTACCTCCGGAAATTAAAGCCCGAGACTATGGAGGATATGATCGCCATGAACGCCCTCTATCGTCCCGGCCCACTTGGCAGCGCCATGATCGATGAGTTCATCCATCGCAAGCACGGCAGGAAGGAAAGCTCATACGAACATCACCTGCTGGAGCCCATTTTGAAAGAAACTCACGGGGTCATCGTCTATCAGGAGCAGGTCATGCGCATCGCTAGCGAGTTGGCTGGTTTCAGTTTGGGCACAGCCGATTTGCTGCGTCGAGCCATGGGCAAGAAGCAGGTGGATGTGATGAAAGAGCAGCGGGAGGAGTTCATCACAGGAGCCCATTCTCGAGGCATCGCCAAGGGCGTGGCCAATAAAATTTTCGATAAGATGGCCTTTTTCGCTGGGTATGGTTTCAACAAATCCCACGCCACAGGTTATGCTCTCATTGCCTATCAAACCGCCTATTTGAAAGCACACTATCCTTTGGAGTTTATGGCAGCGACCCTGACCAGCGAGATGGACGACAGCGATCGTATCGTCGCCCTCATCGAGGAATGTCGTCGCATGGGCATTCAGGTATTTCCCCCAGACGTCAATGAGAGCTTCTATGATTTTCGTGTGACCCAGGAGGGCATTCGCTTTGCCTTGGGGGCCGTGAAGAACGTGGGTCAGGCTCCCGCCAACTCCGTCGTGGAGGCGCGAGAAGCAGGCGGCCCCTTTACTAGCCTGTTCGATCTATGTCAGCGGGTTGATCTACGGGCTGTGAACAAGAGGGTGCTGGAGAGTCTCATCCAGGCCGGAGCCATGGACTCTCTTGAGGGGAATCGAGCCCAGTTGCTGGCCGGGGTAGCGCCAGCTATTGAGTATGCCCAGGGAATCCAAAAGGATCGGGAGCGGGGACAGACTTCTCTGTTCGAGAGGGCAGAAGTGGACCACTCCTCCATCATCACGCATCTCCAGCTGCCTGATCTTCCCGAATGGCATGTCAACGAACTTTTGGCCAGGGAGAAGGCCCTCCTGGGATTTTACGTTTCGGGACACCCTTTAACCAACTTCCAGGATGAGGTCGAGGCCTTTGCCTCTATCTCTCTGGCTGACCTGGACAAGGCCACAGACGGGCAGGATGTGAGCGTGGCGGGGATCATCACCGCATACAAGAGGACCACCGATCGAAAAGGGCAGCCCATGGCTTTTGTGACCATCGAGGATTTTTCGGGATCGGCGGAGGCCATCCTCTTCGCCGATTTCTTTGAGAAATTTCGAACCCTCATCTACAACGACTCAGCCGTTTTGGCCAGAGCCAGGGTATCGACCCGGGAGGAAAAGAAGGCCAAGCTGAGGATCGTGGAGATGGTCCCTCTGTCTGAGGTGAGGGAGAAGTTCGTGACCACTGTGAGCCTTTCACTATCCAGCGTGGGTCTGGAGTCCGATGTGATAGAGGATCTGAAAAGCGTTCTGCAAGCACATCCGGGCAGCTGCCGGGTCGTCGTGGAGGTTCAGACTCCTCATTTTCCCGATGTAAGAATTCAATTGAAGAACATCAAAGTGTTGCCATCTAAGGAACTTATCGCCCAGCTGAAAGAGATGCTGGGTGAAGACAAGGTGGGCTTGCGGGCCAACACGCGCAATGCTTTTCCCTGGAGCTCCACGGCCAGGGAGTGATCCTCATGTGCTCCATGATTCCTCAAGTCGTGGAATGTCAGCGATGGCTATGATGGGTGCGAAAAAGATATTCTTGGTTCTCCTGGTCGTCTTGGCTGCAGGTGTCGATGATACGACCTGGTGCGCGGAGGGCCTTCTGGGCGGCGACGATGTCATCCGCCTGCTGATCCAGGAGGGTTCCTATGAATCTGCCTACAGGCGGCTTTCCGATGATACAACGGCAGCGGACTCATTCTCTGGCCAGTTCCAAATGGCCTATTGTCTCCTAAAGCTAGAGCGTTGGGAGGAAGCTGCTTTGATCTCTGAGAAGCTATTGGAGGATTCTGCCCTCCTAAAAGGGTATCTCCATTATTTTCTGGCTATTTGTTACGCCCATTCAGGTGAACCTGAAAAGGCCCAAACTCAGCTCATCCATCTTCTGGAGACAGAGGATCGCTTCCTGGCGAACGAGGCATACCAGCTGCTGGCACAGGTGTATTTGGAGTCGGGAAAGGCTGATGAAGCCATCCGGATGCTTCAACTACTAGTACACCAGCCTGCTCTGCAGGTTCAGCTTCCTGAGCTCTGGTTTTCCCTGGGTCGGGCCCACCAAAAAGCCGGCAGGCTGGATGAAGCTGCTCTTCTCTTCGCCCGGATCCTGAGCTTTCATCCGGCTAGCTCGGCAGCTCCAGGAGCTCTTGAAGAGCTGAAATCCATACGTGGGAAACCCTTGTCCGACGTAGAGTTGTTCGAGGCCGCCTGGGTCAGATTTCACCAGAGCCGATTTACTGAGGCGGCCCATTTATGGAGTCGATTTGCGGAGCTTCATCGTGAAAGCCAGCAGGCTGAGGAAGCCCTTTACCTAAGTGCTCAGGCCTGTTATCAGGGTAAGCAATATTCTCAAGCCGAATCAAAGTGTCAACTGTTGCTCCAGACTTATCCCAGAGGTCTCTATGCGACTTCCGCCCGTTTTCTGATGGCCCGCTGTGCAGAGGCGGATGGAAGGACCACCCTGGCTACGAAACGCTATCGTCAGTTTGCTCAAGACTATCCCTGGAGCGAGCTTGCCGAGGATGCGCTGTGGCGATTGGCCATGCTGCAGGAGCAAAGGGGAAGTCTCCACCAAGCTCAGAGGGAATATCAGGCTTTGAGCCAGAAATATGCCAGCCGGGAGCGAGCGGAGGAGGCGCTTTGGCGGGCAGGCCTTTTCGCCTTCCGGCTGGATGAAGATGCCGCTGCCATCGCTCTGTTTGATCGTCTGAGAGTCCGCTATCCCCAGAGTCCTTGGGTTCAAGGTGCTCTTTACTGGGGTGCTCGGGCTCATAAGAGATCCGGTGGAGAAATCATCGCCCATCAGCTTTTGGATCAGGTCGTCCAGTTGGATCCGCAGGGGTACTATGCCGCAAGGGCTAAAGAGCTTTTGGATGCGGATGTTCTTTCCTCGGTTGAACGGGATTCTCTCGAACCAGAAGTGTTCCTGGATGAGGAGGACAGGATAGCTCCCGGTCTCGACCATGATTTTGCCAGCCACCTGCAGAGGGGTACATCCCTGCTCGAGCTGGGACTCTTGCCTTATGCCCGTCGGGAACTCTCTAAAGTCCATTTGGTGGCTCACGAACACCCGCAGGTGATGCTCGATCTCCTGCGATTCTACCAGAAGTTACAGCTATACGGCGATGCCCTCCGGCTGGCCCAGCAAGCGAATGATCATTTAAGTCGGCCCCGTTGGAGGGAAAGCCTGGAACCTTTTCTATACCCTCTTGGCTACATGGAAACGGTGAGTGTTGAGGCGGGGAAATACGGCTTAGAGCCATATTTTTTGATGTCGGTGATCAGGATCGAGAGCCGCTTCGACCCTCTAGCTGTGTCTCGCACTGGGGCCAAGGGCCTGATGCAGATCATGCCCTCCACGGAAAAAGAGATAGGGGAGCGGCTAGGTTTTTCTGTCAATCCCGCCTCCAGCTCTTTTCGTCCTGAGTTGAACATCCGAATGGGGGCTTACTATCTTTGGAAGCAGCTAGAGGCGTTTGGATGGCAACCTGAGATAGCTCTTGCTGCTTACAATGCCGGGCCGGGCAACGTGAAACGTTGGCTCCGGCGATGGGGGATGGTAGATCCCGAACTCTTTGTGGAGTTCATCGAATTTCCAGAGACCCGTGAGTTTGTCAAGAGAGTGCTGGCCACCCAAGCACTCTATAGGAGAATTTGGAGTGCCCGCGGGTAGAGTTGCATGCGCGCTATTATCGTTATCCCTGCTGACTGGGATTTACCACCCGGGAGAAGTCCATAGTGAGCCGCCCACGACCCTCGTTTTCCCCACTTTCCTTCACACCTGGGGAATACATAAAGCCACCTCCCTGCACCTGTTCATGTTCTTGGGATTGAAAACCAAGTTCAATGATCCTCAGGGATTGGCCGCTGTGCGCTTGCAGACATGGGACGATCCTGCCTCCCAGCACGACGACGATGAGCTCACCGTCTATGGAGTCAACTCTGGCGAGCACAACATCATCTATAATACCTCTATGTACAGCCTGGGAGTTTATGGTCAGGAGGGAAATGGATCAGGCCGGTTCCAGAATCCCCTGGGTATCGCCGCTGATGAGCAGGGGAACGTTTATGTGGCAGACACGGGAAATCACCGGGTGGTTCACCTATACAACAGCGGAAAAGAGCTCAATTGGGCAGGGATAGTTGGGTCTCAGGGGGATGGCCCGGGTCATTTTCTATCGCCCTGTGATGTCGCTCTCGACTCTCAGGGGCACCTGTACGTAACCGATACGGGCAACGGTCGGATTCAGGTTTTCGATGCTTATGGCCACTTCCTGCAGGAGATCAAGGCCGATCTCGTCTCTCCGCGGAGCATCGCCGTCATCGACTCTCAGGAGAGATGGTCTTATTACGGCGAGCCTTACATCTGCGTGGTGGACAGCGGGGGATATCGGCTCAACAAGTTGGCACCGCAAGGCCGTCTCCTCAAGAGGGTCAAGAGTCAAGAGACTGGGTTGTCCAAAGCCCGGTTTGGCTATGTGGCCATAGATTACTATGGCAACGCGTGGGTTACTGACCCCGAAAATCACTGTGTGCATAAGTTCGATCGCCATCTGAATTATATCGTCTCTTTCGGGAAGAAGGGCAAAGGTGACAGAGAATTTTTTTCCCCTCGTGGTCTGGCTATTTGGCGCAGATTCGGCCAAGTTTTTGTTGCCGAAAAGGAGGGGGCGCAGTACTATTGGGTGGGGGTGGATGTGCTTCGAGTGGAGGTGGGTCAAAATTCTGGAGAAGGAAAGGTAAAGATTCGTTTTTTTTTAACCGAGAGGGCTTACCTGACGATCGATATCTGGGATGACCGTGGCGAGAAGATCAAAACCCTCGTGACGGCAAAAGAAGAGCCACTTGGTGACCGCAAATATTTGTGGGATCGACGAGATGCGGCTGGAAATTTAGCAGCACCAGGAGAATACAGAGTAAAAATTACCGCCGAGCCCACCTACTCGTCTTATCATTATTTCCAAAAGGTTGTGGAAAAGAGGGTTAAGTTATGAGCGCGACCATCCAGGGAAAGGTCTGGGTGGTGGGCCACGATGTGGACACCGACCAGATTTATCATGGGCAGTACCTCCCTTTGACCGATCCAGCGGAGATGGCGAAGCATGCCATGGAGTATGTTCCCGGTATGGAGAACTTTGCTCGGGAAGTGAACAAGGGAGATATCATTCTGGCCGGCCGGAATTTTGGCTGCGGCTCATCTCGGGAGCACGCTGTCCTCTGCCTGCAGCACGCCGGTGTCGTTTTGGTTATCGCCGAGTCCTTCGGCCGTATCTTTTATCGCAACGCCATCAACTTGGGTTTTCCCCTGTTGGAGTGCTCCGGCATTTCACGTTTCGCCAAGAGTGGCCAGAAGATTGAGGTAGATTTGGTGCCCGGGGCGATTCAGAATCTGGATACAAGCCAACAGATTCAGGGGCATCCTCTTTCTGGCCTGGAGCACCACATCACGCAAAAAGGTGGTCTTCTAGCGTATTTGAAAGAGGAGATGGAGGAGTGAATCGATGAAAAAGCTCTGGGCGCCCTGGAGGGCGAAATACATTCTCGGTCCCAAGGAGAAGGGTTGCCTGCTTTGTCGCGTCTCCAGGGAGGATAAAGACGAGGACAATTATGTCCTGTGGCGGGGCGAATTGGGATACGTCATGCTCAACTTATATCCCTACAATGCCGGCCACCTGATGATCGTTCCCTATCGCCATGAGGCATGCCTGGAGAATCTGAACAACGATGAGTCACTTGAGCTGATGCAGTTGGCTCAGAAAAGCATTACAGCTCTGAAGAACTCCATGCAACCCCAGGGATTTAATCTGGGCATCAACCTGGGCAGCATCGCCGGAGCGGGCATCGATGGTCACGTCCATCTCCATATTCTACCCCGCTGGAGGGGAGACACCAATTATATGCCGGCTCTAGCCTCTACCAAAGTGATTTCCCAAGCACTGGGGGAGACTTATGATACATTGAAGGCAGCCTTTAAAGCCCAGGTTGGCTGAGGTGGAATAAGATCATAGGCTGCCCTGCGGATTTCCCCGTGTCCCAAGCGGGAAACACACCGTTATCTATTCGCAACTCGTTGCCCATAGAGAATTCAGAACGCGGTCCTGCTTGGGTTTCGGCAAACGCTGGCGGCAGGATCGAATTTCGCCAAGAATTCCCGTGGGTTGAGCAACACTTGGGACTGGAGGGGAGAACATTATCTCCCCCCAGAGGAACTTTGGATCTTAGACGAAATTCAGTTTAAGAGACCTAAAATCTGACGCGTATGCAGAAAAAGCCCGCCGTTGTGGGCTTTTTTCTGTGTTGGCTTGAGAATTGCGATGTTTTTAGGTCAAAGTGAAACAGCCCCATTTGGCGATATTCTCTTCATATCGATTCATGTGAATTTTCGGAATTTTACTACACGAGAAATCGATCTTCGATTATTTCTTTGGAAACTGTGTGTTCCCGGGCGTATAGATATTGTCTTGCTAAACAGGGAGTTGTGACAGCAAGACAAAATCTATCTGGAAGATCATCGAGACCTTTTTGATGTCATACTAGAACCACACTTTCGCTGAAGGTTATAAATAAAAATGGTATAAAAATTGCTTTCCAATGAGCTGCTGTGAAATGCTGTTCCATTGAGAGATCTGGCCATATGTCAGGGAGATGTGGTTGTGGGTCGTCTGCCAGATCCCCTTCGGAGAAACGTCCTGAAAGAGGAGAACCGCCTGTTTGGCGTCCTTTGTTCCCCGATAAGGTTAAAAAAATCAAAGAGGAAGAAGTGGTAAATCGCAAAGTCAACGAGAAAAAGGGGCACAAATCCCCCATAGAAGAAGAGGCGCTTCAAGCTGCCAAAGAGGTTATGAAGGCTTTTCTCATCGTTTATAAGGTCTATTCCCTCTACCCAGAAGAGAATGACCAGTGCAAGAGGAGTCTTCTCAGCGCCATGAAGAGACTCCAAGCCTATTTCAAGTTTTCCCAGCGGTTCAGGTTGGAGATATTAAAATATGAGCTCCACCTGGAGGGCCAACCCGTTTACGAAGGCCCGGAGGAAGAGGGGAATTTCGCCTTCGTCTTTTTCAGAGATGGGATTCAATGGCTGGAAATAAGCTCTGGGATCGCGCTGGATGAACTCCACAGCTTGTTTCGTATCGTCGTCTCAGAGCAGGTCCGAAAGGCTGAAAAGGGAGATATCGTGACGGCTTTGTGGGAGACTCAGCTTCCCCATGTGGATTACTATGCAACGGATGAGCTTCTTTTTGCCCAACAGGAGGACTTGAGCACTGAGGGTATCATGGATAGAATTGTGGAATACAGCGATAAGGGCTTCCCAGGGGTGGATCCCGACACGACGAAGGACAAAGCCCCACAGCTTTCTCTTAAGATTCAAGATAAGGGGGACCTGTTCAATTTGAGCGAAGCAGAAAAGGAGTACTTGAGCTCCCTGATGCAAAGAGAGACGACCAGGGACCCCATGGACGACACGATGATCATGCTTCTCGATGCCCTGCCAGAGGATGATCTTCAGGGCGACTTTGAGGCCATCATCGACTTCCTGGAGAAACTCTATCTCGATAGTCTGGTTCGGTCCGATTTGGAACGGGCCAATGAGCTTCTCAAGAGGATGCAACTCATAGAGGTTCATTGTACAAAAGAGAAAAAATGGGCTCTCCCTGTGGTTGAACGCTTTTTCGCAAAGACGGTAAGCTCTCAGGCCTTTAAGATAATAGAAGAAAATCTCGTCCACTTGGAAGAGGAGCCGCTTAACAAACTACTTCATCTTATAGGTCTTAAGGCCCAGTTGGTGGAACCGCTGTTTCGGATTCTGCAGCAGACCGAATCTTTCAAACTCAGAGAGGTATTAATAAAAGTTTTGGCAGAATTGGGCAGGAAGGACTTCTCGATGGTCGCCTCCTTGCTCGATGGGAACGAGGAAGCCCCATCAAAGGACATGATCCTCCTTCTCGACAGGATTGGAGGCGTCGAGGCTTGCGGGGTTTTAGAGGGGTTTCTGCAAAGCCCGAATCCGCTGATCAAAAAATCGGCTCTGGCAGTTTTGATGAGGCAAGAGTCTCCGGATTTTAAAAAGATTTTCGAGTTTATCGAGGAAGAGGACAGAAGTATTCGAAAGGCGCTCTTTCAGTGTCTCGGAAGGCAGAGGAACAAAATTTGTGAAGACCTTTTGGTCGATTACATTCAAGAAGAGGATTTCCTTAAGAAGGGCCCTGATCAGATCCTCATTACATTAAAAACTTTAGGTCGCTGCGGCTCAACAAGATCGTTGCCTCTTCTCAAGAAGTTGCTGTTGAGAAAGGGGATATTTCTACCCCGTGATTACCACACTGTCCGTCACGGGGCAACCCTGGCCCTGAAGGATCTGGGAACGCCGGAATCTCTCTCTCTTCTGGAGGAGGGCAGGGGATCGAAGAAACGATCCATCCGGAAGGCCTGTGTGGCAGCCTTAGCCGAAGAGAAGTCATGATCTCAGAAACAGAAAAAGAACTCAGCGATTTCCTAGGCCAGCAAGTGGTTAAGCTGAAAGGAGAAAGGCTCGTTGCGGCCGTTTTCCGTCTTATAAAGGGCGTGGTGATCTATCAGTCCGTCAACCGCCTGAGCCTTGAGGGAATCGCGGATTTTAAGGCAGTGATCCGAGAAATTTTGAATTCTGGAGCTGAAGCCACTTTGCTGTGGTCGAGGGGGCATTTCTATCTGGGCGGGGAGAAAATTCCGTTCACATCGAAGAACTTTGACCTTCTCAATCGGACCATCGATGTGTTTTCCAGAAGAGGCCTTTCGGGACTCTCCTTCGCAGAGGGGGTTTTGCAGGTACCGGAAAAGGAAATCTTCCGATTTTTCAAGGTCTTTCAAGAATCGGAGAAAGAACAATGCCCGGAAAAAATGATTCGCGAGATGCTCGATTCGAACTCGATTTCTTGGGTCGATATCCACCTCAAATCTGAGAATGAAGAGAACAGCGAAAGAGAGCCCAGTGCTCCTCAGGATCGGGCCAAGAAGAACTATCTCTATTCCATCACCGCCGTGAAGGAGGTCTGCCAAAAATTGACTGTCAATGAGAAAGCTGGGGTCCGAAAGGCCAAAAGGCTGGTTCAGAACATCGTGGACATAGTTATTGAAGACGAAGGGATCGTTTTAGGTCTCACGACCCTGAAGAACTATGATAATTACACGTATAATCATTCAGTCAACGTGGCCGTGCTGGCCATCTGTCTTGGAAAAAGGCTCGGACTGGAACGAAATTCACTGAGGGTTCTGGGAATATGCGGTCTTTTTCATGATTTGGGGAAGGTCATGTTGCCCAAGGAAATCCTGCACAAGAAGGGACAGCTTGACGATCAGGAATGGGTTGAGATAAGAAAGCATCCCCTCTACAGTGTGGGCACCATCTTAAAGCTCCAAGCTTCCCATGAGCTGAAGGCCAAGATCGTCCTGGCTCCCTTCGAGCATCACATACGTTATGATCGCACGGGTTACCCGAAAGTCGAGGCGAAACCGGATCTCAGCTTCTTCGGAAGAATTCTGGCCGTGGCGGATTGCTATGATGCCATGACCTCAGCGCGGAGTTATCGGCCTTATCCTATCTCGCCAGACCAGAGCTTGAGCTTAATGCTGGAGAAATCAGGAAAGGACTTCGATCCCGTTATCCTAAAAGTCTTCATTCAGATGATGGGCATCTTTCCAGTGGGGACCGTCGTCGAACTCAACACCGGGGAGAAGGGGCTTGTATTAGGGAAGAATCCTGACCCGGGCATGCTGAGTCGGCCAAGGGTTCTTCTCCTTTTCGATGAAAAAGGAAAAAAGCTTTTAGATAGGCAGGTTGTCGATCTTTGCGAAAAGGAAAAAAAGACTGGGCAGTTCAAGAGAACGGTCAAAAGAGCCATCAATCCCAAGGAACACAAAATCAATCCCACCGAGTACCTTCTCTAAAAAGCCACACCTTTCTACAGGCCTCAAATTGTCATATTATCAAGGAAGACTATCTCGTAAGTTGCTTCCTCTGAGCCTTATAGCTCCTCGAGGTTCACGGGGGGGGGACCATCCCGGGCGTGTCGTCATCCATGCCCGAGCGGCTTGTGAGGGTGTTGGTGATCTTTTTGCCTTACCCTTTGGTAGCGATGCGTCGATTTGCGGATTGGTGACGGCGCCCTCGCCTGATAGTAGTATCCTAAAAAAAGCACTCGGACTCAAATTGACCCAAGCGCTATTTTCTCTATCTAAACAGGTTAGGTGTTAGTTTTTCTTGGCGGCGGGTTTCTCGGCAGACTCTGTCTTCATGACGTTCACTGCCTTGGCCAGCTTGGATTTTTTGCGGTCAGCTGTTCTGCTGTGGACGACTCCCTTGGAGGCGGCCTTGTCTAGCAAAGAGGTGACTGTGGCCAGATCCTTTAAAGCTTGATCTCTGCTTTGCGCTTGACGAACCTTCTTCTCGGCGGATTTTACCTGGGATTTGACCATTCGATTGCGCTGCCGACGTTTTTTATCTGATCGCATTCGTTTCGCCGACGAGACATGTGTGGGCATGTTAGCCTCCTTATGAACACTTCGACTTGACAATATATCTTCTCAGATGGCCATTGTCAACCCCAAAATCCAGGCCATCATTTTTCTTGACTCGGCTGGGGGGAGGTGCTATTTTACCTCCTTGAGGGTGGGGCTGCGCCGACGTGGCATTGGCCGGCCTAACTTGTGAAACCCTCGGATGTCCAGAGGACAATTCCTCGACTTCTGGGGTGCGCTCATGTCTGTCCGCGAGAAGCTCGACCAGGTGCCTTCCAAACCAGGTGCTTACGTCCTTAAAAGCGAAAGCGGAAAAATTCTCTATATCGGGAAGGCCAAGGTTCTCAAAAATCGTTTGCGTGCCTATTTCCAGGGTCCATCCACCCATCCCAGGCTTCGGGCGCTGATGAGCAAGGTGACCGATTTTGAGACGGTGGTGACGGACACCGATGTGGAGGCCCTCATTTTGGAGGCGAACCTCATCCGCCTCCATCGCCCTCGCTACAATGTCAATCTCAAAGACGATAAGCGCTATCCGTGGTTGAAAATCACCGTTGACGAGCCCTATCCTCGACTCTCCGTTGTTCGCAGGAGGAAACAGGACGGGGGTCGATATTTCGGCCCCTACACTAACGTGAAGGCCATGCGGGCCACCCTTCGAACTCTGCGCAAGATTTTTCCCATCCGCACTTGCCCCTTCCCCCTGCCCAGCTCTCGCTCCATTCCCCTGTGCCTCGATTACCATATCAGACGCTGCATGGGTCCTTGCCAAGGTATGATCAGCCAAGAAGATTACTGGCGTATGATCGATGGGATCTGTTTGTTTCTCTCGGGCCAAAAAACGCATCTCAAGGACCTTTTGCGTCGGCAAATGCTCAGTGCCGCCGAAAGGAAAAACTTTGAGTTGGCGGCTCAACTCCGGGATCAGATGTTCGCCCTGGAGGCGGTGCTGCGCAAGCAGAAAGTGGTCTCTCCGGATGCCACCGACCGCGACGTCTTGGCCTACGCAGCCCAAGATAACCATGCCTGTGGGGTGATCCTGCAAATTCGAGAGGGAGCCATCATCGCACGGCAGCATTTTCATGTCAACGTCCCCTCCGTCAGCGATCCATCGGATGTCCTGTCCACCCTCATCCGCCGATACTACGGCGATGCAGCCCTGATTCCCGGGGAGATCCTGTTGTCTCAAAAGTTGGCAGACATGCATCTTTTGGAACAATGGATGAGGATCAAGAGGGGCAAAAAGGTGGTTATTCAGGTCCCCCAGAGGGGGGAGAAGTTCAAGTTGGTCAGGATGGCCATGGAGAATGCCCGACTCTTGCTCCGGGAGACAATGTCGGAAAGGCAGAAGAAAAAGGCTCAGCTGCCCCGGCCGGTGGTGGCCTTACAGAAGGAGATGGGACTCCCAAGGCCACCACGGCACATTGAGGCCTTTGATATCTCCACCATCCTGGGACAGGACGCCGTGGGCTCTTTGGTGGTGTTTCGAAGCGGCCGCGCGGCGAAGAGAGAGTATCGGAGATACAGAATCAAATCGGTTGGGCAGCAGGACGACTTCGCCATGATAGCCGAGGTGGTTGGCCGGCGGTTTCAGAGGCTCTTAGGAGAACAAAGAGAACTTCCCGATCTGGTGGTAGTGGACGGTGGAAAGGGCCAGCTCTCGGCTGCCCGTAGAGCAATTGCCGATCTGGGGGTGAAAGAGCAGCCCATGGTGGGATTAGCCAAACGCCTGGACGAGGTGTTTCTTCCGGATCGATACGAAGCGATGATGATACCGAAGAGCTCTCCAGCCTTGAAGTTGCTCCAACGTATCAGGGATGAGGCCCATCGATTTGCCGTCCAGTATCATCGTCAGCTAAGAGGACGTAGGGTCCGGGGCTCACAGCTGGAGGCCATTCCCGGCATCGGCCCTGAGCGGGTCCGACGCCTTCTCAAGCATTTTGGCTCTTTGAGACGTTTGGCAGACTCTTCATTAGAGGATTTAAGGGAAGTGCCGGGATTGGGTCGGCAGTTAGCTGGGCGCATCTATGAGCATCTCCACGAATCCGTTTCAGTTTCCTGAAAGCGGTTGGTTTCTCTTTTGCTCCCCCAAAAGGGCCGATTATTCTTCAACGGGCAGTATTGGTATTGGAGTTTTCAAGTGATACTGGAAAGAATCGTTGTGGGAGACTTAGAAACGAACTGCTACATATTTGGCTCCCTGAAGGAAAAGGAGGTTGCTGTCATCGATCCAGGAGGAAGTCCGGAGCAGATTCTTTCGGTGCTGTATGGATTGACTGCCCAAGTTCGATACATCGTTAACACTCATGGACATATGGATCATATCGCTGCCAACCGGCAGATCAAGAGGCGTACCGGGGCGAAAATCTGCATTCACCGAGCCGATAGCGAGATGCTCATCGATGCCCGCAAAAACTTCTCCGATCTTCTGGCAGTTCCGGTGACCTCGCCGCCAGCCGATCGTTTTTTGGAGGCTGAAGACATCATCAGGTTGGGAGAACTGGAGCTTAAGGTCATTCACACGCCGGGCCACTCACCGGGAGGAATTTCCCTGGTCTCCGACGGGCTTGTTTTCACAGGAGACGCCCTGTTCGCTGGCTCTATCGGCCGTTGGGATTTTCCGGGTGCCTCCTATAATCTCCTTTTGGCCTCGGTGCGCAATAAACTCTTAGTTCTCAGTGAGGATATGATAATCTATCCGGGACACGGCCCCATCTCCACCATCGGCGCAGAGAGACGAGAAAATCCATTTTTCGCCAGCCGCTGGTGAGGAATGGAGAGAAATGAGGAATTGCCCGAGGTCTTTTCCCAGCGGATGTGGAGTGATCAAGGTGTCAAGTTCTCTGGTTGAGTTTATCCACTACCTTCAGGTAGAGCGTCGACTATCGCCTGCCAGCATCGACGCCTACCGCCGAGACATCAGACGCTATGTTCAATTTTTAGCCTCTCAGGGTCTGTCTCCCCGGGAGCAACTACAACCAAAACTTGTCACTACCCACCTGCTCTCTTTGCGTCAGCAAGGGCTTTCCCCCGCCTCTGTGGCCAGGAATTTCTCCGCCATCCGGTCCTTCCACCGCTTTCTGGTCTCAGAGGGTTTGGCCGAAAGAGACACCACAGAGCACCTGCGCGCTCCGCGGCTATGGAAGAGGCTGCCCTCAGTTTTGCATCAATCCGAGATAGAGAAGTTGCTCCAACAGCCGGATCTCTCGACACCAGCTGGCATGAGAGACCGGGCCATGTTGGAGCTGATGTACGCTTCCGGCCTGCGGGTCTCGGAACTTCTGGCCCTAAAGACCTCAAACCTGTTGTTGGAGGTGCATTTTATCCGAGTTCTTGGCAAGGGATTGAGGGAGAGAGTCGTTCCCGTTGGCCGAGAAGCCGTGAAGTGGGTGGAGCGATATCTTCGAGAGGCGCGCTCCCGCTTGGTGCGTGGAGACTCCGGGGA
Organism: candidate division Zixibacteria bacterium SM23_81; assembly: GCA_001304015.1. GTDB lineage: Bacteria > SM23-81 > SM23-81 > SM23-81 > SM23-81 > SM23-81. The sequence continues at coordinate 19,139 of LJUY01000006.1, read as the reverse complement.
CATCCTCTTTGTGAATACTAGAGGTAAAGGATTGTCGAGAATGGGTTTCTGGAAAATACTTAAGAAATATGTTGAGATGGCTCACCTGAAAAAGCCTGTCAGTCCCCATACCTTGCGGCATTCCTTCGCCACACATCTGTTAGAAGGAGGAGCGGATCTGAGAGCCGTTCAAGAGATGCTCGGGCACGCGGACATCTCTACCACCCAGATATACACGCATGTGGACCGGGAGTATCTCAAAGAGGTCCACCGCACCTTTCATCCTCGAGGATGAGCTCTCCTGAGATCGAGCCACCGTCATTGCCATGGGTCTTTAAAGGGACCGCCTGGGCGAGAGGATACCATGAGCCCAGCAGTCGCTGCCTGGTCATCTCATGCGACGGTGAAGATCTGCCGGGGAGGGTGCATCAGCTGTGTGTGAACTGCCTGCCGGTGCTGGACGGGCGACTCATACACCCATCTGAGGAGCTGCGTTGGGCCGCACAGTTCGCTCGCCACAGAGGAAAGAAGGATCAGGCATGTGGGAACGGTTAATGGAGTTGATCATTCTCGCGCCAGCGATTCTTTTCGCCTTGGCTATCCACGAGTGCGCCCACGGATTGGTGGCCGACCGGCTTGGTGACCCTACACCTCGAAATGCTGGGCGGTTGACTCTGAATCCCCTGAGGCATCTGGATCCCATCGGCACCATCATGCTCTTCTTGGTCCGCGTTGGCTGGGCCCGGCCAGTGCCAGTGAATCCCGGCTACTTCGATAATCCTAAAGCGGGAATGATCTGGGTCTCCCTGGCTGGGCCGGTGGCGAACATGACGGGGGCCCTGAGCTGTGGGTTGCTTATCAGGCTTCTGGAACCCGCCACGTCTCGACTGGACATTCGGATTATAGCAGTGCTGGTGGCCATTCTGGCCTGGGGGATGATCATCAACCTGATCCTGGCAGCTTTTAATTTGCTCCCTCTCCCGCCGCTGGATGGGAGCAAAATACTCCTGGGTGTGCTGCCGGCCGGTGGAGAGAGGTTTTATGAGAAGCTGAAACGGTGGGGGCCCCTCCTGCTGCTGGCCCTGGTTTTGGTGGGGCGCTCCCTGTTATGGGGCTATATTTTTCCCTTCGTGCGCTTTTTTAGCTTCATCTTCGCTGGACAGCAATTTTCACACTTTCTGGGCACTAGCTGATCTTCTGGGAACAAATTTTGAGCAGCGGAAGGACTTTTTTTGCATTCTGCAAGAGGTTTGGCGCTTCGCTGAGTGAGCGCTCATAGCCTGTAGGGATCTGTTCCCCAAATGATTTTTCGTCTTCCTCTTCTACCGTCGAAAAAGCGGTCGGAAAGGTCTGGTCCCTCCTGCAGATCGCATCTTCCGGCCGTCTCGGCCTGGAAATGATGACGGAGGCATGGCCCCATGGAGTTGACGCACGAGACCATTTCGCTGAAGTTGAGACATACATTTCGCACGTCACGAGAGGCCAGTGACGTGCGCAGAAACGTCGTCTGTAAGATACAACATCAGGGGGTGGAGGGCTTGGGAGAGGCAGCTCCGTCTACCTACTACAACCAAGATGCCCAGACGGTGAGCAAGGCTTTAGACGACATCGCCCTCAAGTTGAAAGACGATCCTTTCGCTTTGGAGGGTATTGTCTCAGAGATGTGGCACCTTTTTCCAGGGGAGGCTGCGGCCAGAGCGGCCGTGGATATGGCCATTCATGATATCGTCGGCAAGATGCTCGATGTCCCTCTTTATCGCCTTCTGGGTCTGGATCCGCAAAAAACCCCGCAGACATCAGTAACCGTTGGGTTGGACGACATCGAGGTGATGCAGAAAAAGGTGCTGGAACTGGACCAGGCGCCTATTCTCAAGATTAAGCTGGGTACTCAGGGAGACATGGACATTGTGAGAGCCATACGTCAGATCTCCACAGCGACTATCCGGGTCGATGCCAATGCCGCCTGGACAGCTCGGGAGGCACTGGAGAAGATCTCCGCTCTGATGGAGTATGACATAGAGTTTGTGGAGCAACCCTTGGCTGCCGATGACCTGGAGGGTCTCCGGTGGCTGAAGAAAAGGGTCAAGGTGCCCATCGTACTGGACGAGAGTGTGCGAATCGCCGCTGATATACCCGCCCTGGTCGATTGCGCCCACGGCATCAACATAAAGCTGATGAAAAGCGGGGGGCTACGAGAGGCCCTGGGCATGATCCACGTGGCCAGAGCCCTGGGTCTGCGGGTGATGTTGGGCTGCATGCTGGAGACCTCCCTGGCCGTTACGGCGGCGGCTCATCTTTCCCCCCTGGTCGACTACGCCGATCTCGATGGCCATCTGCTCATTGAAAACGACCCGTATTCGGGAGTAGATGTAGTGGGGGGAAAGCTGGTTTTGCCGCAAAGACCGGGAATTGGTGCAGTGACCTCTGCGGAAGGGAGGTAGAAGGATGGTACGTCGGCTCCCCATTGTGGCCGTCGTCGCGGTTCTCCTCTTGGTAGCCCTGGGTTGCGGTGGTCCCTTGGTTCGCTCGCGTCTACCTCAGGACCCTTTGGTCCGTTTGCGGGAACAACTGCAGGGGCTGTTTGCCGAAGCGGCTTTCGGCAATGCCTTCTGGGGGGTCCTCATTCAGTCAGCGGACACGGGGGAGGTAATCTTCAGCCAGAATGAGGAGAAATCCTTTGTGCCGGCATCCAATATGAAGCTGTTCACCACAGCCGTCGCTCTTTTAAAATTGGGTCCTGAATTTCGTTACCAAACCAGGCTTTACGGTCTGGGAGAGGTTGACGATGAGGGCACTCTTCAAGGATCTCTGTTGATTGAGGGCTCCGGAGATCCCACCATCTCGGGTCGATTCATGGACGGGAGAATCACGGCTACCTTCGAGGCTTGGGCGGAGAGCCTAATCTCCCGGGGCATTAGGAAAGTCGCCGGTGACATCATCGGCGACGACGACATCTTCGACGATCAATCCCTGGGACCGGGCTGGGCTTGGGATTATCAAACGGATTGGTATGCGGCCCAGATAAGTGGTCTTTCCTTTAACGACAACTGCGTGGATATCAGCATTGTCCCAGGAGAAGAGATTGGCGATCTGGCTCAGGTAGAGTTGAATCCCGTGACCTCCTACGTCACCATCAACAATACATTGAGAACCTGCCTCCATTCTTGGGAGCAGGAGATGAAATTTTGGCGCCATCCAGGAAGCAACCAGGTGGATCTGACGGGATCTATCGCCCTGGAAGGTAAGGGATATGAGGGCTGGATTACCGTAGATAATCCCACCTTGTTTGCCGCCACGGTCTTTAAAGAGGTGTTGATGGCCCGTGGCATTCAGGTGGCTGGTCAGGCGCTAGACGTCGATGAAGTCGACCCGGAGAGTGTGGCAAACCACCACCAGAACTGGCCTCCCGTGGCCACCTTGACCTCCCCGCCCATGACGGAGATCATCAAGGTGGTCAATAAGCGGAGTCAGAACTATTACGCCGAACAGTTGCTCAAAACCCTGGGGGCAGTCTTCACGGGTAAGGGGAGTTTTGCCGGTGGGGTTGAAGTGGTCAAAGAAACTCTGGCTGAGGTGGGCATATCTCCGGGACAATTCATCATGGTAGATGGTTCAGGACTTTCTCGGCACAATTTTTGCTCGCCCAGACAAATAGTCACCCTGCTGAGCACCATGGCCAGGCACAGCTCTTTCACTTACTTTCGAGATTCGCTTCCCATCGCAGGGGTAGACGGGACCATTGGCCTGCGCATGCGGGGCACCACAGCGCAGGAAAAAACGTGGGCCAAAACAGGCTATGTGGATCGAGTGCGAGCTCTTTCGGGGTATGTATACAGCCTGGATGGGGAGCTGATCATCTTCTCCATGATCGTCAACAACTACAGCGTCCCAACGAGTATGGCCGAGGACGTTCAGGATAGGGCTTGTCAAATGTTGGCCAGTTTCTCGCGCCGGGGGGCATTTTCTCAGAGAAAGATCCCATGATATTTTCTCCTCGACCCAGGCGCAGAGAATTTACGCTACGCAGCCGGAAAAAGGCGGCAGAGGGGAAAAGGGGCGGCTTGAATTTTCGTCGTCCCCACAGAAGGCTGCCTGCTCGCGGCGCGAATCTGTTGTGGCTCATAATATTGCTGATTCTGGTGATCTTTTTGATGCGATATTTCCGATCTCTGAACTGGTGACGATTCGCACATGTGAAGAAAAGGAGGGTTTCTTTGGGCAAGAAATTGGGCCAGATGCTCGTCTCTGAAGGCAGGATAACCGAGGAACAGCTGGAGCTGGCCCTGGAGCGGCAAGCTGAAATGGGGGGAAAGCTCGGCGAGTGTCTAGTGGAATTGGGCTTGATCGAGAGCGAGGACGAGATCCGCGAAATCTTAAACCGGCAGTTCAGCTTGGGGACTCTGAAACTCTCGGAGATGGAGCTTGAGCCTGAGGTGGTGAACCTGGTACCCGCCGATATGGCCAGAAAGTTCGGTGCCATCGCCGTGGATCGCGATGGCAACTCCCTCACCGTGGCCGTGTCGAATCCCGACGATCCCTTTGCCCTGGACGCATTGAAGTTCGTGACCGGGTGTGAGATTCTTCCTGTGGTCGCCTCCGAGACCTCCATTCAAAAAGCCCTTGAGGTTTACTACGAGTCGGGCGACGAAGAGAAATATGATGATATCATCAAGGAACTCAGGGACGATGATCTAGAGGTGGTTCAGGAGGAAGGGGAGGAGGCCCCTAACCTCCAGGAGCTGAAGAGCCAAGTTGCGGAGGCACCCCTGGTCAAGCTGGTCAACAGAATTATCGCCGACGCCATCTTTAAGGGGGCCAGCGACATCCACATAGAGACCTACGAACAAAAGCAGCAGGTGCGCTATCGCATCGACGGAACCCTCATCGAGATGCCCTCGCTGCCCCATCGGTTGAGGGCGGCCATCGTCTCGCGCATCAAGATCATGGCCGATCTGGACATCGCCGAAAGGCGTATTCCTCAGGACGGAAGGATCAAGGTGAAATTGGGCCGCAGAAAAGCCGACCTGCGCGTCTCTACCCTGCCCACCATCTTCGGCGAAAAAGTGGTGATGAGGATTCTGGATTCCAGCAACCTGGTGCTGGACATGACTCAGCTGGGCTTTGAGGACAAAGCTCTGGCCGACTTCCATAAGGCCATCAAGAAGCCTTACGGCATCGTTCTGGCCACCGGGCCCACGGGCAGTGGAAAGACCACCACTCTCTACTCAGCCTTAAATTCTCTCAACAACAAGGCAGTGAACATCATGACCGCCGAAGATCCGGTGGAGTATCACCTGGATGGCATCAATCAACTTCAGGTGCACCCCGAGATCGGCTTGACCTTTGCTGCGGCATTGCGATCCTTCCTGCGCCAAGATCCCAACATCATCATGGTGGGTGAGATCCGAGATCTAGAGACGGCCGAAATCGCTATTCGAGCCGCTTTGACGGGTCATCTGGTGTTGAGCACGGTGCACACCAACGATGCGCCCAGCACCATCAACAGATTGGTGGATATGGGTATCCAACCCTTCCTGGTGGCCTCTTCCCTCAACCTCATCGTCGCTCAGCGGCTGCTTCGCACCATCTGCCCTCATTGCAAGCAGCATGACGAACGGACTCACGAACGTCAAGAGCTGTTGGAGGGTTTGGGCCTTACCCCCGAGGAGGCTCAGCAAATGGCTACCTATCATGGCGCTGGTTGCTCGGAGTGCCACCACACGGGTTTTTCGGGCCGTATTGGAATTTACGAGGTCATGCCCATATCCTGGAAGCTACAGGAGATGATTGTGGCGGGGACCGCCGGACAGGAGATACGCCGGCAGGCGATCGTGGAACGGATGCTGACCCTAAGAGACGCTGCCATGAGGAAATTAGAACAGGGCAGAACGACCGTGGAAGAGGTCATCAGAGAGACGGTCAGCGATTGAACTGGCAATGCTGATGAGTGATGAGACGATTGTTAACATGAGGTGATGAGATGGTTACCCTGCTTGAACTGTTGGAAGAAATGGTTACTAAGAATGCCTCGGACCTTCACCTGACTGTGGCGGTGCCGCCCGTTTTTCGCCTGGACGGCGATTTGGTACCTTCCCAACACGAGGTTCTGCGTCCTGCCGACACTCAGCGGCTGGCATTCAGCGTGCTCTCGGAAAATCAGAAGAAGAAGTTCGAGGAGAATAAGGAATTGGATCTCTCATTCGGCATCGAGAAGTTAGGCAGATTCAGGGCCAACGTGTTCTTGCAGAGGGGATGCGTGGCCATGGCTGTCCGGCTCATTCCCTTTGTCATCCCCTCCTTTGAGGAGTTGGGCCTGCCCAATGTCATAGCGGATCTGGCCTTGAAACCTCGGGGCTTAGTGCTGGTCACGGGGCCCACCGGCAGCGGAAAGTCAACTACCCAGGCAGCTATGGTCGACAGAATTAATCGCCATCGAAGTGTCCACGTGGTCACCGTGGAGGATCCTATCGAGTTTTTACACCAACACAATCAATCCATCATCAATCAGCGGGAAGTTTATGAGGACACCAACTCCTTCGTCAACGCCTTGAAATATGTCCTACGTGAAGACCCCGATGTGGTTTTGGTCGGCGAGATGCGCGATTTGGAGACCATGGAGACCACCTTGCGGATCGCCGAGACAGGACACCTAGCTCTGGCCACTTTGCACACAAATTCCTGCGACCAGAGCATCAACAGGATCGTCGATGCTTTTCCCGCCCACCAACAGGCCCAGGTGAGAACACAGCTGTCTTTCGTCCTAGAGGGAGTTGTCTCCCAGCAACTCCTGCCCAAAGTCGGAGGTGGGCGCATTTTGGCCATGGAAATTCTGATCTGCACCCCAGCCATCAGAGCTCTGATCCGGGATGAAAAAGTGCATCAGATCTACAGCCTGATCCAGGCGGGCACCAAATATGGGATGCGGACCATGAATCAGTCGCTGTTGGAACTGAGCCAGAGCGGGCAAATCACCATGAACGATGCGCTGAAATGCAGTGCCAAACCCGATGAATTAAAGGATATGCTATCCACCGGTGGGCTAGAACGCCATGATCAGTCCGCTCCGCGGTGGCAGGCTGTGAAGGAGGGGAAGAAATAGCTCCCTCTTAAAGAAAGCGGGAGCGGATTTTCCCGCTTAAGGAGGTACAGTGCCTACATTTATTTATAAAGGACGAACCCGACTCAAAGGCGCAGTCTCTGGAGAGCTGGTGGCCGAAAACCGCGAAGAGATCACCAAGATGCTTCGCCAACAGGGAATCTTGGCCACTTCGGTTCAGCGCAAGGCATTGCAGATCAACTTTGGTTTCATGTCGAAGGTACGGAGCACAGATCTGGCCATCTTCACACGGCAGTTCGCCACCATGATCAACGCCGGCTTGCCCATCATGCAATGCTTGGAGATCCTTCGAGAACAAGTCACCAAAGACCACTTCCGCAAGATTATTGGCCAGGTGAGCGATTCCGTAAAGGGTGGAAAAACTCTGGCTGAGGCCCTGGCTCAACACCCCAAGGTGTTCAGTTCCCTCTATGTCCATATGGTTGAGGCCGGTGAGCTGGGGGGAATGTTGGATGATATACTGCGAAGGTTGGCCGCATACCTGGAAAAGGCCAATGCTCTCAAGAGGAAAATTCGGGGCGCCATGGTCTATCCTGCCCTGATCACATTGGTGGCCTGTGGAGGAACCATCTTCATGTTGACGACCATTGTGCCCACCTTTGCCAAACTCTTTCAGGAGTTCGGTGGAACCCTGCCGCTGCCCACTCGGGTGGTCTTGATGGTCAGCGCCATACTACAACACAACTTCTTGTACCTGGTCGGATTGATGGTTGCGCTGAGCCAGGGGTTGCGCTATGCCCGTCGCACCGAGAACGGGCGCTACAAGATCGATAAGCTGCTGCTGCGGCTGCCCATCTTCGGCAACTTGCTGAACAAAAGCGCTATCTCCCGGTTCAGTCGCACCCTGGGTACCCTTCTCTCCAGTGGAGTGGCCATCCTGGATTCGCTGGACATCACCGCCAAGACAGCCGGGAACAGCGTCGTGAAGGAGGCGGTGAACCTGGCGCGATCCCGTATTGCCGAAGGCCAGAACATTTCAGATCCGCTAAAGGCTTCGGGAGTTTTTCCTCCCATGGTCACGCAGATGGTGGCAGTCGGGGAGCGGACGGGGCAGCTGGATAACATGCTCAAGAAGATCGCCGATTTTTACGACGAGCAGATCGATGCTGCCGTGGCAGCCCTCACCTCCGTGCTGGAGCCCATTATCGTGATCTTCATGGGATTTATCGTCGGCGGAATCCTCATCTCTATGTATCTGCCCATGTTCGATTTAATCAGCGTTATTAAATAGGACCAGGGTCACCATGGCCATCAAAAAAGCCCAGGAGAATTATCCCAAGTCCATTTATGCGTTGATGATCTTCCGGCTCATCCTGATCACCTTGATTTTGGGAGCCGCTATCCTCTTTTTGGCGGGAAGGTCACAGAGTTTCTCCCTTACTCCCATCTATGGGCTTTTGGTCCTCACCTATGTAATCTCGGGTTTTTATTGGTTGGCCGCCAAGCTGGAGGTCGCCCCGACCCTTTTGGTCACCGTTCAGCTGAGCATAGACGTGGCCTTGGTGACGGGGATTTTGTATTACTCCGGGGGTTCGGAGAGCATTCTCACCCTGCTATATTTGTTGATCATCATTAGCTCCACCATGTTTGTGCATCTCGGGGGGATCTTGTACATCTGCACCTTGGCAGCCGCTGCCTACGGATTGCTGAGCTGGCTGCAATACCACGGTATCTGGGAAACAATATCCTTTTTCTATCCGGATCGGTTGCCCCGGCCGCCAGAGCAGCTGTCCATCAACGTTTACTTGAACATCTGTTTCTTCTATCTGGTGGCCGTTTTGAGCGGTTTTTTGGCCGAGAAGCTCCGCCAAAAGGGGGAGGAGCTGGAATCCACCTCCCGAAAGCTGCGCAAGGTCCTGCTGGATACCGACGATATATTGGAGAACATGAACAGCGGTCTGATCACCCTTGATGGGGAGGGTAGGATCCTGCATTTCAATCGGGCTGCTGAGAGCATCTTGAGCTTGGACAGCAGCCAGATCAAAGGCAAACTCTACCAGCAGGTGTTTGAGGAGGTCAGCAGTGAGCTCAGCCAGGTCTTGCGCTCTGCCCTTGAGGAGGGCTTGGTCAACTCCAGAACGGAAATTGCCGTCGTCTCGCGGAATGGGCATTCAATCCCCGTGGGGATCAGCACTACCCTGTTGGGCATGGACGAGGGGGAGAGGGGGGGAGTCATCGCCGTCTTCCAGGATCTCACCGAGGCCAAAAAGCTGGAGCGAAAGGTTCGTCAAGCGGATCGGCTATCGGTTCTCGGTCAGCTCTCTGCGGGCATCGCCCACGAGATTCGCAATCCTCTGACCACCATCAGCGGTTCCATCGAGGTGCTCCGCGAATCCCTCAAACTCGCCGGGGAGGAGAGGAAGCTCATGGGGTTGATCACCCGGGAGTCGGATCGATTGAACAGAATCATCACGGACTTTCTCCTGTATGCTCGTATTCGGCCGGCAGACAAAACCGTTGTCGACATCGGCAAGGTAATGGACGAGACCTTGACGATAGTGCGGAACCACGCCGATTTTCACGATGGAATTGAGATGACCAATGCGCTCAAGAGCCAGACGGTGTGTGTCCTGGCAGACCAGGATCAGGTCAAGCAGATTTTCCTGAACATCACCATCAATGCCGTGCAAGCCATGCCCCGGGGTGGGAAACTGACGGTGGGGCTGGTTGAGGGACAGCCTACAGCTCGGCCCCGGGCCAATAACGGCATGGTTCGGATCTTCTTCCGGGATACGGGCTCGGGAATTCCCGCGGGGGAGCTCAAGAACATTTTCGAGCCCTTCTTCTCGTCGAAAAAGGGCGGTACCGGGTTGGGTCTGTCCATCGCACAGAGGATTGTGCAGAATAACGGAGGAGAACTGGAGGTAGAAAGCCAAGTAGGCAGTGGAACCACTTTTATCGTCTCGCTTTTTGCGGCTGGCGAGTTCGGTGAGAAGGAAGATGAGAAAAAAGAGAGAAATTGAGGAAACGCTCCGCAATAAACGTCGAAAGCAGATATTGCGACGTCTGCAGGAGCGAGAGTGGAAGCGGCAAGTCAACGTCTGGCCGGCCGGAAGCAGAGTATATAGAGAGGATCTTGACCTGGACGAGATGGTGGAGGATAAGGATAGTTTTCGGGAGAGATTTTGAGCTAAGAGCTTCCAAATTGGGAGAGTTCAAATGGCAAATGACAAAATCTTAGTGGTCGACGATGAGGATAGCATGTGCAATTTCCTCTCCATTATGTTGAAAAAGGAGGGGTACCAGATTACCACAGCTCACTCCGGCGAGGAAGCTCTCAAGAAGTTGGACAAAGCCGCCCATGATGTGGTCATCAGCGACTTAAAGATGAAAGGTATGAACGGGCTGGGATTAATCGATGAGCTCAACAAAAGAGAATCAGTTCCCTTTGTGATCATCATGACCGCATTTGCCACCATCGAATCTGCCATCGAGGCTTTGAAAAAAGGAGCCTTTGATTATATCACCAAACCCTTCAAGGTGGATGAGATCAAGCTGGCCGTGGCCAGGGCTCTGGAACAGCGGAGGATACGCTCTGAAAATGTCTACCTGAAGAAGCAGCTCCACAAAAAGGAGGCTTTCGGCGACATCATCGGCAAAAGCGATGCCATCATGGAGGTCCTCTCCCAGGTCCGTAAGATCGCCGACAGCGAGAGCACCGTGCTCCTGACCGGAGAGAGCGGCACCGGCAAGGAGCTCATCGCCCGCGCCGTGCACGAGCATAGCTATCGCAGCGAGAAGCCGTTCGTCACCGTCAATTGCGGAGCCCTGCCCGAGGAGCTTCTGGAGAGTGAGCTCTTCGGCCACGTCAAGGGCTCGTTCACCGGAGCCATCAGAGACAAAGAGGGCCTCTTCAAGGTGGCCCACGAGGGAAGTTTTTTCCTGGACGAGGTGGGAGAGATGTCGCCTCGCATTCAGGTCAAGCTGCTGCGGGTTCTGCAGGAGAAGGAGATTGTTCCCGTAGGAGGCACCAGCCCCATCAAGGTGGACGTTCGCTTGATCGCTGCCACCAACGCCGATTTAGACAGTGCCGTGAGCATGGGGCATTTTCGCAAAGACCTGTTCTATCGTCTCAACGTCATTCCCATCCACATTCCCCCGTTGAGAGAGCGCAAAGAGGACATTCTTCTGCTCATCGATTACTTTTTAAAGAAATATAGTGAACCCGATGGGAAGGTGAAGAAAATCAATCCGGCAAGCAGGAAGATCCTGGGCAACTACGCTTGGCCTGGCAATGTCCGGGAGCTGGAGAATGTGGTGGAGCGGGCGGTGACCCTTCAAAAGAGCAATACCATCACCGAAAAGGATCTGCCGGAAAAGATCGTTAAAGGCCAGGGGCGGGTGATGGCCAGGGCCAATGAGCTGGAGAATCCCACCCTGGAGACCATTGAGAAAGCTTACATCTTGTGGGTTTTGCGAGAGTCGGGATGGCAGAAACAGCGCGCCGCTGAGACCTTGGGGATCGATCCCTCCACCTTGTATCGAAAAATCGAGAAATACGGACTTAAAGAGCTCAAGGAGCATAGCATAGGGGAAGCGCGATGATTTTTACCAAAAGAGGATTTAGCCTCATAGAACTGCTTATCGTCGTCGTGATCATCGGCATCCTGGCGGCCACAGCCATCCCGAAATTCCAGAAAATCCAAGCTCGAGTCAAGGGCAGCGAAGCCAAGGGAATGCTGAAAGCTACCCTGGTATTGGAGAAGGCGTATTTCAACCATTACGGCCGGTTCAGTGACTCTCTGGCTCAGATCGGCTTTGTTCAGGAGGCCCTGGTCACCGACAATCCTCCCGGGAGAGGCCGCTATCGGGTGGCCATCGCTGTGGCCTCCGATGAGGCCTTGCTGGTGACGGCCACATCGGTGGTGGATTTTGATAGAGATGGGCAATACAACATCTGGGCCATCGACGAATCCGCCACCATCCAAGAGTTGATCCCCGATTAATCCCCCCACATCCCCCAGGACTTTTCAAAGAAGATGATCACATAAAATGCAAATGCCCATGGCAATTTGCAAGGTGAGGGGCGTGATGTGCCCATCCAGAAAGGGAAATAGGGGACGGTTCATTTTTTTTCTAAGGCCCATTTTTTATCGTTTTCAAGGCCTTATGTCTCAGTTCTCCCGGATCGCAATAAGATCTGCTTTATTTTGGTGCGAATTTTGCTGTTATGAGAGGATGTCGTTTTAGTGAGCGAGCCCCACATTGGCAATGAAAATACACATCAAGAGGGATAAGGAGGTGAAAGAAATGTTGCGGAAACTCAACAACCGACGTGGTTTTACCCTGATTGAGCTGATGATCGTTGTGGTCATCATCGGCATCCTGGCCGCCCTGGCCATCCCCAAGTTCATCCAAGTGACGGGTAAAGCGAAGGTCTCCGAGGCCAAGACCATTCTCAAGGAGATCTTCACCCTGGAGAAGGCCTATTTCAACGAGCACGACACCTACGTGGCTTTCGCCGATGGCGCCGAGTGCGCTTCAATCGGATTCGCCCTTCCCGAGGGAGTTTCGCGGTTCAACTACAAGGTGGAGGCTGGCGCAGCTGGCATCGCTACTGAGTTTACGGCCACGGCCACCGAGAACGGCGTCGATGTCGATGGGAATGGTACTATGGACGGATATCTGACCATGGATCAGGACGGCGGCACCGGTGGTGGCAACGGTCTTACCTGGTAAGAACTGTCAGCCTGAATGGGGGAGGGCAGGGGCGTGAAAAGCTTCCCCTGTTTTCCCCCTTTTTTCTTTATCTCGAAGGTGAGGAGTCGTTATTGGACTTGTGGGTTACGGTTTTGTTCTCAGGACTGTGTTTTTTGACAGGTTTGGCAGTGGGCAGCTTTCTCAACGTGTGCATTTGGCGTCTGCCCCGGGGGCAGTCCGTCGTCCGCCCCCGATCGCGATGCCCGCGCTGCGGCCAGGGGATCGCCGCTGGGGACAACATCCCCCTGGTGAGCTTTTTGCTCCTGCGAGGCAGATGCCGACACTGCAAGGCGCCCATCTCAAGGCGGTACCCGGCGGTTGAGGCCCTCACCGGCACGCTGGCGGTGATCCTCTTTTTAGCCTTCGGCCCCACGGCTCAGGCGGCCGTTCTGTTCGTCCTATTTTGCCTGCTGCTGGTGGTTTCCTTGGCCGATCTGGACCGCATGATCATCCCCGATAAGGTCACCCTTCCGGGGATTGTTCTGGGCCTGGCCCTAAACGTCCTGCTCTCTCCACGCTCCATAGGAGGTTTCCTGTTGGGAGCGGTGGTTGGGGCAGCAGCCTTGTATGGGGTGGCCATTCTGGGAGAGCTGTTGTTCAAAAAGGAGAGCATGGGCGGTGGCGACATCAAGTTGGCGGCCATGGTGGGAGCTTTTGTGGGCTGGAGAGGCGTTTTGCTGTCTCTGTTTTTCGCGGTGCTGGTGGGGGCCATGGTGGGAATTTCTTTGATGATGGTGGGCTTGAAAAAGCGGTGGGAACACATTCCCTTTGGACCCTTCATCGCCTTGGGGACTGTCGTGGTAGTCTTCTGGGGCGAAAACATGGTGAACGCATATTTAAAGACCTTTTTCTAGTCGACGAATAACGTAAGACGCCCGAGATTGGTTTGGCTGGCTGTGGCTCAAGGGCTTTACAGACCGCCGAAGATAATCAGGATGCTGGGGGATGGGAAAAAATCGAGCGCCCTTGCATCCCTCAAGCAACTTTAATTGTCGCGAGGAGAGCGATGCTGACCTTAAACAGAAATGACCGGGGTGTGACCCTGTTGGAAATGGTCATAGTGCTTGTCATTCTGGGGATTTTCCTGGCCTTGGCCGTGCCCAGATTTGTGAAGACCCTGCCGGGCATGAAACTCAAAGGGGATACTCGGGATGTGGTTTCTGTCCTGCGGCTTGCCAGAATGAGGGCCGTGGCCGAGCGCGCTGTGTACGGTGTCTACTTCGATGATCAGAAGTCTCCTCCTGAGTACGTCCTTTTCAAAGACGTGAATGGGAACGAGAAGTTCAACGCCGTGGGTGACGACATTGTGTTCAGCCGGGAGCTCTATAAAAAGGTTCTCTATCGCCGGGTAAATTTCCTCGACTACGTGGCGTTATTGAAGCCGGACGGTACTTCCAATGGTGGTTCCATAACGTTGGGTTTATCTGAAAGAAGTGATTCCCTAGTGGTGCACATCCTGCCCAGCACGGGGAGAGTGAAGGTGATTCCATGAACAAGCTATGGTGTACGACAGGAAGAGATCACAAGGGCATGAGCCTAGTGGAGCTTATGGTGGCCATGATCCTGTTGGCCATCGCCCTGGCCTGGTTGGCTCCCCAGATTATCATCGCCATGCGAGGAAACAGATTTGGGGGCGACATGACTCAGGTCATCACCCTGGCCATGGATAAAATGGAGGAGTTCAGGGGCATGAGCTACGCTTCCCTGTTGGCCAGCCCCACGGGCCAGGACACCGTGAACAGCGTGGCCCGAAGCTGGACCATCTCCGAGGAGGCAGGCCAGGAAGGGCTGGCGCGCATCGTCATCGACCTGAGCTGGCAGGACGATAAAGGCAAAGACCACCAGATCCAGTTCGTCACCATGCAGTCTCGAGCCCAGCAGGTGATGCCGCAGGGTTGATAGGGGGTGAGAATCAATGCGTTCGAGGTCCTTCAAAAACTCTGCCGGATTTTCACTGGTGGAGATGGTGGTGGCTACGGCCATCTTAGGCATGCTTGTGGCTGCCGCCATGTCCCTGTATCAGAACCAGCATAAACAGTGGCTTATCCAGGAGCAGATCGCCGATATGCAGCAGAATGTCCGCGTGTCCATGGATGAAGTCGCCTGGAACATGCGCATGGCGGGCTGTGGAAGGTTTCCCCCCCAACTGGATCCCATCAAGTCGGTGGATGCCAATCCTGACAGCCTCTACCTGCGCGAAAACGTCAATGACTGTGGTATGTGCATCGGCAAAGATGTCCTGTCGAATACCATACACACCCGCGATGATGTGGGCTGCTTTAAGCCCGGAACCAGGGCTTACATCTGGGACGATGCCGGCCAGTCGGAGTGGTTTACCGTGGACCGCGTGGACACCAACTTTGGGCAGGGATGGTACGAGGTTCATGCCACCCTAAATTTGGTCAACATCTATGACCTGGCAGATAACCCCAAGTTAATTGTGATCACCGAACATAAATATTACATCGACCAAAGCACGGATGCGGCCCATCCCGCCCTCATGCGCGTCATCAACGGCCTGCCTGCCCAGATCTTTGCCGAAAACGTGGATGACTTCCAGGTGGTGTACCTCATGAAGGACGGGAGCACCAGCTCGGCGCCCGGCGGCCTCAACGACGTGAAGGCCATTCAGATTGAATTACAGGCCAGAACCGAGCGCCAGGACCGTGACTGGATCGACGAGGAACACGGGGACGGCTATCGTCGTCGGACCTTGGTGTCCCGAATCGATGTCAGGAACCTAGGAATTTGAAACAGATACACTAAATAATAATACCTTTCGAAACAAAGGTGATGCTCATGAAACGCAGGTTTCTCTCTAGAATGCTCGCGCCGTTGAGGGGTGAGGATGGACTGGCCCTGTTCATCGTCCTGTCCATCGTCCTCCTGTTGTCCGTCGTGGGCATGGTGGCGGTAATCCGCTCCAAGACGGAGGTGGACATCAGCGGCGTGGAGCGGACCGAGCGGATGGCCTTCTACGCGGCAGAGGCCGGAATGGAGAAGGCCATTGCCGTTATCCAGGAAAGCTACATGACCACGGGGCTTCCGCCCGATCCCCTACCCTCTGGGACGATGGAGTTAGAAGGGTATACGGTGAGCTACACGACTGTCGATAAAGGGCCTGCGGAGGAAAAAACTCTCACACACGGCGCCTATGAGGGCCTGTATGCTCTGGTGAAGACCTATACCATCGTCGCCGATGCCACGGGAGGTGCTTACAACGCCCGGTCCCGCCTCACTCAGGTGGTGGAGGATGCCCTGATTCCCCTGTTTCAATTCGCCGTCTTCTACGAGGGGGACTTGGAGATCGCTCCCCCAACCCAAATGAACCTGGAAGGACGAGTGCACACCAATAGTGACATGTACCTGCAGTCAGATAATGGTCTGGAAATTGACTCATATACCACCGCTTCCGGAAACATCTATCACGGCAGGCACCCTGACTCGGGCAAAAGCGAAAGCGATGGTGACGTCCTGATCAAAGATGCCGCTGATGATTATCAGAACATGAAGAACGAGGACGGCACTTGGCTGGACTCCACAGACCCCACTTGGATCTCCTCCGCCCTTGATCGCTGGGATGGATTGGTTGAGGACAGTCATCTGGGACGCTCGGAGCTCCATATGCCCGTGGTCACAGAAGGAGAACCTTTGGACCTGATCAAGCGGGGGTCCGAGAGCGCTGACAGTTACGAGCACAAAGCGGGTTTGAAGTTCGTGGGTGGTCAGGTCTATCACTGGGAAGTGGTGGGAGAAGAGGGACAATGGGAGGACGTGACCGCAGAGATGACGGCACAGGGGATCCTGACCAATGGTTCTTTTTACAATTATCGCGAGGGCCAGTGGATTTCATCCTACGACATCGACATCTCCAAGCTGAACGGCAGCGGATATTGGCCCGATAACGGGATCATCTACGCCGCCCACACCGACGGGGAAAACGGAGCCATACGTTTGGTCCAGGGCCAGCAGTTGGCCGGTCCCCTGACCGTGGCCACGGAAAATCCGCTGTATACTTTGGGCCATTATAACACGCAACAGAAACAACCCGCCGCGCTCCTGAGCGATGCCTACAACGTCCTGTCCACCAGTTGGGATGACTCCAAGAGCACCAAGAGCCTGAGCTATAGGCGGGCCGGCAACACCACGGTCAATGCCTGTATCATGACCGGGATAGTGCCCAGCGGGGACGGCCACTATAGCGGTGGCCTGGAAAACCTGCCCCGATTTCTGGAGAAATGGACCAACAAGACCTTCACCCATCAAGGATCCATGGTGTGCTTGTGGGAAAGCCAACAGGCCACCGGCACGTGGTATTACGGCGGCAGCTACTATACGGCCCCCCAAAGAGATTGGGGCTTCGATGAGATGTATCTGGACCCGACCCTTATGCCCCCGGGAACGGCCATGGTGAATACGGTGCAGAGGGAACGCTGGATTCACCAGTTGGCATCCCTGGACGAATGAGACTGACGAATTTGCCCAAACCTGGAGATCGAGGTGATCCTCATGAAACCTTGCTTGTTTCCTAGAATGCTCACGCCCTTGAAGGGTGAAGAGGGAGTGGCCCTGTTCGTCGTGCTGGCCATCCTGCTCATACTAAGTGTCTTGGGCACAATAGCGGTGTTCGTCTCAAAGACGGAGGTGGACATCAGCGGCGTGGAACGGACCGAGAGGATGGCCTTCTACGCAGCGGAGGCCGGGCTGGAGAAGGCTCTGGCCGTTATTCAAGAGTGCTATAAAACCACGGGTATGCCGCCCAGTCCTCTGCCCGCCGGGACCATGGAGCTGAACGGGTATGCGGTGAAGTATGCCACCGTTGATATGGGGCCCGCAGAGTACCAATCTCTCAACCACGGGGTCTATAAGGGGCTGTACGCTCTGGTGAAGAGCTTCTCCGCAACAGCCGAGGCCACCGGTGGCGCTTACCAGGCTCGAAGCGCGGTGGCCATGGAGGTGGACGATGCCCTCATTCCCCTCTATCAGTTCGCCGTGTTCTATGAGGATGACCTGGAAATCGGTCCCAGCGAGGATATGACCCTGGAGGGCCGGGTCCACACCAATAGCGACCTGTACCTGCAGTGCGACAAAACCTTGAAAATCGACTCTTATACCACCGCCGCCGGCAACATCTATCACGGCAGGTACTCCGATTCGGGCAAGAGCGAAAGCGACGGCGATGTCCTGATCAAGGACGGCCCAGGTGATTATCAAAACATGAAGAACGAGGACGGGTCCTGGCTGGACTGCACAGATCCCGATTGGGTCTTCTCATCCTATCAACGCTGGGATGGCAAGGTTGAGGACAGCTATCATGGCCGCTCGGAGCTCTATCTGCCGGTGGTGATGGAGGGAGAGTCTTCTGATCTCATCAAGCGGGGATCTGAGAGCGAGGACAGTTACGAGCATAGGGCCGATCTGAAATTCGTGGGTGGCGCCGTGTATTCGAAGAACGATGAGGGTGACTGGGAGGACGTGACTGCGTCTATGGAGGCAGCCGGCATTCTCACATATGGGAGTTTCTACAATTACCGCGAGGGCAGGTATATTTCCTCCTACGACATCGACATCTCCGAGCTGAACGGCAGCGGATATTGGCCCGACAACGGGATCATCTACGCCGCCCACACCGACGGGGAAAACGGAGCCATACGTCTGGTGGAGGGCCAGCAGTTGGCCGGTCCCCTGACCGTGGCCACGGAAAATCCGCTGTACACTTTGGGCCATTATAACACGCAACAGAAAAAACCCGCCGCGCTCCTGAGCGATGCCTACAACGTCCTGTCCACCAGTTGGGACGACTCCAAAAGCACCAAGAGCCTGAGCTATAGGAGGGCCGGCCACACCACGGTCAATGCCTGTATCGTGACCGGGATAGTGCCCAGCGGGGACGGCCACTATAGCGGTGGCCTGGAGAACCTACCCCGATTTCTGGAGAAATGGACCAACGCGACTTTCTCCTATCTGGGATCCATGGTATGCTTATGGGAAAGCCAACAGGCCACCGGCACATGGTTTTACGGTGGCAGCTACTACACGGCGCCTAAAAGGGATTGGACCTTTGACACCATGTATCTGGACCCAGCACTGCTGCCTCCCGGAACGCCCCAGGTGAACACCGTGCAGCGGGCACGCTGGAAACATCAATTGGCCTCTTTGCATATGGAGGAGGGTTGAGTTGGACCGAAGTTCTGCATGAAGAGAACGTGTTTTTGTGAGACAAGCCCTTTCTCTGGCAGGAAGGAGTTGGCTGTGTTTGAGAAGAAGTCGTTGACCTCTGTGGGATTGGATATTGGTAATTTTTCCTGTAAGTTGGTGCAGTTGGAGCATGGTCCTGAAGGGC
>LJUY01000069.1 GCA_001304015.1 candidate division Zixibacteria bacterium SM23_81 | reverse complement strand
GTGCCCACAGCTATCGCCCCTGAAGGGATCAAGGTGGAGAGTATCCTGCCCGATACCATCGAGGTGGAGATAAGCATCGTCCCTACTCCTACCCCTACGCCAGAACCTCTCCTAGAAGAGCAGGGCTTATCCCAAGGTTCTGCAGGCGGCATGGGGACATCGCTCTGCAGTTTCCAGGATACGTACTCAGGTGGAGCAGCCCATGACCAAACCTATCGTCGCCATCGTCGGCCGGCCTAATGTGGGCAAGTCGACGCTCTTCAACAGGCTGATTGGTCAGCCTCTGGCCATCGTCGAGGACATCCCCGGCACCACTCGCGACCGCCTCTACGCCGACACTGAATGGAATGGTGTACCTTTCACCCTGGTTGACACGGGAGGTCTGGAGATAGAAGTGGCTATCCCTGGTCATCCACACACAGAAGGTAAACCCCCTCCGCTCTCAGTGGCCTCACCCCAATATGTCGAACAGATACGGGCTCAGGCTCAAGTTGCTATCGCCGAGGCAGATGCCATCATCTTCATGGTTGACGTCATAGACGGCCTAGTGGCCGGCGACGAGGATGTGGCCGACGTGCTGCGGCGTTCTCAGAAACCGCTTTTCCTGGCCGTTAACAAAGCTGATAACCAGATAAGACGGGAGGCCGCCGTTGAGTTCTATGCTTTGGGCCTGGGCGATCCTTACCCCATCTCAGCTCTGCACGGCACAGGCACGGGGGATCTCCTGGACGATGTGGTAGCTTCCTTTCCAATTCAAGAGGCAGAGGAAACTGAGGCTATCAGAATTGCCATTGTGGGACGGCCCAATGTAGGCAAGTCTTCTCTGCTCAACAAACTTCTGGGGCAGGAACGGGCTATCGTCAGCGCAATTCCTGGTACTACGCGGGACGCTATTGACACCTACCTGGAATGGGAGAGGGAGCCCATTGTCCTCATTGATACCGCTGGTATCCGCCGTCGCGGCCGCATCGAACGAGGCCTTGAACAATACAGCGTGTTACGGGCTCTGCGAGCTATCCAGCGGGCCGATGTAGTGCTGCTCCTCGTTGAGGCCACGGAGGTGGTCACCGCCCAGGATGCTCACATCGCCGGTTACATTCTGGAGGAGGCAAAGAGCGTGGTAGTGGTGGTCAACAAGTGGGACTTGGTGGACAAAGACACCCACACCATGGTCGAATACACTAAGCGCATTCGGGCCGATCTCAAGTTCCTGGACTATGTGCCCGTGCTCTTCATCTCCGCCCTGACTGGCCAACGGGTGAACAAGGTCCTACCCACGGCCCTGCGGGTGCAAAAGCAAAGGCTAGTCCGCATTCCCACCTCGGAGCTGAACCGTATCATGATGGAGACTGTGGCCCGCCATAGTCCTCCCTCCAAAAGGGGCAAGCGTCTGAAATTCTATTACGCCACCCAAGCTGCGGTAGATCCACCCACCTTTGTCTTCTTCGTCAACGACCCCCGCCTAGTCCACTTCTCTTACGAGCGATACATCGAGAACCAACTGCGGGAGAGATCTGGTTTTGAGGGAACACCGCTGAGGCTCAGTTTTCGCAGAAGAACGTCCAGGTTTTGACAAATTCATACCATTTTCTCCCTTGACAAATTCCTCCAGATGTTGTATATTATTCATAGAGTGTTTCACTAGCGCGATGGCTCCATTCCCTACGACATGATCCTAGAGGATAGGGAGTAGAAAGCTCTTCAGTTGGGCTGGTGAGGCAAGTTCTCGTAGGCGAGCAGAGGTTGGAGGCCCCTGGAGTAGTATTCTTACCTCAGGGGTATTCCTTTGTACACGACCTCAAGGTGTTCTTCCCCACTTTGAGGGTGACCGAAAAGCCGTAACCAATAGGAACTATTAACCCTACCAGAGAGGACGATAGATGGTCAGGATACCGAACCCTTACATTGCAGGCCCACCTATTGGAGGGGATGAAGGCTTCTACGGACGACAAGACGTCTTTGATTTCGTACGAAAGACCTTCTCGTCAACTCATCAAAAGGTCATCGTGCTGTTCGGCCAGCGGCGCGTCGGCAAGACCTCCATCCTCTACCAGTTGCAGAAGCCGTCCAACCTGCCGGAAGGTTTTCACCCTGTCTACTTCAATTTGGAAGGCCGAGCCAGCCAAAACCTTAACGAAGTACTGTGCGCTTTGGCTGAGAAAATCGCTGAAACGCTGAACCTCTCCCCTGTAGCCCAATCCGAGTTCGAGGACGATGGCGACTATTTCAGTGAATGTTTCCTCCCACACGCTTATGAAGCCCTCCAGGATCAGCATCTGCTTCTCCTCTTTGACGAGTTTGATGTGCTCAGTGAAGAGCTTCTAGATGGGGCAATGGCCCTGAACACTTTCTTCCCTTACCTTCAAAACAGACTCTTCGATGAAGAGAAGCTGGTCTATATCTTCGTGGTTGGACGCCGCCTTGAGGAACTGACTCCTGAGTTCCTGGCCACATTCAAACAGGCCAGAACCAGACCGATTTCTTTCCTCTCCAGGGAAGACGCCAGGCGGCTCATCAGAGAACCCATGCTGGGCTTGTTAGAATACGACGACAATGCCATCGAGCAAATCCTTTCTGTCACCGCTTGCCACCCCTACCTGACACAATTGGTGTGCTTTGAGCTGGTTGACTATCTCGACAGCTTGGGCAAAACCAGGGTAACGGTAGACGACATTAACGCCGTTATTGACGATGCCATAGAAAGCGGCGGTTCGGGCCTGGCCTGGCTCTGGGACGGGTTGCCTATCGCCGAACGGTTCATCCTTTCAGCGGTGACCAGTGTCACTGACGAAAATGGGATAGCTACCAAAGAAAGCATCAACGAAGCCCTGCGCCGATATCGAGTACGGTTGCTGGGTGTCGAGTTGACCCGAGCCCCTGACATGCTGGTGGATTGGGGCTGGCTTGAGAAGACGGGAGAGCGGGATGGCTACAAATTTGTTGTCGAACTACTGAGACGTTGGATCGGTAAAAAACACTCCCTGGAGAACGCCAAACGGGAGCTAGAGAGTATCAGCAAGCGGGCTATCCGCGACTATACCTACGCGCGGCAAGCCCACATTGACGGAGACTTGGAAATAGCTGTGGAGAGCTACCGGCGTGCCCTGGCCGCCAATCCCAATCACGCGGGAGCCCAGCTTGGTTTGGCGCAAGCCTTGCACGAACAGGGCCTGATCGAAGAAGCAGTCACAGAATATGAGAAAGCTCATAACCTGGATGAGATAGCCAGCGAAGGTTTAATCAAGGCTCTACTGGCATCCGGGGAATCATTGGAGAAAGATGTCACATCTGTTGCTGAGGCAGCCAGAAGATATGAGCGGGTTCTGGAGATTGCACCTGACAATGAAATGGCCCGGAGGCGGCTGACAGACATCAAGCTCGCTGAAGCGGAAGGGTACGAGCAAGAAAGGGAGTGGAGAAGAGCCAACGACGTCTACACATGGTTGATACGCGAGTTCGACGACGGGGAAGCCAAACGGCGTGTGCAGAGGATGCTGGAAGAATGGTCCCAGGCCAACCTCTACGCTGAAGCCATGGTGGCCCACACGGCAAAGATATGGAGCCTGGCACAAGAGAAGTGGGAGCGGCTATACAGCAGAAATCCTGATTATGTGGGTGAAAACGGCCAAAAGGTGTCTGCTCTGCTGAAAGAGGCGATTCTGCAGCGCGAACGCATCGCCAGACGCAAACGCAACCTGCGCCTGGCCCTGGTTGCTATCGCCTCAGCCTTTGTACTTATCCCTCTTGGGGCCTGGGGTACCACTAAATACGCTGAATATAAGAGGGCACAACTTCTCGCTGCTTTGACACCAACCGCTACTGCTACCCTGACCCCATCGCCATCGCCGTCTCCCAGCCCCACGCACACACCGACTCAAGTGAGCATCGCCGTAGCACCGTCGCCTACCCCAACGCTGGCGGCAACCTCCACACCAACGGAGACAACTCCCCCAACACCGACAGCGACGGCAACTAACACTCCTACTTTCACGCCCTCACCAACCTGGACGCCGACCTCAACCCCGGTTACTCAACCTCCAAAGCCTCTGGGAACTGTGGAGGTCTGGGATGTAGACGTCAACCCTGAGAACAACAAAGTGATATACACCATCGTCAAAGGGCAAGGAATCTACAGGAGCACAGACGGTGGCTATCGCTGGGAACAAGTTTACAAGCATGAAACAGTTGAAAGTCTGACTATTGATCCAAAGGACTCCTCGATTCTGTACGCGGCCATCTGGAATGGGATTCTAAAGTCCATGGATGGAGGAACAACGTGGGAATTGATCGCCGTGGGAAAGGACGCTCTCCCTGGGCCAGCCCATGTGCTGGCTATCCCTGAGGGTAACAGCCAAGTTATCTACGCCGGGATTGAGCGTGGGGTTTACAGGAGCTCCAATGGCGGCCTGACGTGGGAAGCAAGGAACAAGGGCATGGGGGATACAGCCATCTACACCCTGGCCATCGGCTCCCATGACGGGAATTTAATCTACGCCGCTGGCAGGGGCGCCGAGATCTGGAAATCTATTGACGCCGGAAGCTCCCCATGGGAAAAGCTATCCTCTGGCTACTTCAAGGAAGCGGTTTATGCCCTGGCATTGCACCCCAAAAACAGCCAATGGATCTACGCTGGCACGAATGACTCCACCGCATTGCTGAGCACCGATGGCGGTCATAACTGGCTGTTAAGAAATGGGGGATTGAAACATCCAGGAATTGAATTGAAAATATCGGCTCTGGCCATTGACCCCCGCAATCCCAACACCATCTATGCCGGCACTGGCTTCAAAAGCAATTACGATGGACATGGAATTTACAAGAGCACTGATGGTGGCCTGAGTTGGAAAAGCATTAACAACGGCCTGCCCATTGATGCCGCGTGGCTCGGCGGTTATTACGTGCAATCCATCGCTATAGACCCCAATGATAGCCAAACCATCTATGCGGCCAGCTTTGGGGGATTGTACAAATCAACCGATGGAGGCCAACTCTGGAAGCGACAGTGAGTTCCCACGTCAAGCTCTCAAGAGGTAACTGGTAGTGGTACCGGCGAACAGGCTAGGAAACCCTTTCATCTGTGGTGGCCCCGTCCCCCCCTCTCACTTTATCGGGCGGGAACGAGAGCTACAAATCGTCTTTGACCAAATCACCAGCCACGCGCTGGGCAGCATCGCCATTTGCGGAGACCGCCGCATTGGCAAAACCTCGCTGCTGCAATACGTTTGCCATCCTGATGTCCTGCAAGAATGGGGTTTATCGCAGGACAAATACCTCTTCCTTTTCCTGGATTCCCAATCCATCAGTGAGTTCAGACCCTCCCGTTTCTGGCAACGGCTGCTCACCCTCCTCCTCCGCGAAAGGAAAGGGAACCTACCTCCAGAGATCATTGAGGGTATTCTGGCCAAGGAAGAAATCGGCCACACTGACTTTGAGATCATCCTCGATGAAATCAGCCGCCGAGGTCAGGTGCTTGTCCTTCTGCTCGATGAGTTCGAGTGGGTCATCCGAACCGACGATGACAACGAACCCATTACACGCGATTTTCTGTCGGCCTTGCGGGCACTCATGAACCGGACGCCGAAGGCCCTGGTGCTGATCGTTGCTACCTGTCGAGAGCTGCACGAACTGTGCCGTCCGATAAAGTTCATCGGCTCACCCTTCGACAACGAGTTCACCTTCCGGCGCCTAAGACCCTTTACCCGCAGAGAAATTGACCAATTGCTCGACAATGCTTTAAAAGGAACAGGCATCGAATTCACCCTAGAAGAGCGTGACTTTGTCTGCTCCCTGGCCGGAACCCATCCCCTCCTGATCCAATTGGCCGGCTCCACCCTTCTGGAGTTCCGTATGCAGGGTCTGGAAACGGCTCCCAACTCGGAATTAATCAGAGCCGAGTTCGAAGAATTGGCTCGCTACCACCTCTCTCAGCTCTGGGAGAACTGCAGCCGCGAGGAACAGATGCTTTTGACAGTCCTGGCTCTGAAGAGATCGGGAGAACGTGAAAAGAGCAAATGGGCCTACGATGGGGTTGCCTTTGAGCGTATTTGCCGTCGCCATGAACGCACGCTGAAAGACCTGCTCAAACGGGGCCTCATTGCCCAGGTGGGAAAGAGCATCACCGTCTGCCCAGCCACCTTTGAATCCTGGGTGATAAGGGAAATAAGGAATGCTGACAAGGAAGAGTTCGCCAAACGAGAAACGCTCATGTTCGACCTGCTTCCAAGAGATGAGGCAGAGCAAGTGACGAATGTCATGAGACGGATTAGTGACAGGGAGAATGTCAGGCTAGGTCGCACCGACTGGAAGAGAATAGGGCGCTATGAAATCATTGAAGAACTTGGCCAAGGGGCCATGAGCATAGTCTACAAGGCTCGAGACCCCAACATCGCCCGTCTAGTCACCCTGAAAGTCATGCGCCTGGACTGGGAGGTCCGCTCCCAGAAATCCAAGATGCGTTTCAAGCGCGAAGCCATGTCTGCGGGACAACTGACCCATCCTAACATAGTGGCCGTCTATGATGCCGACGAAGACAGAGGTGAGCCCTTCATTGTCATGGAATACCTGGGAGGTCCCACCCTGGCTAGAGTGCTGGAAGTCCTGGCTCCCCTGTCCCTGGCACGGGCTGTCGACATTGCCCTCCAGATAGGTAATGCCCTGGACTATGCCCACCAGCACGGGGTGATCCACAGAGATGTCAACCCTTCCAACATCATTCTACTGGAAAACGGTCAGGTGAAAGTCACCGACTTTGGCCTGGCCAAATTGGCCTCAACCTCATCATCAAGTACCTCCCAGTCAGGAGCATTCCACGGGACTTTGGAATACGCGTCGCCGGAACAGATATTGGGCCAGGAGATTGACGGCCGTTCCGATATTTTCTCCCTGGGAGTCATCCTCTACGAGATGTTGACCGGCGAGAGACCCTTTCAGGGGAAGAACATCACCTCGGTGATCCACCGTCTTTTGAGCAGTGAGGAATCCCTGCCGCTCACGGCCTTGGGCCCCCACTTGCCTCTGGAGTTGAAGGATATCCTCTTCAAAGCCATGGCCAAAGACCCCGATCAGCGCTATCAGACTTGCGCCGAGCTGGGAGAGGACCTGCGGAAAATGATCTCCAGCAGAGGGTCAGGAGAGGAGTGAGAGATGCCCATCGGGATCAACCCTTTCTGGATTGATGGCCCTGTCCCCCCCTCCCGTTTCATCGGCCGAAAGCGAGAGTTAACGAAAACCTTCAGCCAGTTGACTGGCCCTGGCCAGGGCAGCGTAGCCATCAGCGGCCCCCGCTGCACCGGCAAAACCTCAGTGCTGCATTACATCGCCGCGCCAGAGATTGCAGCGGAGTGGGACCTGACAGAGGACAACGCCCTCATTTCCCTCTTTGATTGCCAATTGGTAGACCACCCTTTCAACATCACTGCCTTCTGGCGACAGGTGCTTAACCTCCTCCGACCTCACTTCCAGGACAGTATGGGGGAAGGCCTTCAGAAGCTATGCCAGCAAGAGCAAATCAGTAATGCCGACATTGAGATGATCCTGGACGCCGTTCACGAGAGAGGGCAGCGGCTGATCCTGCTGCTGGACAACTTTGAGCGGCTGATCCGAACCCAGGTGGCCAATGAGACGGTAACCCGGGATTTTCTCTCTCAACTGCGGGCGCTCATTAACCGCAGACCAAGGACGCTGTCCTTGGTGGTCACCACCGACGAGCCCCTGGAGGAATTGTGCCAGACGATAGATTTTGGGGGAGCGTCGCCCTTCCCCAACAGTTTCATGTCGGTCCGTTTGAAAGGATTCTCAGACCAGGAGATCGACGAGTTGATCGAAAACGCTCTCTCTGGCACGGGAATGACCTTTGACGAGCACGACCGCCGCCACATCTCTAGGCTTTCGCGAGGGCATCCCATGCTGGCCCTGTTGGCGGGGCACTTGCTCTTCGAAGCCAAGGCGGCTGGCCCGATGACGGCAGAGAACTTCCAGGCGATGGAGGCCAGGTTCAGAGAAGAAGTAAAGAAAGTAGGCTTAGGTGTAGGTTAGCAAATGGCGGCGCAAATAAGCCAACGGTTGTCAAGACGAGACCAGCGGTTCGACACGCGGCTCACCACAAGCATCCTGAGTAGGCCGGAACTCTGTCCTGAGGTATCGAAAGGCGGAGCGGAGGCCGTATCGAAGGGTGCGGGTTTGCAACGGATTTGCCGCTAGTCAGGAGATTATCCGATGGCACATCCCTCAAATCCATTCACCCCTTATTCCCCTGTCTCTCCAACTTACTTTGTGGGGCGAGAGCAGGAGCTCCAGGGGATCCTGGACCATCTGGCAAGCGCCGCCCGGGGCAGCAGCGCCATCAGCGGTGAGCGGCACATTGGCCGGACCTCTCTACTTCACTATTTGACCGGACGACTGAGCGAGGTCACCCTACAAGAGCAATTTCTCCCCCTCTACGTGGACTGCCAGTCCGTACCGCGTTTCACCCCCACCCGTTTTTGGCAAAGGGTCTTGAGGCTGCTGGGAAACAAGATCACTGATGATTCTCTCGGCCAAGCCACGGCCAAGCTACTGGAGTGCGAGGAAATCAGTTGCACTGATTTCGAGATCGTCAGCGACCGAATCTACGAGGATGGGCAGACGCTGGTCCTGTTGCTGGACGAATTCGAATGGGTGGTGCGGACCGACCCTGGCAGCGTTGAGATGACCCATGATTTCCTCTCCGGCTTGCGGGCTCTCATCAACCGGGTGCCAAAAGGGTTGGCCCTGGTGATCGGCGCCGCTCAGCCGCTGGACAGGCTGTGTGAGGGGATAGAATTCAGGGGCTCGCCTTTCAGCAACAGCTTTCTCCTCTTCCGACTCAGGCCTTTCACAGAGGCCGAGGTGGAGCAGTTCTTCACCAAAATGTTGAAAGGCACCGGTCTAGAGTTCACGGAGGACGAACGTAATTATGTCAAGCAAATAGCGGGTGGTCAACCTCTGCTTTTGCAGACGGCGGGCTCCCTCCTCTTTGAGTCCAGAGTGCGAGTAGGCCCCATAGAAAACTACTGGGCCATCAGCAAGCGTTTCGAAGAGCAAGCATCGCACCATTTCAAAAGCTTATGGGAAGCCTCAACGGAAGGTGAGAAAACCTTGCTGCTCGCCATAGCGACCCGCGATCTCGATCACGAACTCACCCAGGCCCGGCTAACCCGTGAGTTGCGTTCCCTGACCGAGCGGGGGTTGGTGACGCATCGAGGCAGGCACCCTGAAGTCTTTTCCTTCCTGTTTGCCCAATGGATCATCGAGCAAGGCGAAAGGCCCATCAATATGACAGACCCGGAAACCCTTGAGACCAAATTAACAGAGTTAAAGGAAGACCACGCCATCTACGAGAGAAACCTTGAGCACCTCAAGTTCAAAGAAGCGCAACACGGCCCCAGCCCGCCTCTGGACCTGGTGAACGAGATAGACTATCTGGTCAACAGAATCGTCGAGCTGGACGAACAAATCCTCAATGTGGAGAAGACGCTGAGGGATTGATTTTCGGCGACAGAATGGGGGGGACGACGCCAAGCGAGACAAGCAGGGATGAGAATTGTGGTTCCATCCCTGTTTTTGCTTGAGTCGCAGGCCGCCCAACCAGATTGGACAAATCCGCCAAAATGGTGTATCATACCCTCTGAAGTTTTACTGAAGGAGGGAAAAAGTTGGCCAATACCAGATCGGCTCTGAAACGAATCAGAAGCTCGGAGAAGAAGAGACAACGCAACCGCATCTTCCGGTCGTCGGCTCGTACCTACGTCAAAAAAGCCCGCCAGCTCATCACCGAGCAGGGCCGGACCCAAGAGTCCGAGGCTGCCGTGCGTCAGGCCATCAGCGCCCTGGACAAGGCGGCCCAGAAAGGCGTCATCCACACGAACAACGCCGCCCGCCGCAAGTCTCGCCTCATGAAGATGCTGAATCAAGAAGCTGGCGGGTACTAAACCGAATCCAACCTTAAAATTTTCGCGATTCACTGAAAACCCCCTTGACATTAGAACGTATGTTCTAGTATAATATAGCTAGGACAGCCAAGGGGGTTTTGCTATGCATAATCATGATAGGTCAGTGAACGGACTCTGTGAGCATCGGAGCGTGGCTGCTGATGGGCGCATCGTCTGTGCCAAGATCACCCTGGGCGAAAACGAGGTCTCTCCCAATCTCTGCCGCAACTGCCCGGCCAAAATCATCGCCTGCCACCACCTCCGTTTCTCCCTCCAGAAATCCTCTTCCTCGGCCATTGTCGTCCGCTACGCTGGCGGCAGAACCGAGGTCTGGAACGACGAGCCACCTTCCGTCTCCTTCCTCCGCGCTGCCTGCTCGGTCAAAGTTGCTCCCATCACCAACCCTAGAGGGTGTGCCGCTTGCAGCCTGCGCCTCACCACCCTCCCTCAGCCCCAGGTCAGGGAGAAGGCGGCCCAGCGCAAGCCAGAAGAAGGCAGGGGGATTCCTTTACCACAACCGATGGCTGCCACAGGGTAGCGGGACAAAGGGTCATTCGGTTTTCTTGGGAGCGCCAGTCGAGTAGGAGCGAAGCGACGTATCGAGACCAAGCGTGTTGTACATATCGCCCCACTCGCTTGATTTCGATACGCCTGCGGCAACCCTTCGACAAGGTCAGGGCGGCGCTCAATCAGCGCTCGCTCGCCTCCGGGCTGAGAACTGAATGGCTCTGGTAGCAGGGAGAGAGTACTACCCGCAGGCATCAAAAAGAACGAGCCAGGATCACCTACTTCCTGGCTCGTCTGCTCCCTGATGCTGTTTCACACCATTAATCCGGACTCTTAGATCGCCGAATGGAATTCGACGCCTGAAGCTGAGAAGGCCCCTCAGGGCCTAATTTCAGCGCCTGAGGGCGCTTCTCAACTTCAGGCAGGGATTTCTAATCCTCAGCCCTCTATTTGCTGCCTCCGGGTTGGATGCCAGAGGTTTGTTCTGGCACATCAAATATGTAGCCCACGCCGCGTACTGTGCACAGACAGAGCGGCGAGCCAGGATCCTCCTCTATCTTCTCTCGTATCCAACGCACGTGAACGTCCAAGGTCCTGGTGTCCCCTAAATAATCTGTATCCCAAACATTCTTCATCAGAAATTTGCGACTCAGCACCTTGCCCGGATTTCGCATAAAGGTTTCCAGCAGCTCAAACTGCTTGGGAGTCAAATCATACTTCTTTTCACCTCTGGCTACCGAACGCTTATCTAAATTGAGAATCAGATCACCGACCTGAAGAGTCTCCCCACTTTGTTCTCTACTCTGTACAGCCCTCTTAATGCGGTTGGCCAGTTTGCGGAAAGTAAAAGGCGTGGTCAGATGAAAATCAGCCTCGGCCTGGCCAGAGTCATTCTCTTTCTCATGGATAAGGACAATGGGAACCTCTCCCACTTTTTGCCGCAAAGCCTGACAGGTCCTCCCACCGTCTAGCTTGGGTGAAGTAGCATCCAAAACCATCAAGTCAGGCTGATCGGCACCTCAGTGAACTGAGTGTGGATGCATACTTTCCTATCAGGAGAACCTTCAAGCTCATGCTCCTTACCTCCGCAACTACCTAGCTCCCTCAGAGCATTTATTTGCCGCCAAGAAATGGGGCAGGCGATCAGAGTTGATCATAGCAAGACAAAACTTTTAACATGGCGCCCGACAGCTTGAGATTCCTGTATCCCCAATTATACCGCATCATGGCTATAATGGCAATAGCAGATTGGTCCTATTGTTAAGATAACGGCCGAGAGAGAAAAGCGCACATTGTTGACCTTTTAGGCCTATCATAGTATAATCAGCCTGGCTAGTACTGAGCTTGGTGTGGGACCATTATCATACTACACTCTTTTGGTCGGCTTGTCTATCCGTAAACCTACGTAATTAATGCAGGAAACCCCCGTATTTATCTAAACCGAGCGGCTTCTTAGAGGTTCTGATTTGTGGCAGCGCCGTGGCCTCGATACGCCGGGTTCGGTACGCCGCGCTACTCAGCCCAAGTCGCTACTCGGCCCACGGGCTTAACCGAACGGCATTGGGATTAGAGATAGGCTGACACTCCTTTGGAGGGATCCAGACATCTCCATGAAAACTGTGGTAGTCATACCAACTTACAATGAAGTAGAAAACCTGCCCAACATAGTGGGAGAGTTGCTCTCTCTCGGCATTGACGGCCTACAGATACTCATTGTGGATGACAATTCTCCCGACAGAACCGGAGACCTAGCCGACGAGCTAGCGGGACGATACCCCGATTGCCTGCACGTCATTCATCGAGAGAAACAGATGGGGTTGGGAACAGCCTACATTGCTGGATTTCGTCACGCTTTAGACCACGGAGCTGACTATATCATCCAGATGGACGCCGATTTCTCTCACTCACCATCCTATATCCCCCAGTTTCTGGAGAAAATTGTGGGCTATGATGTAGTGGTGGGCTCACGCTACGTGGAGGGCGGTAGACTCGATGATCGCTGGGGCTTCGGGCGGTACCTGCTCAGTTGGTGGGCTAACAGCATCTACACCCGTATCATCCTCGGGGTCAAGGTGCGTGATGCAACAGCCGGTTTCAAATGCTGGCGACGTGAGGCCTTGGAGGGCATTGATCTCAGCCACATCCAATCCAGCGGCTATGTTTTCCAAGTAGAGATGGCTTATGTCTGCGAAAAGCTAGGCTATCGGGTGCTGGAGGTTCCCATCTATTTCGAGGACCGACGCATCGGCCGGTCCAAGATGTCCATGTCAGTCAAGCTGGAGGCTGCCCTGCGGGTTTTCGAAGTGAAGTGGCGGCACAGGAAATTGACCAGGCAACGCCATTGACTTTACCCCAGTTGCGCACCGCCACACTCGCTTGTTTTGCCAATCAAAGGGCCGCCCACTTTTTCTCAGGGCGGCTCCTTTGCTACCCACCTTAATAAACTCCTAAGAAACGAATCCGACTATTGGCCTAACGCAGTTTCCTGGTGTAATCCGGTAACAGAATCGGTGCTTGAATAGGGTTCTCTATCCCTACCTCATCCAATTCCTGCTGCCACTTGTCCACATGACTCAAAGTCAGCTTTCCTAATTCGACCTCTTTAGCTCGTAGCGCCGCCGCCCTCCCCGCCCGACGGCCAAAGACCGTGATCTCCAAAAGGGAATTGCCCATCAAACGATTACGGCCATGCACACCCCCCGAAATCTCCCCGGCAGCAAAGAGATTGGGGATATCGGTCGAACCGTCAGGCCTGAGAGATATGCCACCGTTCTGATAGTGCAGCGTAGGGTAAACCAACATCGGCTCTTTAGTTATGTCAATATCAAAGCGGCCAAATTGGCGGACCATGGCTGGCAACGCTTGCTCAATAGTACCTGGACCATGGAGGATGTCAATCATAGGCGAATCGAGCCAGACCCCCATCATGCCCGAGGGCGTCGCTAGCCCTTTGCCCCGCTCCACGCACTCACGGATAAGAGCCGAGGCCTCCACGTCGCGGGTCTCACGCGGGTAGACGAACTGGTTGCCATCCATATTACAGACCTGGGCTCCCAGCCCGCGCACCTTCTCTGTCACCAGCAACCCCACAATCTGCTCTGGATAGGCAGCGCCGGTAGGGTGATACTGCATGGTATCCAGAAAGGCCAGCTTGGCTCCCACCCGATAGGCCAGCACCAGCCCATCGCCAGTGGCTCCGTAGTGGTTGGTTGTGGCAAAACCCCGATAGTGCAACCGCCCACTGCCGCCGGTGGCCAGAATGGTGCACCTGGCCTGCACCACCAGGTGCTCTCCCGTTTCCATGTTCAGCAAAACGGCCCCAGCCGCCTGCCCTTTATCATCCATGATCAGTTCGATAGCTGGCGCGAACTCTAGGACCGTGATGCCCTCCGGGTAGCTGCGCACCTCATCGCGCAGGGTGCGCATGATCTCAGCTCCAGAGTAATCCCGCGCCGAGTGCATCCGCTTGCGCGATGTGCCCCCACCGTGGATGGTTTTCAGCGTACCGTCGGGCTCTTTGTCGAACATGCAACCCAGGTCTTCCAGCCACTGGATGACCAACGGCGCATCTTTGACCAGGGCCTCCACCAGATCAGGGTAGTTGGCAAAGTGGCCGCCACCCATAACGTCCAGGTAGTGAATGGTTGGCGAATCGTTGGGCTTGTCGGCAGCCTGGATACCACCCTGAGCCATCATGGTGTTGGCATCACCGTGGCGCAGCTTGTTGGCTATGATCACCTTGGCCCCATTTTCGCGGGCCAGCAGCGCTGCCGAGGAACCCGCCCCACCCCCACCAATGACCAGCACATCGGTGTCGTAGTCAATTTGCTCCAGGTCGAGCATGTCGGAAGTCAGGTGACTGGCTCCCTCCATAACATCGGCCAATTCCAGAGGCATACGGTGTCCTTTGCTGACCCCCACCCGAATTTCGCGCATGCCCTCCGCCTTGTAGTCAGGGTGGAACTTTTCCAAAATAACCTGCTTATCCTGGGGCGACATCATGGGGAAAGTCTCATGCAAGCGATCTGGCCGGGTGGCCTCTACTTTCTTTATGGATTCGCGCATCTCTGGAGTATAACTCATCATTCCTCCTCCGGCTCTACTCCGGCTCGATGTCCCGCTCGTTATACATCTTCCGCAGTTCCCCTTCGCTGAGGCTTTTCATTTTCGTCAGATCATCGTCGAACTGGCCAGCCTCGATCTCGGCCCCCCGTTCCGCCAGGTGTTCCGCTTTAGGAGCCAAATACTTGCCATAGAGACGGCGGCAGAGGATAGCGATGTTAGGCTGCACTTCCTCAGCCGGGCAGCGGGAGACACACAATCCACACATGATACAGTCAAAGGAACGATCAGCCACAGCAGCGATGTCCCCCCGCATGGCATCGGCCATGTATTGCTTCACATCAATGTCTTGCGGGCACACCTTTGTACAGGTGCCACAACTCAGGCAGCGCAGCAACTCGGGATAGGTCTTGACCACGGTTTGAAAAGTTGGCTCCAGCTCCTCCAGGTAATAGTCGGCACGGTGCCCCGGATAAAAGGGGATCTGTGCCAGATACATACCCGGTTCGACCACCGTTTGGCAAGCCAGACCGATTTG
>LJUY01000005.1 GCA_001304015.1 candidate division Zixibacteria bacterium SM23_81 | reverse complement strand
AAGGATCCCCTTTCGGCCCTTTCTTTTCTCTCCCTGGCTGTGGTTCCCGCCCTGAAGCTCACCGATCGGGGGTTGGTGGATGTGAAGAAGTTTCGTTTGATTGGGTTGTTTGAGGAGCCGTGAGTCGGGGACTGATATTCAGGAATCGTGAATCGGGAATCGGCTATCGTAGGGGTGAGGTCAACTCGCCCCTTTTTAAGTTGCAGTGCTGGAGCAAGAGTTTGGAGATGAGCAATCCGAGGAAGTGTAGATTGTGTATCAGTCGTCGGGCGCGAAGTGCGCTAACTCGACCAAAGATCAGAATTCATCCTCGTTGGTGAGCTTTTTAGATGCGCTGTCCTCATTGGTATGAGGACAGCTTTTCGCCCCAAAACCCGGATCGATATTAACCGGTGATAAAGACCGAATCCTTATCGACGAAACTCCGTATTTGAGGAGTGAGACGGTATGATGCGGTTCATCTGGCTGAGTGCACGACTCTCGCCGGAGAGCCCACAGCCATACAAGGAAGCGATCTAAATGGACGATATCAACCGACATCAGTTCATCGCAAGCATAAGGGATTTGACCGTTGGCGGTCTGGCGCTGATGTAGGGGTGTTCCAAGGATTCCACCTCCCCCATCCAGTCCCAGGATGAGGATGTGCCTACCCAACCGACGACGAAAATAGCCTTATACAGAACGCAGCACCGCACAGAAGGAGTTAAAAAAGTTCTCGAATTGCTTGATTTCCCAACGGTGCAGGATAAGCACGTCGTACTCAAGCCCAATTTCAACACCGCCGATCCGACGCCGGCTTCCACCCACAACGATACCCTCAGACAGCTGGTCCTGGAGCTGCAGGGACGTGGAGCCTCGGCCATCACTCTCGGGGAGAGAAGCTATCAGCGGTTTGAAGAGGTCATCGAACAGAAGGGCGTCGACGGTTTGGCCGCCAAGCTCGGCTTTGACATCGTGAATCTCGAAAGAGACAATAAAACGCTTTGCCAGCGCGATGATCTCCACTGGGAAGAGGGATTCTATGTCCCCAGGACCATTACCGAAGCCGAGTACATCGTATCCACTTGCTGCTTGAAGACCCATGGCTATGGTGGTGTCTTCACCATGTCTTTGAAATTGAGCGTGGGCATCCTACCTGAGCGGCACATGTCCGAGCTGCACGGCTCCGATCACATGAGGGATATGATCGCGGAGATCAACCTGGCCTACTCGCCCGACTTAATCGTCCTGGATGGCATTGAGGCCTTCATCGACGGGGGACCCAGCCAGGGGACGGTGCGCAACGGCGATGTCATGCTCGCGGGCACCGATCGTGTGGCAGTGGATGCCGTGGGGGTGACCATCCTGAAGGATCTAGGATCCAACCGTGTTGATGGGAAGATATTCCAGCAGGAGCAGATCAGGAGGGTGGTGGAGTTGGGGATCGCATCGAGAGTCTGGAACAGATTGAATTTCTCACCCCAGACGAGCCAAGTCGTCAGTATGCCGAAAGGTTGCGATCGATTTTAGCCTCTGGCTGATCAGGAGCGGCTATCGGCGAACCGGGAAGAAAGAAGGACCCTGCTGGGTTCATGGCAGGGTCTTTTATTGCCCGGATTAAGAGTTGGGAGGTGTTTGCCATAAAAAGGATTGCCTTACTTTTTTGTTAACGAGATAGCAGGGGTGCACAGCTATGGCCGCGATGAAAGTTTACAGGGAAGAAACTGGCAGTAGCAGTGGCAGTTGGCAGTAAAAGGATAGTGGAAATACGCAGTGGGCAGGAAGCAAAGTTGATGTTGACCGTGGAGCGACTGTTGAATCGCTCCTTTTTTGTGCTCTGAGCTTGATGTTGGAGATGGGTTGTGGAGCTCCTGGAGCCCTTGTATCCTCGCTTTTTTGAACACATGTGGGGAATGGCTATCTCTTTTTGGGGATATGGAATGGTGTCCCGGTTCCCGAATCCCAAGCATCTAGTGTGGATGAGTTGAGTCTGCTTGCATCCACTGAGGATGGGCAGGAGAGGGAAGCCAACCCCTTTTGATGCTGCTATTCGCCGGATCCCACCACGCTTGACATGTTTATTGCCCAGGACGGCATAAAAATTGCTGCAAATTTGAGTGCCGAATCCATCGGATATAATAAGGGAACATCACCGGTGCGGTGTTGGTCATCCGGGAGGGTATCGGGAGCAAGCAGATATTAGAAGAACTCAAGAAGAGTGTTGAAAAGGAACAGAAACTCCTGGAACAAAGGGTCAACATCATCACATCCTGGGTCGAGATGCGCAAGTATATTGCATCCAGAGCAATATCTATCCAGAGCGATATCTAAAATGAAGCTCATTAAGAGAGAAAACAGAGAATTGCTCGATCTGTCCATTATTTTGATTGTTTCAATTGCTGCAATTGTCTTCGCACTGTTTAGCTTATCCATTCACTTTGTTGATCGGTTTTACAGTTTCTGCGACAGGTATGCCCATTTTCCCGTCCTGAAGTTCCTGATCAATAATGTTATCCTTCTCTCTTTAACCGGCCTACTTTGGTTAACTTACCGCCGCTGGAGGGGAGCTGCTAGAAAACAAAGGGAACTGGAGAGTATTCTCGATAGCATCAACCCGGATGTGCTTGTGGTGGTGGATCCAGATAGGAACATCATCGCGTGCAATGCTTCGGTAAAAAGAATGTTTGGTTACAATGTGGGTGAAGTTATTAGCCAGAAAACTGACATCCTCTATTTTGATAGGCGATCTAATCCCAAGCAACCGCATGAGATATTTGAGGCTCTTGAAAGAAACGGCTTTCATATGGGATTGGCCACAGGGAAAAAGAAAAATGGTGAGACAGTACCACTTGAGATCATTACTGGTAATCTAAGCGGCCGGGGTGGTGCGGTGTTGCTTCTCCGCGACATCAGCGATCGTAAGCGGGCGGAGGAAAAACTGAAGCGAATCTTATCGGAACTGGAACGCTCCAATGCGGAACTGGAACAATTTGCCTACGTGACCTCGCATGACTTGCGTGAGCCACTTCGCAAGGTACAAGCATTCGGTGACCGATTGAAATCCCTATACGAGGAAAGGCTGGATGAGCGGGGGCGTGATTACATTCAGCGGATGCAGAATTCGACAGAACGGATGCAGGCACTGATTAATGGCCTGTTGACCTTCTCTCGGGTTTCAACCAGGGCGCAGCCCTTCGTTCCGGTTGATCTCGCTGATGTGGCGCGAGAGGTGGTGTCGGATTTAGAAGTCCACATCGAACAGGTAGGTGGATCGGTGGAGTTGAAGACTCTGCCAACTATCAATGCCGATCCGATGCAAATGCGTCAACTGTTTCAGAATCTGATAGACAATGGACTAAAGTTCAACAAGAAAGGGGAGCCACCGATTATCAAGGTTCATGGCGTACTCCGCAATGGGCGTTGTCAAATCTTTGTCAAAGACAACGGCATCGGTTTTGACGAGAAGTACCTCGATCGCATCTTCACCGTTTTTCAGCGTCTGCATGGTCGCACCGAGTACGAGGGAACGGGTGTTGGCCTGGCGGTCTGTCGTAAAATAGTGGATCGCCATGGTGGAAGCATCACGGC
This sequence comes from candidate division Zixibacteria bacterium SM23_81, assembly GCA_001304015.1. GTDB lineage: Bacteria > SM23-81 > SM23-81 > SM23-81 > SM23-81 > SM23-81. The sequence goes on along the minus strand of LJUY01000005.1, from coordinate 84,504 downwards.
AAAAAGCGCACCGGGGCAGGGCGCGACGTTTATCGTCACGTTGCCTGTAAGACAAACGAAAGGAGAAAGCACACCATGAAACAAGACAGAAAACCATTCACTATTCTGATAGCCGATGACGACCCGGACGACCGCTTGATGGTCAAGGAGACTTGGGAAGACAATCTTTTGGCCAATGGTTTAGTCTTCGTTGAAGATGGTGAGGAACTCATGGACTACCTCTACCGCCGTGGTAAATACGTTCAATTGAAAAATTCGCCATTCCCAGGCCTAATTCTGCTTGACCTGAATATGCCGAAGAAGAATGGACGGGAAGCGCTCAAAGAAATCAAGGCCGATCCAGATCTGCGGCAAATCCCGGTCGTGGTGCTGACCACCTCAAGAGCTGAAGAGGATATCTATCGCGCCTATAACCTGGGCGTGAACTCTTTTATTACTAAGCCGTTAACGTTCGAAACATTTGTCCATATCATAAAGACCATAGGAAAATTTTGGCTCGAGATTGTCGAGCTGCCAACTCCGTAGAGCCATCATTCTGAGCCTCTCGACAAGTTCAGGGACAATGGGTAAGTGCACACCTTGCGAGTGTTGCAGAGATGACATTTTGAGAGGAAATTGCATGGGTATCGAAATTCGAGAATCGGACCGCGAGATCGTCAGGATCTTGCTCATCGAGGACGATCCCGATGATGTCCTGCTTCTACGCCAGATGCTGGCCAAAGTAGAGGATAATCGGTTCGACTTGGAGTGTGCTGACCGGCTACAGGCGGGCTTAGATCGTCTTGCCCGGGGAGGTATTCATGTCGTTCTCTTGGATCTCTCACTGCCAGACAGCCAGGGGCTAGATACGCTTGTCACGGTCCATGCTCGAGCGCTGGGAGTGCCCCTTGTGGTGCTGACCGGTCTCGATGATGAAATGCTGGCCATTGAGGCTGTGCGAGAGGGTGCTCAGGATTATCTGGTCAAGGGGCAAATTGATAGCAATCTGCTGGTCCGTTCTATTCGCTATGCCATCGAGCGAAACGGGCTTCTGGAGGAGTTGAAACGAGCCCAGCAAAAACAATTAAAGATGAAGAATCAATTTTTATCCCACATCTCCCACGAACTCCGTTCACCCCTGACCGCCATCCGGCAGTTCGTCACGATACTATTAGATGGATTGGCCGGCGATCTCAGCCCCGAGCAACATGAGTATCTGGAGATCGCCCTGAGAAACGCAAACCAACTCCGGGCCATGATCGACGAGCTTCTGGATGTGACCCGCGCCCAAACGGGCAAATTAACCGTTGAGCCTCAACGCATCTCTCTGGCTAAATTAATTGTCGAGGCCTTCGAGGCACTTCAAACGAGCGCCGCCGAGAAGGGCATTAAGCTGTCTTCGAGTCTTGCCGATGATCTTCCCCCCGCCTATGCTGATCCATATCGTGTTCGGCAAATTCTGCTTAATCTGATCGAAAACGGGATCAAACATACGGAGCCAAAGGGAAAAATTACCGTCCGGGTTCAGGTATCAAACGAAGACCCTCACTATCTTTATGCGGAGGTGATGGACACCGGCTGTGGGATCAGCCCCGAGGAGAGCGAGAGGATTTTCAAACCCCTGTATCAGATAGAAAACACCAGCAATACATCCCGAAAGGGCCTCGGGCTCGGCCTCTATATCTGCAAAGACTTGGTCTCACGCCAGGGCGGACGAATCTGGGTCGAAAGTCAATTGGGGCGCGGCAGTACCTTTTTCTTTACTCTGCCTATTTTTTCACTGATGGACCTGATTTCTCCTATTCTTACTCCGGAAAATTTGGAGAGAGGTTCTGCGGCAATTATTAGTGTGAGGGTATTGCCCGTGGAGAAGCTCCCTTCGAGAAAGATCGATGAAAAAGTGTTGCGCAAGGCGAGGGGCGTCGTACAACACAGTATCCTTCCCGATTTAGATGTGCTCTTACCCAGGATAACCAGCGCAGATTCGGGAGAGGTTTTCTTCGTAGTAGCGTGTTGCGATCGGGGAGGTGCTGAGGTGCTGGTACGGCGGATAGAGAGGCAGTTAGCGCGCCTCGAAGATCTTCAAAATGCTGGCCTCGACGCGGTGGTTTCCTTCACCATGGTGGATATCCCCTCGACGGGGAACAGCAAGTCCTTGGAACAGATTGTTCAAGAGGTCGGGAGCAACATTGAAGACCTGGTGAACGATCTTCATAAAAAAGAGGAGGTATTCAAATGACCGGGAAAAAAGTCCTCGTCGTGGATGATGATGTGGATCTGCTGCAAGGGCTGCGCGTCCTATTAAACGCCAAGGGCTATAACGTGGTCTTTGCCACTGATGGGCTCTCAACCATTAACACCGCCCGAAGGGAAATGCCAGACGTGATCATCCTAGACATCGGTCTGCCCGCCGGAGACGGCTTCGTAGTCATGGATCGATTGAAGTCCATGCAGCCTCTCGCTTCTATTCCTATTATCATTCTTACTGCCATAGATCCATGCAGCAGTAAGGAGCGGGCCCTCAATGCTGGCGCAAAGTTCTTTTTCCAAAAGCCCTTTGATAACGACGAATTGTTAGCCGCCATCAGGAATGCCACGGGGGAGACTGGGGAAAATTTGCAGGAGCAAATGTGAGGTTATCTTGGAGCCAGCCCTAAGTCAAGGGGGGCTCGAAGCCCTTGTGCTGTCAAACGTTGAAAAGGTGGTGCAAAAGGGGAGGATAGTGTCTCTGAGGGTGAGCGCAAGAGGGGAGACTTTCAGATCTATTCTCGAAAGTGGGTAAGAAGTTCCCCTCAATTTGACATACTGCCATGAGAGGGGTTTTTTTCGTAGTATCACATGGCGTGTGCTAAGCTGGACGCCCTGAGTATCTTTTAAGAACACAGGCAGGGACTCTCCAGCCCTTAAAATATAGCCAAAACAAAGGCCTCAATTCCAGCATGCTGGAATTGAGGCCTTTTCTCTACGGGCAACCTTTCAGCCTTTGTTGATGGGGATCCTCACACACCCCCAGTGCCACCAGAACCCCTTGACTTTGCCCACACTTTTTATTAGCTTACCATTTCGACCACATTTTAGGAGGAAAAGGATTTATATGTCCAAGGTGACCATCATCGGATCGGCTTCGGGCATGCCTGTAGCCAACCGAGCTCATGCTTCCTTCTTGCTGGAGATGAAGGAAGGATCTTATCTCTTCGATGTGGGCGAGGGTTGCGCATCATCTTTAGTTCGTTGCGGCGTCGATCAAAACAAGATCTTCGTGGCCTTTATAACCCATATGCATCCAGATCACTGCGTTGGCCTTCCTATGATGCTGCAGATGATGCACCTGAGCGGCCGAGAGCTCCCCTTCACTGTTTACTTGCCCGCTGAGGCCGTCTCAGCCACCAGAGACTATCTCAGTACCCTCTATGTCTTCCCCGAAAAACTGCCCTTTGAACTTCGGTTAGAGCCCATCAGGCCGAATCCCATCTACCGGGATCCCGAGCTGACCGTTTCTGCCTTTCAGAATAGACACCTCACTGGCTACCAGCAGTTGACAGCCGAGCGACACCCCCAGAGTCACCTGGAGTGTTATAGTTTTGTGATTCTGGTCAATGGCAAGAAATTGGTTTACTCGGGCGACGTTGGGGGTATTGAGGATCTGCGAGACCTGCTGGCCCAAACTGATTTGCTCATCACCGAGTGCATGCACATGAATCCCGAGGATCTACTAGCTGTTCTCGCCGAACATCAGGTCCCCAGGACCGTGTTGACCCACCTACCGATGGAGTTGGAGGGCAAAGAACCCTACCTGTTGCAGCTAGCTCAGAAGCACGGAGTGGAGGATACCCTGGTGGCCTGCGATGGGCTGAGCTTCCATCTTTAATGGGTGTTTTACGGTCGGTCCAGGGGTTCTCCCAGGGGAATCTGCTGTGAATCTTCGCGGTGATCAGAAAAAGGGTTCTAGGCCAAGCCTGCTTCTACACGTGTGCTGCGCTCCATGTGCAACGCATGTCATCGAACTTCTCAAAGAACAGTTTGCAGTCACCGCCTTTTTTTATAACCCGAATATCTATCCGTTTAAGGAACGACTTCACAGAGCCCGAGAGGCTAACGATCTTTGCCAGAAATTGGGTGTGGAGATCATCACCGACGTTGAGAAGTCCCACGACTGGTCCCGACGAATGAAGGGACGCCGGCGAGACCGGGAAGGTGGGTCTTATTGCACAGTATGTTTCCGGATCAGACTGGCCCAGGCGGCGGCTGTTGCTGAACAGGGGAAATTCGATTACTTCGCCAGCACGCTTTCCGTCAGCCCACATAAGGAGGTTCAGATCATCAACCGGGTGGGAAATAAGGTGGCTCGAGGTCTGAGGACCAGGTTCTATTCAGCCGATTTTAAAAAGCAGAATGGCTTTAAGAAAAGTTGCCAGCTGAGCCAGAAGTATGGGCTGTATCGCCAGGATTACTGCGGCTGCGTGTACAGCCTGCGAGAACGGGATGAGAGAAAGGCTCGTGCATCTAATCCTTGCAAAACTGGAGCGAGGGACGAGAAGTGAGGTTTCGGGGCATAGACTACCTGGAGTGGATCATTGGGCTTGACTGGGAGCCCCAATATGATTTAGGGTGCAGCGAACCTCAGCTGGAGGCCTCTGCTCAGGAGATGGGCCTGACCTCAGAGGATATCATCATCAATGGCCACAACGCCTTCGGGTACGATGAGCTGCGAGAATATCTGGCTCGGCGGTACCAGGTCTCACCAGATAATGTCTTGTGTAGTCTGGGTGCCAGCATGGCGAATTTTCTCATCTGCGGAATCCTCATCGAGTCTGGAGACGAGGTCATCGTTGAAAGGCCGGCCTACGAGCCACTGCGAAAGGTTCCCCAACTTTTGGGAGCCAAGGTGCGCAGGCTGGAGCGACGCTTCGAGGAAAAATATAACCTCGACCTGGAGGAGCTGAAGCGGATCGTGACGCGCGAGACGAGTCTCATCGTCCTGTCCAATCTGCACAACCCCTCTGGGGTGTTGTTGCCAGAGGAGTCCTTGAGAGAGGTGGGGGAAGTGGCCGCCTCCGTGGGCGCTCACGTTTTGGTAGACGAGATCTATCTGGAGTTTCTCTTCGATGAGACTCCCCCTTCGGCTTTTCATCTGGGCGAGCCCTTTATCGTCACGAACAGCCTGACAAAGGTCTATGGATTGGGGGGTCTCCGCTTGGGGTGGGCTTTGTGCTCGCCGAGCTTAGTGAAACAAGCGCAGCGGTTGTATATTTCACTGGGTGTCCATAATCCGATCTGCGCTGAAGTTTTTGGCCATAGAATTCTCAGCCGCTCCTTGGGTTGGGAAAGACGGGTGGATGGAATCCAGCGCCGACTTGCTGAAACGACACCTATGGTGGAGGATTTTCTACAGGGGCGCGATGATCTAGCGTGGGTGGAGCCGGCTGGTGGAGTCATGGTCTTCCCTCGTATTAAGGGAAATTTCAGCGGGCGACGGCTGGCCGAATTCTTGCGCGAGCGCTACGACACCTTCGTCATCCCGGGTCATTATTTCGAGGACGACCGTCATTTTCGCTTGGCTTACGGAGCACCTCCCGAGGTTCTGCGTCAGGGGTTAAAAAACCTGGGCTGTGCCCTGGATGAATTGGCCGGGTCCGGAGCATCACAAGGGCGGGTCTGAGAACTCAAAGTCGAAGCAATGGAGTTGCTATGTCTGAACTGCGGCAGAACAGAGCTACGAAAAGATGGGTTATCGTCGCTGGCGAAAGGGCCAGGCGGCCGGACGATTTCAAGGTGAAGGAGGTCTCTAAGTCTCTTCCGGCCCATGATCCCCTCTGTCCCTTCTGCACCGGGAACGAGGCCAAGACGCCCGCGGAGGTCTTGGCTATGCGAGTACCCGGTTCCTCAGCCAATTCTCCCGGCTGGCAATTGCGTGTGGTGCCCAACAAATTTCCCGCCCTCAGGCCAGTAGGGGACCTGGAGCGCCGAGAGGAACACGCCTTTTTTCGCAAAATGGATGGTCTCGGGATCCACGAGGTAATCATAGAGTCGCCCGTTCACAACGAGAACATCGCCACCATGACCTATCGAAAGGTCGAACAGATTATGTTAACCTACCGAGAAAGATACCTCCATTTAGGAGCTGATACTCGGTTTCAGCAGGTGACCATCTTCAGGAATCAAGGGCAGAGGGCTGGCACATCATTGGTTCACCCTCATTCCCAGCTGATCGCCACACCCATCGTTCCCAGCAACACACGTCACCTGCTGGAGGAAGCCATGAGGTATTACGACGACCGGGGCAGCTGCGTCTTCTGCGACATGATTCGCGAGGAGCTCAAGGCTAAGAAACGGGTGGTATTAGAGACGATGGACTTCGTGGTTTTCGAGCCCTACGCTTCCCGAGTACCCTTTGAAACCTGGATTGTTCCCCGAAGGCATAACGCCTCCTTCGGTAATATCTCTCCGGGAGAGGCTCGGAAATGTGCCCGCGTTCTGCGCAGGATTTTGGGCTCCATGTACCAAGTTTTGGGGGATTTCGACTATAATTACATGATCTGCACTGCTCCCTTTAAAGACGCCAACGAGAGCTATTACCACTGGCACATCTCGATTCTGCCACGCCTGACCACCCAGGCCGGTTTCGAGCTGGGCTCGGGCATATACATCACCAGCGCCTTTCCTGAGGATACGGCCAAATATCTGGCTCAATCTATCGGGGTTGGGAGCCGGAAAAAGTGAGAACACCATCCTATAATGGCCCCTTTCTATTCTGTGACTACTGGGCCAGCGTTCTGGGGCTCAGGAGCTTGATCAATCCCCGGCTTCTGGAGCGCGAGGCTCTCTCCTTGGGCCTGTTCAAAAATGGTCTGGATCGTCCCCAGGCTCGCCTGCCCAAGCTGCGCTATTATCTGATCACCTTTATAGCCGGCCCATTGTTTCTAACCTATCATTTAGCTGCCCAGCTGGGTTTTGTGCTGCGCAGCCGGACTAAGGTGGATACTTCCTTTCGGGATGCCATGGCGAAGTTTCAGCTACTTTTAACTGAGGACCAGGAGGATCGGCGCTACGTGCGAGTGACCGATGCTCGAGGAGGTTTGGGCCACAGAGTGCTAAATCCCCATCGAATGAGCGTTATCAGCAGCCTTTTTTATCCCACCTACAAAGTGTTTATCGCCTCTCTGATCACCGTTCTGATCACGGTGATTTTTATCCCCCTGCTTCACGATGTCAATTTCCTCTCAGCCGTCATGCCCTTTTTTGAGGCCCTGGCCTATCCGTTGCTGTTTGCGATTCTGTACCTGATCTTCAGGGATGTGCTGACAGCTCTCCTAGCCCCCATGCCTCTCTTCGCCGTCCGGTTCCTGTTGCGTTATTCCGGAACCATGCCTCCTGAAAATTGGGCTCCTTTTGTGCTGGGCATGGGGGGCTGCGCCCTGGTCTTCTATCTGGCGGAATGGTTTTTTATCCCTCGGCCTCTTCCTCCAGCCCTCTACTTTTACGTAAATGACCCACAGGATCCCAGCTTTCCCTACCGCCCCGAGCACGCTCCCTATTGGCTCAAGGGGCGTTTTTATTGGGTGTGGCGTTTTGTGACCCTCTTTCCCGCCGAGTTGAACAAACCGTGGGAGCCGGACTGGGAACGGCTGGAGGTTTGGGTCAGGGCTGACGCTGGAGAACAGATAGGTATGATCGAATGGCTGGTTACCGATCTTCATTATCGGGAGCTATGGATTAACTACAGGCGCTTGGTGCCAGAAAAGGAGAGAAAGGCACATCGAGAATGGTTGTCTCGTCACTGGCGGGCTGAGAGCCGGGAGGGCACTTGGCTCATCGAGGCAGATGCCCACCTGGTATATCACGCCCAGTTCGTTCGGGGCATCTTTCCCATGCACTTGGGCGCCGGCTGGGTAAGGGAACGCCTGTGGGAATTAGTCAAGTCCGCCAAGATGTACCGAGCTCGAGATAGGCGCCAGGATTTCAGTCAGGTCTTGCGGAATTTAGATGTGGCTGGGGAGGTGATCCTGGGTGAAATTTCCGAGCATCTGCGGAAATTCAGTTTGCGGGATCTTCTCTCAATTCCTTGGGATTACTGGAGATTCCCAGAGGGCGTCACTTCGGCGAAAATCGCCTATCTATACGATTCGGATAGCTCGCAGGGACAAAGACGAGCTCGCGCCAGCGAGCCCGGGCTGCAGATTAAGGAAATCGCTCGCAAGAGCCAATCGGGAGGCTCCCAGATCTAGAAGGGCACCCTTTCACCAGGCGGGCGAATCCCTGTCTTTTTCCGTAAGGAGGTGTATTGTTTGGGCCTTACGCTGCTGTTTTTCTTCATCGTGGTCTCATTTCTCATCGTGAGAGTGGGAGCTGTGGCTCTGGAACTATCGGGATTGCAGAGGAACAAGGCGCGCTTTCAAGCTCTCTCAGCCTTCACGGGGACAGGATTCACCACCCGGGAGTCGGAGATGATCGTCAACCATCCCCGGCGTCGGAGAATCGTCACTTTCCTGATGATCCTGGGCAATGCCGGGATCGTCTCGGTGATCGCCACCTTCGTCCTCTCCATGGTCTCTTCCCAGGGCATTTTGAGGCCGTCCCTGAAGTTCGTCGGCATCGTGATTTTCGTACTGGCCTTTTTCTGGGTGGTTTCGCGGGAGAAGATCACTAGTGTTCTCACAGAGAAGATCAAGCAGAAGTTGATGACACACATGGATCTGGAAAGGATCACCGTTGAGGAGGTCTTGCACCAGGCTCAGGGTTACGGCATTGCCATCGTAGAGGTTTCCCAGACCAGCAGACTGGCGGGACTTCCTTTGGCCCTCGCAGACCTCCGGAATCAGGGAATTACGGTGCTGTCCATCGAGCGCGATGGGATTCCTATTCCCATTCCCTCTGCCCAAGAGGAGATTCGCCTGGGGGACCGTCTGGTCTGCTATGGTCTGCTGGAGAGCATCCGCGAGCTGGCATTGTGAGCATGGCCTATGTCCAGAGATCACCGATGGATTCTGATTATACAGAAACCGCGCGAGCTCTTGGCCACCTCAAGAGGGTTCTGAAGACTTGTCGTCGCCTATTGATCCTGGCCCATGATAATCCCGATCCCGATTCCATTGCCGGGGCCGTGGCTTTGAAGCATCTGGTCTGGGAGCGATTCGGGATCAGATCCACGGTGAGTTACGGAGGGATTGTGGGCAGAGCGGAGAACAGGGCCATGCTACGCCTGTTGAGGATTAAGATGAGCCCAGTGCACCGCATTCCCCTTCGGCGATACCGCCACATTGCCCTGGTGGACACGCAGCCTAAAACGGGCAATAATTCCCTTCCCCTGGAGCTGGAGCCCACGGTGGTCATCGACCATCACCCCCTGCGACGGGACACCAAAGCACCTCTGGTGGACGTGCGCCCGGAGTACGGAGCCGTGGCGACTATTCTCACCGAGTATCTCCAGGAGTGTGGGTGCAAGATACCAACCCCCCTTGCCACCGCCCTGTTCTACGCGATCAGCTCTGAGACACAAGCCTTGGGCAGAGAGGCGGGGGAAGCCGATACCCGAGCCTATCTGTCGCTGTTTCCCCTGGCAAATAAGAAGCATCTGGCCCGTATCCAGAGACCCAGCCTGCCCAAATCCTATTTCAATGTGCTGGACCGCTCTCTGCTCGGCGCCGCCACCTATAAAAATGTGGTCGTGGCCCGGCTGGGGACTGTAAAGGTCCCCGAGCTGGCGGCAGAAGTGGCCGATCTTTTAGTCCGGATGGAGAGGATCACCTGGGCCCTGTGCCTAGCCAGACACGGCGACAGACTGGTGCTGTCCATTCGCACCACAAACGTGAAAGCAAAAGCTGGCCGCGTGATCCAGAGGTTGGTGGGTCGGAGAGGACGAGCGGGAGGTCATAACATGATGGCCGGCGGCTGGTTGGATGGCACTGGTCTGAGCGAGGCCCAAAAGGATAGATTGGAGGAGGAGATGGTGAACAAGTTCCTGGGCCTGGTGGGCCACAGGGAGGTCAGCGTCATGCGTCCTCTTTTGGAGGACGCGGAGGTTTGAGGAGGCCAAAGGTCGTGAATCAGAAAAAAACCAAGCGAATTGGGGTCTTGACTGGGGGCGGAGATTGCCCTGGGATCAACGCGGTGATCCGGGCCGTGACCAAAACGGCCATCATGAAATATGGGATGGAAGTGGTGGGTTATCTGGATGGGTTTTGGGGTTTGATCCATGATAAACACCGTCTCCTGAGTTACGACGATGTCTCGGGCATCCTCACTCTTGGGGGCACGATTTTAGGCGCCTCAAACAGGGCCGATCCCTTTCGGCTTCCTCAGAAGGATTCCGATGGTCTGGGCTTTCAAGACGTTTCCGACCAGGTCATGGAGAATTATCGAAAGCAAGGATTAGCTGCTCTCATCGTTATAGGTGGGGATGGATCTCTATCCATCGCCCAGGGGCTTTTCGAAAAGGGGATGGAGGTGGTGGGGGTGCCCAAGACTATTGACAACGACCTGTCGGAGACGGACGTGACCTTCGGATACGCCTCGGCCGTCTTCAACGCCACCGAGGCCATCGACAAGATCCATACCACGGCTCAGTCTCACCATCGAGTGATGCTGGTGGAGACCATGGGGCGATACGCAGGTTGGATCGCCCTGGCGGCCGGAGTGGCTTCCGGAGGGGATGTGATTCTGATTCCCGAGATACCCTATGACCTGGAGGTGGTCTGTCAGAAGGTGATAGAGCGAAGCAAGAAGGGCAAGCGATTCAGCATCATCGTGGTGGCCGAGGGCGCTAAGCCCAGGGGGGGAGAACTGGTGGTGGATAGGATCGTCGAGGAAAGCACGGATCCCTGGCGGCTGGGGGGCGTTTGTCGGAAGCTGGCTTTGGCCATTGAAGAGAAAACGGGACTGGAGTGCCGGGTGACCGTCCTGGGCCATCTGCAGCGGGGAGGCTCCCCCGTTCCCTGTGACCGTATCCTGGCCACGCGCCTGGGCTGCGCGGCCGTGGATTTTGTTATGAAGAGGCGCTTTGGAGACATGGTGGCCCTGAAAGGTAACCGGATTCTTTCTGTGAAGATCGCCAAAGCTGTCGCTAAGCAGAAGTTGGTTCCGTTGAATCATCCCTTGATCGTCGCCACCAAAGCCATGGGCATCTGCTTCGGGGAGTAAGGGCTCATATGTAGTGCACCTTTCGAAAAATGGGGGCATCTGCGTCACAAGCAGTATAGGCAAAAATAGAGGAAGGATTGTGTGGAAGGGGGGGAAAGATAAATGAAAGACGAGCCCAGAAGAGGAGAAAAACGAGAATTACGCAATTGTGTGATCATAGGAGATATCAAAAGATCCAGAGACTTGGACAATTGGGAGCAGATTTTCAGCGAACTCAAAAGAGCACTTGAGGAGACCAACGAGAGGTTTTCCGACGTTCTCGTTGTGCGTCTGGCACCGACAGTGGGAGATGAATTTCAAGGGGCGATCAAAAATCCTGACAGAGCGATCGAGCTGCTGCATTTCATAAGAGGCAAAATGCCAGTGGACATCTACTGCGGCCTAGGTATTGGCGCTGTGGAAAAACTCCTGGATGCAGAAGTGGGCATGAGGGGAAGTGCATTTTACAGAGCGAGAGACGCCCTACAGCTATGTAAAAAACAAGGCAAAAAAGTTCTCATCAAATCCTCAGACATAGCATGTCTGACAGATGACACACTTAACATGGTGCTCTACTTTATTGAAGTTTTGGAAAACTCATGGACCAAACGGCAACGGGAAATAGCGGAATACTTCAGGCTCCACTCTCATAATACCTATGAGCAGTTGGGAAAACATTTTGGTCTTAAAAAACAGTCGATATCTGACGTGTTAATAGCTGCAAATTGGAAAGTCATCGCTGACGGTAATAACCTACTACAGAAGTTACTTAAAGAACTGTCTTAAGTTGTGGACACAGTCAGGTGAAAATGCCTGATAAACGGAAGTCAGGCAAAAATGCCTGACAAAGATAAGTCAGGCAAAAATGCCTGACAAGCGAGGGTCAAGTAAAAAGGCTTGACAAATGAGAAGTAAAGTTAAAACACTTGACTGCGCAATATACGATGATACAATCAAACTCTGCACTTAAAATAGCGATCTATTTAGGTTCGTACCTGCTAGCCGCAGCAGGGGTGCATTTCGTCGTGACCTTGATTTTAAGGCAGTATCGACTGCCCGACGGCGGATTGAAAAGAGCTGGAGCACTCATCGGGATCTTGGAGAGGACTTTCGTCTTGACTCTCGTTTTAATAGGGGAATATTCGTCTATCGCACTGATATTTACGGCCAAATCCATCGCTCGTTTTGAGGAGCTAAAAGATCGAAAATTTGCCGAATACTACTTGATAGGCACTCTGACGAGCATACTGTGTGCCATGCTCATTGGGATACTCACCAGACGATTGTTAGATGGGATGTAGTGGCATCGAGGCAAAAGGGATTTTTAGGAGCGAATAATATGCTCAAAAAGAAGCGATTGAAGATTCCTGAAAAAAGTGAAGGGGAGGAGATATGCCCATCGTCGATTCAAAAACGGGGAAGGTACGCAAAAGGTATACCCCCGAGGAGCTGGAAGAGGCCTCCCAGTTAATGCGCGGTTACAACATGGTCGCTCTCTGCGCCGCGGGATCCGGCCACTCGGGGGGTACGTTGTCCATTATGGATATCACCGCAGCCCTTTACTTGCACGTGGCCAACCACGACCCCCAGGATCCCTTTTGGGATGGCCGAGACCGAATCATTTGGTCTACCGGACATAAGGCTCCAGCCCTGTACCTGGGATTGGGAATGGCCGGATACTATGATGTCCGGGAAGTGGTCAAGCTGCGTAAGCTCTACAGCCCCTTCCAGGGACATCCCCATTGGTTAAAGCTGCCGGGCGTTGAGGCCTCCACGGGCTCTTTGGGCCAGGGGCTGAGCATCGCTGTGGGCATCGCGCTGGCGGGCAAACTGGACAAAAAAAATTACACTGTCTACGCTCTCACAGGAGATGGCGAGCACCAGGAGGGACAAATCTGGGAGGCCATTATGGAGGCCGGCCATTACAAGCTGGATAATTTGATTAATATCCTGGATAAGAACCGGCTCCAGATAGACGGTTGGGTTGAGGACGTGATGAATGTCGATCCCATCGTGGACAAGTATAAAAGTTTTCGTTGGAACGTCATCGAGATTGACGGTCATAATATGAAGGAAATCCTCAAAGCTTTCCAAAAGGCTAAGGCCTACAAGGGCAAACCCACTGTGATCGTAGCTCACACCACCAAGGGGCGGGGTGTTGACTTCATGGAGAACGTGGCTGGCTGGCATGGCAAGGCTCCCGTCTGCGAGCAGCGAGATGTGGCCTTGGAGCAGATGGGCTTAGCAGGCAAGCTGGACTTGGAGGGGCTTACCAATTGGGCCGAAGACTATCAGGCAGAGGTGGACAGAAAACTCGATGCCAAACAGCCCAAGTTCAGCCGGGATTATTTTTGGAACCGTAGCACGGGCATGAAGGTGAAGATGGATCCCACCCGCAAAGGCTTTGGGCGAACTCTTGAGGAATTGGGCCACGACGAGCGCGTTGTCTGCCTAGGCGCGGACATCTCCGGCTCCATCACCATCAGCAACTTCCACGAAAAACATCCCGAGCGCAAAGGTCGTTTTTTCAGCATGGGTATCGCGGAGCAGAGCGCCACCGGGGTGGCTGCTGGTCTCGCCAAGGAAGGGAAGTTGCCCGTTTTCGGCACTTACGGCGTCTTCGCCTCAGGCCGGAATCTCGATCAGCTGCGGACCACCGTCTGCTATGGAAATTTCAACGTTTTCATAGCAGGGGCCCACGGCGGCGTGTCTGTGGGGCCGGATGGTGCCACCCATCAGGCCCTGGAGGAGCTGTTCCAGATGTGTGGCCTGCCCAACATGCACGTGGAGGTGCCCTGCGACTCCATAGAGACCAGAAGAGCCTGTGAGCACCTGTTATTTCAAGTCCAGGGACCCAAGTATGTTCGGTTTGCTCGGGAAGCCACACCGGTGGTGACCACGCCGCAGACCCCCTACAAGTGGGGTGTGGCCAACGTGATCCGCTATCGGGGCAAACAGGATAACTTCATTGACGCCTTCGAGTGGTTTCTCGCCTCAGCCTATCGCTCCGAAGGTGAGGACTTGGCTATCGTCGCCTGCGGTCCGGAGGTACCTGAAGCCATGCGGGCTGCGTACATCCTTAAGGAGGACTTCGGTTTCGAGTCAAGAGTCATCGACATGCACACCGTGAAACCCTTGGATAAGGAGTCCGTGATTCGGGCAGCCTTGGAAACTGGGCTGGTGATCAGCGCCGAGGAGCATCAGATGGGAGGTTTCGGGAATTGGATCAGCGCCGCCATCGCCCAATCCAAGGAGCTCTATGGCAAGCCCATATTGATGGGCATGATTGGAGTCAAAGATCGCTTTGGCGAGTCCGGTGAGCCCTGGGAGCTGATCAAGGAATTTGAGGTCAGCGGAGAGCACATCGCTCAGCTGGCCAAAGAGTTGGTGGATTTCAGAAAAAAACATCCTTCTGGTTGAAGCCCATAAGCTTTTTAGAAAAGCTATTCAACCGAAAGCAAATCGTGGATGCATATAATAAGCTGGTAGGTAATAAGTTGTAATTTGCTCGAGGATTGGAAAATAGGGTTGACAAACCAGTCGCATTCTTCTATATTGAATACGTCTGTGAAAATATTCACAATCTCTTGTTCAGCAGCTTCGTTTCCAAATTTGATGTCAAAAGAAGGTGGAGGTTGCCATGGTTTCTGAGTTTAAAAATGAGCCATATACCGATTTCAGCACGCCAGAGAATCAGCGCAAGATGCAGGTAGCCCTAAAATCAATCTCCAACCAACTGGGCGAAGAATATGACCTCGTTATCGGGTCCCAGAGGGTGAAAACCGTCGAGAAGTTTTCATCCTACAATCCCTCGGAAAGGGGTCAGGTGGTGGGTGTCTTCCAGAAAGGCACACCCAAAGAGGCTGAGGCAGCCGTCCAAAAGGCCTACCAGACTTTCGAGACCTGGCGTCGGGTGCAGCCCACCGAGCGTGCCGGTTACCTGTTCCGGGCAGCGGAGGTGATGCGCCGCCGCAGATTGGAGCTTGATGCCTGGATGATCCTGGAAGAGGGCAAGAATTGGCTGGAGGCCGATGCCGACGTGGCCGAGGCCATCGATTTTCTGGAGTTCTACGGACGGGAGATGCTCCGCCTGGCCGGTGATCAGCCCCTGACAAGAATTCCCACTGAGAAAAGCGAGTTGGTGTATATCCCCTTGGGAGTGGGTGTGGTCATTCCGCCCTGGAATTTTCCACTGGCCATCTTGGTGGGCATGACATCGGCCGCCTTTGTAGCTGGCAATACCGTGGTTTTGAAACCATCAAGCGATTCTCCCACTATGGGGGCCAAGTTCATGGAGATTCTCGAGGAGATCGGTCTGCCGCCCGGAGTGGTCAACTTCCTCACGGGCAGCGGTGCCTCCGTCGGGGACACCCTGGTGGGTCACGCCAAGACTCGGTTCATCTCCTTCACAGGATCGAAAGAAGTAGGTTTGGGCATTGTAGAACTGGCCGCCAAGACGGCCCCTGGTCAGATCTGGATTAAGCGCGTCGTAGCTGAAATGGGGGGCAAGGATGCCATTATCGTGGACCATGAGACCGATCTGGAGAAAGCCGCGCAGGGCGTTATCGCCTCAGCCTTTGGATTCCAAGGCCAGAAATGCTCGGCTTGCTCCCGAGCCATCGTGGTGGCACAGGTGTACGATCAGCTTTTGGACCTGCTCCGGGAAAAAGCCCAGGCCATCACAGTTGGCCCTGTGATCCACCAGGAGAATTACATGGGCCCGGTGATCAACCAGAGGGCCATGGAGTCCATACTCGATTACATCGAAATCGGCAAAAAGGAAGGGCGGCTGGTCTGTGGCGGCGGCCCGGCGGTTGGCAACGGTTTCTTCATCCAGCCTACCATCATCGCAGACGTGGATTCCCGGGCCAGGATCTCCCAGGAAGAGATCTTCGGACCTGTTCTGGCAGTCATCAAGGTCCGGGACTTTGATCATGCCCTGGAGATCGCCAACGACAGCGAGTACGGTTTGACGGGAGCCGTTTACTCCGATAACAGGGACAAAATCGAGAAGGCCAAGAGGGTCTTCCACTGTGGTAATCTTTACATCAATCGCAAATGTACCGGTGCTCTGGTGGGGGTTCATCCCTTCGGTGGCTTTAACATGTCCGGAACGGATTCCAAGGCCGGGGGTCGAGATTATCTGCTGCTGTATACTCAGGCCAAGTCCATCTCGGAGTTCGTTGGTTGAGCAGGAGGCAGGCAGAAGAAAGCAAGAGGCAAGAGAGGCTGGAAACTTGTTTATGGTTGTGGAAGCTTGTGTGGATGCTGGACACTAGATGCTGGATGCTGGAGGATGCTTTTCGCGCCCCCTAGTCTCCAGTCTCCGCATTTTAGCCTTTGCGATTCTCGAATCTCGATATTTCCATGCAACACAGCAAAGGTTTCTTGCGCATGGCTCTAATCCAGGATATCCAACATCTATCTCAGCAGCAATTACCCCGAGGTCCGCATGGAAAAGATTAAAGTGATCATCATGGGAGCCGCCGGGCGCGATTTCCATAATTTCAACGTTCGTTTTCGTGACGACCGACGGTACCAGGTAGTGGCTTTCACCGCCGCTCAGATACCCGACATCGAGGCACGGAGATATCCACCGGAACTGGCCGGATCCCTCTATCCCGAGGGCATTCCCATTTTGCCCGAAGATGAGCTGCCTCGCCTCATTCGAAAACACGATGTCCAACAGGTGGTTTTCGCCTATAGCGATGTATCTCAGCACTACGTCATGTATAAGGCCAGCCAGGTGATGATCTGGGGAGCCGATTTTTCCCTGTTGGGTACCAGAGTCACCATGCTGGCCAGTTCCAGGCCAGTGATCGCAGTGGGGGCCGTCCGAACGGGATGTGGCAAAAGCCAGACCACACGCCGAGTGTGTGATATCCTGAAGGAGATGGGAAAAAGGGTGGTAGTCGTGAGACATCCCATGCCCTATGGTAATTTGGCCGAACAAAAGGTCCAGCGTTTTGCCACGTATGAGGATCTGGAGCGATACCATTGCACCGTTGAGGAGCGGGAGGAATATGAGCCCCATATCGACCGGGGTAATGTGGTTTTCGCTGGTGTGGATTATGGGATGATTTTACGGGAAGCCGAGAAGGAGGCTGAGCTCATCGTCTGGGATGGAGGCAATAACGATTTTCCCTTCTTTCGCCCCGACCTGTTCATCGTCTTGGTAGACCCCTTGCGACCCGGACATGAACTGGGTTATTATCCCGGCCACACCAACCTGAGGATGGCAGATGTCATCTTGGTGAACAAACAAAATACCGCCAGATTTGAGGATATCGAGATAGTCAAGCAAAACGCCCGGTCGGTGAATCCAGAGGCCATCATCGTCAACGCCTCCTCACCCATCAGCGTCGACCGTCCCGAGATTATCGCCGGCAAGCGGGCCTTAGTGGTGGAAGACGGCCCCACTTTGACCCACGGTGGCATGGAGTTCGGTGCCGGCACTGTGGCTGCCCGCGAATATGGAGCCAGCGAGATTGTGGACCCCCATCCTTACATCGTGGGCACTCTTCAGGAAACTTTTCACATCTATCCCGATATCGGACCTGTGCTGCCAGCCATGGGTTACAGCCGCGAACAGGTGAGGGATTTGGAGCAAACCATCGCCGCTGTGGATTGTGATGTGGTGGTTAGCGCAACGCCCATAGATCTAACTCGAGTCATCAAAATCGACAAGCCCACAGCTCGGGTCCGTTATGAGCTCGAGGAGATTGGCAAGCCTGATATAAAGCAGGTGTTGACCGATTTCCTGACGGAGCTGGAGCACAGGAAGGATTCCAAAAATATAGGAAAGAGAGGAGACGGATGAAGGTCCATGAGTATCAGGCCAAGGAGATTTTCGCCAAGTATGGCATTCCCGTCCCAACAGGCCAAGTGGCCCAGTCGCCCCAGGAGGTCCGGCAAGCGGCAGCTGAGATCGGTTGTCCAGTGATGATCAAATCCCAAGTGCACGTGGGGGGGCGTGGGAAGGCAGGTGGCATCAAGATGGCCCAGACCCCTGAGGAAGCCGAGACCTTGGGAGCGGAGATTTTGGGAATGAAGATTAAGGGGTTGGAGGTGGGCAAGGTTCTGGTCACTCAGGCCGTCGATATTGACAGCGAAGCGTATCTGGGTGTCATTGTGGATAGGAGATCCCAGAAGCCAGTGGTCATGGTCAGCGCCGCCGGCGGGGTGGACATCGAGGAAGTCGCCAGAGAGACACCTGAAAAGATTCACAAATTAACGGTGGATCCTTTGTTCGGACTGCTTCCCTTCCAGGCCAGAAAGTTGGTCTTTCGCATTTACGAGGATCCTAAAATTGCGTCTCAGGCCGCCAAGATACTACAGAAGCTCTATCGCGCCTTTTGGGAATGCGATGCCAGCCTGATCGAGATCAATCCCCTGGTTGTTACTTCCCAAGGTGAAGTATGGGCGGTGGATGCTAAGTTCAACGAGGATGACAACGCGTTGTTTCGGCAGTCGTGGATCGCCCAGATGAGAGACCGCCAGGCCGAAATACCGGAGGAGCTGGAAGCTCGGGAGAAAGGTCTCAGCTTCGTGAAGTTAGACGGCACAGTGGGCTGTGTCGTCAACGGCGCCGGCCTGGCTATGGGCACAATGGATCTCATCAAACACTATGGCGGTGAGCCGGCGAATTTTCTGGATATCGGCGGCAGCTCCAGCCCGGAGAAAGTCACTGCGGCTATGCGCATCCTGCTGCGGGATGCAAATGTCAAGGTGGTCCTGTTCAACATTTTCGGTGGCATCACCCGCTGTGATGACGTGGCCAATGGTCTGGTATCGGCCATCAAAGAGGTAGGTGTGGATTTGCCCATCGTCATTCGGCTCACCGGGACCAACGCCGATGAAGGCAAAGAAATCCTTCGCCGGAATGATCTGGTGGCTGTGGACTCCATGGAAGAGGTTGTACAGAAAGCAATTCAAATGGTCGGGGCATAGCTTCGGCTCATGTCATGTCAAGCCTTGCCAAAGAATCCTTTGGGAAAAAGGGGGGAGTGTTTCAGGCTTCCAGGATCTGGTTGATGTTGGCCGTATGTCTCCCTCTGGTCGTATATTTCTTCACCCTTTGCCCCACGATTTTCGTTGGAGACAGTGGCGAACTGGTGACTGGGGCATATTGTTTGGGCATCGTGCATCCGCCGGGATACCCTCTGTATTGTCTGGTGGGTCGGTTGATGGCCCTCTTGCCGTTGGGCAACGTAGCCCAGCGCCTGAACCTGTTGTCAGCCCTCAGCGCAGCTGTGAGCGCCGGTCTGGTTTTCCAGCTGACCATTCGATTGGGTCGCAGAATGGGGCTGCTGGCAAAAGGAGAGGGAGTTGAGCCGAAAGCCTCCTGGCTTTTTGGGCCTGGTTTATTGGCGAGTTTGTTGTGTGGCTTTGCCCGAACCCTGTGGTCCCAAGCGGTTGTGGCTGAGGTCTATGCCCTCAACCTGTTTCTGTTGCTGTTCTGTTTGCTGTTGCTGATCTGGTGGGATGAAAGGGGAGAGCGACGCCATCTTTTTTTGTTTGCTTTTATCCTGGGTTTGAGCCTGGCGCATCATTCCACCGCAGCTCTGGCAATTCCAGCTTTCCTGTTGTTCTTGTTATGGCACCGCCGCAAGCTCTTTGAAAATGCGAGAGATCTCCCGATTGCGGTCACTTTCCTGATTCTGGGGGGCTCGATCTATCTTTACCTGCCCCTCAGAGCATCGGCCAACCCTCTCTTGGAATGGGGTCATCCCGTCTCAATACGGGGGACGTGGGCGCACATCACCAGGATTTCCTACGGGAGCCTCAGCCAGGGTCCCTTCTCCTGGAGGCTTCTGGGAGATGAAATTGGAGCTTTCTGGCATCTTCTGAATCAACAATTCGGACCATTCCTGTGGGGTTTGGGCTTAGTGGGTCTGGTGGCCCTTTTTCGCAGGGCTAAAGATTGGCTTGCCACTTCCCTCGGTCTCTTTTTGATGTTTGTTGTGGGCGTTGCCCTGCTGTTGAGATTTCCTGTGACCTCTCGAGACATTTACTTGGTTCAGGTTTTCTTCATTCCCGCTTTTGTCATAGTGGCTCTTTGGATCGGGATAGGGAGTGGTTGGTTGATGAGCAGGGTTCTCGTCTTGGCCATCGCTTTGGGTTCCCACCTGCGCCGGCCCCTCGGTGCGGCCATGGGATATTTGATTCCCCTGTTGGCCATCGTTCCCCTATGGGGGAACTTCACAGCCAACGATCGCAGTCAGGAGACTTTAGCCGTCGAGCTGGGACGAAACATCTTGGACACTATGGAGCCCGGAGCCCTGTTGTTTACCAGCAGGGATACTCCTACCTTTTCTTTGGCTTTTGCTCGAATCGTCGAGGGATTGAGGCCTGAGGTGAGCTTGCAGCACACTGGTCAGGCCGATATTTTTCGCCATCTGAATCCTTCTGCCAAACCGCTCAGCTCATCGACCAGAGCCATCTACGGCACCATCCCCGCTGATTTACCCAAAATTCCAGGACTGGCACCATATCAAGTGGGGATCGTATATCAGCTGCGCAAAGCCCCAGCAGAGACGGACGAGCGGCTTAGAATCTGGGATCGCTACAACCTGAGAGGAGTGGCAGAGAGTCGTCACAGGCAGGATTTTTTCCTGTGTGAGCTGATCAGGAACTACGCCACAGCTCGGGGCAATCTGGCTCAGGAATTAGCTCAAGAGGGCCGGTTTCAGCTCGCCTTGAGGGAGGCAGGTGGTGCCTTAGCCATGGATTCCACCTTCTTTGGGGCACACCTGGCCTTGGGGAACATATACTTTCAGAAGGGGGATTACGACCAGGCCACAAGGGCTTATGGCCATGCTCTGAACTGGGCCCCGGAGAACGTTGAGGTCATGAATAATCTGGCTTTGACCAGCCTGCGGATGGGCGATGTGAATGGGGCCATTCAGCTCTATCGGCACAGCGTGGTTGTGGAGCCCCTGGTGGCTAAAACCCACAACGATCTGGGGCTCGCATATAAGGCCGCCGGCCTCTATGACCAAGCCGCAGTGGAGTACAGGCGGGCCATGGAGCTGGATCCGGATT
Organism: candidate division Zixibacteria bacterium SM23_81; assembly: GCA_001304015.1. Taxonomy (GTDB): domain Bacteria; phylum SM23-81; class SM23-81; order SM23-81; family SM23-81; genus SM23-81. Next base: position 63,366 of record LJUY01000005.1, on the reverse strand, counting down.
ATGGCGATCCGCTGCGGAATTTAGGCGTCGTTTATGCCTATCATCTGGTGGACTATTCCAAGGCCATATCCCTATGGGAGAAGTACTTATACTTAAAACCCCAGGACGAGGACCAAGGGATGATCGCCGACGAAATTCGGCGGATGAAGATTCTGCTGGAAGATAAGTGAGAAAAAAGATGAAAAACCGGCTGGAAAGGAGCTCCAAATTATGAGCATACTCGTTGATAACCAAACTCGGGTGGTGGTTCAAGGAATTACCGGAAGAGATGGGGCCTTTCATGCCCAACAGATGGCCCAGTATGGAACCAAGGTGGTGGCCGGAGTCACTCCAGGTAAAGGAGGACAGGAGGTGGCCGGTATTCCCGTATACAACACCGTATGGCAGGCAGCGGAGGAGGAAAAGGCCAACACGTCTGTTCTTTACGTGCCCAGTGCTTTTGCCAGCGACGCCATCTACGAGGCCGTCGATGCCGGAATTCAGCTCGTCGTGTGCATCACCGAGGGCATTCCCACCCTGGAGATGGTCAAGGTGATGCAGTATCTGTCCGCTGGACAGGCCCGGCTCATCGGGCCTAACTGCCCGGGAATTATCACTCCAGGGCAGGCTAAGGTGGGCATCATGCCGGGCCACATCTTCCAGCCCGGACGGGTGGGAGTGCTTTCCCGAAGCGGTACTCTGACCTATGAGGTGGTTTATCAGCTGACTCAGGCTGGCATCGGCCAGTCAACCAGCATCGGGCTGGGGGGAGATCCCATTATTGGATTCAGGTTCGTGGATGGCCTGGAGCTTTTCGAGGCCGATCCTGAGACCGATGTGGTGGTGCTCATCGGCGAGATCGGCGGCACGGATGAGGAGGAGGCCGCTGATTATGTCTCTCAGCATGTGAGCAAGCCGGTGGTGGCCTTCATCGCAGGCCTGACAGCCCCTCCCGGAAAACGCATGGGGCATGCCGGGGCCATCATCTCCGGCGGTTCAGGGACGGCTGAGGAGAAGATCGAGGCCCTGGAAGCAGCGGGCATCCCGGTTGCTTCTAAGCCAGCCGATATCGTAGGGCTGGTCAAAAAGGCCATGGAGTGAGGAGATCTGTCTGGAGAAATAGTCCAGAAGATCGATATTGCCAAGAAGAAAGATTTAGCGAAGAATGACCCTGAGAAATTTTGTGTGACTTAAGGAGAAAAGCCTTGACAAGTATTAGGTCATTAGGTACAATAAAAAGATAACTTTTCATATTTCTCAGTGTAAAAATACCCATCGGCGAGGTGGAAGAGATGAAATATTGGCGGCGGCCCCTGGATAGCGATCAGGTCAAGGTTCCCCGGGGAGAGATTCACATCATCAAAGATCGCTGTAAGGGGTGCGGATTTTGCGTGGAGTACTGCCCCAAGGATGTTCTGGAGATGTCGGAGGAGTTTAACGTAAAAGGATACCATCCTCCCCGTGTCAAGGATGAAGAGGCGTGTGTCCACTGTCAGCTCTGTGAGATGCTATGCCCGGACTTTGCCATATTCGTGACTGAGAAAGAGGATAAGGAGGCAAAAGTTGAAGGCTGATCCCAAAGGGGTGCTGACCGGTTCCCACTTCCTGGATGGCGACCATGCCTGTGCCGAAGGTGCTCTGGCCGCGGGCTGCCGCTTTTTTGGAGGGTACCCCATCACCCCATCGACGGAAGTGGCCGAGAGGTTCTCTCAAAGATGCCCCCTGGTGGAGGCGATCTTCATCCAGATGGAAGACGAGCTGGGCTCCCTGGCGGCCGTCATCGGGGCCGCCTGGACGGGACGGAAAGCCATGACCGTCACCTCTGGCCCGGGTTTTTCGCTGATGATGGAGCACATAGGGCTGGCTGCCATGTTGGAGACACCTCTGGTTCTGGCCAACGTGCAGCGGGGCGGTCCCTCGACCGGCCTGCCCACTTTGACTGGCCAGGCGGACATGATGCAGGCCCGGTGGGGCTCTCATGGAGACTACGAGATCATCGCTGTGTCACCCAACTCCCCTCAGGAGACCTTTGATTTTACCATCAAGGCCTTTAACCTTTCTGAGAGATATCGTGTTCCCGTCCTGGTGATGCTGGATGAGTGCGTCGGACACATGACTGAGAAGGTGGTTATCCCCCCGGCGGATGAGATCGAAATTGAGCCCAGAAGGTATTACAAAGGCCCTAAAGACAAATATCTGCCCTTCAAGCCTGATAAGGATCTCGTGCCTCCCATGGTGGATGCTGGAAGTGGCACTCGTTTTCACGTCACCGGGCTGACCCACGATTATCGTGGCTATCCGGTGATGAGCGCGGATTGTCAAGAGGAGTTGGTGCGCCGGCTGGTTAATAAGATCCGTAAGAATGCTGATCATATCGTGGAATATGAGGAAGAGCAAACCGATGGAGCTGATGTGGTGGTCATCTCTTATGGCATCACCTCTCGTGTTGCCCTCCGAGCCGTAGATCTGGCCAGACAGGAGGGTATCAAGGTGGGGATCCTGCGCCTGATCGTGGTATGGCCCTTTCCGGAGAAAAGGATCCGGGAATTGGCTGGTAAGGTAAAAGCTTTTGTAATGCCCGAGATCAACTACGGTCAGATGGTTCTGGAGGTGGACAGATGCGCCTGCGGTCGGGCTGAAGTCGCGCTCGTTCCCCATGGCGGCGGTTGGGTTCATGACCCAGAGGACATCTTGCACACAATACGACAGGCCGCAAAGGGGAAAGGGGTTGGGAAGGGAGTTATTGAGTATCCACGTAAAAAAAGAGGCTGAGCATGAGTGCCCCAAAAGTCGCTGAGAGACCGCGCCCGAAAATGAAGGAAGAACCTCATCCCATGGAATCGCTCCTTCGTATGGAGCGCATTCCTCACATCTGGTGCCCTACTTGTGGAATCGGCACCACTGTCACCGCCTTTGCCACGGCTTTGGAGAAATTGGATTGGGATCTGGATAAAGTCTGTATCGTCTCAGGGATCGGCTGTACTGGTAGGGTGGCGGGATACATGAGACTGGATTCCTTTCACACCACCCATGGGCGCCCCATCGCCTTTGCCACCGGAGTGAAGCTAGGCAATCCTGAGCTTAAGGTGGTGGTGTTCTCGGGAGATGGCGATCTCATCGCCATTGGCGGGAATCATTTCATTCACGCAGCGAGGCGAAATATGGACCTGACGGTCATATGCGTAAACAATTTCATTTACGCCATGACCGGCGGACAGGTGGCCCCGACCACACCTCCCACAGGGTATGCCACCACATCTCCATACGGGAACTTCGAGAAACCCTTCAACATCCCTCATCTGGCAGAGTCATGTGGGGCGGTCTATGTCGCTCGGTGGACAGCCCTGCACGTTCGACGGTTGACCAACTCCATAATGGAAGCCTTGCAGAAACCGGGCTTCTCCGTAGTGGAGGTGATCACTCCATGTGCTAATTACTGGGGACGGATCAACAGGCTGGGGACAGGCCTGGACCTGATGAGGTTCTATCACGAAAACTCAATTATCAAACACGGTGAGGACACCCGGAACCTGGACATCGAATTCAAAAAACCCATCGTGGTGGGCAAGTTCATCGATCGGGAGAGACCTACATTTCTGCAAGCTTACAATCAGAGGTTAAGTGAGATACTAGGCGACAAATTTAAGCCGTATGGAGGGAAGGCATGATCGAGATTCGATTTGCCGGGTACGGAGGTCAAGGGATCATCCGATCGGGCATTATCATCGGAAAAGCCGCCTCCCTCTACGATGACAAATTTGCCACCATGAATCAGTCCTTTGGCCCCGAGGCCAGGGGAGGTGCCTGCAGCGCCCAGGTGATTGTCTCGGACGACAGGGTTCTCTATCCTTATGTAACGGTGCCCAACGTCATGGTAGCCATGTCCCAGGAAGGCTATAGTAAATACGAACCTGAGCTCGGCGACGAGGGATTGCTGCTCATCGACGAGGACTTGGTCCGCCCAAAACCGTTGCGGGGAAACATCAAGCTTTATTCCGTCCCCGCCACACGGTTCGCCGAAGAACTGGGCAATCGAATCATCGCCAATGTGGTCATGCTGGGCTTTTTCACGGCCATCAGCGAAGTGGTGACTGTGGAGGCGATGAAAAAGGCCATTCCCACTTTAGTACCCTCTCGATTTGTGGAGTTAAACCTGAAAGCCTTCGACAAAGGTTATGAATATGGCCTTGAGCTAAGAGGTAAGGAAAAAAGGGGCAAAGCGGGAACGGCTGGTCGCTGTTGAGGTTCTCTGCCGATTGATGATCTATTTTGCCGTGCACAGGGACAAACGGGATTCCGGATGAAGTCTAACGATCTGTAGTTGAGTGAGTTCCCACGAGTATCGATCTTTGATGCGGTGTCCTATGGCTTCAGAAACGTCGTTCCAACAGGAATTTGCCATAGAGGGAGGTGATTTCAACAACGCCGGGAGGGCTTCCAGCAGGTTGAGGAACATACTCAAACAGATCGGCATTTCCCCTTTGGTCATCAGGCGAGTATCCACTGCCTCCTATGAGGCGGAGATGAACGTGGTGCTCTATGCACGGCGAGGGACATTGAGCTTTATGGTTACCCCCGAGAAGATCACCATCGTGGTCGAGGATGAAGGCCAGGGTATTGCGGACATCGGGTTAGCCATGCAGGAGGGATATTCCACAGCATCGCGGGAGATTAGGGAGATGGGTTTTGGTGCCGGCATGGGGCTCCCCAATATTAAAAAGAATGCCGATGAGCTGGAGATCAGCTCAGAGGTGGGGCTTGGTACCACGGTCCGGTTTTCTGTCAAAATCTGATCTCTGCCATGTCGCATGAGCAATCGAATTCATTCACTGTATATTGATCCGGGAAAGTGCGATGGTCGGATGGCCTGTCTTCGTGTCTGTCCCACAGAGGCCATTCGAGTAAGAGGGGGCAAGGCACGGATTCTGGAGGATAGATGTATCGACTGTGGCGAGTGCATCACCACCTGTCCTAGCAACGCCATCGTGCCCCTGACCGATTCCTTCACCGACTTCTCGAAGTTCCAGCACGTGGTTGCCATTCCCTCGCCTGTTCTCTATGGGCAATTTTCAGATATCGTGCTTCCCGACCACATCCTGAGCGCCTTAAGGAAGATCGGGTTTGACGATGTCGGCGATGTGGCTCAGGCCTGTGAATTAGTGAGCATGGCCATAGAGGAGTTTTGGGCTCAATATCAGGGTCCCAGGCCGGTCATCTCTGCCTTCTGTCCAACTATCGTCCGCTTGATACAGGTAAGGTTCACAGACCTCTCGGAGCTGTTGCTGCCGATAGAATCTCCCATGGAGATCGCAGCTAGAGAGGTGAAGTTAAAAAAATCTAAAGAGCTAGGTTTGAGCCAGAGTCGCATCGGAGCCATCTACGTGACTCCATGCCCTGCCAAGATGGTGGCCATCAGGCGTCACCCCAGAAAGAAAAAATCATTTTTGGACGGGGCCGTCTCCATAGCGGATGTCTATGGACCCCTTCTCTCGGCCATGTCTGATCAGGAGGCCGTCATCGAGGGTAGGGAGATGCGCAAGGTGAGCGGTATAGGCCTGGGATGGCCCATATTGGGTGGGGTGATCAAATCTTTAAAATTGAAGAATTGTTTGGCGGTTTCGGGGCTTAGCGAGGTGATCAGAATTTTTGAGGAGATCGAAAAAGGGAAGCTCCGGGACGTTGAGTTCATCGAATGTCGCACCTGCCCAGCCGGCTGCATCGGTGGATCTCTGACCGTGGAGAATCCCTATGTAGCTCGGAGCAAGATCGTGAAGCTGTTGGAAATTTTCGGAGAACAACCTCAACAGAATACCGATTACATCAAAAAGCTTTACCGTGCTAAATACTTCTTATTAGACGAGAAATTACAGCTACGACCTGTTCGGCCTTTGGCCGAGGATGTTTCCCAGGCCATTCAGTTGATGAAGCAGAAGCAGGGGATCTACGAAGGTTTGCCCAAGATAGATTGTGGTGCTTGCGGTTCTCCCAACTGTATGGCCTTTGCCGAAGATGTGGTACGAAAAGAGGCCAAACTGACCGACTGCATCTTCGTACTTCTGGAAAGACAGTCAGCGTCATCTGGTGGTTCCGGCCAATCTGCGGAGCATGGGGGGGAGAAAGCCGATGATTCTCAAGGACGTCGTCGAGAAACTCGGTTTAAAGGAAAGAACAGCTTCTGAGAAACTCGCAGTGGAGGTTAACGGGGGCTATGCTAGTGATTTGCTGAGCGACGTGCTGGCCAATGCCCAGCCGGGGAACCTCTGGGTGACCTTACAGGTTCATCAGAACGTCGTGGGCGTCGCTGTGGTGAGGGAGCTGGCCGGGATCGTCATCGTGAATGGAAGGGAGCCGGATGAGGAGACCCTAAAGAGGGCACAGGAGGAGGGAATTCCCATCATGGTCACAAGTCTGCCCACCTTTGATGTGGTGGGCAGGCTATATCAGTTGGGGGTTTCTAGGGCGCCGGGGCGATGAAAAGGTATGTGGCAGATTTGCATGTGCATACGTGCCTTTCCCCTTGCGGCGACCTCCAGATGTCTCCAAGAAAAATTGTGGAGACAGCGCTGAAAAAAGATATCGACATCATCGCCATATGCGATCATAATAGTTGCGAGAACGTCATCGCGGTCATGCGGGCGGCTGTGGGGAGGGATTTAAGGGTGTTGCCGGGAATGGAGGTGACGTCTCAGGAAGAAGTTCACATCATCGCGCTCTTTGAGAATTTGGAAGATGCTCTGGCCATGCAGAGTGTTGTCTACGCTCACCTGTCCGGGGAGAATGACGAGGAAGCATTTGGCATGCAGGTGGTGGTCAATGAGTTCTCTGAGGTGTTGGATTTCAACAAAAGGCTTCTGATAGGTGCCGCGGATCTTTCCATCGATGATGTTGTTCGCTACATCCATCACCATGCCGGGCTGGCCATAGCGGCGCACATCGATCGAGAGGGATTTGGAATTATCGGACAGCTGGGGTTCATTCCGGAGAATCTGGCATTTGATGCTCTTGAGATATCGCCCAGGAGCCCTCTGGACGGGAGGCGAGAAGAATTTGACCGTCTTTCTAACTATGCGCTTATCTCATCCTCGGATGCTCATCATTTAGAGCAGATTGGTCAAGGGACCACCGGCTTTCTTCTGAAAGGCCCCTATTTGAGCGAGATCGAAAAAGCCCTGCGAGGGGTAGAGGGTAGAATGGTCATTCATTGAGGAAATCTTGCAGGACCTTTCGCTACATATATTGGACATCGTGGAGAACTCAATTACTGCCGGGGCAAAGCATGTGGAGATCGCTATCACGGAGGACTTGGAAAAAGATTCTCTTTCGATCGAGATCATGGATGACGGCAAAGGAATGGACAAGAGCTTTGTAAAAAAAGCAACGAGTCCTTTCGTATCGACCAGAACGGAGAGGAGGGTAGGGTTTGGCCTGTCCCTGCTGGCCCAAGCAGCCAGAATGAGCAATGGGAGCTTGACCATCCATTCTGAACCCTATAGAGGAACGAAGGTCAAAGCGGTCTTTCAATACAGCCATATCGATAGACAACCTCTGGGAAACATAGGGGATACGCTGCTGACCCTTATCGTGGGAAATCCCCACGTCGAATTCGTGTATCGTCACCAGAGAGGTGTCAGGGAGTTCAATCTTTGCTCAAGAGACCTGAGGGTTCGATTGGAGGATCTTCTTGTTGTTTCACCCCAGGGATTGCGCAGCCTCCGAGAAAAATTGAAACAGGATTTTCATTGATTCTTCATTCTGATTCTCCAGGGGTAAAGCAGAACGAGAGTGACCAACAGAGAGAAAAGAGAAAAACGCATCATTGCTGGAGGTAAAGATGAAAACAGCTGCTATAGACAGAATCTTGGAGAGGTACCGCGGCGATAGCAGCGCTTTAATAGCCATCTTACAGGATGTTCAGGAAGAATTTCACTACATTCCCGAAGAGGTTGCCATCAGGATCACCGAGGAGCTGGACGTTCCCTTGAGCCGCGTCTACAGTCTGACGACCTTTTTCAAAGCCTTTTCCCTTACGCCCAGAGCGAGATATCCCATTAACGTGTGTCTGGGCACTGCTTGTCATGTAAAGGGTGCTCCCCGCATCCTGGAAAAGCTGGAACGGGATTTAGGGATCAAAACTGGCCAGACAACGCCAGATAGAACTTTTGGTCTGGAGGCCGTCCGTTGCGTTGGCTGTTGTGGCCTGGCACCCGTTGTCACAGTGGGAGAAGATCTTTACGGACAGGTGGAGCCTGCCCAGCTGTCCAGGATTCTGAAGAAATACAAAGAAGCTGGCTCGAAGAGCTGAGCCTTCTTTTTCATTGCCTGAAAGTGGCATTCATCAGTCGCAGAGGTGTCGGAAATGCCGAAGCTGACATTGGATGATCTACGAAAAATCCAAGAGAAATCTCGAAGGATGACTATGTTGCGCGAAGGCGCTGGGAAAGCCAAGATCACTGTGCATATGGGCACATGCGGCATAGCGGCAGGCGCCAGGGATATCATGGTCGCTTTCCTGGATGAAATTGAAAAAAAGGATGCCAAGGACGTCATCATAACGACTTCTGGCTGTGCCGGCCTGTGCAGTCGAGAGCCCATGGCTACCGTGGAATTGGCGGGCCAAGCTCCCGTCAAGTACGTCGATTTGACACCGGAAAAAGCGCGCACGATCTTCACCGATCACGTGCTCAAAGGGAAGATAGTGATGGAGTATGCCCTCGCCTTGGGTAGCGAGAGGACATTTTAGTCGTAGGCGGGAGAGAACACCTTGAAAACATATCGCTCATACTGTATGGTCTGTGCAGGCACAGCTTGTGTCTCAAACAGGTCTTTCCACATTAAGGAAGCGCTGGAGCGTGAAATCGAAAAACAAGGGCTCCAGGATGAGATTGCCGTGGTAACCACGGGCTGCAACGGCTTCTGCGCTGTGGGCCCCCTGGTGGTCGTTCACCCCGAGGGCATCTTTTACCAGCAGCTCAGGGAGGAAGACATCCCCTACGTGGTGGAGGAGCATTTCCTAAAGGGTCGGCCGGTGAAGAGGCTCATGTATTCGCCTCCAGGTGAACAGACCCCCATTCCGAAGATGAACGACATCGGCTTCTTCAAGCAGCAGCGCCTGATAGCTTTGCGAAACAGGGGACTGATCGATCCAGAGCGCATCGACGAGTACATCGCCAGGGATGGCTATTTTGGTTTGGCCAAGGCCTTGAAGATGAAGCCCAGGGAGATTATTCAAGAGATCAAGGATTCAGGTCTTCGAGGCAGAGGTGGCGCTGGTTTCCTCACCGGCCTGAAATGGGAGCTGACCCGAAAGGCCAAATCGAATGGCGGCAAATTCGTCCTGTGCAACGCGGACGAAGGAGATCCCGGCGCTTTTATGGATAGAAGCATCGTGGAAGCCGATCCCCATTCGGTGATCGAGGGCCTCATCATCGGTGCCTATGCCATCGGCGCTAATCAGGGTTATATCTATATCCGAAACGAATATCCCCTGGCCCTCAAAAGGTTGATCATCGCTTTGGAACAAGCCCGTAATTACGGTCTGCTTGGCAAAGATATTCTGGGATCCGGCTTTGATTTTGATATCAAGATTGTCAGAGGAGCAGGGGCTTTCGTGTGCGGAGAGGAGACGGCCCTGATGGCCTCTGTAGAGGGGCGCCTGGGGGAGCCGCGGCCGCGTCCCCCCTTTCCCACAGAGCATGGCATTTGGAGCAAGCCGACCAACAATAATAACGTGGAGACTTGGGCTAACGTCCCCAGCATCATCAGGCGCGGCGCTCAATGGTACTCCCAGATCGGCACCGAAACCAGTAAGGGCACAAAGGTCTTCTCACTTGTGGGGAAAATCAACAACACGGGCCTGGTCGAGGTGCCCATGGGAATTACCTTGCGGGAGATCATCTACGACATCGGGGGTGGCATTCCCCATGAAAAAGCCTTCAAGGCCGTGCAAACGGGTGGTCCCTCTGGAGGTTGTATTCCCGCCGAGCTCCTGGATTTGCCCGTTGACTACGAAAGCCTCAGCGAGGCAGGCTCCATGATGGGATCCGGGGGTATGGTGGTGCTGGATGAGGATACCTGCATGGTGGATATCGCTCGATACTTTCTGTCCTTTACACAGGACGAGTCTTGTGGAAAGTGCACCCCATGCCGTGAGGGCACGAAGATGATGCTGCATCTTCTAAAAAAAATTACGGAAGGCAAGGGCACCGAAGAGGACCTGGAAACCCTCGAACAGCTGGCTCATGAAGTGAAAGAAACATCTCTCTGCGGTCTGGGCAAGACCGCCCCCAATCCTGTTCTGACCACCTTGCGCTATTTTCGAGATGAATATGAGGCTCATATCAAAGAAAAAAGATGTCCCGCCCACGTTTGCCGCCAGTTGAACACCTATCGCATTGACCCAGACGCATGCACGGCGTGTGGCCTTTGCCGCAAGGAGTGCCCCGAAGACGCCATCTCCGGCGGTAAAAAACAGCCGCACCTCATCGATCAACAGAAGTGTGTGAAATGTGGTATCTGTTTCGATGTGTGCAAATTTGAGGCCGTGTGCATCGATTGAGGAGGTCCGATGATCTCATTGAAAATAGATGGCAAACTGGTGAAAGCTGAGCGCGGAGCGACCATTCTTCAGGCTGCCCAAAAGCTGGGCCTCGAGATTCCCACCCTCTGCCATCACCCCGCCCTGGAGCCTTATGCAGCCTGTCGTATATGCATGGTTGAGGTCATCAAGGAGAGAAAATCTGAGCTGGTGACCGCCTGTAACACCGCCGTACAGCAGGGTATGACGGTTTGGACGAAATCTAACAGGGCGCTGGCGGCGCGCAAGATGAACTTGGAACTTCTTATGGCCCGCGCTCCCAAGGTGAAGATCATTAGGGCCATGGCCGCGGAGTATGGAATTAAGAAGATACGTTTCCCAGTTGAGAATCCAGAGGAGGACTGCATCCTCTGCGGTCTCTGCGTTCGCGTCTGTGAGTCCGTGGTGGGTGCCAGTGCCATCTGCTTTGCCAATCGCGGTTCAGACCGGACCTGGAGCAAACCTTTTGACAAAGCCTCCGATACCTGCATAGCATGCGGCGTTTGCACCTATCTCTGTCCCACGGGAGCCATACAGATGGAAGCCGAGACCGCTCAACAGTTTCGGGAGCGGCCGGGGGAACACAGGGAGTGCCGTTATTCGCTGATGGGCATCTTGCCCTATGCCCTCTGCGCCAACAGTTTTCGTTGCGCTCAGTGTGAGGTGGACCAGAGGTTTCGGGACCACATGGACACTCACCCCATATTCGTGGCCCGAAACTGCGATCTCGAATCTGTGTCCGCGTACCATGAGTTTCTGAAACGGGTCAGAAAGGAATAGCGTCCATGGGTAAGGTTGCGGAGAAAGAGAGCATTGCCGATATTCGAGCGCTTCTAGAGCAGGAGGAAGTCGTTCTTCATTTTCCTCAGGCTGAGTTGGGTCCTTACACTCTCCGTCGGGTCAAGACCTCTCAGTGCAAGGTGGCCTGTCCTCTGGGCACTGATGTGAAGGGCTACGTCGGTCTCATCGCGGGGGGCGAGTTTAAAAAATCTCTGGAGCTGATCAAAGAAACGAATCCCTTCCCGGCCATATGCGGCCGGGTATGCATGCATCCGTGCGAGCCCGAATGCCACCGGGGTGAGGTCGATGAGCCCGTGGCCATCCGGATGCTAAAGCGCTTTGTGGCCGACTACGAGCTTAAACAGGCCTCGGAGAAACCCAAGGTGAGAGGCGCTAGGAAAACAGGGCAGGAGAGGGTGGCCATTGTTGGTTCTGGTCCGGCAGGTCTCACCGCTGCCAGCGATCTGGCCCGGTTGGGCTTCAGCGTTACCGTTTTTGAAAAGTTGCCCGTGGCTGGGGGGATGCTCTCTGTGGGGATTCCCCCATTCCGCCTTCCCAGGGACGTAATCCAGGCGGAGATTGCCGCCATCGCAGACTTGGGCGTGGACATCCGAACAAAGAAAGAAGTCAAAGACCCCCGTCGGCTTCTTCGCCAGGGATATAAGGCGGTATTCATGGCCACCGGCGCCCATAGAGGGTTGAAGCTGGGCATTCCCGGCGAGGAACTCCAGCATTCTCTCGATGCCCTGACATTCCTGAAGGGGGTTCATCTGGGCTCCGGGGAAAGACTGGGGAACAGGGTGGTGATTATCGGAGCCGGGTATGCGGCCTTGGATTCGGCCAGAACAGCCCTGAGGTTGGGCAGCCGCCATGTAGATGTGATCTTCCGTCGCTCCAAGCAGGAGCTGCCTTATCCCGATCTGGCCAGGGAGGCAGAGAGAGAGGGGGTCAGGCTTCATTGTCATGTTGTTCCCGTTAAAGTATTGGGACGAAACGGTCGAGTTCGAGGGGTAACCTGCGCCAAGATGCGCTCCGGTCCGGCGGATGAGGTGGGCAGAAGACAGCCTTCCTCCATAAAGGGCTCTGAGTTCAGCCTCCCAGCCGACACCGTCATTTTTGCCATCCATCAAGAGCCAGACCTATCGTCTTTACCCAAGAATCACAGCTTTGAGATCTCCCCATGGAACACCCTGGTGGTGGAGCCGGAAACCCTGGCCACGAAGACAAAGGGGATTTTCGCCGGAGGGGACGCCGTCAGCGGACCGAAATCGGTCATCGAGGCCATCGCCGTTGGCCATAAGGCGGCCGCCTCTCTCTATCATTATCTCAAAGGCAAAGAACTGAAGCCTGCTCCAAAAGATCCTGGAGAGCGACAGGCCGAGGTGGTCATCGAGGACTGGGTGCCCGAGCACAAAAACCGCATGCGGACCTTACGGGAAGCTCCCAAGTCCTGGAGAAATCACTTCCACGAGGTGGAGCACCTTCCCTCGGAGGAAAGTGCTCGACGAGAGGCCGGTCGGTGCCTGATGTGCGGTCCTTGTTCCGAGTGCGAGAAGTGCATCGCCGAGTGCCACCAGAAACTGTTGGCCCTCTCCGTTCCTGGGACAACGGGAGAGCAGGTGTTGGTGCGGATTCCCTGGCTTTCTGATCGGTTTCCCAATGGCCATGAGCCCTGGGAGGTCCACATCCAAGGGCCAGCGGGTGAAAGCCTGCGGGCCCTCGCATCACCCGTGGTGTGTCAAGTCTGGGAAGAGCTCTGTCGAGGATGTGCTGAATGTGCCCAGGTGTGTGAGTACGAAGCCCGCAAGATGGTGAGCCGGGAGGATGGGGTGGTGGTCTCCCAGGTGGACCAATCCATTTGTCGGGGTTGTGGTGCCTGTGTGACCGTTTGCCCCACGGGAGCCAGCATTCTGGGTCACTTCACGGAAGCTCGCATCACCGAAACCTTAGAGCATCTTCTGGCCGGTTCGGTCGGTGGCAAAAGAAAAGGTGAAGGCGCCAGGCCGCACATCGTTTGTTTTGGTTGCAACTGGAGCGCGTATCCCCTCCTTGAAAGAGCCGAATTTGAAATTCCGGCAGGCCTGCACCTCATCCGCGTTATGTGCTTGGGAAGCGTCAACTCCGGTTTGATGTTGCGAGCCCTTGAGTTGGGGGCCGATGGGGTTTTGATGTTGGGCTGTACCTCCGAAAAGTGTCACTACAGTTTCGGAAACCGAGTGGCAGAGACGCAGGTCGATATGGCCCATAAGCTGATGCATACCTTGGGAATCGAGAAGCAAAGGCTGCGTCTGGAGACCATCTCCTCCGGGGAGAGCACCAAGCTGAAGAGAATCATCCGGCTATTCGCCACGAAGATGAGCAAATTGGGACCTAACTTGTTGAGGAGCTGAGAGAGGGTCGATGTATGGATGAGATTGCCGAGGCCATCAAACAGACCAAGGCCTATTATTGCCTGGATTGCGGAAAGTGTACCGGAAACTGCCCCGTCTCCCTCTTCGACAAGGCTTATTCCCCCAGGGTGATGGTCAAAAGCGTCATATTGGGAGAGGGCGAGAAGCTGGGCAAAACGCGGTTACTGTGGTCCTGTCTGAGCTGTAAGATGTGCGAGGAGAGGTGTCCCTCCGACGTGCAGTATATTGAGTTCCAGAGGAGAATTCGAGGGGTTTATCGGGATCTGGGTCAGAGGGAGTTTTGCTCCCATGGGGGCGCCTTTCAATCCTTGATGAGGATCATGACTGCTCCGAAATTGAAACAAAACCGGCTGGGATGGTTGGATAAAGATCTAAGCGTTTCCAAAAGAGGTGAGGACCTTTACTTCGTCGGCTGTCTTCCCTATTTCGACGCCTTCTTTGAAGATCTGAATGTCCACACTCTGAACACCGCCCGGAGCACCATCAGAATCATGAATGGCTTGGGCATTAAGCCGATGCTTTTGGAAAACGAGCGATGCTGTGGGCACGATATGCTGTGGGCAGGGGATGAGGATAACTTTAAGAGGCTGGCCGAACACAATCTCAAGGAGATCGAGAAAAGTAGGGCCAAAAGGGTGGTCTTTTCCTGTCCCGAGGGCTACCGCACTTTCAAACTGGACTATCCCCGTTATTTCGGAAAGTTGAAATTTGAAGTTCTCCATCTCAGCGAGCTTATGGCTGGGGGATCGTCGCAAAACCCGCTTTCCCTGGGCAGGCTGAACAAGGCCGTGACCTATCACGATCCCTGCCGACTGGGTCGACACATGGGCTTATACGACCCGCCGAGAGAGCTTTTGAAGTCCATCGGGGACCTTGAGCTGAGGGAGATGTACCACAACAAACACACTGCATTGTGTTGTGGTACCAGCGCCTGGATGAACTGCGATTTGGCCTCCAAGCAGATCCAGATGATGCGCCTCCGGGAGGCCAAGCAAACCGGGGCCCAGATTTTGGTCACCGCCTGTCCCAAGTGCCAGATTCACCTTACCTGCGCGATGAAGGACACACATCTGGGCGGATCTCTGGACATTGAAATTCGGGATTTGGCCACCTTGGTGGCCGACTCCCTGCCCTCATCGAAGAGAAAGAAATAGCCCGTTGCTCTAACGACGGTTTCCAGGTTGGATTGATCGTAGCGAAACTCGAATTATGAATAATGGCTATGGCAATGGCAATAGAAATGACAGTGACAGTTGGCAGTGGCAGTTGGCAGGTTGGGATTTTTAGCTTTTACGATTCACGATAGAAGATCCACGATAAACGTTACCAGCTTCGATACCCATAAACGAGCGTCGATAAGGAAACCACGAATTTAGCAAAAATACAGTGAAAAAAATAAGGAGGAGTAACGCTATGGCCAACAAAAGCTCCCCAGAGGAGATCAGGATTGGCGTTTTCGTCTGTCAGTGCGGGCTGAACATAGCTGGCACAGTGGAGTGCGAAGATGTGGCCAAATTCGCCGAGGAATTGCCCAATGTGGTCTACTCCGACTTTCAGAAGTACACCTGTTCGGAGCCCGGGCAGCAGACCATCAAGGATGCCATCGCCGAGCACAACCTGAACCGAGTGGTGGTGGCCTCCTGTACCCCCAAAATGCACGAGCCCACCTTTCGGGCGGCAGTACAGGAGGCCGGACTCAATCCGTACCTCATGGAGATGGCTAACCTCCGGGAACACTGCAGCTGGGTGCATATCAATGAGCCCAAGAAGGCCACCCAAAAGGCCATGGATCTGGTGGCCATGGCTGCAGCGAGGGCCAAACTCCTTGAGCCGCAGATGGAGACCAAGGTCCCGGTGATTCAGAAAACTATGGTCATCGGGGGAGGGGTGGCCGGCATTCAGGCGGCCTTGGACTTGGCCGACGCGGGCTATCACATCTATCTCGTGGAAAAACAGCCGTCCATCGGTGGGATCATGGCTCAGATCGACAAGACCTATCCCACCATGGACTGCTCTATATGAATTCTGGGACCCAAGATGGCGGATGCCGGTCGGCATCCGAACATAGAGCTCCTGACCCTGAGTGAAGTCCAGAGGGTGGACGGTTATGTGGGGAATTTCAAGGTAACAGTCCTGAAAAAAGCACGGTATGTGGACGAGAAGGAATGCACCGCCTGCGCAGATTGCCTGGAGGTCTGCCCCGTGGTCAAGCCGGATGAATTCAACCTGGGCCTGTCCACCCGCAAGGCCATCTATCAGGAATTTCCCCAGGCGGTTCCCGCCGCCTTCGTCCTGAACATGGAGGACTGTCTGGGCAATGAGCCCATCGCCTGCGGCAAGTGTCTGGAGGCCTGCGAGAAGCGGTGCATCGACTATGACGATCAGGATAAGGAGATCGAGCTGGAGGTGGGCACCATCATCGTGGCTACCGGCATGGAGGTGTATGATCCCACGGAGCTCGATGAGTTCGGCTACACACAGTACGAAAACGTCATCACCTCGTTGGAGTTCGAGCGGCTGATCAACTCGGGAGGACCCACCGAGGGGCACCTCATCAGGCTCACAGACAGGAAACAGCCCAAGACTGTGGCCTTCATCCAGTGTGTCGGTTCCAGATGCGAGAAGAGAGGTAACCCGTACTGCAGCAACATCTGTTGCATGAACACCATCAAGGACACGCTGCTCATCAAGGACCATTGGCCGGAGGTCCAGTGCAAGGTCTTCTACATGGACATTCGCGCCTTTGGCAAGGGTTTCGAGGACCTGTACAAGCGCAGTATGGCCGCCGGGGTACAGTACATCCGGGGCATCCCCGGGGATATCTACGAGGACCCAAAGACGAAAAACCTGATCCTCACCGCGGAGGACACCACCACAAGTGAGCTAAAGAAGCATGAGGTGGACATGGTCATTCTGTCCATTGGAGTGGTTCCTCCTGGGGATATGGACAACACGCAGCAGCAGCTTACGCTGCAACGCAGCGCCGACGGTTTCTTTCTGGAGGCTCATCCCAAGTTGAAGCCAGTGGATGCGGCCACCCAGGGGATTTTCTTCGCCGGGTGTGCAGAGGGACCTAAAGACATAAAGGATTCAGTCACCCAAGCCGGGGCAGCCGCTGCCAGGGCCAACCGGCTGATGAGATCCGGGGAGGTGACGGTGGAGGCCATCACCTCAATGGTTGACCCCGAGCTGTGCACCAGCTGCGGGATCTGCGCCCGGGTCTGTCCCTATAACGCCATCTATGTGGACACCAAGAAGAAGACCCCCGCCGTGGTGGTGGAGGCCGCCTGTGCTGGCTGCGGGACCTGCTCCGCGGAATGTCCTTTCGGGGCCATCACCATGCGGCATTTCACCGATGAGCAGATTATGGCCCAGATCGAGGCCATCCTGGCCGAGAATGCCCAGGACAAGATCGTCGCCTTCGCCTGCAACTGGTGCTCCTATCCCGGCGCCGATCTGGCCGGCACCTCTCGGCTGCAGTACCCGCCCAACGCCCGGCTCATTCGCACCATGTGCAGTGGTCGGGTAGATGAGAGGTTCATCCTAAAGGCTTTTAAACTGGGCGCTCCAATAGTCTTGGTGAGCGGCTGTCACTTCACCGACTGTCACTACATTAACGCTGTCACTTGGACACAGAAGAGAATCGAGAAGCTGTGGGACAAACTGGAATCCCTGGGCATCCGCCCGGAGCGCCTCCAGCTGGACTGGGTCTCGGCGGCCGAGGGCCAGAAGTGGGCTCGGGTGATGCGCGAGGTCGAGCAGTTAAGAGAAGCCGTCACAGCAAAAGAAATCGAGCACACCAAGAGAGTCATCACAGAAGATATGTTGAAGAAGAGAACCAAAAAGGTCAAGGCTAAGGCAGAGGCCGTGGCCTGATATTCCTTGCGAGGTGAATCATGGCAGAGGAAGCCAAATTTAAATGTCTACGATGTGGCCACGGGTTCACGGCTCCATATACTCCTAAGGTCGCAGAGGAGAGGGCCTGTCCAAAGTGCGACAGCAATAGTGTGAGGCGTCTGAAGGAGAAAAAGGACTCATGATAACATCAGCGGGTCTCCTTCTGGGCAGGGTGGGGCCTCTGTTTATTCAATGGCTGAAAATGGCTGATCGATTTTCATAAACCTCCTAGGGGGTGATACTCCCATGTTAGGAAACTTATTCGGACGAAAAGAGTTATTAACGATCTTGTTGGCAGCTGGAGTGCTGATTTTGTGCGTATCGGTGGCACAGGCTCGAGATCCTATGAGTTTGCACGTGCTGTTCACCGGCAATGTCAGCGGCCGGATGGAACCCAGCGGGTGACGGGGCTGTCGCTATGGCGGCGTGGCTCGGAGAGCCACGGTGATTAATGAGAAGCTTGACAGAGGAGCTCCCCACCTGATCGTGGACATCGGTAACTTTGCGCAGGGCAAGGGCTCGACCAATGAACTGAAGGCCAAATACCTGGCCAAAGCCATGGCCCTCATGGGATATGATGCCATTAACTTGGCCCGGGAGGAGATTCTTCTGGGCTCTGGCCAGATACTTGAAATGAGGGACAGAGAACGTCTTCCTCTGATTTCCAGCAACCTCTATAAGAAGAACGGGAATCAACTGCTGGTGCCCCCCTATGTGATTAAAAGAGTAGGCTCATCCAGCTTTTTGGGATTTAAGAGGGGGGGCATTAAAGTGGCCATCATAGGTTTAGTCGACGAGATACGTGGGGGTCCCAAGGGCTCACAAATCTCCAGGGATATGATCATCGCCAAGCCAGAGGATGTGCTTCAGACCACCGTTGAGAGGCTGAGAAAAAGATGCGACGTGGTGATTATCATCTCAGATCTTGACCTCAGACAGGCCACACGAGTGGCCCAAAATGTGAGCGGCATTGACCTCTTCTTTTTCGGCAAGGGTGCCAAAGGAAAGCATACCGAAGAGGTCGACGGGACCATATTCGTGCTGCCGGCGGTCTCCGACAACGAGCTGGGCGACATCGAGTTGATCCTGGATGACCAAAACATGGTGACATCTCATCAGGTGCAATGGACCCTTTTGGATCAGAATGTGGCAGACGACGAGGAGCTCGGTCAATTGGTGATAGAATACAAGACGGCGCTCCAGGAACTCTACCCAACGCGGAGAAAAGCCAAAAGGGAATGATCCCCACGCGATCTGGGAAAGGTAGCGTCTGCCTTCCGTATATCAAGCAGGGGAGACTTTTAAGCCGTGTTTTAGACGTCCCCAGAGGAGACGAGCACGTCTCTGGTGGGGACGTTTTTTTGTTAGGGTCTCCATGAATTGGGCAGTGGGCGAGATCTGGCGTGGCTATCAAAAACAGGAGTGAGTCGTGTCCTCTTCCATTTCCCTTCGAGATTTACCCTCCATTGGAGCATTTTTAGACGACCGCTCCGTGAGGGAGCGCTTCGGTCAATTCCCACGAAAGTTGCTGGCTGAAGCCATGCGTCGGGTAGTAAACCAGTGGCGAAATCTCCTCCGCCAGGGGACAGAACCTTCCTGTGGAGTCTCCCGTGCGGCCTTTCTCGATCAGGTAGAGCTGTTGTTAAATGACATGGCCAGAAATAGTCTACGGCCGGTGATCAATGCCACAGGGGTAATTCTGAACACCAATCTGGGACGAGCTCCCTTGGCCGAAGAGGTCGTTCAGGCCTTGAGTCGAGTCGCCGCTGGCTACTGCAATTTGGAGACGGAGCTGAAGCCGGGAACTCGGGGGCACAGGATGGTCCACGTGGAGGGCTTGGTCACCAAGCTCACTGGGGCGCCATCCGCCATGGTGGTCAATAACAACGCCGCCGCCGTGCTCCTGGTGTTAAACACCTTCGCTAAGGGGCGGGAGGTGATCGTCTCCCGGGGGGAACTCATCGAGATCGGGGGTTCTTTCCGCCTCCCCGAGGTGATGGCCAGCAGCGAGGCTGAGCTGGTTGAGGTGGGCACTACTAACAGGACCTATCTCGAGGACTATAAGGGGGCCGTCACTGAGAGGACCGCCATGCTGTTTCGCAGCCACACATCAAATTACATGGTGGTGGGCTTCACCGCGCGACCGTCCCTTCAAGAGTTGGTCCAGCTGGGAAGAAGGCGGCGCCTGCTGACCGTTGAGGATCTGGGCAGCGGCCTTCTGGCGGGCCTGGAGGAAAGCGAGCTAGGGGACGAGCCTACTGTGGTGGAGGCGGTAAGGTCCGGGGTTGATCTGATCACCTTCAGCGGCGATAAACTTCTGGGGGGACCTCAGTGTGGCATCATTCTGGGACGCCAGAGGCTCATCACTCGGCTACGAAGAAATCCCCTCGCCCGGGCCATCCGGGTGGGGAAGCTCACCTTGACTGCCCTGGAGGCAGTTCTGCGACTCTACGCTTATGCCGACGAGCCCGCAGCGAGATTGCCCCATCTGAAGATGATCCTGCAACCTGTTGCCGAGGTCCGGCGCCGGGCAAAGCGCTTGTTGGGCAAGGTGCGGCCCCTGTCGGGGGATGATCTGGAGGCTAAGCTGGTGGATGGATTCTCGGCGGTGGGGGGGGGTTCCTATCCCGGAGCTCAGGTGCCCACCTGCTTGATCGGCTTGCGTGCCAGGGCTCTTTCTCCTACCCAGATGGCGCAGAGGCTGAGGATGAGTGACCCCCCGGTGCTGAGCAGGATTGCCGGCAATCGGCTCTTGTTGGACCTGAGAACAGTGATGCCCGGGGAGCTGGCCAGCCTGCAGCGCATCGTGGTCCGACTGTGTGAGGAGATTCGAGCGGTCTGAGGCGGAGCGAGGAATTCGATATGGAAAAAGCGGAGCATCCTGGCGTTATTGTGGGCACAGCGGGTCACGTGGACCACGGTAAAACGGAGCTGATCAAAGCCCTCACCGGCGTAGATACTGACCGGCTAGCTGAGGAGAAGA
Organism: candidate division Zixibacteria bacterium SM23_81; assembly: GCA_001304015.1. GTDB lineage: Bacteria > SM23-81 > SM23-81 > SM23-81 > SM23-81 > SM23-81. The sequence goes on along the minus strand of LJUY01000005.1, from coordinate 42,743 downwards.
GGCGGGGGTTGACCATCGATCTGGGTTTCGCCTCCCTGGATCTACCCCAGGCTGGCCGGGTGGGCATTGTCGATGTTCCCGGGCACCAGCGATTTATGAAGAATATGCTGGCTGGTGTGGGCGGCATTGACCTGGCTCTCCTGGTGGTGGCCGCCGACGAGGGCCTCATGCCGCAAACGCAGGAGCACTTAGAGATCCTTCGCCTTCTGGGCATTCCCAAACTAGTGGCGGTGGTCAGCAAGGTGGACGCTGTGGATGCGGAGCTGGCCGACTTGGTGGTGGAGGAGATTCAAGATCTCCTGCGGGGGACATATCTGGAGGGCAGCCCGATCCTGAAAGTCTCACCTGTCACCGGGACTGGCTTGGAAGAGCTGATAGCCCTCCTGGACAGTATCATCGTCGCCTTGCCAACTCGAGAGGTGGGCAATCTTCCTCGGTTACTGGTCGACCGGGTTTTCATTCTTCAGGGCATCGGCACGGTTGTCACTGGTAGCCTGACCTACGGGACGCTCTCTCAAGGCGACGAGGTGGTGGTTTACCCTGAAAAGCTAAAGGCTAGGATCCGGCAACTTCATGTTCATCATCAGCTGATGCGCCGAGTTGTGGCCGGCCATCGGGTGGCACTCAACCTGGTGGGTGCAGGCAAAAGCGAGCTACAACGCGGGGAGGTCATATCCACAGAGGGTGCCTTCGAGCCCACCCTGCGGCTGGATGTCAAGCTCGAAGTTGTGGGTCAGGAACTTGTGGTAAGAGATTGGGCTCGGGTACGCCTGTACCTGGGCAGCGCCGAAGTTCTGGCCAGGCTGGTCATTCTCTCTGCGAAAGAGGCTCAGAGCGGCCAGGAGGTCTATGCTCAGCTACGGCTGGAAACCCCGACTGTGGCCTGGTACGGTGATCGCTTTGTCCTGCGAGCCTATTCTCCTCAAACCCTCCTCGGCGGAGGAACGATATTGGATCCCCAGCCCCAGAAGCACAGACGTTTTGATGGCTCGATTCTACAAAGCCTTGAGGCCAGGGCAGGAGGGGATCTGACTAAAATTCTCCTTTCTGACCTGTCCCGCGGGCCCGTGCTGGTCGAGGACATGAAGAGAAATTTGCGACTGCCAGATGAACGCTTGAATGCAACCGTTTCGCAAATGCAGAAACAAGGTCATCTTAGGGTGTTAGGCCCCTTTTTGATGGGATCAGACGCTCTGGAGGGCATGCAGGGTGAAATTCTGTCTCAGATCCAGGAATTTCATCACCGCCACCCTCTTAAAACAGGGATGTCTAAAGAGGAGTTGAAGGGCAAAATTCAATGCCCAGGGCAGCTCGTTGAGGAGGTTCTCTCGGTCCTCGACCAGGTGGAGGTTTCTGGTGATGAGGTACGCCAGAGGGGTCGGGAGATCCGTTTCTCCCCGGAGCAAGATCGGGAGCGGGAGAGGATCGAGACGCTATTCCTGGAACGAAAGTTCAATCCCCCCACAAGGGAAGAACTCCTGGCGGAATATGATTCTAAGGTCTTCTACGCTCTGGCTAAACAGGGGATTCTGGTGGGGCTCACCAAGGAGATATACCTGCATCGTTCTGTCCTGGAGGAGGCGAAGCATCTTATTCGGGAGGAGATGTCCCGACAGGGTCGCATGCGGCTCAGCGAGATGCGGGAGCTTTGGGGGACATCCCGGAAGTTCGCCGTGCCTCTGGCGGAATATCTGGATCAGATTGGCTTTACCAAGAGGATCGGGAACAATAGAGAGCTGGTGAAGGATTAGCGAACAAGAATTGGTCAGCCAGCTGATTTCCTGACTTTCAGTGAGACTTACCATGACGGCTTCGCGGAGCAGGCGGTCCTACTGGGCGGCCGTAATTTCTGTTGTGATCTTTTCCTTGCCGGCAGTGAGTTGGGCCTGGGGTGGTCGGGTCCATCGCTGGGTGAACGAAAAGGCGTTCCAGCATCTACCCATGGAGATGGCCGGCTTCGAACGCTGGTCTAGGATCATCGCTGCTCATGCGAGCGATGCAGATGCTCGCAAAGCCACCGATCCTCTTGAAGGTCCCCGTCACTGGATCGACATCGACAATTATCCCGAGTTTTACGCAGGGTCTCTCTCCCACGACCTGGATTCTCTTCGGGCTCAACACAGTCATCATCTTGACGTCTATGGAAATGGGGTAGTACCCTGGACAATAGCCGGTGTCACCGAAAGCCTGAGCGTGGTCATGGCCGGGGGCGAATGGAGTCAGGCTGTCCTCCTGGCGGCAGATCTGGGCCACTATGTGGCCGACTGTCACCAGCCCCTTCATACCACCGCGAACTACGATGGCCAGCTCACTGGTCACGATGGAGTCCATCTACGTTACGAGATACACATGGTGGAGAGGTACCTGGCCCAGTTGAGGCCCGATTCCAGTCTGGCCGTTTATATCGAGGATCCCCTGGAACACATCTTCGCCACGATCCCAGGCACCTGGATGTATGTAGATAGCATTCTGAACGCGGATCGCCAGGCCAGGAAGCGGTCTCCGACCTATAGCGCGGAATACTACCGAATCATGTGGGAGAAGACGGGCCCCTTCACTATCGGCCAGTTGGGCCAGTCGGCCAGAGTTCTGGCCGATCTATGGTATACGGCCTGGGTCGATGCCGGCCAGCCGGAGTTTCCACCGCCCGCCGAGGTCGAGGTCATCGCAAATCTGGAGCCCGGTCCCGAAACTTTCGATCTGGTCACGGTACAAGGCGTGGTGACCATGGGAAGCGGCGTTCTCGATGACCAGCGTATGAAGGTCTACATTCAAGATCAGTCCGGCCGGGGCATCCTGCTTTTTGACCATCGCCTCCAGGAGGGCATCTCGCGCGGTGACTTGGTCAGGGTGGAGGGGATGGCCCAGGACTACCATGGTCTCAAAGAGATCATCGGGCCATCGGTGACGGTGCTGGAGAGGGGCCATCCATCGCCATCCCCTCAAGTCCTGTCCACCGGAGAGGCCAAGGACTCCCGGTGGGACAACACCCTGATCAGCGTCCGGGGCAAGGTTGTATTCGCCTTGGAGGACGAAAGCTGGACCCGCTTGCATCTGGACGATGGATCGGGAGCTGTTGTGGTGTTGGTCCGAAGCGAGACGGGAATCGACCTGGATTCGGTGAGGGAGGGCGACGTGCTGACCGTCTCGGGAGTAGGTGCCTATCTGATGGAGGAGGGCAGCCGCGCCATTATGCCTGGGTATGATGACCAGGTGTTGCGCGATGAGGTCGTAGGAGAGGCGAAAAGAAAGGATTCAAAGTTTCAGGGCGCACCGTACTCCCACTGAACTTCTGGAATCGAAACTAACGGTTTGAAATGCATCACTTAGAGGGAAGTTCAGTTAAAAAGGTATTGACAACAGGGAATCTAGTGATTACTATCCCATAAGGTTCTCTTCATTTGGTTCCTTTGCAACGCGGAGGCGGATAGGTGCTGGTGTGCCTGCTGGACTTCAAATCCAGTTGGGGGCAATATTTGTCCTCGGTAGGTTCGATTCCTACACGCCTCCGCCAATTTTTGCCCTCAATGGCGCGGCGGGGAACTCAAATCTTTTAATATGAAATCTTCAAGGTCAGCTCGGCAGGGAGGTGTCACGGCGTGGAAGAAGTGGTTCACCTAACCGCCATGACCAAGGCCGCTGGGTGAGCGGCTAAGGTCTGTCAAAAAGACCTGGCGCAGGTTCTGCGCCATTTGCCCACATTCGATGATCCCAACATCATCTTGGGGTACGAAGCTCTAGGGGACGCGGGAGTCTACGTGCTGGACGAGAGGCGAGCCTTAGTCCAGACGGTCGATGTACTCACACCCATCGCAGATGATCCCTACGTATTTGGCCAGATCGCTGCCGCGAATTCCCTGAGCGATGTCTACGCCATGGGAGCCAGGCCACTGACGGCTCTTAACGTGGTTGGTTTTCCCACAAAACTGGACCTTTCTATCTTGGAGAAGCTTATCAAAGGGAGCATAGAGAAGGTCAAGGAGGCCGGAGCGGTCATCATCGGTGGGCACACCATAAAAGATCAGGAGTTGAAGTATGGTCTAGCGGTAACGGGGATTGTGGACAGGGACAAGATCGTGAGCACCACCGGCGCGAGACCAGGCGATGGATTGGTGTTGACCAAACCTCTGGGAACGGGAATTGTGTCCACGGCCCTGAAAGCCGGCCGGGCGTCGCCCCAGACTGTTAAGGAGATCAACGCTCTGATGACTCAGTTAAATCATTCTGCCTCTCAGTGCATGCTGGAGGTGGGCGTGAACGCCTGCACGGACATCACCGGATTTGGTCTGCTGGGTCATCTTCTGCAGATGCTCATGGCCAGTAATGTGGGAGCTCGCATCCTGGTTGAGGAAGTGCCTCTCGTGAGTCGTGCCCTGGAATACGCTCGAGCTGGGTTGGTACCTGGGGGCACAAAGAAGAATTTCGAATATGTTCAGCCTTATACAAAGGTCCTCAACAAAATTGACCCAGTCCTCCACACTCTTCTCTGTGATGCCCAGACTTCCGGGGGTCTGTTGATGGCCGTGACTGAAGAGAAAGCCGGAGACCTCGTGGATCTCCTTCATCGCCACGATATTCTTTCGGCCCGTCTCATCGGGCATGTGATTGCCTCCAAGTCACCGAGTATAGAGCTTAAATGATCATTTCAAGGGGAAGAAAATAGGCATACGCTATTTAGGGATAAAACCACTTCAGCCAGGCGAAAAGTATTGACTTTCATCAAAAAGTTTGTTAAAATAAACTTTCTATGCTTGCTTCTTATGTGAGAGCAAAACTCTATGTGGTGTGGAGCTCTGCTGAATGGAGAGAACGCTGTTGATCATCAAACCGGATGCCGTGGCGAAACGGACGACGGGCAAAATTCTCCATCGTGTCACACGGGAGGGTTACCGACTATGTGCTCTGAAACCCGAAAGGCTCACGCCGGAGACGGCGGGTCAATTCTACCAGGTCCATCGGGAAAAACCCTTCTATAAAAATTTGATAGAATTTATGGCATCCGGTCCTATACTGGTAGCCGTCTTAGAAAAAGACAACGCCATCAGAGACTTACGCAGGCTGATCGGAGCTACAAATCCAAAGGATGCCCATGAGGGAACCATTCGAAAAGAGTTCGCCGAGGACGGGAGCAAGAATGCCGTTCACGCCTCCGACTCACCGCAGACTGCTCGGGAGGAGATCGCTTTTTTCTTTCCAGCCACTCATTTTTCGTGACGGAATAGCCCGAGGTTTTCAGGAATAGTGCTTATGAAGGGCAACTTGAGGAGAAAGGAGGACTGCTGAAAGCTAAATTATCCTTGCCCGCCATCGTCATTGACGTTCGGCGGGAGAGAGCTGTTTGCTCTTGCCCCTTTTTTTTGCCTATTCATCTAGGAAAAGGAGGTTGTTTCATGGCAGCACCTAAATTTGTCGGAGAGGTAGAATGGCCCGTGACCATTCAGTTGGGCAAAGGCCTGGAGGGCGCCATCACCTGCCACTCCAGAATTGGCTATGTGGATGGTGAAAAGGGTTGGTTAGTTTACCGAGGATATAATATCTTCGATCTGGCTGAGCATTCCACTTATGAGGAAACGGCCTATCTGTTGCTCTTCGGCAAACTGCCCACTCAAAAAGAGCTGGACGATTTCAAGGGGAAGCTCTTGGGCTACCGTAAGATCCCGCAAGAGGTCATCGACACTCTCAAGAGCTTACCTAAAGATTGCCATCCCATGGCTGCTCTCAGAACCGGGATCTCGGTGCTTGGTTGCAAAGATACCAAGGCGGATGAGGTCACCGTGGAGAACGACACGGAAATCGCCATCAAGCTGATCTCTCAGATGGCCACTGTGGCAGCGGCCATCGCCAGAATCCGCAAGGGCCAGGAACCGGTCGAACCTGATCCAAGCTTGGATCACACGGCCAACTTCCTTTACATGGCCCTGGGGGAGAAACCTAACGACTTGATGATAAAGGTTATGGACATCTCCATGATCCTCCATGCCGACCATGGGATGAACGCCTCCACCTTCACCTGCATGGTGGTAAACTCCTCCCTCAGCGACCTTTATTCTTCGGTTTGCGCCGGGGTGGGCAGCCTAAAGGGTCCCCTTCATGGTGGGGCCAACGAACGCGCTCTGGCCGAAATGCTGCCTCTTAAGGACGAGGAAGAAGCGGTGGAGTATGTCAGGGACGCCATCGCCAAGAAGAAGAAAATCATGGGTTTCGGCCATCGAGTCTATAAGGCCTATGATCCGCGGGCCAAGGTTCTGGGGAAATATTCTCAAGAGGTGACCGAGAGGATGGGGATGCCCCATCTGTTCAAGATTGCCAGGAAGGTGGAGGAAGAGGTCATCGCCGCCTATGGCGAGAGGGGCATCTTTCCCAACGTGGATTTTTACTCAGGCACCATCTACTACGCTTTAGGCATTGAGGTTCCCCTGTTCACTCCCATTTTCGCTGTAAGCCGTGTCGCCGGATGGGTGGCTCGGGTTCTCGAATACCTGCCCGAGAATCGTATTTTCCGCCCCAGAGCCGTCTATGTAGGAGACATGGAAAAGGAGTACGTTCCCATCGACCAGCGCTAAAACTAGGATCGCATGGGATGGTTTTAGCCGATCTTTCAGTCCATCACCAGAAGATTGGGCAAAGATCTTCTCAAGCACGTTCTTCCCTCTGGCTTTTTGCCTACCGGAGGGAGCTAGAGGGAAGAGGTTTGTCCACTGGAACCGCGGTATATGTTTCGGAGCTCACATGAGATATGGCCGTTAGGATGAGAGCAGCTGCTAGAAATCTCAAAGCCGGCGTATGAGCTTGACTCCAGCCTTCTGATGAGCTATATACCTATTTGAAAGGGCCATGTGCTTAGTTCATTGCCGGGACCGGCGGAAGGAGGGTCACGAGGTGGAAATACAAGTTCCTTACGGCCAGCATGATGTGCTTAGCGTCCGGCTAGATGAGGAGAGAGTGGCTGGGGTAGTACATCCAAATAAAGTGACCGTTGGCGACGAAAATAAAACCCTTGAGGAGGCGTTGAGCCACCCGATCAATTCTAAATCGTTTGACCAATTTCTGGAAGATGCCCGAGATGTATTGTTCATCGTCAACGATGCCACGCGGCCAACGCCCACGGCCAAAATCTTGGAGATATTAGCCCCCCGGCTAATAGGTCGTGAGGTCAACTTCCTGATCGCCACCGGCATCCACCGTGCGCCCACCCCCGAGGAGTACCACCAGATATTTGGCGAGATGTACAGCAAGTATAGTGACCGCATCGTGGCCCACGACGCCAAGCGCGATGAGGACATGGTCTTTATCGGAAAATCCAAGAATGGCACGGAGATGTATGTCAACCGAATGGGCATGGATGCCCATAAGATAGTGATTATCGGGTCTGTGGAGCCCCATTACTTCGCGGGGTATACCGGCGGCCGAAAGGCTTTTCTTCCCGGCATCGCCTCTTACAAAACAATAGAGCAAAACCACAAATTTGCCCTGAAGATGGAGGCCCAGGCCTTGGCTCTGGAGGGGAATCCCGTTCATGAGGACATGATCGATGCCCTCAAGACCATCGAAGACAAAGAGATCTTCGCCATCATGACGGTTTTGGACAGTGAGCATAGAATTTATGCCGCCACCGCTGGGCACATCCACGACTCTTTTCAAGCGGCCATCGAAAAGGCCAACGAGGTTTTCGCTGTGAAAATAGGGTCAAAGGCCGATGTGGTGGTCACTGTGGCTCCCTTCCCCATGGATGTTGATTTGTATCAGGCGCAGAAAGCCTTGGATAACGGCAAGTTGGCTCTGAATGACGGGGGCCTTCTGATACTGGTCGCCAAATGTCGGACAGGAGTGGGTCACGAGACCTTCGCACGGCTGTTGAACAGCTCGGAGAGCCCACAGGATGCCCTCGACCAAATCGAGAGAGAATATAAACTCGGGTATCATAAAGCTGCCAAGATGGCCGAGATTGGATTATGGGCCCAGATGTGCGGTGTTTGTGATCTGGAGGACTCCGTTTTGGAAGGGTGTTTTTTAAAGCCCTATCACGACCTTCAGGAGGCCATCGATCAGGCTTTAGAGGAAAAGGGTCCCGATGCCAAAGTGCTTTTCCTCATGGCCGGCAGCCTTACGGTGCCTATCGTTTGATCAAATCGCTTTGTATCACTTGCTTTGTCTGTCTTAAAAAAGGAGATGCACTCATGAAACCGGAAGTCATCAAGGAATTAAACGAGATCTTCGGGGAAGATAGATGTAAGACCAATCCGTCTGACGTCTACGTCTACGGCTTCGACGCCGGTATCCATCGCAGCATGCCCGACGCCGTGGTCCGGCCTATGAATGTGCAGGAGGTTCAAAAGCTTGTCCTTTTGGCCAATAAACATAAGGTGCCTATAATTCCCCGCGGCGCGGGAACGGCCCTCTGCGGACACAGCGTGCCCATAGATGGGGGAATCGTGGTGGACATGCAGGGCATGAACAAGATCAAGGAGATTAAGGTCACGGATCTGTACTGTGTGGTGGAACCTGGTGTGGTCTGTGACCACCTGAATGCTGCCCTGAAGCCTTACAAGTTCTTCATCCCCGGCCCGGCCAGCAGCGAGGCGGCCACCCTGGGTGGAATGATGGCTTGCAACGCCTCGGGAGCAAAAGCCGCTAAATATGGGGCCACTCGAGACTACGTGTTGGGCTGCGAGGCGGTTCTTCCCACAGGGGAGATCGTCCACCTGGGAGGCAGGTGCTTAAAGAACGCCAGCGGGTACCAGCTGGATCGGCTTTTGGTGGGATCGGAGGGCACCCTGGGCGTCGTCACCGAGATCATCCTCAAGGTGGCTCCCCTGCCGGCCAAGAAGGCGGCTGTGGTTCCTTACTTCGACACACTCAGACAGGCCGGCGAGGTGGTGGCCAAGATCATTGCAGAACCCATCTTGCCCTCCCAGTTGGAGATTATGTCTCAAACCTGTATCCAGGCCGTGAATAAGGCCACCGGGATGTGTCTGCAGGAGTGCGCCGCCATCCTGCTGATCGAGCTGGACGGCCACCCCGCGGCCGTGATCGATGAGGTCAAGGTAGTAAGGCGCATCTGCGAGGAGCTGGGGGCATTGGACATCGATTACACCGAGGACGAGTCCAGAATCGCAGAGTTGTGGAAGGGCCGCAAGCAGATGATCCCCTCCCTGAGTTCCCTGAAGGAGGAATACGCCACGGTGATGCTGGCCGACGATATGGCCGTGCCCATGTCCAAGGTACCAGATGCCCTGGAGGCCTTTCAGGAGATCTCCGACCGGTACGACATCATCATCCCCTCATACGGCCATGCTGCGGACGGGAATCTGCACACCAAAGTGCTCATGGATCCCACCAACCCCGACCACTGGAAACAGGCCGAAAAGGCAGTGACCGAGGTTTTCGAAGCCGTCCTTCGCCTGGGTGGCACCATCACCGGCGAGCACGGCGTGGGCATCACCAAGGCTCCCTACTTGTTCATAGAACGATCAGAGGCCATCGGAGCCCTGAAGGCCATCAAGAGAGCCCTGGATCCTAACAACATCATGAATCCTCACAAAATCCAAGAGTGGGAAGAGGGATTTGTCACTCACCTGCGATATCCCGTGGAGGCCAGCTGATGAAAGTCAAACACCTCAAGAAGTGGAAAAATGAACTGATCACCTGTACCATGTGCGGGTACTGCAAGAACGTCTGTCCCACCTTTCTGGACATCGGTTGGGACTCTGGGTCTGCCAGAGGACGAAACGTTCTGGCCTATGGCATGTTGACCGAGGAGCTGGAGCCCGACGAGGTGGCTGCTCTCAGACTGTATCAATGCACCCTCTGTCTTGACTGCCTCCGCCGCTGTCCCTCCAAGGTCAACGTGCCGGAAATCGTCGAGGCGGCCAGAGCGGACATCGTCGATGCGGGGCTGGCCACTGCGGCCCAAAAGGAAATGATAGACACCGTCAAACAAGCGGGCAACATTTACGGGACCAGCGAGACCCGGGTTCCTCCCCAGGAGGGAGACATCACGCTCTTTTTGGGCTGCCAGTATTTGGAGAGGCCCAACCAGGTTAAGGTGATCCTGAACGTCTTCAATAAGTTGGGAATCAAGCCGAAAATTTTTGAGGAGGTCTGCTGCGGCGTTCCGTTTCGCAATCTGGGTTTCTTCGAGGATCTGGAGAAGCACAAGGAGAAATTTCTGGCCAGTCTGCCCACCCGCGAGTTGGTGACCTTCTGTCCCACTTGCACCCTGTTCCTGAAGGAGGAATACGATCTGCCCATCACCCATGCCACCGAGATCGTCGCGGAGAAGCTGTCCGGAGCCAACCCCAAAAAGCTGAACATCAGAAAGCTGGATATTAAAGCTACTTATCACGATCCCTGTCACCTTGGTCGAGGGATTGAGGTCCACGAAGCTCCCCGCAAGATCTTGGAAGCCATAGGCATTACTGTGAAAGAGATGCCTTTGAACAAGACGACCACCCGTTGCTGTGGAGGGGGCGGTGTCATGTTAATTTCCGATGCGCCCCTGGCTGGAATGGTGGCCAAGAAGCGCATCGAGCAGGCCGCAGCCACCGGCGTCCAGGAGCTGACCACCTCTTGTGCCAATTGTGTGGGGACTTTGCGGACGGCGGCCCAAGCGAGCGGAGAGAGCGGCTCTCGGATGAAGGTCCGCGACATCTGGTACTGGCTGTGGCAGGCCTTGAAATAGCACCATCTCTTGTCTCAAGGGGCAGTTTCGCTCAGACAGTTCTGGAGGGGAGTCATTATGGGAAAGACGATGGCAGAGAAGATCATCGGTCAGCATGCGGGTCAAGAGGTCCGGGCCGGGGATATCGTGGTGGCCAAAGTAGACGTCTGCCTGACGCAAGATGGAACCGGTCCTCTGGCCGTGAGGCAGTTGCAGAAGATTGGACTGGAAAAAGCTGCCCAGCCTGATCGGACGGTTCTGTTCCTGGATCACGCCTCGCCCAGCCCTCGTAAAGAGCTGTCTAACGACCACATGACCTTGCGGGAGTTCGCCCACAAAACGGGAGCTGTCCTCTCTGATATCGGAGATGGGGTCTGTCATCAGGTCATCAACGAGACCTATGTTCGGCCTGGTGATATCCTCATCGGGGCAGATTCTCACACCTGTACAGGAGGGGCTCTGGGCGCTTTTGCCACCGGAATGGGATCCACGGATGTGGCCATCGGCATCGCTCTGGGAAAAACCTGGCTGCGCGTCCCGGAGACCTTTAAGGTGGCGGTAAATGGCAAGTTTCCCAAGGGGGTTTTCGCCAAAGACCTTATCCTGCATCTCATCGGACTCATCGGCGCCGATGGAGCAACTTACAAAGCCTTGGAATTTGTGGGCGAGACCATCACACAGATGCCCATGTCGGAGAGGTTGACTCTTTCCAACATGGCGGTGGAAGCCGGAGCCAAGGCGGGGCTTATCGCCTCCGATGAGACGACTAAGCGCTTTCTCGAAGCCAACGGTCGAGGGGAAGATTTTCGCGTCATAGAGCCAGATCCAGATGCTGAATACGAACGGATTATCGAGCTCGATGCCGCCAAACTGGTGCCCACCGTGTCTTTTCCCCATACCGTCGATAACACCAGGAGTATCGACCAGGCCAAGGGCGTCAAGATCGACCAGGTGTTTATCGGCACCTGCACGAATGGTCGTCTGGAAGATCTCAAAGTGGCCGCCGAGATTCTCAGGGGCAAGAAAAGACATCACCAGACGCGTCTCATCGTGGTGCCCGCTTCGCGTCAAGTCTACCTGGATGCTTTGGAGATGGGCTACATCACCGTCTTCGTCCAGGCGGGAGCCGCGATGATGGCGCCGGGCTGCGGGCCCTGCGTGGGGGTACATCAGGGAATTCTTGGTGATGGTGAAGCCTGCTTGGCCACCCAGAACCGCAATTTCAAGGGGCGCATGGGCAATCCCGAGGCTTTCATCTACTTGGGGTCTCCGGCCACGGCAGCAGCGACTGCCCTGGAGGGGAAAATCGCCGATCCCAGAGAGTATTTTTAAGGGTCTCCACATTTCTATTTTACCCGCAGATTTGCAACTGCTAGTAGGCAGAAGGCAGGAGGCAGTGAAAGACGAGTGGCAGTTGGCAGTGGCAGCTGGTGTTGGGGAGCGAGGCTCATCTCACATCTTCAATTTTCAATCTTCAATGCTTTTTAGCAATTATGCCCCACAGAGGCTCCTGCCTCTGCGGATGGGGCCAGAGGAGCAGGAATCTCTCAGGGACAGATGAGTCGTGAGTCGTTTGGCGGTTTCGAAGCTCGTTACGTTCCTGGTCTGTCGGATATCGAAAGTCGTAGATATCCTGGTCAGAGGTTTTTTCATTCCATTGAGGACAGACGACCCACGTATACCGTTACCAGCTTCGACACCGTTAACCGGTTTCCGACAGACGAGATTCGACCAAGTCTTTTTAACAGGAGCTGTCGAGCATGATACTGAAAGGAAAAGCCTGGAAATTCGGCGATGACATCAGCACCGATCTCATCGCTCCTGGAAGGTACTTTCATCTGCGATCAAATTTGCCAGAGCTGGCCAAGCACGTTCTGGAGGATGCAGACCAAAAATTCGCCAGTAAGATGAACAAAGGAGACTTTGTGGTGGGGGGAAATAATTTCGGCCTCGGCTCCAGCCGGGAGCATGCTCCCACCATTATCAAATTGGCTGGTGTCAGCGCCGTTCTGGCCAAATCTTTTGCCCGCATATTTTTTCGCAATGCCATCAATGTCGGCCTGCCTGTGCTCATCTGCGAAACGGACAAGATCGATCAGGAAGATGCGCTGGAGGTGGATCTGGCAAAGGGCACCATCAAAAACCTTGTCAAGGGCATCGAGCTTAAGTTCTCGCCTCTACCTCAGGTGATGATCACCATCCTGAACGACGGCGGGCTGGCGGCTCATATCCAGAAACATGGGGATTTCAAGCTGGAGTGAGCCCTTCCTCAATCCTTGTCCATTCTGGCTTCACATTCGCGAAGAGCACGATCTCGTCAGGGAGGTTTTGTATTCTCCATGGCAGAGGTTTTTCTGCCCCCTAAGTGAGGAGGAAAGATGATTCAGTTCGACAAACTTCAAACGCCGGCCAAGGGTGATAAAATTAAGATTTCTGAGGAGAAGTTGGTGGTCACTGATACGCCCATCATCCCATTCATCGAAGGAGATGGCATCGGCCCGGACATCATGAGGGCTTCGAAAAGGGTCTGGGATGCCGCCGTCGAGAAGGCATATGGTGGCAAGCGCCGCATCATCTGGTTCGAGCTGTTCGCCGGGGATAAGGCTGCGGAAAAGTATGGCGAGGTGCTGCCCGAGGACACCGTTCGGGCCATCGAGCACTTCATCGTGGCCATCAAGGGGCCCCTGACGACGCCCGTTGGCGGCGGGTATCGAAGCCTCAACGTGACCATGCGCCAGCGGCTCAACTTGTATGCCTGTGTGCGTCCCGTCAAGTACTTCGAGGGAGTGCCCTCACCGGTGGTTCATCCGGAGCGGATGAACGTGGTCATCTTTCGGGAGAACACCGAGGACGTGTATGCTGGTATAGAGTGGAAGGAGGGAACCGATGAGGCCAGGAAGCTCATCGCCCTCCTGGGGGATCAATTCGGGGTGAGCATCCGGGAGGATTCCGGGATTGGCATCAAACCCATCAGCATCACGGGCACAAAACGTTTGGTGCGCAAGGCTATCCAATACGCTCTCGATCGCAAGCTGCCGTCCGTCACATTGGTGCACAAGGGCAACATCATGAAGTTCACCGAGGGGGCCTTTCGGGACTGGGGATATGAGTTGGCCCGTGAGGAGTTTGGCGATGTGACTGTAGCCGAGCAAGAGCTGTGGGAGAGACACGACGGCCAGATGCCTGCGGGCAAAATCTTGATCAAGGATCGGATCGCCGACAGCATGTTCCAGCAGGTCCTGACCAGGACCGACGAGTACAGCGTCGTGGCATTGCCCAATCTGAACGGCGACTATCTTTCCGACGCCTGTGCCGCCCAGATCGGGGGCCTGGGCCTGGCTCCAGGGGCAAATATTGGAGATTACGTGGCCCTGTTCGAGGCCACTCATGGCACTGCTCCCAAGTATGCAGGAATGGACAAGGTGAATCCCGGCTCTCTGATCCTTTCCGGGGTCATGATGTTGGAATATCTTGGCTGGCAGGAGGCGGCTGATTTGATCAACGAGGCCATGGGGCTGGCCATTAAACAGAAAAAAGTAACCTACGATCTGGCCCGGCTGATGGGCGACGTGCCACCCATCAAGACCTCCGAGTTTGGGAGCGCCATTATAGAGAACATGAAGACTTGAGAGAATCTTCAGCGTTTCTTCAGTGCATTTCTGTGAAGTAAGGCTGTGTCGCGCAAGGGACTGGCTGATAAATGCCGTTCCTCTTGGGGGTCTCGGCCACAGGATGGGCCGGGACCTCCGACTTCACAGGGATTTTGGGCTGTGTCCAAGAGCAGCAACAGAGGGAATTTCTAAGCTGGCCATATTTGCTCAGTGTCCGGAGAGAGTATTTGATGAAAAATGGAGATGGCCGCAAAGGCGAGAGGACACCATTGGAAAGAAATGGTCATGGGCCCTTGAACGAGATCGTGTTGATGCGCTCCCTTTCGCCGGAGATCAAGCTGTACAAAGTGAAATCACCCCTCATCGCCAAAAAGCGAAAGGCAGGACAGTTCGTGGTCGTTCGCCTAGATGAGAGGGGAGAGCGCATACCTCTGACCATCGCCGATTCAGATCCTCAGGGGGGAACCATCACTCTGGTGGTCCAGGAGGTGGGTGCCACCACCAAGAGGATGGGAATGTTGCGGGAGGGGGACAAATTGTGGGATGTGGTGGGGCCTCTGGGCAAGCCCACAGAGATCGAGAACTTTGGGAGGGTTGTCTGCGTTGGCGGCGGAGTGGGCAATGCTGTGGTCTATCCTATTGCCCAGGCCATGAAGGCGGCCGGCAACCGGGTCATCTCCATCATCGGTGCTCGGACGAAAGATCTTCTCGTTCTGGAGGAAGAGAATCGGGCAGTGAGCGATGAGCTCTTTGTGACAACCGATGACGGCTCTTATGGAAGGCATGGCTTCGTGACCGATGAGCTGGCCAAGGTGCTCCAGGACGGCCCTCGCGTGGACCTGGTGGTGGCCATAGGACCGGCCATCATGATGAAGGCCGTTTGCGATTTGACCAAGAACTATCATATTCCAACCGTCGTCAGCCTAAACTCCATCATGGTGGATGCCACCGGTATGTGCGGCGCCTGTCGGGTGGAGGTGGGTGGAAAGACCAAATTCGTCTGCGTGGATGGGCCAGAGTTCGACGGTCACCAGGTAGATTTTGATTTGCTCATGGCCCGACTGCGGATGTACCTTCCCGAGGAACAGCAGGCCATGGAAGTTCTGGAACAAAAGGCTGAGGCTCGGTAGTGGCAGGAGACTGCGCCACGTCGTCAGTGGGAAAAGAGGTTGGCTGAGAAAAAGAAGCTGAATTTGAAAAGAGAGCCTATCCCTCGCCAAGATCCTCATTTACGGGCTCATAACTTCGACGAGGTGGCCTTAGGATACAGCGTCGATCAAGCCAAGCGGGAGGCGGATCGTTGCCTGGGGTGTAAAAAGCCCCGCTGCGTCGCCGGCTGTCCGGTGGAGGTGGATATCCCAGGCTTTATTGGGCGCATCCAGGAGGGAGACTTCATCGGGGGGGCTCGGGTCATCAAGGAGACCAACAGTTTGCCGGCCATATGCGGTCGGGTTTGTCCCCAGGAGGATCAGTGCGAGAAGCTCTGTATTCTGGCCAAGAAGGGCGCGGCGGTGGCCATTGGCCGATTAGAGCGTTTCGTGGCTGATTATGAGGCTCAGCATCAGGCTGTAGAGATTCCCCCAAGAGCTCCTTCCACAGGAAAAAAAGTTGCCGTGGTGGGGGCCGGGCCAGCCGGGCTCACCGTTGCTGGCGACCTGGCCAAGCTGGGGCACGGCGTAACCATCTTCGAAGCCCTACACGAACCGGGCGGCGTTCTGATCTACGGCATCCCAGAATTTAGACTGCCGAAGGTCATCGTCAAGAGAGAGGTAGACTACATCACGAGCCTGGGAGTAGAGCTGAAACTGAGTTTCGTCGTTGGCCAGACACAGACCGTGGACGAGTTCCTGAACAGCGGATACGATGCGGTCTTTCTGGGCAACGGGGCAGGTTTGCCCTATTTTATGAACATTCCCGGAGAAAACTATAATGGGGTCTATTCGGCCAATGAATTTCTCACACGCTCCAACTTGATGAAAGCCTTCCAGTTTCCTGAGTACGATACCCCTATCAAAATGGGCCGAAGGGTGGCTGTGGTGGGTGGCGGAAACGTGGCCATGGATTCTCTTCGGACAGCCCTGCGACTGGGAGCCGAGAAAGTCACCTGTGTGTATCGTCGCTCGCGGGCAGAGATGCCGGCCCGGGAGGAGGAGATCGAGAACGCGGAGGAAGAGGGCATCGAATTCAAGTTGTTGACCAATCCAATATCCATTCAGGGGAACGAACAGGGGTGGGTGAAGGGAATGGAGTGCGTCCGGATGGAATTGGGGTCACCGGATGAGTCAGGGCGTCGCCGGCCTGTCCCCATAAAGGGCTCTGAGTTCGTCATGGATGTTGACCAGGTGATAGTGGCCATTGGGCAGGGGGCCAACCCGCTGGTGGCTGCCACCACCTCTGGTTTGGAAACCAATAAATGGGGGTACATCGTCGCCGATCCCTTAACAGGAGTCACCAGCAAGGAGGGGGTCTACGCTGGGGGAGACATCGTCACCGGGGCGGCGACCGTTATTCTGGCCATGGGGGCCGGTCGTAATACGGCCAGGGCCATCGATGTCTACCTGCGAGGCAAAAGGAGTGCTTGAACAAGGCAGTTGTTCAAGGATTCCAAAAGGCCTAGGAAAACACTTGACATTTGAGCTACCATCGATATATTGTGGGAGTCTTTCATGCATATTCGAATCACGGATCTTTCCAAGGGAATCCATAGGCAGTTTCTACAAGAACCGGCCAGCTCCTTGGGTCTGGAAGAGGAAAACCTCCATTTCACGAAACCCGTAGGTGTCCAGTTCACCCTTCAAAAGGTGGCCGATCAAATCGTTTGTCAGGCAGAGGTGAAGGCCATCGCGGAATTAGAGTGCAGTCGCTGTCTGGAGACCGTGGAATGGGAGATCTCAGGAGAAATGACCATTCTGTTGACCTTCTCCCAAGGGCCAGCCCCGGAGGACAGTGAACACGAGGTCAAGATCATTCCGCCGGGAGCCAAGGAAGTGGACGTTTCAGAAGAAATTCGCCAGACCATTCTGCTGTCCATCCCGGAAAAGCCCCTTTGTCGGGAAGATTGTCGGGGACTGTGCCCGCATTGCGGCACGAACTTGAACCAGAGCAGATGCCAGTGCCACATGAAGGTTGAGGATCCCCGCTGGTCGGGCCTTCAGAAGTTATTTCCCAACAAGTCTAAAGGAGAGGGAAGTGGCTGTTCCTAAAAGAAAAGTTTCCAAATCCAGGCGGGATAAAAGGAGGACGCATTGGAAATTGTCCTCTCCCCCATTAACCCCGTGTCCCCATTGTCATCAGCCCAAAATGCCACATCGGGCCTGTCCTCATTGCGGGTATTACAACGAGCGGGAGGCCGTGGCTCCCAAAGCGAAGTAATCACGAGAAGAACCCATGAAGATCGCTATCGATGCCATGGGAGGAGGCAGCACCCCACATCCCATAGTGGAAGGTGTGGTCCAGGCGGCCGGTCTCGTCCAAGAAGGCACGGAGATCCTCCTGGTAGGTCAGAAAGCCATCATCGAGAAAAATCTGCAGAGCCGTTTCATGCCAAGGGGATTGCCCATTTCGGTGGTCCACGCGCCAGAGGTGGTGGCCATGGACGAAACCCCCGCTATTGCCTTGCGCAAAAAACGAGATTCTTCCATCATGGTGGCCGTGGATCTGGTGAAAACGGGGCGAGCCGATGCCATCGTGAGCGCTGGAAACACAGGGGCGATTATGGCGGCGGCGCTGGTGGAATTGGGACGGTTAGAGGGTGTGAGTAGACCCGCCATCGCCTCTTTTTTTCCCACCGAGCGGGACACGGCGGTGGTATTGGATGTGGGAGCTAATGCCAGTTGTAAGGCTTTGCATCTTTATCAATTTGGGGTCATGGGTTCTACCTATGCGAGCTATATCCTGCGCCGCCGACGGCCGAAAGTGGGCTTGTTGAGCATTGGGGAGGAGAGCTCCAAGGGCAACGAGCCCACCATATTGGCCCATCAGATGCTCTCGCAGAGTTCTCTCAACTTCGTGGGCAATATTGAAGGGCGTGATATCCTCCGCGGGAATGTGGATGTTGTGGTCTGCGAGGGGTTTGTGGGTAACGTCATGTTGAAATTCGCCGAGAGCATCGATGGTCTCTTGACGGCTCAGCTGAAACGATATGTCATGGCCAGACTCCGCTATCGCCTGGGCACTCATCTCTTGATGCCGGCCCTGTTAGCCTTTAGACGGGAACTGGATTATGCTGAGTATGGCGGTGCACCCCTTTTGGGCGTTAATGGTGCGTGTATCATCTGTCACGGGGGTTCCTCTGCCAGGGCAATCAGAAATGCCATCGCCGTCGCCCAACAGATGGTTAAAGCAGATGTGAATTCCGGTATTCGTCGTCAGCTCCAAGAAAATGGCGAGATGAGCAATGAGTAGACAAAAGAGAACTAAAATTGTTAGCACAGGATCCGCTGTGCCAGATCGAATTCTCACCAATCAAGATTTTGAGCGGATGGTGGAGACCAGCGATGAGTGGATTGTGACTCGCTCTGGAATTCGCGAACGCCACATCAGCGATGATCAGACGGCTACCTCTGACCTAGCAGCCCTGGCCGCTCAGCGTGCCCTGAAGGAAGCCTCAATTTCACCGGAAGAGCTGGACGTGATCATCGTTGGCACAGCCTCACCAGATATGATTTTTCCCTCCACGGCCTGTCTGGTGCAGAATCTCATCGGGGCTCGAAACGCCGCTCCCATGGACCTGCAGGCCGCTTGTTCCGGATTTATCTACGCCCTTACCGTGGGCAAAGCGTTCATCAACTCGGGCCAATACCGTACTATTCTGATCATCGGCGCTGAAACTCTCACCAAAATTACGGATTATAAGGACAGGAGCACCTGTGTCCTTTTCGGAGATGCCGCCGGCGCCGCCGTTTTAAGGCCCGCGGAAAAGGATGAGGGAGTTCTGGAAACCTATCTGGGAGGTAACGGGAGCCTGTGGCATCTCCTTCATATGCCCGCCGGGGGATCGCGCAAGCCGGCATCCCATGAGACGGTAGACCAGCGGCTTCACTTCATCAAGATGTCTGGTAACGAGGTATTCAAGGCTGCGGTGAAAGCCATGGGCGACGCCGCCCTGAAAGTTCTGCAAAAGGCTGGCATGAATGGTCAGGACGTAGATTTGATGATACCTCACCAGGCCAATACCAGAATCATCAAGGCCACGGCCAGGAGGATTCACTTGCCCATGGATAAAGTATACGTCAACATCGACCGATACGGCAACACCTCCGCTGCCTCCATCCCCCTAGCTCTGGACGAGGCTCGCAGAAAGGGCAAAGTGAAACCGGGAGATGTCTTGTTGTTAGTTGCTTTTGGCGGAGGGTTCACTTGGGGCTCGGCGCTCATCCGCTGGTAGAGATCCCCTCAGGAGGATTGGTATGAATCTCGCCTTTGTCTTTCCCGGCCAGGCTTCTCAGTATGTGGGCATGGGCAGGACGTTGTGGGATCGATATCCCGAGGTTAAAGAACACTATGATCTCACTAACGAAATTCTGGATATGGACATCGCCCATCTCTCCTTTTATGGTCCTGAGGAGCAGTTGACCCAGACGGACAATACTCAGCCGGCTATATTTGCCCTCAGCATGGCCCTTTTCATGCTCCTTCACAAGGGGGAGGTGGTACCCTTAGTGGTGGCAGGGCATAGCCTGGGGGAATATTCGGCTCTCGTTGCCGCGGGCGTGCTTCCTTACGAGGAGGCCCTTCCTATTGTGCAGTTAAGAGGGCAGCTGATGAGGGAGGCGGGCCAAAGGCGTCCGGGGACTATGGCGGCCATCATAGGATTGCCCGCGGACAGGGTAGAGCAACTGTGCGCGTCGGCCTCCGACGCCGGTGTCGTGCAGCTAGCCAATCACAATTCTCCCCTGCAGCTGGTCATCTCCGGTGAGGTCTCGGGTGTGCAAAAAGCCATGGCCTTGGCCAAAGAGGAGGGAGCTCGGCGAGTAATAAACCTGTCGGTGAGCGGAGCTTTTCATTCCCCTTTGATGGCGGACGCTTTGGAACCATTGGCCGCTGCGCTGGAGGAGGCTGAATTTCGCCCGCCTAAAATTCCCGTTATAGCCAATGTGACTGCGGAGCCGGCGGAGGATCCGGAGAAAATCAAGGAGTTGCTCATCCAACAGCTGGTGAGTCCGGTGAGGTGGTCTGAATCTATAGAGCAGATGGGCAAGATGGGAACCGATCTCTTTCTGGAGGTTGGGCCTGGCAAGGTGCTCCAGGGGCTCATGCGGCGCATAGCGCCGGAGGTGGAGACCCTGGGCGTTGACGGGGTGGAGGAACTGGAGGCGGCCTTGGCTCGATGTCGCAGCAGCATCTCCACAATGTCATCTTCGGAGGATTCTGTGTGAAACTCAAGGACAAGGTCGCGGTGGTCACAGGAGCAGGACGGGGCATCGGCAGAACTATTGCCCTTCAGTTAGCTCGGGAAGGGGCCTCTCTGGTGTGTTGGGACATCGAAGAAGAGTCTGTTGTCCAAACTGCTAGGGAGGTGGAGGCCATGGGAAGTTTGGGTCTCTCTTTTCGGGTGGACGTCGCTCAATTTAACCAGGTTTCCTCTGCCGTGGAACAGATCCTAGGGCGATTTTCTCGCATCGACATCCTGGTTAATAATGCTGGCATCACTCGAGATAATCTGCTAGCCCGTATGTCGGAGGAGGAGTGGAATCAGGTCTTGGACGTCAACCTGAAAGGTACTTTTAACTGTACCAAAGCAGTAGTCAAGCAGATGATGAAACAGAGAAGCGGTCGCATCGTCAATATTGCATCGGTGGTTGGCCTGATGGGCAATGCGGGTCAGGTCAATTACTGCGCTTCTAAAGCCGGGATCATCGGTTTCACCAAGGCAGTGGCCAAGGAGCTGGCCTCGCGAGCCATCACGGTGAATGCCGTGGCCCCCGGTTTTATCGAGACGGAGATGACCAAAGGGCTGGGCGATCGAGGTAGAGAAACTTTTCTGAAAGCCATTCCGCTACGCCGCTTGGGCAAGCCAGAAGACGTGGCCCTGCTGGTTTCTTTTTTGGTTTCCGAGGACGCCGGGTACGTCACCGGTCAGGTCATCAATGTGGATGGTGGACTGCTCATGTGACGGGATTCATATGGGTCCACCTAACGAGGAGGTGAAACGAGAATGTCCATTGAAACGAAGGTGAAGGAGATCATTGTGGAACAGTTGGGAGTTGACGCCAAGCAGGTGACCGATGGGGCCTCTTTTGTCGATGATCTGGGGGCGGACTCTCTGGACACCGTCGAGTTAGTCATGGCCCTAGAGGAGAAGTTCAGTATCGAGATTCCCGACGAGGACGCCGAGAAGATCACCACCGTGGGCGACGCCATCGAGTACCTGAAGAAAAACGTCGAGGGAGAGTGAGGAACTTCGTTGGGCACCGTTTTGAGGCAGTATCCATATTTTAAAAAGTTCACATTTTACTTCAAGGTGCCATACTTATGGAAAATAGAGTTGTGGTGACCGGTATGGGGGCATTGACCCCCACAGGCCTCACGGTCCAAGATTATTGGCAGACGCTTTTGAAGGGGCAAGATGGGATCGGGCCCGTCACCTATTTCGATGCCTCCGATTTTACTTCTCAGATCGTCGGAGAGCTGAAGGGTTTTGAGCCCAGCGCCTACTTCAACCCGAAGGAGGCGCGGCGTTTCGACCCCTTTGTGCAGTATGCCCTGGCCGCCACCACCGAGGCCATCGCAGATTCTGGGCTGGATCTGGATGCGCTGGACAAGTCGAGAGCCGGGGTGATTGTCAGCTCGGGTATCGGCGGTATCGCTACCTTAGAAAAACAGCACTCCACATTGCTCAACCGGGGGCCTGGGAAGATTAGCCCCTTCTTCATCCCCATGATGATCTCCGATATGGCTCCTGGCCAGATCTCCATACAGTACGGATTTAAGGGTCCTAACTACACCACCGTCTCAGCATGCGCCTCGGCCGGACACGCTATCGGAGATGCCTATCGCATCCTTCAGCGAGGCGATGCGGATGTGATGATCGCGGGAGGCACCGAGGCTACCATTACCCCACTGGCATTGGCCGGGTTCTGTGCCATGCAGGCCTTATCCACTCGCAATGATGAACCTCACCGGGCCAGTCGCCCTTTCGATGCCCAGAGAGATGGTTTTGTCATGGGCGAGGGAGCGGGCATATTGGTCTTGGAGACTCTGAATCACGCCCAGGCCAGAGGAGCTTCCATCCATGGGGAGCTTGTGGGGTGTGCTTATACCGCCGATGCCTATCACATCACAGCCCCAGCACCGGGGGGTGAGGGCGCAGCTCGGGTCATGAAATTGGCTCTGGAGGATGCCGAGCTGAATCCGCAGGATGTGGACTATATCAACGCCCACGGAACCTCCACGCCTCTTAACGATAAGTTCGAGACGGCGGCCATCAAAACCGTCTTCGGAGAACATGCACATAATGTGCCCATCAGCTCTACGAAATCCATGATTGGACACCTTCTGGGAGCTGCCGCTGGCGTTGAGCTCATTGCTGCTTTGATGAGCATCCGGGATGAGATGATCCACCCGACGGTCAATTACGAACACCCCGATCCCGAGTGCGATCTGGATTACGTTCCTAATGAGTCCAGGAAATGCCCGGTTCGTGTGGCCATCAGCAACAGCTTCGGCTTCGGCGGTCATAATGTCACCCTGGTGGTGAGGAAGTTTGAGCCGAAATAGGGATAATCTCAGCCGGCCTCTTGCCTCCTCCGACGATCCCCTTTCCGCCATCTCCACCCTGGAACAAACCATCGGACATCGGTTTCGGGATAGCCAGCTCCTGCGGCAGGCTTTGACTCACCCATCCTGCGCGGCGCCTTCCGTCGACAGCTCCTATCAGAGGCTTGAGTTCCTGGGAGATGCCGTCCTGGGATTTGTCATAGCTGGGGAGCTTTATCGTCGCTTTCCTCAGTTTCCAGAAGGCCGCTTGACCGAGTTGAGATCGGCGCTGGTGTGTGAGGCTTCCTTGGCCCAGCGGGCCAGATTCGTGCAGCTGGGCCGGTATATTTTTATGGACAAAGGTCAGGTCCTCCAAGGAGGTCGTGATAATCCGGCCCTATTGGCTGATGCCTATGAGGCGCTCATGGGAGCCATTTACCTGGACGGCGGATTGCGCGCTGTCCGAAGGATCATCTCCCGCCAGTTTCTCTCAGGGTGGAATCCAAGGGACGAGCCCGCTGCGGATAAGAATGAAAAAAGCTTGCTTCAGGAATTGACGCAGGCTCAGGGTTTGCGCCCTCGATACAGGTTGGTCTTTCAGGGTGGTCCCGAACATAAAAGGGTGTTCGTTGTTCGCGTGTCTCTCGGCCGTCGCATCGTTGGAGAGGGATGGGGCTTTCGCAAAAAGGATGCCGAACGGATGGCGGCCCGGGAGGCGCTAAAGGCCTTGGATGTGTGAGCAGAAGGAGAACCGTCTCATGGACTATTTTCTCACCGAAGAGCAGAAGATGATCCGGGATTTGGCCAGGGAGATCGCTCAGGATAAGATCAAACCTGTAGCCGCCAAGCACGACGAGACCGGGGAGTTTCCCTGGGACACGATGAAAATCTTGGCTGATGCCGGATTTTTCGGGCTGTATATAGAAGAGAAATATGGAGGTGCTGGGTGCGGGATCTTTGAGCTGGTTCTGGCCACAGAGGAGCTCAGCCGGGCCTGCGGTGGCATCGCCGTCTGCTATGCGGGCAGCGCCCTGGGCACGTTTCCCATTCTCCTCTACGGAAGCGAGGAGCAAAAACAGCGGTATCTCCCGCCTCTGGCCCGGGGCGAGAAGCTCGCCGCCTTCGGCCTGACCGAGGCCAATGCCGGCAGCGATGCCATAGCGATCGAGACCACCGCTGTCCGCGACGGAGACAGTTATATCCTCAATGGAACAAAGCAGTGGATCACCAACGGCGGCGAAGCCGAGATTTACACCACAGTTGCCATGACAGATCGATCAAAGGGAGGGCGGGGTGCTTCGGCGTTCATCCTGGAGAAAGGAATGGAGGGTTTCGACTTCGGGAAAGAGGAGAACAAGATGGGCATTCGGGCCACCGCCACTCGGGAGCTGGTCTTCCAGGACTGCCGCGTTCCCAAGGAAAACCTCTTGGGCCGCGAGGGACTGGGCTTTGTCGTGGCCATGAAGACTCTGGATCAGGCTCGCCCAGGGGTGGGGGCTCAAGCCGTGGGCATCGCTCAGGGAGCTCTGGACGAGGCGTTAAGATATGCTCATAGCAGAGTTCAATTCGGCAAGCCCATCTCCTCCTTCCAGGGCGTCCAGTTTATGTTGGCCGACATGGCCACCCAGATTGAGGCCGCCAGAGCCCTGGTCTACGCCGTCTCCAGGATGATCGACTTTGGCTCCAAAAGGTTTTCCAAGGAGTCTGCCATGGCCAAACTCATGGCCTCGGATGTGGCCATGAAGGTGACAACTGATGCCGTTCAGATTTTCGGCGGCTATGGGTATATGAAGGATTATCCCGTGGAGAAGATGATGCGGGATGCGAAAATCACCCAGATCTATGAGGGCACCAACCAGATCCAGAGGAGCGTCATCGCCGGCAACCTCATCAAAGAGCTGGCCGGCGCATAGCCCGATCTATTCATAAATTTACTTTGCGCTCCGCAGAGGCTTCTACCACTGCGGACAGGGCTGGGGGAGCAGGAGCCCCTTAGGGCAAATGAGTCGTGAATCGTTTGTCGGTTTCGAAGCTGGTAACGTGAATCGTGATTCGTGGTTCGAGAAAACCAGCCAACTGCTGCTGCCAACTGCCACTGCTATTGCCATTGCCAATTGCCACTATGTCTTTCACGAATCTCGTATCTCGGATCACGATTCACGAATATCGAATTTCATGAATAATCCGGGCGAGAGGATCTGATTCAGTGTAAGCTATGGTGAAAAAGAGGGCTCGTTTTGCGCAGGGTCGATCCCAGACTCCCTGGCGTTTCCTGGACACGGGCTATGCTGATCCCTTCTATAACATGGCCCTCGACGAGGCTATCGCCGTCTTCGGACGAGAAGGCTGGCCAGCCACCGTGCGCGTTTATGGTTGGAGGCCGGCAGCCATTTCCATAGGGTATTCTCAAAGAGTTCACCACACGGTCAGCCTGGAGACATGTGCCCGTAGCGGAACACCTCTGGTCCGCCGCCTCACCGGGGGGAGGGCTGTTTTTCACGACCAGGAGGTAACTTATAGCGTCATCGCCCAAAGAGGCCATTTCCAGTCCAGCGGCTCCGTTCTTGAGACCTATAAGCGCATCGGCCAGGGTTTGATCGCCTCGCTGGAGCGTCTGGGAATTCAAGCATTGCTGCGCCGAGTGGGCTTTGGTGATGCTGAGCATGGAGGCACCTGCACTCACGTGCCTTGCTTCACCAGCTCCGGTAGATATGAGGTGACCATAGGTGATCGCAAGGTGGTGGGCAGCGCACAACGGCAGATCGGTGAGATGGTGCTCCAGCATGGATCCCTGTTGACCGGAGAAGGTCACCTGAAAATAGCTCAGTTCCTTCCCCTGGGCGTGGCCGAGAGGGATAAAATGGCACAAGAGCTACGGGATAAAACCATTTCCCTGGGCGCTTTGCTGCTGAGGCCGGTTTCGTACACCGAGGTGGCAGAGGCCCTTTTTTTAGGTTTTCAGGCAGCCTTTCAGGTTCCCATGGAACCGGGCCAACTGAGATCTGACGAGGAAAAACTGGCCCACCGCTTGATCCGGGAACGATACGGTCGGCAGGAATGGACCTTACGCCGCTGAAGGGTAATTTAGCCTTGACTTTTCGGTGAGCGAGGGCAATATTCATTTTGCTCTTTTCACTGTTTTAGAGATCGGAATGAATTTTGAGAAGGCGCACCTTCGGACTCCTTCTATACGCACTCCAGCATGCATTTCCAGCCTGACGGAGGGGATTTTTCTATGAGATTGACCAAAGGCAGAGAAAATTCAAGGGCGTTGCTGATTTGCGTTTTCCTGTTTCTCCTGCCGCTGGCGTGCGGTGAGAAGAAGGAGCAGTCGGCGGACCGATCGAATCCTGACGATCGGTATGGAGGTACTTTGGTCGTGGGCGGCATCGGCGATGTGGACGCGCTGAATCCGTTGGTGTCCAGCACACGTAATGCCTCGGACGTTGAGGGAATGCTCTTTTTAACCCTGACGGAGATCAATCCGGATCTGGACAGCTATAGCCCTTCTTTGGCCAAGTCCTGGGAGTTCTCTGAAGATCATCTTCGACTCACCTTTCATCTCCGCAACGACGTCACTTGGACCGACGGGGTCAAAACCACAGCCCACGATGTGAAGTTCTCCTTTGAGAAACAGACCGATCCCCTCATCGCCTGGAGCGCCATTCGCTGGAAGCAGTTCATCGAGGATGTCGAGGTGGTAGATGATACCACCGTTACTTTCGTTTTCAAGGAAGTCTACCCATATCAGTTGATGGATGCTGCTGTGGGCTACATCCTACCCAAACACCTCTTGGAGGACCTACCCAGCGAGAAATGGAGGACCTGCGATTTTAACCGTCAACCTGTGGGCAATGGGCCTTTTAAGCTAAAAAAATGGATCAGTCAGCAGACCATTGAGCTGGTGGCCAACGAACGTTATTATGCTGGCCGCCCTTGCTTGGATCGGATCGTCTTTCGAATTATCCCCGACCAAACCAGCCTGCTGGCGCAGCTCAAGAGTGGGGATGTGGACCTGATGGAGTCTATATCGCCCAAGGACGTGGCCAGTATGTCAGAGGACTTCCGCATGGGCAAATCGGACGTTCGTATCGTCAGATACCCCAGCAGAGCCTACGGGTACATCGGATGGAACTTGAGGAATCCCCTGTTCGGGAGCAAGAAGGTCCGTCAGGCCCTGACCATGGCCATCGATCGCGAAAACCTCATCGAGGCCGTCTACTTCGGGCTTGCCCGGCTCTGTCATAGCCCGATATCGCCCATTCTCTGGGCCTATAATCCCGACATGCCCGATTTCCCATATGATCCCCGTAGAGCTGAACAGATGCTGGCCGAGGAGGGCTGGATCGACCGCGATAGAGATGGTTGGCTTGACAAAGATGGGCGCAGGTTCGAGTTCACCCTGAAGACCAACCAGGGCAATCGTATTCGCGAAGACATCACCGTCATCGTACAGGATCAGTTGGCCAAGCTGGGTATCAAGGTCAATCCCAGGCTTATCGAGTGGACCGTCTTTTCTGACCAGACCAATCGGAAGGAGTTCGAGGCCATCGTGGCCGGCTGGAGTGTGGGCCTGAAGGTTGATCTCACCACCATCTGGCATTCGCAGTCTATCAACGACAAATTCAACTACGTATCCTATTCGAATCCTCGGGTCGATGCGCTCATCGAGGTGGCCAAGAGGGAGATGGACAGATCCAAGGCCAAATTGCTGTGGGATGAGGCCCAAAGCCTCATCGTTGAGGATCAGCCTTATACATTTTTATATATCCCAGAGCAGGTCAACGGCATCCACAAACGGTTTCGGAACGTGCAGATGGATACCAGAGGCACCTTCATACATCCGGAACAGTGGTGGGTGCCCAAGGATGAAAGGAAGTACTGAGGGCGGGAGAGCAAATTTCATGTGGACCTATATCCTGAGAAGAATTTTCATCGCCATACCATTGATCATCGGGCTGGCCACGGTCACCTTCTTCATCATCCATCTGGCCCCCGGAGATCCCATGGCCCTGTACCGAAATCCGGAGATCAGCCCCGAGGTGATGGAGCTGATGCGCAAGAACTTGGGGCTGGACCAACCGTTGCACATTCAATATGTCCGTTGGCTGACCAGCATGGCTCGGGGAAATTTTGGCATCTCCTTCACGGCCCATCGGCCAGTGGCGGATATTCTCAAGGAGGCTATTCCCAACACGCTGCAATTGACCTTTCTGGCCCTCCTGCTGAACCTCATTGCCGGCATCGTCATCGGGGTCATCGCGGCCATCAAACAATACTCTGCCGTGGACCATACCATCACGGTCAGTGCTCTGTTCATTTACTCTATGCCCAGCTTTTGGCTGGGATTGATGATGATCCTGCTGTTCTCCCTGCTGTTGGGTTGGCTCCCGGCCTCCCAAATGCAGTCCATCAATGCCGACCTCTTCGGCTTCTGGCATCGACTGTGGGATCGCATCACCCATCTGATTATGCCCGTATTCGTTTTGGGCATCGCCACGGCCGCCGGCACGGCCAGATTCATGCGGGGTAGTCTTCTCGAGGTGATCCGGCAGGACTACATCAGGACGGCACGAGCCAAGGGCCTGAGCGAACGGACGGTAATCTTCAAGCATGGGCTGCGCAATGCCCTCATCCCCATCGTCACCTTGACCGGTCTCTCCATACCCTTTCTCTTGGGTGGCTCGGTCATCACCGAGACCATCTTCGCCTGGCCGGGCATGGGTCGGGTGGCCGTAGGGGCCATTTTCGCCCGCGACTATCCGGTGGTTCTGGCGGTTAATCTCATTGCGGCGGTGATGGTGGTTCTGGGCAGCTTATTGGCAGACATCACATATTCACTTTTGGACCCACGCATTCGCTATGATTGATCTGTGAGGGAGTTGTGTTTGTGATGAATCGGAAAGCCGAGGAAAGCAAAGGGAAGCGAGCCAGAGCTGTTTGGGCTTCTCTCTTTTTTCCGGGGACTGGTCTGATGGCTTTGGGAGAACGCCGGCTAGGTCTATGGCTGTTGATTCCCTATGCCTCATTTCTTGTCTTCACCATATACCACTGGTCATCTGTGACGGCTGCTTTTACCACGGGCGACCTAGAACGCTTAGTGGCGGCACTCTTTTTGTCCTTTGTTTTGGCCGGTTTCTGGTTCTATTCGCTGGTAAAAACCCTCCGGTGGGATAAGGATGAAGGCACTGGCATGAGCCACTGGCAGATTACCAAGAGCCAGTTTAGGAAGAACAAACCGGCAGTTGCAGGCATGCTCGTGGTCCTGTCTCTCTATGCGGTGGCCTTCCTGGGTCCGTTTCTGGCCCCCTTTCACCCAAACGCCCAGGAGGACATCGTTCGCTCTCGCTATCTTCCGCCCTTGGCGGAGCTTTTTACTCCTGTGGTGACCCTGAAGGATGGCCGCAGGATTTGGGTCCGACAAGTGCGGGAGGTGGGTGAGGAGATCTCCTATGTGCCCATAAGCGAGCCGTCCTCAGGTGATGGAGGACCGCTGGTTCCCGAGGCCATCACCGTCACTCGCGACCAGGTGCAGAAGATCGCCAAAACTCTGAGGCCAAGGTGGTGGAATCAAAAAGTCCACTGGTTGGGCACCGATAAGTTTGGGCGAGACATCCTCAGCCGGATTATCTATGGCTCCCGGATATCCTTGAGTATTGGCTTCGTGGCCGTGGGGATTGCCATCACCTTTGGAACGTTTGTTGGTGCCATAGCTGGCTATTATGGCGGGAGAGTGGATGACGTTATCATGCGACTGGTGGACATGATCTTGGCCTTCCCGAGGTTGTTTCTGGTTCTCACCCTCATCGCTCTGTTCACCCCGAAGATCTGGCTGATCATCGCGGTATTGGGAGCTACAGGCTGGATGGGAACGGCCAGGTTGGTCCGGGGGCAGATCCTGTCCCTGAAGGAGCAGGAGTTCGTGCAGGCTGCTCATGCCCTGGGCTTAAGCATCCCGCGGATTATCTTCCGCCACATATTGCCCAACGCCATGGCTCCCATCATCGTCACGGCTACCCTGCGAGTGGGCACCACCATACTGGTAGCGGCGGCTCTGAGCTTTCTTGGCTTGGGGGTCCAGCCCCCCACAGCAAGCTGGGGGAACATCATCAATCAAGGTCGAGACAATCTGCTGGGGGCTTGGTGGATTGCTACATTCCCCGGTTTGGCCATCGTGCTGACGGTGGTGGCCTACAACCTGTTTGGAGATGGCCTGCGCGATGCCCTAGATCCCCGACTCAGGGATTAAGCTTGCGGTCAGACGATCACATTCTGGAGAGAAGTTATGGGCCAACTGCTGGAAGTCTTTGATCTCAAAACCTACTTTTTCATGGACGAGGGGACGGCCAAGGCTGTCGATGGGGTCAGCTTTGAGGTAGATAAGGGGGAAACACTGGGGCTTGTGGGGGAGTCGGGTTGTGGGAAGAGCGTCTCGGCCCTATCCATCATGCGATTGATCCCGCATCCTCCAGGAAAAATCGTAGATGGCCGAATCACTTTAGATGGTAAGAACTTGCTGGAGCTGGAGGAGGAAGAGATGCGGGAGATTCGGGGCAATGAGATCTCCATGATCTTTCAGGAGCCCATGACATCTCTGAATCCCGTCTTTACCTGCGGTAACCAAATTGAGGAGGCCATCATCCTTCACCAGAAGGTATCTAAAAAAGAAGCCCGGGAGAGAGCCATCGAGATGTTGCGATTAGTGGGCATACCTGCGCCTGAGCAAAGGGTGCGGGAATATCCGCATCAACTCAGCGGGGGAATGCGTCAGAGGGTCATGATCGCCATGGCCCTATCCTGCAATCCCTCGCTGCTCTTGGCCGATGAACCCACCACCGCCCTGGACGTCACCATACAGGCCCAGATCCTGGAGCTGTTAGCACATCTCCAACGAGAGCTGCACATGGCGGTGATCATGATCACCCATGATTTGGGCGTCATCGCCGAAGTGGCAGACCGCGTGGCGGTGATGTATGCCGGCAAGATCGTGGAATATGGGGAAGTTCACGATATTTTTAAAAAACCTGGTCATCCTTATACCCAGGGTCTGTTACAATCCATCCCTAAACTGACGGAGTTCAGAGACCGTCTAGCAGTGATCCCAGGGATTGTCCCCAATCCTTTGGCCTTTCCCCGGGGATGCAAGTTTCATCCGCGTTGCCCTGTAGCTGTTGATATGTGCCAGGAGGCAGAGCCCGAGCTTCGGGCGCTGGCTTCAGGTCATTGGGTGCGATGTATTCGGGCCTGAAATGTGAGAGACCTTTTCATGACAGAGATGCTTTTGGAAGTCAGAAACGTGAAGAAATATTTCCCCATTCGCAAGGGCCTTTTCTCCCGAGTCGTGGGCCACGTGAAGGCCGTCGATGGCGTGGACATGTTTATCAATAGGGGAGAGACCCTGGGATTAGTAGGTGAGAGCGGCTGTGGCAAGACCACCTTGGGGCGGGTTCTTCTGCGGCTCCTGGATGCGACCGAGGGCAGTGTGACCTTCGAGGGGCGCGATGTGCTGGCTATGGGCCGAAATGAGCTCCGTGCCCTGCGCAGGGAAATGCAGATCATCTTCCAGGACCCTTATGGCTCCCTAAATCCTAGGATGACTGTAGGAGGGATGCTCAGTGAGGCCATCAAGATCCACAAATTGGCCTCGGGCGCAGCCGTGAAAGGGCGGGTGGCCGAGCTTTTGGAGATAGTCGGCCTCTCTGCCCATCACTCCAGGAGATATCCGCATGAGTTCAGCGGAGGTCAGAGGCAGCGTATTGGGGTAGCTCGGGCTCTGGCCGTCGATCCCAAATTCATCGTGGCCGATGAACCAGTTTCCGCATTGGATGTCTCCATTCAGGCCCAGATCATCAATCTTCTGCAGGATCTGCAGAAACAGCTCCATCTCACGTATCTGTTCATCGCCCATGATCTCAGCGTGATCAAGCATATCAGCGACCGGGTGGCGGTGATGTATCTGGGAAGGATCGTGGAGCTCGCCAAAAGCAACGAATTGTACCAATCTCCCAAGCATCCCTATACTCGCGCCTTGATGTCGGCGGTGCCCATTGCCGATCCGGGGGCGGAGCGGGAGCGGATTATCCTGCCTGGCGATGTGCCCAGTCCGGCGCATCCCCCTTCGGGTTGTACTTTTCATCCCCGCTGCTTGGAACGCCTGGCGCAGTGTGACCAGGTTATGCCGCAGCTTCGAGATGTGGGCGCAGGACATTACGTCAGTTGCCTTCTCTATGGCGCATGATGACCGACATTTTTCTGTATCTGAGGAGGTTCGCCAAAACCGAATTTTGATGTTCAAAAAAGAGGTTGACAAAGGAAATTCAAAGTGGTATATTTGCACGTTAGATAGTGTGGAATACCCTATCCAAGAGTGGTTTAGGGTAAACGAAGGCCGTGCTCACCGCGTGAGTTTGGATGACGGACCTTTGAATCCCTATTTTTTTTTCAAAAGGGGGTGTTAACGCGAGGTTTTTCTCTTGCATATCGTGTGATTACGCCAATGGCTGGGGGATGGAGTTTTCCTCAGAGAAAGACCAACAGCGGGAAGGTGATTTCCCAAGAAAGTGAGCCCCACAGCCTGAGGGAAAGGAGTGAGGAATATGTACCATCGCGACAGTTTGATAGCCATATGCCTGCTTGTGTGTTTCACCTTGGCAATGGCAGGGATTGCTCTGGCGGGCACCACCGGGAAGATCACCGGGCGGGTGTACGACGAGAGCACCGGCGTTCCCCTCCCTGGGGTGAACGTCATCATCACGGGCACCACCATGGGCGCGGCCAGCAACCTGAAGGGCGAGTATTTCGTCATCAACGTGCCGGTGGGGACTTACACTATGACTGCGTCCATGATGGGATATAGCCCTCTGGAGGTGCAGAATGTCCACGTCTCGGCGGACATGACCACGATCATCGATTTCCCCCTTGGAGAAACCCAGTTGGATATCGTTAAAGAGGTGGTGGTAGTGGCCGAAAGGCCCATCGTGGAGCGCGATGTCACCTCCAGTTCCAGGCTCCTTAGCGGCAAGGAAATCGATAGAATGCCTGTGACCAGCTTCACGGATGTGGTGGCCAACCAGGCCGGTGCGGTGGAGACCGGGGGAACCTATTCGGGAGGTCTGCACATTCGCGGCGGTCGGGACAACGAGGTGGTCTATGTGGTTGATGGGGTCATCGCCAACGATCCCGTTTATATGCAGAGAGGCGTGAACATCGAGACCAACGCCATCGCCGAGATGTCGGTCATCAGCGGCGGCTTCAACGCCGAATATGGCGAGGCCATGTCCGGCATCGTCAACATCATCACCAAGGAGGGGACCCCCAATTATGGCGGGACGGTGGAATACACCACCGACGCACTCTTCAACAAGTCCCGGTACGACTACGGCACCAACAAGGTGGAGCTCAGTCTCGGCGGTCCCGTTCCCGCTGTGAAGAACTTCATGTTCTTCGTCTCCAGCAGCGTGGACGACCGGGAAGATCGAGAACCGGGCATCATCCCGAAACCCAACAACGACTTGCGCCGGGAAAGCGGCACGGCCAAGCTGACCTGGAAGCCGGCCAACACCTTGAAGTTCACCTTGGGAGGAAACTGGGCCAGGAGCGAGTGGCACTCATACAGCCATAGCCGTTCCAAGGGCAATTGGCTGAAGGATGTCCCCCTTGATAAGAGCGGCAATCTGCAACTTAACTTGAGCACCACCCACACCATCAGCCAGAGCACCTTCTGGAACCTGAACCTCAGCTATTTCAACACCTGGCGCGAGCGCAAAGGTCAGGATGGCAAAAGCTATTTGGAATGGCGAACCGTTGGCGGCGGGCTGCCCTGGGTGGATTACGCTATCCTTCACGTGAATGAAGCTGGCACTGATTATGAGTCGTGGTACGACCCGGAGACCCAAGCATGGAGCGAGCGGTGGGATTCGGAACAGGAGGAATACGTGCCCGTGGAGCCGGAATGGGCCTGGGAGTATTACTATACTCAGGTGGTCAACGATGGGCAGGGATATGCTCATAGGGACAGCGCCACCGGAAAGCTGGTTTGGGATTACCTGGTCTGGCAGCAAGAGGCCCTCAACAATCGCTGGTATGATACGGGTGAATGGAAGCTCAAGTATGAGGTCATCGCTGGAGAAAGCACTGCTGTTGATGTCGAATATAAGGAGTTTGACTTGGACCGCTATCTGTGGGAGGTGGCCAATACCGAGCAGCATAAAAGCGACGAGTACAATGGAGATATCCACAATTTCTACGGACATGACTATGACGATTTCTATCATTTCCGCTACGACTTCGTCCCCTGGTACCATGATCGCAGCACCACTTTTTACACGGGCGACTTCTCCATCACCAGCCAGATAAACAAATCGAATCAGGTGAAGGCGGGCGGCTACTTCCGCAAGGGCGACCTGGAGTTGACCGATATCCAGTTTCTCAACCGTAATCCTTACTCCGATAACTACACAAAGGAGCCAATATACGCCGCCGCCTACATTCAGGACAAGTTCGAGTTCGAGGACCTGGTGATCAATGCCGGGGTACGATTCGATTATTTCGACCCCAAGTCGGAGCACTACATCAGCTTGGAGGACTTGAGCCTGGGCACCGAGCCGGTGGATCCCAAATCCAAGTTCAGCCCCCGGTTGGGCATCTCCTTTGCGGTCACGGACAAAGCAGTCATGTACGCGAACTACGGACACTTCTTTCAGCCCGTGGAGTTGGGCGAGTTGTATCAATCCCTTAACGCCGATTTTACCACCGGTCGCCCGCTCATCGGCAACCCCGATTTGCCCCCTCAAAAGACGGTGGCCTACGAGATCGGCCTGAAGTACGCCTTCACCCCCGATATGGCCGGGGAGGTGACGGCTTACTTCAAGGATGTAACCGATCTGTTGGCTTCCCGTAGCCTGAATCCACTTTTCCGGGATAATCCCATCTCCATCGAGATGTTTGTCATCGAGGATTTTGCCGTGGTCAAGGGCATCGACATCTCCCTGTCCAAGCGGGCCTCCGAATTTCTGTCAGGGACCGTGACATATTCCTACCTCAATGCTCAGGGCACTGGCTCCTCCCCGCGGGAGGGATACTACAGATACTCTACGGCCACCACGCCCCTGCCCAAACGGGAATATCCGCTTGAGTTCGACGTTACCCATTCCGTGAAGACCAATGTGAACCTCTACCTACCCCATGATTTCGGCCCTAAACTGCTGTTTTTCAAGCCGTTTTCTGATCTGAACGGCAATGTTCAGTTTAACTATGCTTCTGGGCCTCCTTACACCCCGCTGACGGCTCAAGGTCAACCATCGGCGAATGTGGGCTCCAAGAGGATGCCCTCCATCCACACTACCGATTTGCGCGTTGATAAAATTTTCCACATCAACGATATGCTTAACTACGGCTTTTTCGTGGACGTGAGAAACCTGTTTGATGTGGAGAACGTTGTCGAAGTTTACCCTGAGACGGGAGAGGCGGATGACAATGGCAACCGTCCGGAACGAGTGGGATATAGTACCGAGGAGGCTTATCTGGCAGCCTTGGCCAACTGGGAGGTACGCTATAAGGACCCCGCCTACTACAGCAATCCGCGCATCATCCGGGTAGGAGCTACCCTGCAGTTTTAGGGTCATGAAGGGCAAACTAGGAGATGTTGGGGGTTAAAACAGTTCTTCAGGGGAGGCGAAAATGAAGATGATGGGATTTCTGGTAAGAGATTTTTTAACGTGGCGGGCCAGCGCGGCCATCCTGGTTTTGGCTCTCTGTTCTGTTGTCTGGATGGTCAACGCTGACAGCGCCATGCTTCCCAAAGACCCAACCGGATATGGACAGAGCTCCGCGCCGGTCGTGCTGGCTAAGACCACAGACGATGAGGATCAACCAGATGTGGCCAGGGCTACATGGATCGGCGTGGGAGATCTGCGCAAGTTCACCATCACCAACACGGGCTTGCTGGGTCTGTACGAGCAGCCGCCGGGCTGGTCCGGGTACGACGGAACATGGGATGAAAACACCACCAATTGGAACGGATGGTGCGCCGAATTTCCGGCCGGCTCAATGCAGTACTACAACTTCTCGACCGGCCCGTGGATCGGGGCCATATGCCCCGTCATCCTGGGAAATGATACCACTTGGGTGCCCCGGGTGGCCACCGGCGCCTACACTCCGGACATGACCCCCATGAGCCCGTTGCGCACCAGCGATCAGATGTTTCCGGAGACGGACGAGAATGCCGGCAGCTTGGTGTATGCCCCCTCCGGACAGGATCCGCTGCCGTACCAGGAGCACTGGCCTTACGCCGATAGCGCCGGCATTAATCCCAGGAGACGGGATACGTTCGACCACAACAATTACGCTCTGGACCCTGGAGCTGGGGATATCATATCACTGCAAGACACTTGGTGCGTTTACGGTGACTGGGTTCCGGAGGAGGAGGCCAATTTCCTATGGCCCTCTTTTGGCTATGATATCGATGGTCTGGGCCTTCGAGTGGAGCAGCGCACTTACTCCTGGAGCTATGGGGCCAGTAGCAACTACGTCTTTATCGACTTCAGGATCAAGAACATGAATGATTGGCCACTGGACAGCCTGTACTTCGGCTTCTTCATGGACAACGACGTGGGTCACGGAGACATCGACGTCGAGGGTATGGGGCCCAACGACGATCTTATCGGCTATGACGAGGCCTTAAAGCTGGGCTACACCTATGACAGCGACCTGAAGGAGCCTGGCTGGCCTACATCTGCGGGATATATCGGCTGTGTGTTTGTGGAGACGCCCACCCGCCCCGGCGAGGAGGAAGAGATCGGTTTAACAGCCTTTTCCACCTGGGTGAGAATAGATCATGGCCCTGAGGGCATCGTAGACAACGAGCAACAGGATCCCCTCAAATACGCCGAGCTGGTTGGGGATCCGGATGGATCGGGCTTTGCCTTCGCAGACGATCCAGATCCGGCTGTCTTCGAGATCTTCGAGGAGCCCCGGGATGTACGTCATCTCAGCTGCAGTGGTCCTTATCGTCGGTTGATGCCGGGCGAGCAGGTCATCTGGACCCTGGCCATCGTCATGGGACGCAGCCTGGCGGAACTCAAGGAGAACACCCTCAAGGCCCAGGAGCAGTTCAATATGGGCTATATGGGGGATGCGCCGCCGCCTTCCCCCGAGGTAGTTGCCACGGCGGGAGATCAGATGGCCTTTTTGACCTGGGATGATTCCCCAGAGGAAGTCGAAGATCTCATCACCGGCGAAAAAGACTTCGAGGGATATCGCATTTACCGGAGCATCTCGGGGCTGGCTGGCACCTGGGAGCAGCTAGCCGAATACGACATCGCCGGCGATAGCACCGGAAGGTCCGTTCAAGTGAAGTACGCTCGCGGCAACTCGGTGGTCACATTGAAACACGAGGGCTTTTACCCGAGGCAGAACGCTTTTTACGTGGAAGGCGAGTACCTCATCGAATTCGCCAGCGATACCACCTTCACCATGTACAATAACACCCAGCAAACTCTGTATCAATATAAAGAGAATGCCTTGGACACCTTTAACGTCTTTGGCGTATTCGATCCTGCGGATACATCCGTCATCGCCCTGCCCGTTCCGGGAAACAATTTCCTGGGCCGTTACCTTGACGGAGGTCTCATATACACCAATGGATTCTTCTTCTCCATCGCAAAGGGCGACTCCAGCGAGCTTCATCCGCCGGGAACCGTTTACCAACCCCAAGCGGGAGACCTGTTCACCGTCAGGACATTTCTAAGCGAACCCCTTAGCGACCAAGTGGGACTTCGTTACTTTTACACCGACGAGGGACTGACCAACGGGCTGCCCTATTACTACTCGGTGACATCCTTTGATAAGGGTTACCAAGTGGAGGGACTGGAATCCCTGGAGAGCGCCACGAGCGGCAGAAAATACGCCGTCATCCCCCGAAGCAACGCCGCACAGGTGGATGATTTGGTCGAATGGTCCACCCAGAACAGCAAGCTGATTCATTTCGCGGGGGCAGCCACGGGATCGGTTTTCGTGGCGATAGCTCAGCCCGTAGACCTCCAGGGCGATGATTACAGCATCACCTTCATCCGCGCTAACCAAACGTATCCCAAAGCTGGGTATTGGAGGCTCACCAACGAGAGCACCGGAGAGGTATTGTTGGATTCCATGTTTCTCATACGCAGCGATACCGCAGTGGTCGATGCCCATCCGGAGGTTGTGGAGGGCCTGCGCGTGTTGAAGGTCCAGGGTCCCAAGAATGTCACCGTGAGAGCGGAGGGTGAGTTCGCTGGGCAATGGACCGAAGGTGAGCCTGGGTACAATTTCAATCTCGGCTTAGAATTTCTGACTAACGATCCCTATGACTTCGAAATAACCTTCCCTCCGGGAGGCAGCATCGACAAGGGAGGAACTACCGTTCCCTGGCTGGTGACTAACATCTCGCTGGATGAGCAGTATCCCACTCTATGGTATGACGTGCCCCATCCACCTAATCCACCTAACGGCATTTGGGACGCAGGAGACCAAATCCTGATATATGACCGAGATGGAATACGACCGATTATGACGCTCCTCACAGAGGTCACCGACGACACTCGTCCACCTACGAGCAGCTCTGTGTTCTCCATCGTGACCAATAAGCCTTTCACCGATGAGGATGAGTATCAGTTCTCTTCAAACAGGTGGAAGAGCGACTACTCACTGGATCGGGTCACCGTCGTTCCCAATCCATACTATGTCCGAGCTCCATGGGATCGCAATCGGTTTGATCAGTGGGTTTACTTCCAACATCTTCCAGCCCACTGCACCATACGCATCTTCACCACCGCTGGTCTGTTGATCCAGACTTTGAAGCACCATAGCGCCGAGGGGGATGGCTCTGCAAGGTGGAATCTTTTAACCAGCGAGAACATGAGGGCGGTGAGCGGTCTCTATATCTACCAGGTAGAGGCTGAAGACGGCAAAACGGCGGTGGGAAAATTCGCCATTATCCGCTGATGCCAGCACGTCGAGAAAAGACGATGTGGTATTACTTCCATGGAGGTGAAAGAATGAACAGGATACTCATTGCCGTGTTGGCCCTTTTGGTCTGCGTTCCCCTTGTGGCCCAGGCCAGGTTGGGTGGTTCTGGTGCCCAGTTTCTGGTGTTGGGTGGTGGATGTCGGTCCGTCGGCATGGGGGGAGCCTACGTCGCCATGGCCGAGGGGACAGATGCCATCTACTTCAACCCCGCTGGCTTGGGACACCTGGATGCTCCCACCTTCAGCTTCAGCCATGGCGAGGTCTTCGCCGACATCAATCTGGAGAATGTGGCCTTCGCGACTCCGGCCCTGGGAGGGGTGGTGGGTGTGAGCGGCGTGGGCTTTCTCTCAGGGGAAATTACGCGGACCACCTTTGAGGACCAGGAGGGAGAAACGGGAGAGACCTTTAGCGCCAATGATTTTGCCTTCGGCCTGTCCTATGCCCGGATGATGACGGACAAATTCACAGCCGGCCTGACCTTCAAGTTCATCAACCAGAATATCGACAAGGTGTCCGCTAACGGTTGGGCATTTGATGTGGGGGGCACCTATATGATGGGCATGGGGAATCTCAGGTTGGGATTTGCGATCCGCAACTTCGGCCCTGACCTCTCCTATTCCGGAGAGGACCTTGAGTTTGACACCGGTCTGCCGGAATATGAAGAGGTCGAAGAAGATATTCCAGCCGCTTACAAATCAGAGGCTTATCCCATGCCTCTGATATTTCAGGTAGGCCTGGCTTACGATCTCCTCTACTCAGGGCCCAACCGTTTTACCGCTGTTCTGGACGGTATCCATCCCAATGATCAGGATGAAACCTTCAACATGGGGCTGGAATACGGCTTCAACGACTCCTATTTCGCCCGGGTTGGTTATACAGGCAGGAGCAGCATGGGCTTTACGGCGGGCCTGGGGGCCAGGGTGACCTTAGGTGGAGGCGTCTTGGCAGGCATCGATTATAGTTACGAAGATCACGAGTACCTTGATGCCATCCAGCGATTTAGCTTGACCGTCAGCTACTGATCAGTCTTTCTCCAGGCATGATCGGGAAGAGAAACCGTGATAGGAGGTTGGGATAGCTGTCCCAACCTCCTTTTTTTGCCATGACTAAAACACTGGCCAATCTGGACATTCCTTTTGGGGCGCTGGCCTTTTCTTTGCCTCTGCTCCTCTATGGCATCACCCTCTGTCCCACAGTTCCCGTGGGCGATGGGGGGGAGCTCACCTGTGCTGCTCACAGCCTGGGGATCGCACATCCCACCGGTTATCCCCTGTTCTGTCTATGGGGTCGGATGTTCATCTTCGCTTTACCCTTTGAGAACATCGCCGTAAGGGTGAACGTGATGTCCGGCTTCTTTGCTTCTCTTGCTGCTCTATCGGTTTATTTTTTAGCCCGGGAGTTGTTTTGGGGGATTTTTAAAGAGAAGAAACTTTTTTTGCGACTTACGGCGTTAGTTACCGCCCTGATGTATGCGTTTTCTGAGACACTATGGTCTCAGGCCGTCCAGTCTGAGGTCTATGCTCTGCATGCGTTTCTGACGGTCGTTCTGATACTGATCATGGTGGTCTGGTGGCGAACTGCCCATGGTCGCCTGGCTTATCTGTGGGCATTTCTCTGGGGCTTGTCCTTGAGCAACCACACCTCTGTGATTTTCTTATCAGCAGCTGCCCTGTATGTGGCCCTTTCCGGCAGGCACCGGCTGGAACTAAAGAGGTGTCTCCCAGGAATGACCCTGCTTTTTCTTTTGGGCATAAGCCTCTATCTTTATCTGCCTCTCAGATCGGCAGCCAATCCGCCCCATGATTGGGGCAATCCCGAGAACCTCCGTCGCCTATGGGACCACGTGACGGCCCGACAATACAGGCGATTTTTTCTGTTCAGCTCCCTGCCCGATGTTTGGAACAACATACGTCATTACGTGAGATTGCTGGCTGACCAGTTTGGCGCACCTGTGCTGCTCTTGAGCTTAGCAGGAGCAGTTCTACAGGGAGCCCGCAAGCGAGGACTCTTTGTGCTGTTCATCTTGATCGTGGTGAGCAACGTGCTGTTGGCCGCCTCCTACGACATCCTTGACATCGAGGCCTACTATCTGCCTTCCTATCTTATTTTCGCCCTGTGGCTGGGCCTGGCCCTGGCCTTGGGCCTCAGATGGCTTCTGTGCCGATATGGGGGAATCGGCTTTCGCTCTGCTTTGGTAGTTTTTCTGGTCGCCTTGACGACTATGCCCTTGGGGGTCAATTATTCCAAGGCCTCTCAGAAGAGGATGACCATTGCCCGCGACTACGGATTCAACATTCTGAGCTCAGTGGAGCCTGGGGCCATCCTGTTCACCTCTGCCGACAACGAGACCTTTCCCGTGATGTACCTCCACGATGTGGAGGGAATTCGGCCCGACGTTGCCATCTTCGACCTGGGCAGCACTCTAGAGAGGATGCGCCGTTTTCTGGGTACGAGCCTGATTCCACCAGGGGAAGATCCAGCTGGGTTGAGAAGGATGGTGTTGGATAAGGCGTGCCAACCGGTTTATTTTGCCAAGGAGCACATGTCCATGAGCACTGATCCCCTGCAGATAAGCGACCTCTCTTTGCTGCCCTTCGGTCTTGTCTATCGCCAGCAGAAAGGGACCCGTCAAATCCGGGAAGCTCAGCTTCCCTGGCGGAGGTATCGAAAGGGGGAGTTCGGAGGCAACCGGCAATTTTGGGACTATCGGGCCCGGATGATGGTGGCTAACTACCACCTTTCCTGGGGAGAAGATCTATGGGTCAGAGAAGATACTGCTGGCGCCTTGGGGAGGTTCGCTATGGCCCGCGCAGAGATGGAAAGCATAGAAAAGGCTCAAATTCACAACAGTATGGGTGTCTTCTTCCGTCGAGTGGGATGGCTTGAGGGGGCCAAGCTGGAATTCGCAAGAGCTCTGAGTTGTCGTCACAAGAGCCGGAGAGATCAGTCGGACATTCACGTCAATCTAGGAAATATGTTCTCAGATCAGGGAAGAGCCGATTTGGCACGGGGGGAGCTGGAACAAGCCTTGGCCATCTGGCCCCAAAATCGGAAGGCTCAATTCAACCTGGCTCGTATCACAGCGGATGAGCATCTGGGTCATGGCCAATTTGAGCAGGCGGTCGGAGAGCTGGAGAAGATGCTGGCTCTGGACCCCGACAACGCCGCCATCTGTTACAACCTGGGAGTCATTTATGCCCGACGCCTCATGAAACCGGGGCGAGCAGTGGACTTTTTTCGCCGTTGTCTGAGCATAGACCCCCGGGGACCCGTCGCCGCCGCCGCCAAAGCGGAGTTGGAGCGATTGAGGGAAAGGAGGGCTGAGAGGTAGGATCTTAGCAGTTGAGGTCACGGCGAGTTCAGGGGAATGTGCGCAGATTCACCGCACCGGGCCTATGTGCCAGGCCCCATGAAAAAGGGCGACGTCTTTGAGGCGTCGCCCTTTGTGCATGTGTGTCCGGATGGCTCATTTGATCAGGGCCATCTTTCTCGTGGTGGTGTAATCACCGGTTTTCATCTGGCAGAAGTAGATGCCACTGGGCACCAGCTGGCCTTGGTCGTTTTGTCCATCCCAACTGACCTGGTAAGAGCCGGCCTCTCGATGAGCATCGGTCAGTTCTCGTACCAGTTGTCCGGTGACATTATAGATGCGCAGGTTCACATGGCCGCCCTGGGGGATGTGGAAACGAATGGCCGTCTTGGGATTGAAGGGGTTGGGGTAGTTCTGATCCAGAGCATAGGTGTCCGGCACCAGGCCGCTCACCAGGCACGGC
>LJUY01000068.1 GCA_001304015.1 candidate division Zixibacteria bacterium SM23_81 | reverse complement strand
GGCGAAATAGTCACGAGACTCGTAAGTGAAGCGGCCCTCGACCAGCTCAGTGAAGATAATCTCGTTGATCCTTGCCCTGTCCTCCGGCTCTGGAATCATGTGGGGCAGCTCCGAGGCCGCGAGTTTGGCAGGGTAAACCGGGCCCTCCATGAGCCACCGTGTTCCCAATACCCCCAGGCATTTGTACTTTTTTCTTTTTGCCTCAGCGGCCACCACCTCGGCGATGTGAAGCCAGGGGATGGGTGATTTCTCGACGGCCTGATCATAGGCCTGGTGAATGGTGTTGTCGGGGCATATTGCGAAGTCTGCTCCGGCCCTGGCCACCTTCTCGGCCGAAGACGACATCAGATTCGCCACACCATCCCAGTCGCCTACCTCGATATAGCGTATGTATTCGCTGAGAGGATGGGTGTGCATGGTGATCTCGGGATGCGAGTATTTTCCCATGAGATGGGCGCCTTCTTGACAGATGCTGCGATAGCAGAGGGAAGCTCCTTCTGCACTGCACGCCACGATGCCGATATGCTTAGCCATATGAATCTCATCCATCTAACGGCGGCTGCAAATTTTTGTGAAAGCCGTATCCAGGGAGCCTATGATGTCACCCGCATCTTCGATGCCCGTGGAGAGCCTAAGCAGACATCCATACTGATCGAGCCCCAACAACTTCTGTTGTTCCCTGGTGGGCTGCGAGGTGTTGCAGGGCATGCTGATGAGACTTTCCACACCGCCTAGGCTGGGGGCATGCTGTATCACCCCTTTTTCGTGAAGAATTTCCATGAACCGGATTCCGTCTTTTTGGCCCTTGCTCTCGATGTGGAAGGCGATCATCCCGCCAAGCCTTTTCTGTTTGACAAGCTGTTTGGCATACTTCGGGATTGGATTTTCGCCCATCAACGGGTGAA
This sequence comes from candidate division Zixibacteria bacterium SM23_81, assembly GCA_001304015.1. Classification (GTDB taxonomy): domain Bacteria; phylum SM23-81; class SM23-81; order SM23-81; family SM23-81; genus SM23-81. The sequence goes on along the minus strand of LJUY01000068.1, from coordinate 11,098 downwards.
AAATCTTAATCCCGAACTTCCCAGACACGCTTTTCAGATATTTGAAGACCTCATGTAGGTTTTGGTTGTGTTTCTCCATCCTGATGTGAAGTGTTTTCATGCCCCTTTCGAGGTAATATGCGCTCTCCGCATCCAGACAGCAGCCATAGAGCGTCATCTTCTCCCAAACGCCGTCCATCATTGCCGAGGAGCCGCAGACGATTCCTGCAATGACATCGCTGTGTCCACCGAGATATTTCGTCGCGCTGTATAACACGACGTCTCGCTTTGGTTTGAGGACGCGAAAAACCTCCAGGTTGATTGGGGTCAACAGCGTGTTGTCCACGATGATCGGTGTCATGGGACACAGTTCGTCTCGAACATCCCTGATTTCATCAAGGGGGGCAAACACGAGCAGGGGATTAGAGAGAGACTCAACATAGACGGCGGCAATATCTTTACCGTCGATTTTGTCTGGCCAACCTTTCGACAGAAAGTCCTCTAATAAAAGCACCTCGATGCCGAACATCTCTCTCAGTTCATGGAACAGCAAATAAAAGCTGGAACCGTAAAGATGAGGGCTGGTGACGATGTATTTTTTCCCCTTCACAACGCTGAGGATCGTCGAGGTTATGGCCCCCATGCCCGAGGAGGTGGCGACGCCGTCCTCGCAGCCCTCCAGAGCCGCCATTTTTCTTTGCAACACGGCGACATTTGGATTGGCGTAGCGGGCATAAAAAAAACTGCTTCGTAACTTTCGCAATTCCAGCTCGCTGGCCTTTGTCCCCGATCCCTTCGTTTGATAATATTTCCTTGTCCCGCGATAGAGGTCCAGGCTCATTCCGTAAGTGGTGGCTCTGTATATGGGGGTCACCGCAGGCTGGACATTTCCCTGCTCCTCTGCGCCAGCATGGACGAGTTTTGTGCCAGGTTTTTGGGGACTCGATTTTTTACTGCGGGCTGTCATATCTAACACCCTCCGTCGAGGATCGCAGCGCGAGCGGGTCATAAACGGTACAGCTCGCCGAACTTCTTCCCCAGGTAATGGACGTAAGGCTCGATGCGCAGCGGCCCGCCGGTAATCCGCTCGACGAGCTCAGCCGCTGTGTACTTATAACCGTGCTGATATATGTTTTCTTTCAACCAGTTGAGCAAAGTGCCGAATTGGCCTCCTTTCATTTCGTCTAGGATCTCGGGGTGGGCTCGGAGCGCGACTTCGTAGAACTGGGCGCCCATGATGTTGCCGAGGGTGTAACCCTGGAATTTTCCCCCGATGGTGCTGCTGAACCAGTGCATGTCCTGCATCACGCCATCTCGGTCGTTCTCCGATGCGATGCCCAGGTTCCTCCGATAACGCTCGCGCCAAGCGTCGGGGAGATCGGCCACGGTCAAATTGCCCTCCAACAGCTCCAGCTCCAGCCCAAAGCGAATCATGACGTGTAGATTGTAGGTCACCTCGTCGGCGGCCGTGCGAATCAGAGAACGTTCCACTTTGTTGATGGCCCGATAGAACGTTTCCAGAGAAACCGCTTTCAGTTGATCTGGAAACACATCCTGAAGTTTGGTGTAGAAAAACTGCCAGAAAGCCCGGCTCCGACCCACGAGGTTTTCCCACAGACGGGACTGACTCTCGTGGACGCCTGCGGATGCCCCATCTGCCAGCGGTGTGCCCTCAAATTCTTCACAGATGCCCTGTTCGTATAGCGCGTGGCCGGCCTCGTGCATCGCCCCGAACAGGGCCTCGCGAAGGTCGTTCTCCTGGACGCGAGTGGTGATGCGCACGTCTCCCAGGGAGAACTTCGTCATGAAGGGGTGGGGAGTCTTGTCCTGTCGGCCGCGTTGGAAGTCGTAGCCCAAGCGTTTGATGATCTCCAGGCCGAAGGCCAACTGTTGCTTTTCGGGAAAGGTCTGGCGCAAACAGGAGTCATCCGCCGCCGGCTGTGCGGTGAGTGCCTCAACCATAGGGACGAGTTGCTTGCGAAGCTCATCAAAGAGGCTACGCAAAGTCGAGGCTTTCATGCCGTAGTCCGCAAAGTCGATGAGTGGATCGGCGATGTGCTCATAGCCCGGAAAGAAATCAGCCAGTTGTCGGCTCAGGTCGAGGGTTTTTTGGAGATAAGGACGCACCGCAGCGAAGTCATTTGCCGGTCGGGCGTTCGTCCAAACTTCGTATGAGGCAGATGAATGGACAGAGAACTTCTCGGTGAAAGCTGGGGGTACCTTCACGGCCTTTTCGTATTCACGCCGCGTGACGCGAATGAGGCTGGCCTCGTTTGAGTCGTAAGACAGGCTCTCCTCATAGGGGCGAAGTTCTTCCAGCAGATTTCCGATGACTGGATCGGTGAACTTCTCGTGAGCCAGCCGTTCCAGGGTAGCCATCTGACGCCCGCGAGCAGAGGCACCGCCAGGCGGCATGTAGGTCGCCTGGTCCCAGTACAACAGCGCTGCTGCACCATGCAGGTCATCGATTTCGATCAAGCGTGTCTTTAGCTTTTTCAGTTTGTTTTCCATTGGGATGTCTCCAGAAGAGAGATGTCTACACCGAATGGCGGAAGGCCAGCCAACAGGTTCGGAACATCAATGGCGCTCATGGTTTCCATGGGGCGGTCGGTGCTCTCCCCGCTCGGCACCGAAATAGGCGATTCTGAAACGGTCCAAAAGAGATCTCAGCTCTTTTGTGATCTCCACATCAGTGGTTTGCTTTGTTTTCATGGCGGCGATGAGCATCTTGTGGAGCAGCGTGATCTTTTCCAGATATTTCTGATATTGCTCATCCTCGGGATCCATCGGTTTGACCCGCTGGGTCATGAAGTACTGGGAGACGATGTCCTGAAAATAGCCCGCGTGAGTTTCCTTGTTGTCGATCCAGCGGACCAGCTGATTGTAGTTCTTCTCTCCTTCTCCCGACAGATCCATGATCATGGTCATGGACTTCTCTATGGTCTGGATATGTTCTTCCAGAATATAGAAGCGGGTTTCGTCCCCGTAGATGCCACAGGGGATTTCACAGTGGGAAAAAACACCAGGGGCGATGAGCAAAACAACAGGGAGAACGATGGAGATGAGGGCATACTTTTTCATTTCCCAGCCTCCTTTGCGGCGACTATGGCGATGAGGTCGCTCTGGGATGCATCTTCTTCTCCGATGAGGGAAGGAAAAAATTCCACATGGACAAAACCATGATCCTCGAGGATGGATCGATACTCGGATTTTGTATAAGCCTGCAAGCTCTGAGCATGGCGCTGAACCTTGCCGGTACGGGCATCGATGATGTAGTAGCGCTTGGTAGTCGTTTTCCCCTGAGGTTCCCAAAAGCCTTCCTCGAGGAAAAGATACGGATGATCAGAGAAAAGCCCTTGGTCGACGCAATGCCAGCAGTTCTCCTCCTGCCCTTTTTTCCTGACGGCAGCAAGGGTGTGAGCTTCAAGTAAAAGAAGGCCATTTTGGGCCAAAGCCGCAAGGATTTTTTTGAGAATGTGCTTGGCATCCTCAGGAGAAAAGACATTGAATTCACCGAATATTAGCATGGCCAATCCGTAATTGGTGCCATAATCGGCTCCGCGAATATCCCCGAGATAATATCGACAAGATAGATTCTGTTCCGACGCCTGTGCGATCGCATATCTTATGGAGGCGGGAGAATAATCGATGCCCACGCACTCATGTCCCAGTCTGGCCAGGCGGCTGGTATAAAAACCCGGCCCGCAGCAGAGATCATGAATGCGTGTGGGCTGGCAGGACAACAGATGTTGATGAATCCAATCGACGTGCTGGTCGATCTTTTCAAAACGACGGCTGGCGGCATCGTGATCCTGGCAGAGATGCTCCTGCAGCATCCTCTCGCTTAACTGGGGATCATCCCAGGGGATATTGTCGCCCTCGTCCCATGGCTTGGGGGGCATCGAGCGGTTGATGAGGTCTGTGATGGTCATGCTTCGGATCTCCCAGAGCAAAGCCCAACGCCATGATAAGCTATGGGGGCAGGGATGATTATATTTGAAATAAGTACTGCAGCTTGAGGAAGAACTGACGGGAGCTTAACTTCCAATGTCGGCCCTGCTTTTCTTCGATGGCCAGCTTCTCGTAATCATAGGTGGTGCCGACATAAAACAGCGTAAAGGGATTCAGGCGATAGGTCAGCAGAGGGTCGACATCCCAGATTTTATCGAAGTCGTCGTACTGGACCACCAGCCGTAGAGACAGCTCGCGGTTGAACTGATATTGCAAACGCGTTCGAGTGATGAAACCGGCGAACAGCTCCTCGCCGGTGCCCCGGTGGACGCTCCGGTCGTACATGATCTCGGGCTCGATGCGCAGGCAGGCCGCGGGCTTGAAGCTCAGTCCCAACTCGTGGAACTGCTCCTTGCCCATGACCGGAGGGTCCTCATTACGGGCGATGAGGTGCCCGAAATTGATCGAGCCGTTCACTCCCAGCATGTCGCTGAATTTGCTGTTCCAACAGAGATGAAACCTCCAGATGTCCTCGAATTTGATGCCGGCCAACCGTTCGGAGCTCCTCAGAAAGCAGAGGTGTACCGTGGTCTGCCCCGTCATCGACAGGTCGCACTCCAGCCTCATCCAGCCATCCTTCCGCAGCCCGTCGAAGTTCCAGACGATGCCCGGGTAGATGTACGGCCGGATGTAATTGAAGATCGGGTGGTCCTCGAAATAGAATGTATATCCGGCGTACAGGCCGAGCTCCCGCCGGTTGTTCTGGGACAGATACCCGTTGTCTAACCGAAAGGTAGGACTAAGCTGGACATAGGTGAGATCGAGATTGAAATGCCGGTGGCGCTCCTCCAGATTGCCGATCAGAGCCGTGCCCCAAAAAGACTCGCCGTCGAAGGCTGCCGTGTATGTCTTTGCGTCGATGTACTTGTCGCTCAGATCGGAGGTCAGGGAGGTGTCGTTGAGCTCCTCGGTGTGGCTGGCAGCGGCCTGCCATTGGAATCGGAAATTCTGAGAGAACCGGATCTCCCCGTCAGCGCTGAGCACCGTTCCGGATCCGCCGCCGTCCAGGCGGCGGTCGGTGATGATGGTGCCGAGATAGGTGTCCTCTCCCAGGTTTTTTCGAGCCCGCAGGATATTCGAGAAGCTCTTTCCGGCCAGCAGCACGGAGCTGCTCTCCTCCAGGGGCAGGATGACGGGGGAGTTTTCGTCCAGGGCAGCCAGATACGCGATGCTGGTGCCGTCGAAACGGGCCGTCAGCTTGCCGGCGAATTGGGGGTCATTGATCGAGCGGGTATAGATGGTGTTTGACCAGGTGCGGAACAGGTCGCTGCCTTCCTGGAAGAATGGGCGTCTCTCGTCATACCACAGAGCCAAATTTGTGTTGACGTCGATCTGGGCGGGATCGGCCTCCACCTGGCTGAAATCCGGATTGTAAGTGAGCTCGGTGGTGACGTCGGATGCGAGCGAATATTTTGCGCCAATGGAGATCTCACCGTCAAGATCGTCGTTTTGGAATGTGTAGGGCGCCTCAACGGTGCCATCCCCGTCGAGGTCGCCGCTCTGGAACCCGATCAAGGAGGGCAGGATCTCAAATCCCTTGCCCGGCTGCACGTTCTCGATCCCGGTGACCGTCCCCCACTGGCACGGCCAGCAGGGATCATCGCGATCGTAGGCCGCCCAGGAGTATTGACCGCGGTCATCACGGGGATGGTTCCGCCAGAAGTCCATCTTCCAGGTTTGAACCGGTCTGTTGGGAAACCTGAGGCTGGAGAAGGGAATGGCCATCTCAACCTGGTAACCCCCATCGGTGATCTTGCCAGCAGATTCAAAGATGACATCAAAGCCTACATCCTCTCCGCCGCTGCGGCTCCACAGGACATCTCCCTGAATCCCATGGGGATTGACAGCGAGCTCGTAGGCCCAGGTGGCCTCATCATAGGTGTCAATGCACAGAACAATATAGTCATCCGAATAAATACCTTCCCGTTCACAGAACGAAGCCCGGATATCCTTAGGGTCGTCGTAGCAGATGAAGGCCACGTAGAGGTGTTCGTCGTCGTAGGTGATAAACGCTTCGGTGTCCACCGGAGGTTTGGTCTGATCGCCGGGATTGTGCTCGGCGAAGTTGTCGGCCCTGGCAGCCCCCGCCCAGCCTGGATCGTCCAGCTGGCCGTCAATCTTGACGGATCCTGCTTTTCGGGAGACCTGGAGCGTGGGCTTATAGACGGGTTGATATTTTTCATCCGCCTGAGATACTGGTGCCCTTAGTGATCCGGCAGAGAGGATGAAGATCACGAGGGTTATGGTTGCCTCTTTCCCGACATTCATATTATCTCCTGTGAAAAAGAAAATATCCGCTCTTGCGATTCAACCGTACATCCTAAGACTACGAATCCAGAGCGGATATGTTTCTTTCATCTCGACAGGAGCACCGTTTTCTTATCGCTCTGCAGAGGATGCTGCCTCAAAACCTGTTTTGTATTCTTTCCGGGTCAGCGAGTAATAGAGCAGTCCTTCGAAAAATTTGAACTTTTGGGGCAGGCCGAGGATTTTTCTCCTGTAATTCAGACCCAGCTTCTCGATGACCCTCTGGGAGGCAATATTCTCGGGTTTGACAATGGCGACGATTTTGTCCAGGCCGATTGTGTGAAATCCATAGTGCAGAAGAGCCTTAGCCGCTTCCGTGGTGATCCCCCTTCCCCAATAAGGTCTGGACAAGCCGTAATAGATCTCGGTGTCCGATTCGTCGAATTCCAACGGCCCCAGCCCGCACCAGCCGATGAGCTTTCCGGTGTCCTTTTCCACCACCCCGACGGAGAATTTGACTATCTTCTCAGGGGTGTTCTTGCCGTAACATTCGATGATCCAGCGTAATCCTTTTTCAGTCTGCTCCATGCTCATGATGCCCTCAGGAAGATCCTTCATGACTTCTTCTTGGCTGACGATGGCGTGGAGGTCCGTGAGGTCCTCCATGGTGTAGGCTCGCAGCAGCAATCTCTCTGTCTCCAGGTATAGATCTGCGAACAAGCCACGCCCCCCTTTTTCAAAAGCTGTGTTCTCCGTTTCTATGCCTTCATCTTGATGGCCCGGATGAGCACGAAGAATGGGTACCTCCGGGCTCGTTCATATAATTCCGGATTCAGGTGGCGAGTGGCTGGATCCGGCTCGGGCTCCCACAGGGCCTCGATCAGGAATCCAGCCTGACGCAATGCGGTGCAGTAATCCCCCAGGGTATACTGCTCCCATTGCCAGTGGTAATCCTCATCCGAGGGGTCGATTTTCCCAAAGACGTTGGCCGACGTTCTGAGGCCTCGCTGAAAATATCGACCCACCAGCCGGGCAGGATCTTTTTTTGAGCCGGCTTTTTGACCGCTGCCGAGTATGGGGTGGACATCGCTAAAACAAAAGCTCCCTGCTGCTTTGAGAACCCTGCCGATTTCTTTGAAAAAAAGCGGCATGTTGAAACAGGCGACGATACTGGAGATGGCCATCTCAAAAGTGTCGCGGGGGATATCCTTTAAATTGGTTGCATCTCCGATCCTGAAATCTATATCCACGCCAGCCTCTGTCGCCTCTTTGTGGGCCAGCTCGATCATGGTAGGGGAGATGTCCACGGCGGTAACGGTAGCCCCCTGCTGGGCACAATAGATGGAATAGCTGCCGAATCCGCAGCCGGCATCGAGGAGCCTCTTGCCCTTGACATCCCCGATGAGCTTTTTCATCGCGGGCATTTCGACCAGATCGTTGGCCGTGCCGCCCCTTTTACGAAAGGCGTAGTAGATCATGGCGGTCCTTTCACACTGTCTTCTGGCAATCTCAGCGTAATCCTCTTCCCGGCCCATTGAATCCTCTTTTTGCGATATCATTAGCGACTTCAAAAACGCCGATCCACGACGGATACCCTCTCTTCGTCTACTCGAACCCACCCTATGGGCTTATCGTCTATGGTGATGCGCACCCACCATTCCGTCTGGGGCGATGCCAGCATTCGCTGACACTTGTGGGAGCTGCCCATCTCGATATATTTATCCAGGTGGCGGAAAATGTAATAGCCCTCAGCAGCGTAGCACACCACATCTAGAATCATGCCTGAAGAAAAATTGAGCTCTCTGGCTTTGCCTTCGGCTAATTTATTGTCTTCAAATGAGTCATAGACGTACGCGGCGATGATGCAGTTCTCGAGAATCTCCAGCTTTCCGAGCTTCTTAACGACTATCAGCGACTTATCCCAGTGGAAATGTTGATGTGGTTGCACTGGGAGGTGGCCATCTGGCTTCTCATCTCCCGGTTGAGAATACAGAGGCAACGAGTCTTCCGAGCCGGTCGAGGCGATCACGGGAACCCCCTCCCCGGGCCATCTCTCGATGGCTATTTTCTCCTCCACTTTCGCTTGTTCTGGCTTGTCTGGGCCACAACAAATAATTGCGAGAACAAGAAGAATCAGAAAAATGATGCTGAACCGCAACACGTTTTGTTTCCTTCTGTGAAATTACCCTTCTCTGCTATAGCCCACGCAGTATCTTGTGGGGCTTTCTGACAGCTAGCTCACACTTTTCGTGAGAACCAGCTGAGCCCACAGATATTGGGGCTCAAGAGTCAACTCCATATCCTCCCGAATTGCTCCCCACCAGCTCTTGTCCGTGGGCAGCTTCTTGAAGTCTTTTATCACCAAGCCGGTCCTCTGGGCCATCTCTTGGTACTCTTCCTCGGTGAAGAAAAAATGAGTCTCGCGCATCTCTTCTTGCCAGTCCTCTTCATCGGGAGAGCGGTATTTGCTGATAAATTCGACGGCGTCTGCGATGTCCACTCCCACGACGCCTTCTCTTTCTTCGTATCTTACCTTTCTGGGGCGAAATTCCCTGGCAAACCTCAGGAATCGTTTCCCAGCTCCTTCGTTAAGGAAATTGATTTTCACCAATCGCGATGGAGGTCTAAGAAAATCCTGGATGATTAAAACGCCAGAGTCCATCAGCATATCACTGGCGTTCTGAAATGCCACCCGCACTTTTTTCTTCCCTCTATAGGAAAATACTTCGTGGAGGCTTGCCACGAAGAGCGCTGTGTCAAAGGTTCTGTCGGGAAAAATCTTCTGAGTGATATCAGCCTTTATGGGGATGACATTATCGAAGCCTTTTTCGAGGACTTTTTCTAATGCTTCCAGGTCTTCGTCAAGGCCGACTATGATGCTTTCGCTAAAGCGCTTGGACAACGCCTCGAGAACGAGGCCGTTGCCGCAACCAAGCTCGACGATCTTGCCGGGTTTAACGTGCTGAATCAACGATGTGAACCGAGCCGTTCTGTCTTGCATATATTCTTCTTCCTATGAAATTTGTATGAGAAGAGTCCTTTTTGTCTGGCCATTTTGGGGGAGTTGGCGTTAAAATCTCCTTCCCTTATAGACGTCGTTGACCAGGCCTAAGAACCGGTTGTCGTCACGGCCTGCGGGGAATTTTCTTCCCGTTCTCTTTTCGTATTCATCGATGACATGAAGCGTCAGTTTCCAAAGGCCTTGCATACCAGCCCTGATCTCGGAGTCCACCGGATTCTTGACTCTGGTCTCCAGAAGCATCTCCAGCTCTTTTTGGGTTAGGATTTTCTCAGCGTCCCTTAAACTGGGAGGTTGATATTTGATGCCTTTAAGCTTCACCAACCAGTGAAATAGCTCCTCGCCGTCTCGGGTACATTCGCTCATCGCTTCCAGGAGTTGCCCCTTTCTCACCTGCCTGGCCAGGCAGAGCTGATCGTCTTTTATTTGACGCATGTCGTTGACGAAATTCTTGGTTTCGATACGGGATTTTAGGGCCACCGATCTTTTCTTGAAGCGACGCAGAAGGTCATGGTGGTCTTTGAGAATCCTGATATTGGCGAACTTTGGGCTACAGACCAAGTCAGCCTTTTTGAAGATGGGCAGGTCTAATCCGAAATAATCGTCGGTGACCAGGCAGCACCACTCCACATCTTCTCCTGCTGCATTGACGGCTGACTTCAATCCCACGGTCCTCTGGAGAACATTGGGCACCTTTTTGAAGAAGTCCTTTTGGTCTTCATCTGCCACCACCAGGACGAGATCGATATCGGAGTATTCGCCATAGGAACCGGTTCCGCTTGTTCCACAGTAAAAGGCGCCCAGGACCTTCTCGTCTTTGACGAAAGTCTCCTCCAGCTTTGCCATGGTTTCTTCAATTTTTTTGATGGCTGCGGATTTTTTCATGCACTTTTCTAGAAAAAGTTAGAATCTCTCCATGGCCTCTTTCAATCGCCCCCGGGCTTCGGAGGAGTACCAGCGGTCCACGAACAGCTGTTCTCTCTCTTGCAGGTGCGCCAGGATTTCAGCTTTCACCCTCTCAACACGGCTGCGCTTAATCATGGCAAAGGCCTGTGGGGATGCCCCACTCAAGGATTGAGCCTTTTCAACTGACATTGCCAGCATCTGATCTGGTGGTGATACATCATCCACGATGCCCATCTTCAGCAATTCTTTACCTTGATAGAATTCCCCCGTGTCCATTATGTCGCGGGCCATGCGAAATCCTACCAGATTTCTCAAAATGCAATCGGCGGGATAGGGGACGGGGACGCCCAGCTTGATCTCGTTAAGCCCCATCAATTTCCGGCCCTCGGAGATAAACCGATAGTCGCAGCACAGGGCCAGGATGCACCCGCCCGCGATGGCGTGTCCCGTGATGGCCGCCAGCGTAGGCTTGGGCAAGGTGAACAGATCGATGCACAGGCGATTGAAGGCCTTGTAGAAAGAGGTGAAGTCCCCCCGGCTGAGGGGAAACAGCCAGGGGATGTCCAGGCCGATGGAGAAGAACTTCTCGTTTGAGCTGGTCAGCACAAGGCCGTTGGTGTCGGGATCGTCCTTGATCTTCTGGAGCGTCCCGGAAAGTTCCTTGATGAGCTCCAGGTTGATGGCATTGGTGACGCCCCGGTTGAGTTTGGCGATGGCGATGTGGTCGTGGTGTTCTAATTGGAGTGTGTTCATGATTGATTTCTGCGCCAGGAGTTGTTTTCAGGTGGCGTCAGGTGTCCGTATGCGACGCTAGGTACTTATCATTCCCGCCTTGCCCCACTGTCATTCCCGCTTTGACACTCACTGTTATTTCTGTCGTGTCCTCCCTGTCATTCCCGCGAAAGCGGGAATCCAGGGTCTTGCAGTTCATCATAT
>LJUY01000067.1 GCA_001304015.1 candidate division Zixibacteria bacterium SM23_81 | reverse complement strand
CCGGCCACGCCGCTGAGCTCCGAGCCGTTGGAGCTGTTCAACGGTGAGGAGGCTAAATAGATTACCTTAAGCAAGGGAACACATGAACGCTATTCAGCCAGGGTATATAGAAAAGAAAAAAAGAGCCGCCAGACGAAACGTCTAGCGGCTCTTTTTGTGAGCATCAAAATACAGCGTTACTTGCCACTCGGTCTGAATTTGATGCGCTTGGGGTCGATGTGAAAGGAGGCGGACAGAAACAGCATGGCCTCGGCTCCGCCCTTGCTGAGACTGCGTAATCTGCTGGGCAGGCCCTCGGTGATCTGAATGGTGTCCCCCTCTTCCAGCTGCATCGTATTCCCGTTGAGCTCCACCTCAACCTTCCCCCGGAGGATGGTGGCCATTTTTTCATCGCCTACGTATCCTAGGGGGTGAAAAGTGACCTCTCCATCGAATGCGATACGGCCCACCCGCAGCTTGGCATCGGTCATGTCGGCGTTAAAAAACTGCAGTTTGTACCCGTTCCGGGCCACAGACTTACGGTTTTTCTCCGTCGTTATCTTGACGTTTTTGTCTTCCTCAGTGGGCAGGAAGTAAGAAGCCGGCTTTCTCAAAGCCTGAGAGATTCTATGGAGGGTGTTGATGGTGGGCGAGGCGAGACCTCGCTCTAGCTCCGAGATGTGCGTGGCGGTCACGTTAGACATCTCGGAAAGCTGTTTCAGGGTGAGCAGCTTCTCTTTTCTCAGACGGTGGATCTTTCGTCCGAGATCGAATTTGTCCGCCATGGCCTGACCTCCTTACATTTTAGGCCTTTTGTTGAAGGACTTTTGTTGCTAGTATAAATAAGATATTACTTTCCTGAAAAACTGTCAATAAATGAAAATACGTATTTAAGCAGAATTAAATACGTATTTTTGATATGAAATATTTTAACCATAACTGCGAAGGTTTGTCAGGCGCAAGCGCTTGAGTACTATGGTTCTACCTGCACCAACCCTCGACGTATGGCGTATTTTACTAAATCGGCCACTTTATGCAAATCAAGTTTTTGCATTATATTAGCCCGATGAGTCTCCACGGTCCTGGTGCTAATATTGAGATGCTGACCTATTTTTTTGCTGGACCAACCTTCGGCAATGAGCTTGAGGACTTGACGTTCTTGAAGAGTGAGTTTATCGGAAAAGATCGCTTTTCGTGAGAGCCGAGAGCTCCGGACGAACTCTTGGACCACCCTCTCAGAGACTATGGGGCTGATATATGTTTCCCCTCTGTGAACGGCTTTGATGGCCGAGACCAGATCTTGTGCCGCTGCTTTTTTCACCATAAAGCCGGACGCTCCTGATTTGAAGGCCTGGTGTATGTAGGTTTCATCGGTATGCATGGTGAGGATCAAGATTTTGGCTTTGGGCAGTATTTTTTTAAGCCGCTGAGCAGCTTCCAAACCGCCTAGGATTGGCATGGAGATGTCCACCACAACGACGTCGGGAGAGGTTTTTTTGGCCTCTTTTAACAGCTGATGGCCGTTTTCAGCCTCTCCCACCACCTCAATCTCCTCCTCATCCGCTAAGAGATACGTTAGACTATCGCGTAGGATGGTATGGTCATCCGTCAGAAAAACTCTGATTTTATCCACGTCCGTCTCCTTCTATCTGGAGAGGGATGAACCTCACACCGGAGCCATCAAACCGGGGCTACTCCCAGGATCTCTGAACCCTTCATCGGCAGAAAACCACCATCCCGCCGCGCACATGAGATGTGAGCGGGAGAGTACCACAGAGGAGCTTTCCTCATATGAGAGTCTTTTGGAAAACAAAGGCTTTTGAGGGCATGAACCCTCGAAAGCACCCTCTCTTTCTATATAACATATTATTTTCCATTTGTCAAGCATTCTCACACTTCCCTCATGGATCCCACCAAGTCGAAAGAGCTGTTGCCCCGAGGCTGAAAAAGTGGTTGACGAGGAGACTTTCTTTTCGTATTATAGAAGCCGTTTCAAATCTTTATAGCCGCCTGGTAAATCGAACCGTTAGGCTTTTCTGGTAGCAGGAATCGAGCGTCCATAGGGACCTGCTACCCGTGTCTTCTCCGCTTCCAAGAGCTCCTCTTGGGCGTCAACATAGTACGTGATAAGGTCTCTGTTGCACGATATGATGAGGCAGCAGCGTTGAATTCTCCCCTCTGTGGGATTGTGGACTCTCCTCGGTGAGAGAAAGCTTCTGAGCTTGAAAGGCTAACCTATTCCTGGGTGCTTCAGTGGACACGTGGATACGAGGTGGCTTGATCGTCACCGCCGAGAAAAGTTATCGGGCTGAAATCGGCATAAAAGATGGTCGCATCGCCCAGATCAGCGGCGGTCAAGTAAGTGCGGCGGCCCAGGTCTTGGATGCCGAGGGCAAGTGGATTTTGCCCGGAATCATCGATGTTCACACTCACATGGAGTTGCCCATGGAGTTGGCCACCTCCTGCGACGATTTCACCACCGGCACCAGGGCCGCTGCTTGCGGGGGCGTCACTACTATCATCGATTTTAGCCTTCACCGCAAGGGGACTTCACTAGAGGCCAGCCTTCGAGATCGTCGCCGAGCCGCCGATGGGCGGGTGGCCGTCGATTATGGCTTGCACGCCGAAATCGTCGAGGTCAATGAGGCCATCTTGGATGAAATCCCCCGTCTGGTGCGGGATGGCGTGACCAGCTTTAAACTCTATATGGCTTACCGTCGCGACGGGCGCATGGTGGACGACGGAGGTCTATACGCCGTTTTGAAGCGCACCGCTGAGGTGAGCGGTTTGGTGATGGTTCACGCCGAAAACGGACCCCTTCTGGAGCATCTCACTGAGCAGCTGTTGATGGATGGAAAGGTCGCACCCATTTTTCACGCTCGGAGTCGGCCTCACCAAGTGGAAGAAGAGGCCGTTCGCCGAGCCATCTATCTGTCCCGTTTTGCTCATGGCCACCTGTACATCGTTCATCTGACCACCAGTCAGGCTCTGTCAGCCGTCCAGGAAACTCACGATGGGGGATTTCCCGTGTGGGCCGAGACCTGCCCCCAGTATCTTCTTCTGGATGAGACCGTCTATTTGGGAGAGGGGGGAGGTGACTTTATCGCCACGCCACCCCTGCGCAGTCCCAAAGACCGAGAGGCCCTCTGGCTCGGTCTAGCCCAAGGAGGCATCTCGGTGATTTCCACCGATCACTGTCCCTTCACTAAAGAACAAAAACGTCTCGGCATGGAGCGCTTCGATAGAATTCCCAATGGCTTACCGGGGGTGGAAACATCTCTGCCCCTGATCTATACCCATGGAGTATACCAAGGTCATTTAACGGCCAATCAGCTGGTGGCGGCCATGTCCGCCAATCCGGCTAAGATATTTGGGCTTTATCCCGCCAAGGGCGCTCTCGAGGTGGGCAGCGACGCTGATTTGGTCATCTTTGACCCCCAAGTGGAATTCACCATATCCGCGAAAGCGTTGCATATGAATACCGATTTCTCCCCATATCAGGGTTTCACATGCCGCGGGGCCGTTCAGCTGACCATGCTTCGGGGGCGGATTATAGCTCAGAACAGTCAGTTCTGCGGATCTTCTGGGTATGGACAGTTTCTGCACAGGAGGATATTTGAGCCCGACAATTGCCAATTCTGGTCGACACACGAGAAGGCCTCATCAAGCGCTGGTGGGCCAGCCGGTCAAGAGGATTGACGCTCGGTCCAAGGTAACCGGCAGAGCCCGATATGTAGCCGACGTCAAAATTCAGGGCATGTTGTACGGCAAGATGTTGTTCAGCCCCCATGCTCACGCCCACATTAAGGGCATTGACACCAGCAAGGCCGAGGGTTTGCCGGGAGTGTGGGCTGTGATCACGGCCCAACATATCCCTGGAGAGAACCAGATCGGTGTGGTCACCCCAGATCAGCCCTTATTGGCCCAGGAGACCGTTCGATTCGTGGGGGACTGTGTGGCTCTGGTGGCGGCGGAATCGGCGTCTGTTGCCGAAAAGGCTTTGGGACTGATTCGAGTGGACTACCAGACGTTGCCAGGCGTCTACACGGCTCAGGAAGCCCTGGGGGAGAACAGCCCCTTGGTACACCAAGGAGGAAACCTCTTGACTCATTTGAAAATCCGCAAGGGCGACCTGAAAAAAGGCATTGGGGAATGTGACATCCTTCTGGAGGAGACTTTTCACACTCAGCGGCAAGAACATGTCTATATCGAGACCATCGGGGCCTTGGCGATCCCCGAAGGGGATGGCTCAATGACCATTTTGGGATCGATACAGTGTCCCTTCTATGTCCAAAAGGGAGTGGCTCATGTTCTGGGGCTACCCATGAATAAGGTCCGCATCGTCCAGGCCACCACGGGAGGGGGCTTTGGCGGGAAGGAGGATGTGCCCTCGGAGATATGCGGCTTCGCCTCCCTTCTGGCCTGGAAAACCCATCGGCCAGTGCAGATGATCCTAACCCGAGAAGAAGACCTTCGCCGCAGCAGCAAGCGGCACCCCATGTCCGTCACATACAAGATGGGTGCTACTAAGGGGGGAAAGATCCTCTGTGCTCAGATTGAGGTTCTGGCTGATGTAGGCGCTTATGCAACTCTTTCTCCTGTAGTTATGTTCCGCAGTACGGTCCACGCCACTGGGCCTTATGAGATTCCCCACGTCAAGGTGGACACTTATGGGGCCTATACCAACAATATTCCTAGCGGGGCCATGCGAGGCTTCGGTACTCCGGAGGTAACATTCGCCCACGAGTCCATGGTCGATGAGCTGGCCGCAAAACTTAATATGGATCCCATACAGATCAGGCTGATAAATGGTCTCAGGTTAGGATCTCAAACGGCCACGGGGCAAGTTCTCAGGGAGAGCGTGGGCCTTGAGGAGACCATCGTGAAGGCCAAAGAGGCCTGCGACTGGGAGAGCAAGAGAGCTGAAGACAAGAGAATTGGCCCATCGCGCCGACGTGGCTTGGGCGCCTCTGCCATGTTCTACGGAGTGAGCTTAGGCGCCAAGGGTTGGCCTCTGGACGGCTCGGCCGCCGCGGTCCAGGTGCATCAGGATGGTTCGGTGAGCGTGGCCATCGGAGGCACGGAGATGGGCCAGGGGGCGCAAACTGTCGTCGCTCAAATGGCCGCCGAATGCATGGGCTTGTCCTTGGACAGGATCGCAATTCTGGCCACAGACACCAGTTTGGTCCCAGACAGCGGTCCTACGGTGGCCTCCAGAACCACCGTTTTCAGCGGCAACGCCACATTGAACGCCCTGGAACAGATCAAGAGGAGCATGACAGAGCTGGCCAGCGAGCTTTTGGCCGTCGCTCCGGAGAAACTGGACTTCCGGGATGGGCAGGTCCTGGGAGGGGGGAAGAAGATCTCTTTTGACCAGCTGGTTCAGCACTGCTACAGCCGCAATATCAACTTGGGCGCTGAAGGGTGGTTCGTATCTCCTCCGTGCAGTTTCGATGAGGAGACGGGGCAGGGGGATGCCTACTACGTATATGGATACGGCACTCAGATCGCCGAGGTAGAGGTGGATCTGGATACAGGCCAGGTTCAAGTTCTCAGAGTGACGGCGGCTCATGATGTCGGCAAGGCCATCAATCCCCAGGGCGTCTCCTGTCAAATCGAGGGTGGAGTGGTCCAGGGGGTGGGATACGCCCTCCTGGAGAACTTCATGATGGTCAAGGGACAGATTCAAACCCCAGATCTGGCCACCTACACCATACCCACCTCTCTTGACGTTCCCCAAGTGGAGCCCATCATCGTGGAGGCCATATCCGAAAAGGGACCCTATGGTGCTAAGGGCCTGGGAGAACAGCCCATCATCCCAACGGCCGCCGCTGTGGCCAATGCCATACACGACGCCACCGGGATCAGGATTACAAAGCTGCCCATCGGCCCGGAGGCTCTGCGTCGGGCCTTGTTAGAGGAGAGAAAGGAACTCTAAGGAGACCCAATCTGTGGGCCATGTGAAGGATTTCCGGGAGATCGAACAGACCTATCTGCCGCACCAGGCTCTACTGGAGGCCTCGCGTTGTCTCTTCTGTCACGACGCCCCGTGCAGCAATGCCTGCCCCGCGGGCATCGACGTGGCCGGCTTCATTCGCCGGCTTAAAAGTGGCAACCGGGCGGGAGCGGCCCAGCTCATTTTCCAGGCCAACGTTTTGGGGGATACCTGCTCCCGAGTTTGCCCCGTAGAGACGCTTTGCCAGGAGGCGTGCAGCCACACGGAGCTGTTGGAGCCCATTCAGATAGGCCGACTGCAGCGGTATGCCTGGGAGAAAGGGCATTCGCACCTGGATGTGGCCCCGGCCTTGACCAAGACCAGAGAGATGAAGGTGGCTGCGGTGGGAGCAGGGCCTGCGGGCTTGGCTGCTGCAGCTGAGTTGACCAGGCTGGGCTATAAGGTAGAGGTTTTCGAGGCCACCAGCAGGGCCGGAGGTGTGCTGGCCACAGGAATACCCGCCTATCGTTTACCACGCAGCGTGGTGGAGGGCGAAGTAGACCTGATCCGGCGCCTGGGGGTGAAGATCTCTTACAACCAGGGATTTGATGGTCAGCTGAATCCAGATGCTCTGCGGGCCAAAGGCTTCCGGGCCATCTTCCTGGGTACCGGGCTGGGACAAAGCGTCCGGGCGCAGATCCCAGGGGAGGATTTGAAGGGCGTTTTCTGGGCCAAGGAGCTGCTGTGGGCCATCAAGGAGGACCCGGGGTCACATAAGGATCTCTGTGCCAAGCTGGGACGTAGAGTGGCGGTTATCGGTGGGGGAAACGTGGCCATAGACACAGCCTGTAGCCTTTTGAGACTGGGTGCTGACAGGGTGGAGATGGTCTGTCTGGAGGGTCCCCAGGAGATGCCCGCTTTTCCCTCGGAGGTCCGCTTCGCCTGGGATGATGGCGTGGAGTTTCACACTAGATCAAAGCCCCTGCGCATCCTGGGAGAGGGAGGCCGAGTAGTTGGCATGGAGGGGGTGGGCATTCGTTGGAAAAAGCCGGGTCTGTTCGTGCCCGACAATGCCGTTGTGATTGAGGGTACCGAGTTCCAGCTGCGGGTAGATAGCTTGGTGGAGGCAATCGGTCAGAGGCCAGATGAGACCGTGGCCAAAATTTACGGACTGGAGACCTCTCCGGCCGGTCTGGTCATCGTCGATTCGGAAACCGGCCAGACATCCAATCCCTCCGTTTTTGCCGGTGGCGATGTGGTCAACGGTGGGGCCACGGTAGTTCAGGCTGTGGCTGAGGGGAAAAGGGCGGCCCGGGGCATTCATCGATACCTGCAGGAGAACCGTTAACAGAAGCGCTCTGGACCGCATATCGAGGTAAGTTTCCATGTCGCAACACGTCGATCTCGGGACCACTTTTTGTGGCGTGTCTTTTGACAGTCCCTTCGTACTGGCTGCCTCACCATGCACCGATGATGCTGATATGGTGACAAGGGCTTTTCAGGCAGGGTGGGCAGGGGCAGTGCTGAAAACCACATCGGTGGAGGGCACTGCGGTGGATCTGGTCTACCCCATGATCGTGGGTTTAGACCATGAGGGCAAACGAGTTTTCGGCCTGGGCAACATCGACCTCATCTCCCAACATCACATCGATGAGATTGAAGGGCGAATTCGCGTTCTGAAAAAGGCGTTCCCCCAGAAAGTGGTCATAGCCAGCATGATGGCGGCCATCAGGGAGGATTGGAAGACGGTGGCGGAAAGGCTTAGCGCCGCTGGTGTAGATCTCATCGAGTGCAGTTTTTCCTGTCCTCAAGGAACTCTGGGGACCAGGCCAGGTTTTATGCTGGGCCAGGATCCCAAGCTGGTGCGGGAGGTCACCGCTTGGGTGAAGGAGGGGGCTGGTGAGACCCCTGTGGTGATCAAGATCACCCCTCAGGTTGCTGATATCGTAGAGGTGGCTCAGGCGGTCAAGGATGGGGGCGCCGATGGCATCTGCGCTTCCAATACCATCCCGTCTCTCATGGGCGTTGATTTGGAGACCTTCGTTCCCTATCCTCGGGTAGATGGCAAATCTACTTATAGTGGCCTGTCCGGACCGGCAATTAAGCCTATCACCCTGCGAGTCATCGCCGAGATCGCTCGGAACGTTCAGATTCCCATAACCGGCACGGGCGGAGCGGCTGACTGGCAAGATGCCGTGGAATTTATGCTGGTGGGGGCCCGCACGGTCCAGTTCTGTACGGCACCCATGCACTATGGGTTCCGAATTATCGAGGACCTCACCGATGGGCTAGAACGATACCTGAGGGACAAAGGGATGCGGTCTCCCAAAGAACTGGTGGGGAAATCGCTGGCCTTTATCACCAGCCACGAGGGACTTTCCCAGGCCAAGAAGGTGGTCAGCCGCATACGCCCGGAACTGTGCATCAAAGATGACCTTTGCTACCTGGCTTGCCGTGACGGGGGTCATCAGGCCATCGAGCTGGACGAGAATCGATTGCCCCTGTTGGACGAGGAAAAGTGTGTGGGTTGTGGCCTGTGTCTCACCGTTTGTCCTGTGAGCGATTGTCTCTATATGGAAGAAGTGAAACCCGAGCAAAGAGAGGACTCGCAGGAGGGAGAAAGGTCCTGAAGCTTATGGGAAGAACTGGGGAAGAAAGAGGGCTGTTGATCACTCACGCCAATCTGGTCACCCTGGACGAATCAGGTCGGATCATCCCGGACGGTGCCCTGCTCATCCAAGAGAGTCTGATCGTCGAGGTGGGATCCACCCAGAGACTGTCAGGGCGTCATCCAGAGGAGCGAGTTGTGGATGCCCAGGGCCAGCTGGTCATGCCCGGTCTGATCAACGCCCATACGCATCTGTACAGCACTTTGGCTCGAGGAATGGCTCTGAAGGATGAGCCTCCCGCCAATTTCGTGCAGATCTTGGAACGGCTGTGGTGGCGTCTGGATAAGGCTCTCGTGGCAGAGGACATTCTTTACAGTGCCCTGGTGGCTCTTATTGACTGCATTCGACATGGTACTACCACCATCGTTGACCATCACGCCAGCCCCGGGAGCATTTCGGGAAGCTTAGATCTCATCGCCCAAGCCATCGATCAAGCGGGCCTTCGGGGTTGCCTGTGTTATGAGGTTTCGGACAGGGGCGGTTGCCAAGAGGCGCAGGCGGGCATCCAGGAGAATAGTCGATTTATCCGCAGGTGCCAATATGAAAAGAAGGCCATGCGAGCGGCTAGCTTTGGCCTGCACGCTTCCTTTACCCTGTCGGACGAAACCCTGAGAGAATGTGTTGAGCTGGCCAAAGACCTCGATGTTGGTTTTCATCTTCATGTGGCCGAGGACGCCGCCGATGTGAGCGATGCCCGGGCGAAGTATGGGAAATCGGCGGTGCAGCGACTGGCCGATTGCGGCGTTCTGGGACCCGAAACGCTGGCTATCCATTGCGTTCATGTGGATGGGGATGACATGGACATCCTTCGAGAAACGGACACCAATGTGATCCACAACCCGCAGTCGAACTGCAATAATGGGGTCGGCGTGGCCCCGGTTGTTGAGATGTTAAATCGAGGCATTCGCGTGGGTTTAGGCTCCGATGGCTTTACCGCAAATATGTTTGATGAGATCAGGACGGCCAACATCCTGCATAAGCTGAGCCATGGGGATCCCCGGGTAGGTTATGCAGAGCTGCTCCGTATGGCATTTCAAAATAACCGGGACATCGCTGGGCTGTTTTTCCGGGATTCTCTCGGGGTGATCCGTCCGGGCGCTGCGGCCGACCTGATCTTTTTAGATTATCACCCGCCGACGCCGTTGAGACCCGATAATTTTTTGGGACATTTGCTGTTCGGCATCTCCGGCGCCAGAGTGCAGACCACCATAGTGGCCGGAAATGAGCTCATGCGAAATGGTCAGCTCGTCAACCTCGACGAAGAACAGATTGCTGCTCGGGCTCGGGAGCTGGCCAGCAAGCTTTGGGAGAGATTTTGAGGAAAGGAGAACTACATGGGCGTTGACTGGAGAGCCAACAAGCGCATCGCCGACAATATCTTCGAGGCTATAGGCAGAACCCCGATGGTGCGCCTTAATTCTGTGACCCAAGGGCTGGCCTCTCGTGTTCTGGGGAAGCTGGAATGGTTCAGTCCCACTGGCAGCTTGAAAGACCGCATCTTCTACGAGATGATCACCCAGGCCATTGAAAAGGGGGAGCTAAAGCCAGGGATGGAGATCATAGAGACCTCCACGGGCAATGCGGGCATCGCCTGTGCTTTTGTGGGCAAACTGCTGGGCTATAAGGTGACCATCGTGATGCCCGATGGGATGAGCGAAGAGCGAATGAAGATCATGCGAGCCTATGGCGCCGACATCATCTTCACCCCGGGAGCTGAATCGGATGTGGACCTATGCATCGCCAAGACGGCTGAGATCAAGGCGGCCAATCCGGGCAAATACTGGGAACCCGACCAGTACGGTAATCCCAATAACATCGGGGCTCACTACAAGACCACCGGTCCAGAGATCTGGGAACAGACAGATGGGCAGGTAGACGCCTTCGTGGCCACCCAGGGAACCGGCGGAACCATCACGGGTGTGGGCCGCTATCTCAGGGAACGCAATCCACAGGTAAAGCTTTTCGCCGTAGAGCCCTTCGAGGCACCTATGCTTTCAAAAAGGGAGTGGGGATCCCATAAGATCGAGGGGATCGGCGATGGATTTGTGCCCTTTAACCTGGATCTGAGCATCCTGGATGGAATTATCACCACTACCTCGGAACGGGCCATTCAGATGGGGCGGCGGCTGGCCCTGGAGGAGGGGCTTTTCTGCGGGATCTCCTCGGGCAGCAATGTTATGGCTGCCATCAAGCTGGCCCGAAAGCATCCCGAACTAAAGACCGTGGTCACCATGATAAACGACACGGGACAGCGGTATTTCTCCACGGAACTGTGTGGCGAGGCCAAGGAGGTGGACATCCCCGAGCGGGAACATCCCATGGACCAATACACCGTCGAACAATTGGACAAGTATCAGAGCCGATGGGAAATCATCGAGTGAAGATTATCTGTCTTTCTCCCAGAGATGATCTTTGCCCCTCTCTCATATACATGATCACGTGATGGCCAGGCAGCACTTTTGATCCATAAGCACTTTCTTTTTTCTCGTTTCCCAAGGAGGTTCCGGCCTATGAAAACCAACACCTTCCGCGGAAGAGACTACATTAGCCTACTATCGTATTCACGGGAGGAGATTGAGACCCTTTTGGATGTGGCCCTGGACTTGAAAAGGAAATTCGCCACCGGCCAACCGCATCATCTCCTGTCGGACAAAAGCCTGTTCATGATCTTTTACAACCAATCTCTGCGTACCAGAAACAGTTTCGAGGCGGGCATGACACAGTTGGGCGGGCACGCCCACTTTTTGGATCCTGGCAAAATTTACGCGCCGGCTCTGGAGGGGGACGAGCAAGCTTATTCCACAGAGCGGATTGCGGATGTGGCTCGGACCCTGTCTCGCATGGGCCATGGTATCTCCATCAGAATGTATGGTCAGCCCGTGGATTGGATCTACGGTAAAGCCAACCAGATCGTCAACGAGTTTGCCCGCTGGTCGGACATCCCCATCATCAACATGGAGTGTGATAAGTATCATCCCTGTCAGGCCCTGGCGGATCTTTTGACCATCAAGGAGAAACTGGGTGGGTTTCGGGGACGTCGCTTGGTGATGAGCTGGGCTTATTCCCCCAGCGTGGAGAAGCCCCTGAGCGTGCCCCAGAGTGTCGTCATAGCCGCCAGTAAGATGGGCATGGAGGTGGTGCTGGCCCATCCTAAGGGACTGGAGCTGGATCCCGAGGTGATCAGGGCCTGCCAGGTCAACGTGGAGAACTCCGGGGGCTCCTTTCAGATCTCTCACGATATGCAGGAGGCCTTCCGGGGTGCCCATGTAGTCTACCCCAAGTCCTGGACGAGCATGGAAAATATTCCTCCTCAGACAGCCAAGCCGGAGATGGAAAAGACGGAAAAACTGTTCCAACAACACCAGGATTGGATCTGCGATAAGGCCAAAATGGACCTGTGCGATGGGGGGGCAGTCTACATGCATTGCCTCCCGTGTGACCGGGGCTTCGAGGTGACCGATGAGGTCATCGACGGTCCGCGGTCAGTGGTCTTCGACGAAGCAGAGAATCGTTTGCACGTTCAGAAGGCCGTCATGGCCATGGTTATGCGATAGACGGTGAGGGAAGCGATGACAAAAACAGCGCTGAAGGGGAAGGATCTGATTTGTACTCAGGAGTGGAGCCTGGATGAGTTGGAATTGGTCCTCGGGCTGGCCCGGAAGATGAAGGAGAACCGGTTCTCAGACCGGTACTCCGGCTTGTTGCGGTATAAAACCTTCATGATGTTCTTCTACAATCCCTCGGTCCGCACCCGCCAGTCCTTCGAGGCTGCGGCCACTGAACTGGGAGCTCACGCACAGTTTCTGGAGCCCCAGGCCATGCGTCTGAAGACGAAGAGCAGTGCCGGGGAGACCATCGAGGATGCCGCTCGGGTCATGAGCCGGTACGCCAGCGGACTGGGCATTCGCATCCTGGAGGATAAAATCGAGGCCTATGGAGAGGGAGACGAGCTTATCAGAGAATACGCGGAATATGC
>LJUY01000066.1 GCA_001304015.1 candidate division Zixibacteria bacterium SM23_81 | reverse complement strand
ACCGGGGAGGTCTCAGTTTGCCCATACGCTATGGTCATCTCCTTGGCATGCATCAAGTCGACCACCTTTTTCATCACTTCAATGGGGCACGGTGAGCCCGCCATGATGCCCGTCCGCAAGGTGCTCAGGTCGAACTTGGCGAAATCGGGATGCTCCAGCTCGGCGATGAACATGGTGGGCACGCCGTGAATGGCGGTGCACTTCTCCTTTTCCACCGTTTTGAGGGTAGCCAGAGGATCGAAATACTCGTCGGGAAGCACCATGGCCGATCCGTGGGTCACGCAGGCCAGGTTGGCCAATACCATTCCGAAGCAGTGGTAAAAAGGAACGGGTATACACAGCCGATCCTGGGGAGAAAACTTCATGGCCTCCCCCACGAAAAAGGCGTTGTTGAGGATGTTATGGTGGGTCAGAGAGGCCCCCTTGGGCATTCCCGTGGTCCCGGAAGTATACTGGATGTTGATGACCTCGTCAGCATCCAGAGCGTGTTCTCTCTTGGCCAGCTCTTCATCAGAGGTCGATTCTCCTAGCTTCAGGAACTGATCCCAGGTCCACATCCCAGGATGAACTTTCTTGCCAAGGAGGATGACGTTCTTCAGAAAGGGCAGTTTTTTAGATTTGATTTGACCGGGCTTGGCCTTCTTGGCCTCTGGACAGACTTCATAGAGCATGGAGATGTAATCGGAAGTCTTGAACTTCTCGATGAGCACCAGGGTTTGGGTTTCGGAATCCTTCAAGCCGTACTCCAGCTCGTGGCTTCGGTAAGCCGGATTTACGGTCACCAAGATGGCTCCGATCATAGAAGAGGCGAACTGGGTGATGACCCACTCCGGGTGATTGGTGGCCCAGATGGCCACCCGATCGCCCTTCTGAACGCCCAACTTCAGGAAGCTCTTGGCCGCCTGGCTGCAGACACCCAGAAATTGGCGGTAGGTCAGGCACACGTCCCGAAAGGGAACCACCAGCGCCTCGTTGTCCGGATATCGCTCGACGATATCCCGCAGAGTTTCTCCGATGGTGGACCCGACCAGTTTTGCCTCCGAGCCCATGTATGCGTAACTGGGCCTTCTCTTCAGCTCCTTGGCCCACTCTTTCTTCTTCAGCTGGCCCCGGCGGATCTTCCCGCTGATGGTCTTGGGCAGATCGGTGACGTACTCGATGACCCGTGGATATTTATACGGGGCCGTCACCTCTCGCACATGCTGTTGAATTTGAGTGGTCAGCTCCTCGGAGGGAGAATACCCCGGTTTCAGAACCACAAAGGCCTTGACAATCTCTCCCCTGACGGAATCGGGACTGGCTACCACGGCCGATTCAGCCACGGCTGGGTGCTCCACCAAGGCACTCTCCACCTCAAAGGGCCCGATGCGGTACCCTGAGGAGATGATCACGTCATCGGCGCGGCCCACGAACCAGAAATAGCCGTCATCGTCCTTATAAGACTTATCCCCTGTAAAATACCAGTCGCCGGAGAAAACCCGTGACATCTCCTCGGGGTCTTTCCAGTATTCCTTGAAGAGACCCACGGGCCGCTCTGGCTTCACTCGAACGGCGATATATCCCTCCTCGTTCGGGCCCAGCATGTTGCCATCATCATCGACGATCTGAACGTCGAAGCCAGGGGTTGGCTTGCCCATGGAGCCCGGCCGAATGGGCATGCTACGGAAGTTGGCCACCAAGTTGACTGTCTCCGTCTGTCCATACCCATCGTAAATCTTCAAGCCCGTGCCCTCCTCCCATACCTTCATCACTTCGGGGTTCAGGGGCTCCCCGGCGCTCATACAGTGACGAAGGTTACTGAGATCATATTTCTTCAGGTCCTCCAAAATCATCATCCGGTAACCCGTGGGTGGGGCACAGAATGTGGTGATGCCATAGCGCTCAAGAATCCTAAGAGTCTTGGCGGCGTCGAATTTGCCCCTGGCGTTGTGATGGAAGACTGTGGCTCCTAGGGTCCATTGACCGAACAAACTCCCCCAGGCGGCCTTGGCCCAGCCGGTGTCTGTCAGGGTCCAATGCAGATCAGTGGGCTTCAGGTCCTGCCAGAACTTGGCGGTAATGATATGGCCGATGGCGTACGAGGCCTGGGTGTGCAGGACCATTTTGGGATAGGACACGGTACCCGAGGTGAAATACAAAAGAAGGGTATCGTCACTCTTGGTCCTGGGCACCTTCTCCAGCCGAGCCGGGGCTCCATCGATGCGCTCCCAAAAGTCCAACCAGTCCTTTCGCCGGCCTCCAACCAAGATCGTGGTCTTGAGGGTGGGACAACGCTCCCGCACTGCCTCCACCTTAGCCACTCCCTCTTCATCGGTGATGACCATCACAGCTCCAGACCGATTGATGCGGTACTCGATGTCCCGCATGGTGCAGAGAACGGTAGCCGGCATGGCCACCACTCCCAACTTGAACATGGCCACCAGGCTGATATACCATTCGGGCACGCGGCCCAACATCAGAAAGACGCAGTCTCCCTTCTTCAGTCCACATCTCTTGAGGACATTGGCGAATTTGTTAGAGAGGTTCTTCATGTCCCAGAACGTGTACCGGTCCGTTCTTTCGCCCATTTGATCCACGATCACCAGAGCCAGCTTGGTCCTGTCCTCGGCCCATTCATCCACAACGTCGAACCCGAAATTGAAATACTCGGGCACCTCTAGTTTGAACTCCTTACGGGTCTTTTTATAGTCGATCATGTTAGGTTGAACCTCACGCATGCTACCTCCTTAGAAACCCGGGATCCGCGAATCGGAATCCGGGAATCTTCATTCTTAATATGTCATTCCTGCGAATCTTGTCCCCGCGAATGCGGGGAGCGGGGAGCAGGAATCTCGTTTAGTACCTGCTTCGAAACTCGTTTATCGGTATCGAAGCTCGTTACGTGAATCGATATTCGTTGATCGTGATTCGTTAAATGCAAAACTTTACTGCTATTGCTATTGTCACTGATTCCTGCATCCCGCTTTCTGCATCCTGCCGACTCGCTTTACCCATGTTTCTCACACAACTCCACCAACACTCCGCCGATGCTCTTGGGGTGGACAAAGGCGATCCTATTGCCGCGTCCCCCTCTCTTGGGAGTCTCGTCTATCAACCGGATACCTTTTTCCTTCAAACGACCCAAGGCCGCGGCCACATCGTCAACCAGAAAAGCCAGGTGGTGCAGTCCCGGGCCGCGTTTCTGCAAGAAATTGCCGATATCGCTCCCCTCTCGAGTGCTGGCCAAAAGCTCCAACTGCACCTGGCCCAAGGTGAAAAAGGCGATCTTGATGCCACGCTCTGGAACCTCCAGAACCTCATCGGGCGCAAGACCTAGGGTCTCCTGATAGACCTCCAAGGCTTGATCCAAATCCTCAACGGCGATGCCCACGTGTTCCAATTTTTTCAGCACCCCAATTCTCCCTATTTAGACTCTATATTTCCCTCATTTAAATAGCTCCTCCGCTTTGCGACCATTCCATTCTGGGCCGAGCGATAGCACATCTCCGCCACTCGAAGAGTGCGCAGGCCATCCTGGGCGGTAATCGAAGGGGTTTGGTCGTCCAGAATACAATTGGCAAATGCCTCTAGAACCTTTTGAACCGTATGAACAGACGAGGGCAGCTCCAGAGAAACTGCCCGACGATCCTCGATGTGAATCAAGGTGCCCAGAACATGATCGCCCACCAGCTGACCCCTCTCTCCCACCAGTTCAATTCGACCAGATCGGCCGCCGGTGACTTTGCAGGAATCGACCAAGCAGATGGTCTTTCCCATCTCTAGGCCCAGCAGCGCAGCGAAGATGTCTTCGGTACGCTGGTGATAGACGCGACCGGTCCGGCACCAAGCCCACTCCACTTCCTCCTCGAGGAGGAAGTGAATCAGATCGAAGATGTGCACCCCGGTGTGCAGGATGTTGCCCCCACCAGCCACATGAGGATCATCAAGCCAACCCAGTTTATGGCGTTCCATACGTTGATTAAAGGCCGCCAGGTGGATTTTGCCAACTCGATCCTTGAGCCGCTTGATCTCTCGAACCACCGAGTTGAAGCGCAGGGTTTGGGCCAACATGAACTTGATTCTGGCGTTATCCAACAAATCCTTAAGTTGTCTACCCTCGGCCAGATTTCGCGCCAGAGGTTTTTCCAAGAGAACATGTTTTCCCGCCGCCACCGCATGGCGACAGATGTCCAGGTGAAGGTCGGGGCTGACCACAATTGCGATGGCCTGTACGCCTGGGTTTTCGATGAGCTGGTGGTAATCTGAGCAAAAGATCAGTCCATGTCGGTGGGCAAAGGCCTGGCCCTGCTCCCGGTCCCGACGGCACACTGCCACCAGCTTGGCCTGGGGGACATCCTTAAGAAGATGTGTGGCATAACGTGACCCATGTCGGCCCAGGCCGATGAGGCCGAAGTTAACCTTCCTCTCTGCCGAAGGAGCCACCTTAATCCGACCACCGCTCGTATTTGATGATCGTGTCAAAGGGCAGCCTTGAGCTGGGTCCAGGAACCGAGGCCGGATACCCTAAGGTTAAAAGCTCCACCACCGGGACGTTCTCCGGAATGCCCAGAATCTCCCTGACCTGGTCCGCGAAGAAGGCTCCGATCCAGCAGGTTCCCAGGCCCTCCTCCACGGCGGCCAGGGTCATATGGTCGATGGCGATGGCCACATCGATGGGGTAGCACATCTGGCCGCAGGTCATCACGTGCTGGTCCGTCTTGGCACAGCAGGCAATGACCACCGAGGCCTCCCCGACGAAACGCTGCCCCTTGGCCGCCTCCATGAGCTTTTTCCGGATATGGGCATCTCTCACCACAACGAACCGCCACTCTTGCAGATTGCTGGCCGAGGGGGCCAAGCGAGCGGCCTCCAGGATGCGGTGGAGCTTATCCTCCTCCACGGGCCTGTCTTCATAGCTGCGGATGCTTCGACGGGTTTTGATGGCTTCGTAGACGTTCATAAGTGGCTCCTGACTGAAAGATCGAGACTTGTAATCCGAGACTGGAGACCCGAGACTCGAGATTCGAGATTCGTTGAAGCATTATGATTACTTGACGAGAATGAATTTCATGTGCTTTGCTCTTTTTGACGTAAGCTTTTTATCAGCTTCATTAGCATGCGACTTTCATGGTCTAGGTTGTCTTCTATTTTGGCGAACTCTTCCTTCGACAAATACTTCTGCCGTTTGGCTACGATCATTTGCGTTTCTAATTCAGAACAAGAGCCCAGGGCGATTTGACAGAACCGTTGAAATTCCTTCCGATATCCTCGAGAGTATCCTTCTGCGATGTTGCTTGGAATCGAAAGGGCTGCTCTTTGCATTTGTGCTGCCAAGCCAAATCTTTCTTCTTTTGGTAATTTCTTAGAGATCTTGTAAATCATCTCGACGATTTCAATTCCTTTTCGCCATGCATCCAGTTTTCTATAACCTTTAGGTGACATAGCACCTTGCCGTTGGTGTCAACCTCGATGAATAGTGCACGCCCTCTCGAGTCTCGAATCTCGAATCTCGCATATCCTCCCACTATCTAAAATACTCACAAATCATCTCCACCATATACTCCATTTCCTCCGGCTTTAAATAAGGATGACATCCCACATAAAAGCCGGATTCGTTGATCCACCGAGCCACGGGATATTGCCCCTCGATGTCGCCGAAAATCTGTCTGTAGATGGGCTGGCTGAGCAACGGCAGCATGTCCCGGGTCTCGATCTTGCGCCCCTCGAGAAAGTTCACCAGATCGCTTTTGGGCTGATCTCGAAGCACCATGGGGTACATCATAAAGGAGTGCGTTCGTCCCTCTGGGATGATGGGAAGCTGGAGACGATCCTCCAGATGGCTCAGCCCTTCGGTCAGAATCTTGGCGTTGCGACGGCGCTGCAGGAGGAATTCGTCTTTGCGCTCCAGCTGAGCTAGTCCAATGGCCGCTTCCAGCTCGGTGGCCCGGAAGCTATAGCCCAGCCGAACAAATCGGAACCGCCGCGCCGCCACCTCAAAGAGCCTCTCTTTTTCTGCCGTCTTATCGTCGTCCATATGAAGGTATATGGCATCCCGCCCGTGATTCATCGCGCTTTTGAGCATAACGGCCAGCTCATCATCGCTGGTGGTACAAAAGCCCCCCACTCCCGTCACCAGAATGTGGGCCACATATGTAGAAAAACAACCCACGTCTCCGAAAGATCCCACTTTTTTCCCGCCGTATGTGGCAAACATGGTCTCGCAGGAATCTTCAATGACGCGAAGTCCTCTCCTTTCAGCCACCTCCATAATCTGGTCCATCTCCGCCGGGAGCCCGAAGAGATGCACCGGAATGACGGCTCGGGTTCGCTCGGTGATCTTCCCCTCCATCTGGGCTGCATCGATGTTGTAGGTTTGAGGATCTACATCGACGAACACGGGTTGCAAGCCATTGTAAAGTACGATATTGGCAGTCGAGATAAAGGTCACCGCGGGAACCAGAACCTCGTCGCCATCCCGCCAACCGTGTCGTTCCTTAAGGACCGCCAAGGCGATGTGCAGAGCACTCGTTCCGCTGCTGAGAAAGCAGGCATACCGGCAATCATGCTCCCGGGCGAAGATCGATTCAAAGCGCTGGCTGAATGGTCCGTGGGAAAGGCGACTGGAGTTCAGAACCTGGTTCACATATTTCTTCTCCAAAGGTCCGATCTCCAGGCCGCCGACGCCGATTTGCTCAGTTGGCACGAAGCGTTTCTGTGGTGCCATTCAGAATCTCACCAAAAGTTTACCAGAGAGAGAAATCTTTCGCTTAAAAATTCACTCTAAATTGCAAATTGTAAATTTGAAATTTGTTCCCCCCATTCCCCATGACCCCGATGGCAGTAGGCAGTAAGCAGTAAGCAAGGGACATCAAATAGCCTTTCACGGGACCCGGACTCTTCTCCCGGTTCGCGTTTTTTCTCTCGAACCCTTGAATCCCTTGTGTTTTAAATTTCCGACTCACGAGTCTCGAATCTCGAGTCTCGGATTTTCACGGATCCCGGGGCTTGGTCTCGGTTTTCACGATTCACGATCCACGATTCACATCACCACCTCATCCTTATATTCCCCAAACACGGATCTCAACACATCGCACATCTCGCCGACAGTAGCATAGCTCTGAACGCATTCCAGAATAGCTGGCATCAGATTCTCTTCACCTGAGGCGGCATGGTGCAGTTTCTTCAACATAGCTTCAACAGCCCCCTGATCCCGTTCCCTCTTGATCTTGTTCAAAAAAAGGAGCTGCTGTTTCTGCACCTCCGGATCGACCTTGAGGAGATTTTCCGATTCCTCCTCCTTTGAGGACATGTACTTGTTAATTCCCACCACGACTTGGTCCTGCTCTTCGATCTGCCGCTGATAGCGGTAAGAGCTCTCCTGAATTTCCTTCTGGAAATACCCCAACTCCACAGCTTTGATAGCTCCTCCCATCTCATCGATCTTCTCGATATACTCCTCCACGCGCCTCTGGATCTCATCGGTGAGATACTCCAGATAGTAAGAACCTCCCAAGGGATCGACAGTTATGGCCACACCGCTCTCCTCAGCGATAATCTGCTGGGTTCTCAGAGCGAGTTGAACGGATTTCTCCGTGGGCAAACAGAGAGCTTCATCGTAAGAGTTGGTGTGCAGGGATTGTGTGCCACCCAGGACGGCGGCCAAGGCCTGCAGAGTCACCCGCACGATGTTGTTCTCCGGCTGTTGAGCAGTGAGGGTCGAGCCCGCTGTTTGGGTGTGGAAGCGAAGACGCATAGATGCTGGATCTTGGGCGCTGAAGCGCTCTTTCATAATCTTGGCCCAAACCCTCCTGGCTGCTCGGAACTTGGCCACCTCCTCGAGAATCTCATTGTGAGCGTTGAAAAAAAACGACAGGCGTGGGGCAAACTCGTCCACCTCTAGCCCGGCATCGATGGCTGCCTGGACATAGGCAATGGCATCGGCCAGGGTGAAAGCCACCTCCTGAACCGCGGTGGAGCCGGCCTCGCGGATGTGGTAGCCGCTGATGCTGATGGTATTCCACCGAGGCATATGCTCATGGCAGAAGGTAAAAATATCTGTGATGAGCTTCAGGGAGGGGCCTGGCGGAAAGATATAGGTGCCCCGAGCATAATACTCCTTGAGGATGTCGTTCTGAATGGTGCCAGAGAGGCTATCCAGCGAAAGACCCCGCTTTTGAGCGCAGACCAGGTACATGGCCAACAAAATGGCGGCAGTGGCGTTGATGGTCATGGAGGTGCTCACCTGATCCAGGGGGATATTGGCGAACAGGACCTCCATATCTGCCAGTGAGTCGATGGCCACTCCTGTGCGGCCCACCTCCCCGTCTGCCAGAGGATGATCGGAGTCGTAGCCGATTTGCGTGGGCAAGTCGAAGGCCACGCTCAACCCTGTTTGGCCCTGCCGCAGGAGGTACTGAAAACGGCTATTGGTTTCCTGGGCCGTAGCATACCCCGAATACTGGCGCATGGTCCAGAGCCGCCCCCGGTACATGGTCTCGTAAACACCCCGGGTGAATGGATAGTCCCCGGCAGCGCCTAGACCATGAGGCGGCCCCTCTGTATAGACCAGATCAACGGGAATGCCCGAGCTGGTATAAAGACGCTCTCGTCGCTCTCCCCTGACAGATTTCTTACCCTCCTTCTTTTGGCCCATGAATATCCCTCGTTCCTACTCGATGACCAGCAGAGTTTGTCCTTGGTCCACCGTCATCCCTCTCTTCACAAAAACCTGTTTGACCACTCCCTGTCGTGGGGCCCGAAGCTCGTTTTCCATCTTCATGGCCTCCACGACGACCAAGCCACCCCCGGAGCGAACCCGATCCCCCTCTTTCACCTCCACCTTGACGACTAATCCCGGCATGGCCGCCTTGATCTCCTGGGCCTGCTCTTGTTTCTGCTCGGAGGAGATCAGGCTCTTCAGCATTCGAGCTCGATCGCTCTCCACGGTCACCCCATATCGACGCTGACCCAAGACCACCTCGTAATTCTCCCCATCCCCCTGCACCTGAACCTCGTAGGAACGGCCGTTGACAAGAAGGGAGTAGCACTGACTGCTGCCGATGCGGACCATGTCCACGGCCACCGCTCGGCCATCGAGAACAACTTCCACGCCTCCAGGGATTTCCCGAATAGAAAGCCCCATTTTACGATTTCCAGCAGACAGGGTGTACTCCATGGTCATCTCTCCCAAGGACCTCCGGCCATGCCTCTTCTTCGCCCGGCCATCTTCCAAGGGTCTTCCTGCTGGCCTCTCGCCGAGAGGAATTCAAACGTAGTACCCTTCTCCCCCCAGAAGGCCACCAGGGCAGCGGCCAGAGCGGCAATTTCCTCATGGCCCTTCACATGCTCTCGCGCCCGATTGGTCAGCTCCGGGATGATACGCGTGTCGTATGTACCGGCCACGAACTTGGGATCCACCAGCACCTGCCTGCAGAAGCCGATGGTTGTCTTAATCCCGGCTATATGATACTCCCCAAGAGCCCAGAGCATCCGGTCCAAAGCTTCTTGC
Source organism: candidate division Zixibacteria bacterium SM23_81 (assembly GCA_001304015.1). Lineage (GTDB taxonomy): Bacteria > SM23-81 > SM23-81 > SM23-81 > SM23-81 > SM23-81. The sequence continues at coordinate 3,589 of LJUY01000066.1, read as the reverse complement.
CTATCTTTTCCCCAAACCATCAACTTGGACAACAGAGGATCATAGTATACGGAAACCTCCATGCCTGTATAGAGACTGCTGTCATTCCTAACCCAAGGACCATTGGGCAGCTGAAGATGACCGATTTTCCCCGTGGAGGGGAAGAAGTCATTTTCCGGGTCCTCAGCATAGATACGACATTCCAGCGCCCATCCGCGCGACTCAACGTCCTCCTGGACAAATGACAGTTTCTCCCCTGCTGCCACTCGAATCTGCTCCTTGACCAGGTCGATTCCGGTGACCATCTCGGTGACGGGATGCTCCACCTGGAGGCGAGCGTTTACTTCTAGAAAATAGAACTGACCATCCTCGTCTAGGAGAAACTCCACCGTTCCCGCATTGGTATAGCCCGCTGACGCAGCCACCTGCAGTGCCGCTCGGCCCATCTGCTCTCTAAGGCCTGGATCCAGGGCACAGCTGGGTGACTCCTCCACCAATTTCTGATAACGGCGTTGAACGGAGCATTCCCGCTCGCCCAGATGAACCAGATTGCCATATGTATCGCCCAACACCTGGAACTCGATGTGCCTTGCTCCCGACAGGTATTTCTCGATGTAGATGGTTGGATCACCGAAAGAGGAGCGCGACTCAGAGCGGGAGGTTTTCATGGCCGAAGAGAGCTCAGTCCGGGAATTCACGATGTGCATCCCCTTCCCCCCTCCACCCGCAGCGGCTTTGATCAGGACGGGAAAGCCCATTTTTTCGGTGAGCTTCAAAGCCTCAGCGACACCCTTCAACTCATGGTCTCCACCGGGCACAACAGGCACGCCTGCCGTTTTGACGGTCCGTCGAGCGGCGGTCTTATCTCCCACTAGCCGCATGGTCTGGGCAGAGGGCCCGATAAAGACCAGGCCCGCCGCCTCAATGGCCTCAACGAAGTCTGCGTTTTCCGCCAAGAAGCCATAGCCCGGATGAATGGCCTCTGCTCCGCATGCCTTGGCCACCTCGATGATGGCCTCCTGCTTGAGATAGCTCTCCCCGGCAGGAGGCGGTCCGATGCAGTATGCCTCATCGGCTAATCTTACGTGCAGAGCATGGCGATCTATCTCGGAGTACACAGTGGCCGTGGTAATACCCATCTCACGGCAAGCGCGCATGACCCGCAGGGCAATCTCGCCCCGGTTGGCGATGAGAACTTTTCGCAACATAGTCGGTGCTCCGAGCTTTTACAGGGGGATATTACCGTGCTTCTTCTTTGGGTTGGCATCCACCTTAGTGGCCAGCATGCGGAAAGCTCTGATGAGTGTAGGGCGCGTTTGGTGGGGTTCGAGAACATCATCGATAAATCCCAGCTCGGCTGCGATATAGGGGTTGGCGAATCGCTCTCGGAACTCTTTCACCTTCCGCCTGAGGGTGGCCCGGGGGCTTTTCGAGGCAGAAATCTCTTTCTTGAAGATGATCTCCGCTGCTCCCTCTGGTCCCATAACCGCGATCTCCGCAGTAGGCCAGGCCAGATTGACATCCCCACGGATATGCTTGCTGCTAAGCACATCGTAAGCCCCACCATAGGCTTTGCGGGTGATCACGGTGACTTTGGGCACGGTGGCCTCACAGTATGCATAGAGGAGCTTGGCTCCGTGTTTGATAATTCCCCCGCTTTCCTGAGCAGTGCCCGGTAAAAACCCCGGCACGTCCACAAAGGTGAGCAGGGGAATGTTGAAACAGTCACAGAATCTGACGAAGCGGGCTCCCTTCAGTGATGAATCGATATCCAAAACGCCCGCCAATGCCGCCGGCTGATTTCCCAAAATGCCCACCGTTCTGCCGTCCAACCTGGCAAAGCCAACCACCAGGTTCTTGGCGTAGTCCTCGTGAACCTCCAGGAACTTGCCCTCATCCACCAAGTGCCCTATGACGTCTTTCATGTCATAGGGTTTCGTGGGGCTGTCTGGAATGATGCGGTCCAAGACTTTGTCCTGTCGGTCAGGTGAGTCCGTTGGGGAAATTTGAGGTGGATCTTCCATATTGTTCTGGGGAATGTAGCTAATCAGCTCCCGAATTTTAGCCAGACACTCCACCTCGTTTTCAGCAGCGAAGTGGGCCACGCCGCTTGCGGTGCTGTGAGTGACAGCGCCGCCCAAATCCTCGAAACTCACCTTCTCGTGGGTAACGGCCCTGACCACATTGGGACCGGTGACGAACATATAGCTGGTGTTTTTCACCATGAAGATAAAATCGGTGATGGCCGGAGAGTAAACAGCACCTCCGGCACAGGGCCCCATAATCGCCGATATCTGCGGCACCACACCCGAGGCCAAGGTGTTGCGCAAGAATATCTCGGCATAGGCTCCTAAGCTGATCACGCCCTCCTGAATTCTGGCCCCTCCAGAATCGTTCAGGCCGATGACGGGAGCGCCCATCTTCATGGCCAGGTCCATGACCTTGCAGATCTTCCCGGCATGACCCTCGGAAAGGGAGCCGCCGAACACGGTGAAATCCTGGGAGAAGACATAGATCAGTCGCCCATCGATGGTGCCGGAACCGGTGACCACCCCATCGCCCATAAATTTCTTTTCGGCCAGCCCAAACTCGGTGGAGCGATGCGTGACGAAGGCGTCGATCTCCTGAAAGCTGCCCTCATCCAGGAGAAGGTCCAGCCTCTCCCGGGCAGTCAATTTTCCCTTTTTGTGTTGAACCTCTATTCTCTCTTTGCCGCCTCCCAACTTGGCCCGTTCTTTGAGCTCCCTCAGTTGTTTCACCTTATCCTGTCCGCTCATCTGCCCGCTGCTCCTTATTTAAAGTCTAAGGCTTTTTTTAAAGCATGGTGCCTTTGGTTACTGAAGTTCGTGACTCGTTTGCCGGCCTCGATATACGTCACGTTAATCGTTTATCGTGAATCGTGGATCGTGACTAAATCATCAAGTGGATTTCGAACGAGCATCGAGTTCCGATCAACGATTCACGTAACGAGCTTCGACACCGATAAACGAACTTCGAATAACTCTTCTCGCTTCATTAGGCAACTTCGGATACCGGCTCTAAAACCACCCGGCCTCTCTCACCACGACCCAGATATCCACCATCGATCTCGGTATCATGGCCGAAAAGGACCAGCCAGTTCTCCTCAACAGCGCGCTGGATCATCTCCTCTTTTCGCTCCATGGTTTCCAGAGGAAATAGGTCGACGCCGGCCACGTAGGGAATTTTCACAGCGGGTGGGAATAAGGTCCCCGGTAAAAAGAGCCTTGCGATCCCCGGAGGAGATGAGGACGACCTGATGTCCCCGGGTATGTCCCCCAGTGTTCACCACCTCAATGCCCGGAGCGATCTGGGTGGAGCCGTTGGCCAGCCGGAGCATCCCACCCCTGGAAAGGGGAAGAAGCAACTCCTCTAAATAGGAGGCTCTTGAACGCACATCGGGGGCCAAGGCAGTTTCCCACTCTTTCTTCTGAACTATGTGTTGAGCTCGGGGGAAAGTCAAATTCAGAGTCCCGGACTCTTCCTGAACACAACCTCCCCCATGATCGAAATGAAGGTGGGTGAGAATGACCACATCTATTTCCTCAGGCCCCAGGCCAAGCTCCCGGAGCTTCCCGATCATCTGGGAAGA
>LJUY01000020.1 GCA_001304015.1 candidate division Zixibacteria bacterium SM23_81 | reverse complement strand
AGATTCCAGGATGAAGAAGCCAATTTCCTGGCTGCAAGGCTGAAAGGGGATATATTTGGTTCTTCTTATCTTGGCCTCACAGGCGTGAATTGGGCTAATGAGGAAGGATATAGTCGGGCAAGCGGCGTCGATGCAGGATTTACCCTCCCCGTAGGCTTCACTCTCACAACGCAAACCAGCGTCTCCGCAGACAGGGACGGAATTAAGGGCTTGAATAAGGAGAGAGGTTGGGAGAAGCGCCTAGATTTACAGCATGATAGTCAACATTTTGAGGGTCACTTAACCTATCTGAACAGGGACTCTAAATTTCACTTAAACACGGGCTATTCCGGAGGCCGCAACAACGTCAAGGGTCTCGATGGCCACATCACCTATATGAGACCCCTGGAGCTCATGGGTCTTCATGATGCCCATTTCAACTTCATATTTGCCTCATACGACGATAAAGATACTGGCATGCTAAACTACGACTATTTTCGTCATAATACGAGTATTTTCTATAAATTCATTGGACTTTGGTTTGCCAATGGCTTGGATGCTCAGTGGTCGAAAGAGAAGGTTGAAGGCCGAACCTATGATAATTGGCAGGCATACATCTCATGGATCTACAATTTCGAGAGCTTTGAGAATGCCGGAGTGCGGATAAAACGGGGTCAGTCCTTTAGATCTGAAACGGATGTCCTTGAGGCGTGGATCAGATTTAAACCTTTGGGATTCCTTTCATTAGATCTGTTCACAAACAGGGTGGACTTTACCGGTCGCCAAAATGAGATCGGTTGGCCAGATCAATGGGTGACCAACATGAAGGCTCGGTTGGATGTTACCCAAAATGTCTATCTAAGATCTTTTTTCCAGACTAATGATACATATGGCTGGTCTCTCTTAAGGGATGTGAACCTCCTCTTGGCCTGGGAGTTCAAGCGAAGGAACGTTCTGTACGTTGCTTATAACTACGATGAGGGGTGGGATTTGGTAGCCGGAAAGAGAGAGAAGAGCAGGAGGTTACTGGTCAAGACCAGTTTTTTCCTGGGGATATAAGATGAGAGGTCGGCGGTCAAGCCCCCCTCAACAGCACGCCGGTGGCAGTTAGCAGGAGGCAGTAGGCAGTGTCACCACCGCCACCCTTCCGGTGGCAATAGCAGTAGCAATGGTAACAAAAAAGATAGTCGGCCGCCGGCAGAAATGAAGCCTCCTACGCAATACGCCGTATGTAACACGATCATTTAGTCTCCAGTCTCGACTATTACAGAAGGCAGCGAGCAAAACCAAACGCATCCCTTCAAAAAGCCGTTGGTGATTGATCCCGCCGCGGCTGATGCGGCAATCGTTATGTGAGGGCCAAATGTATATCTTCGTGACAGTTCAGGAAAAGGAGCGCTATTACGCTGACGGTCCCGCTGGTTGTAACAAAGCACGGCTGGAACTGGCGTCCCGAGAAAGGTGTTTGGTCGTGCCGTACCAGGAATTCGACATGGCCCTTGTGCAGGATCTGCAGCCCCGTGCCGTTGTTATGAGCGGATTCGGGGGGCATATCCAGTCCCGAAAAGTCAGATGGTTTCTCGGAATCGATGAGGTTCTGCATAAGGTTGACCTGCCGATTCTTTGTATTTGTGGCAGCCATCAAGTTCTCGGATTTTCTTTCAATAAAGACCTGAGGAGGGTGAGACAGCTAAGAGACGAGCCAATCCGGAAAATCAAGCCAAACGAGGATTTTCCTCATAGAGCTCAAGGAGATCCCAAATACGACCTCTCCGGGTTCTTTGTGGCGGATGGTTTCTTCCCCATCACGCGAATTAAGCCTGATCCTATCTTCGGAGGGCTCCCCAAAAGGATGATAATGCGCTGCTCACACTACTGCGAGGTGAAAAAACTGCCGCCCTCTTTCGAGCTTCTGGCAAGCAGCGCTCATTGCCAGATCGAGGCCATGCGACACAGGGAAAGACCCCTTTACGGAACACAGTTTCATCCGGAGGCCTATGAAGCACCGTTTTTCCACGGACGTATGCTCCTGGAGAATTTCGCGAAGATCGTACGGGACTTCTGGGCGACCAGAGATTCCGCCAGGGCCTCTCGCCGCACCAGCGGCTGAAGGCGAGACGGAGGAACCCTTCTTCCAACGCCACCCAGGTGGCAGTAGGCAATAAGCAGTGCTCAACACCACCACCCTTCCGGTGGCAATAGCAGCAGCAATGGCAACAAAAAAGATAGTCGGCCGTCGGCAGAAATAAAGTCTCCTACGAAATACGTCATACGATCATTGAGTCTCAAGTCTCTGGTCTCGATTATTACACGAGCCAGTACACCAGTCGCGGCCCCACCTCGCTAAATGGTACTACTAATTTGCGCCGACGCGGCTGTTGGGCCGACCGGTAGACGGTTAGCCTTTTCAAGAGCAGAGGGAGTAACTATGAAAGATTCAATGAACAAAGTTCAGCTGATAGAGAGAATGCGGCGCTCGCGAGCGGAATGGGAAGCTGTGATAGAGCTGCTGGAAGATGATCAGCTGACCCTACCAGGTGTCTGCGGAGCCTGGTTGGTCAAAAGTCTCATGGCCCCTATCAGCTGGTATGAGGGAGAGATGATCAACGTGCTGCAGACCAGAGCGTTGGTAGGATCCGAGCTGTGGTCGTTGTCTGTTGACCAGCGTAATGCTCGTATGTATGAGAAGCAGAAAGAAAGTTTGCTGCAGGATATTCGCAAAGAGCCGCGAGAGATCTTTGATATGCTTTTGGAGCTTATGGTGGGGCTGAAAGAGCAAGCTCTTCATGATCCCAGTTGGCTTTCGGAGATGCCTCAGGAATGGCAACCGTGGAGAGTGCTAGCCAGCAACACATATGAACAATATGAAGATCACAAAGCGCAGGTACAGAGGTGGCTTATTCATAGGAGAAAATGAGGGGTGCTTATTCGAAGACTGGCAAGAGACGAGATAGAAAACATATGGGAGATTGACCGAAGTGAAATTATCGGAAAGGTGTATTATCTGCGAGACGGAAGATTGACCTTGGAGGTAGAGCCCTATGATATGAGAGCCTGGCCTCAAGGAGAGGCTAAGTTGTATATGCCCTTTCTGTATGACTGTTTCGATCGGGGTGGGACATTTTACGGCGCTTTTGAAGGCTTGGAAATGGTAGGGGCTGTGGTGCTGGAGAGCAAATTCATTGGGAGGAAGAAAGACCAGTTGCAGCTCAAGTTCCTGCACGTGGGAAACGAGTACAGAAAGATGGGATTGGGCAGAGCCCTTTTCGAGAAGGCCGTGGACAAAGCCAGAGAACTGAGTGCAAAGAGGCTGTACATTTCCGCAACGCCGTCGGAAAACACGGTGGGTTTTTACTTGCACTTAGGCTGTGAGCTTACGAAGGAGATAGACCAAGAGCTGTACGCACTTGAGCCAAAGGATATCCATTTGGAGTACAGGATAGCGTAGTTTCCCAGCGGGAGCCATAAAGCTATACGGCCGCGCTGAGAACATCAGGGCGCGTTGAGCGTACCCTGGTAAGACTCAGGAAGGGGGTTTCTAAATTTAAAAAAGGATTTCAAGCTGCTTGCCTTAATTCTAACAAAATCAAGGATTAAGGCCTTTTTTTCGCCGCTGGGTTTCCACCGGACAAGCCCTCAAAGGCTATAAATTAGAGCCAGCGAGCCACCTCGCTCTTCGTGACAACAGTGGGCGCAGGATTTCAGAGAGAAGATTCCAAGGGAGATAAAAATTCGGCAACCTCAGCATCATCACGGTGTGCCAAAAATGAGAGCAGGGGAGAAAGGACAATGATCTCGCACTCAAATAGCGTCAATTTTTCTTTTCAGGTTGACTTTCTTCCCGGCAATCCTTATTGTTAAAACAGAATTTCGCAACACACTTCTATGGAGGAGACATCCTAGGCATGAGTAAACAAATAGATCACTCCGAACAGGTAGTTATGCAAATAAACATGCCGCCTCAGCCCTGTAACTGGGCCGCTGCTAAGATGAAACATAATTAGTTAGGATTAAAAAATGGAGAGGATATAATTAAATACGTCGCATGATATTATTTATCATCAGGTTATCCGCTCCAAGAAGGAGACATGAGACCATGCACGAACAGGATTCTATCTCTACCTCAAAAAAGTGGATTCTTACAATAATGGCCATCCTACTTGTGTCAACCGTCACGCTCTCGATAGCCGAGGTGGCTATCCGTTTGTTGCTTCCCAATCCAGCCAAACAGTCCAGTCCCGATAGCGCATCAAAACAAACGTTAACAAAAGCTCTTACAGAATACCATGATACATTGGGATGGTTCCTGAAGCCAAGTACTGAGCTACGGCATCAGGGTCCAGAGTTCGATGTGGTGGTAAGAACTAATTCACATGGATTTCGCGCTAATAAGGATTATTCTTATGAGAAAGCTCCTGGGAAAAAGCGAATTCTGGCAATCGGTGATTCATTTACATTCGGACACGGGGTCGGGAACGACGAGACGTATACGGCTTTTTTAGAAGACTTAATACCCAATACAGAGGTTATTAACCTGGGTGTTTCAGCATATGGCACGGATCAACAATTGCTTGTTTTGGAGACAAAGGGCTTAAAATATCATCCAGACGTGGTGATTCTGGGATTTTACAAAGGGGACATTTTTAGAAATGACGACTTATTCCATAATTTGCTACCGAAGCCGATGTATAAATTGGAACATGATGGAAACCTAGTTCTAACCCATGTCCCTGTTCCCAAGGAGAAACTGAATGTTCAAAATTTAGGATTGGGCCATAAGTTGTTACGCAAGTCGCGGCTATATAGAATTCTCAGCGCGAGAGGCAGATGGCTATTAGAACACCTTGGATATGGTGAAGCCTGGGATATTACCGAGGCCATTTTAAGGAATATGGATAAAACAGCACACCAGGCCAACGCAAAATTCCTGGTTCTCATTTTTCCGAACGAAGGCGCAATTTATGGCAATTCACTTGTTCGCTTCATTCAATCGCGTACGATAATGCAAATGAGAGCGCTCCTGCAACGTAACAACATTGAATACATAGATTTAACTCAAATGTTCTTGCGCCAAGTTAAGAAACGTCCCAACGAACGATTGTATTACAAGATCGACGGACACCCCAAACCCATTTGGCATAAATTAGTTGCACATACTGTGTATCAGCATATTCTGACAAGTAAGAGTCTTCAAGATCGTAAGCCTGGATAGAAAAAGGATAAAGGAGAGGTCACGGCTAAAAATTGGGTCAGGACCAAACGTCCGCTGTCAATCCTTCTCCATCAGGGTTTAAGGATCTCGTGGTTTGGGAAAAATCACTGCAACTTTCGCAATATCGGTGAGCGTCATAGACTAGTGAGCGTTGCAGCATCCCTAGGCTTAGAATAATGGCAGGCTCTCTTTTCGGGATGACTTTCTCCCCATCCGATCCCGTTAGTTATAGCAGATCTTAATAATGTGCTGCTTTGGAGGACCACTCCTTGGAGTCAGAAGTCAAAAATATTGATCCGGAAGAGGCATATCGACGCATCGTCCAGCGCATGGGTGAGCTCGGCGCTTACCGAAAACGCATCCAGCTGTCATACGGAGTGGGGCTTTTCGTGAGCGTTTCTATCGCGGTGACGATAGTTTGCCTGGGCTTGGATTCGTTTTTCCATTTCGCCGTTCCCGTACGGCTCAGCGTGCTGTTGCTTATCGCCCTGGGCATGTTCTTGCTCCTGACGGTTTTTTTGTTAGTTCCCCTGGTCAAAGGCCCATCCCGCGAGAAGCTGGCCCGATTGGCCGATGCACAGTTTCCTCATATGCGTAATGGATTAGTCGCAGCTCTACAGTTGTGGAGGAAAAAACGGGATGGCTTTGAGGGTTATTCTCATGAGTTCATCGACGCAGCCGTGGTCTCCGCAGAGCGACGATCCCGAGATCTTGATCTTCGGGTGGTGGTGAATCGATCCGCGATAAAGAAAATTCTTCGCCTTAATGCCTTCCTGGTACCCTTTGCCTTCTTGCTGTTCGTTCTTTTTCCCTCTTCTTTGCGCTCCTCGGCCTTTCGATTTGGCCACCCCCGGACGAGGTTCCAGCTACCGCCAAAGACTCAGCTTCAGGTGAGCCCAGGGGATCTCCAGGTGACCCGGAATTCAGACGTAATGATTCGCGCCCAGATCCAGGGAAAGATTCCCGGGGACGTCCACATCTCCTGGAAGGAGGGCCAGGCCCGTTGGAGGGAAGAGCGCTGTCGCCGTGAAGAGGAGCGAGAGTTCAGGCATCTCTTCGCCGATGTGAAGCGGGACATTCTCTACCAGGTAGGCGCCGGCGATGCTCAAAGCCCCCAGTTTCGTATCACCGTTATCGACCGTCCCCGGGTGGTCAAGCTACGCCTACGCTATCAATACCCGGCCTACACCCGCTTGGATCCGCAGGTCATAGAGGAGGATGGCAACGTCTCGGCTGTTGTGGGCACGTCCGTTCGGCTTGAGGTGGAGGCCAACAAGGAGTTGACAGAGGCCTGGCTTTCCCTTGATGGGGACGAAAGGCTGGATCTCACCCTGACAGGCCGAAGAGCCCTGGGACAGATAATGGTGAGAAAATCCGGGACATATGCCATCCATTTAATGGACCATGTCGGCAACGAGAACCGGAATCCCATTCAGTATCGCATTGAGGCGGTGGAGGACGAGCTGCCCATCGTTCACATCACCTTTCCAGGCCAAGACGTCGACCTGGGAGAGGAGATGAAACTGCCTCTCTCCCTGGTGGCTCAGGACGACTTTGGCCTGTCAGGGGTGGTGTTGATTCAACAGAAAATCCGCGAGGATGAACAATTTCCCGAAAAGCAATTGGCTCTTCCCCTTTCACAGCCCGAAACACCAAGGGCAGAAATCGATTACTTATGGGACCTGGCCTCCTTGGACTTGATACCAGAGGACTTGGTGATCTACCATGTAGAGATATGGGACAACGATAGCATCTCTGGGCCTAAAAAGGGCGAGAGCAAGAAATTTACTGTCCGCTTTCCCTCCATCCATGAGATTCTGGCAGAGGTTCAGGAGGAGCAGGCTTTGCAGGTTGTGGATTTGGAAGAAATTCTGGAGGAGGAGCGGGCCCTGAAGGAAAAGCTCGATGAGATCCGCCGGGAGCTGGAGAACGAAGAACAGGTGAGCTGGGAGCAGAAGAAGGATGTGCAGACGGCGCTGGAGCGACAGCAGGAGATCGCCCAGGAGCTGGCTCAGGTAGCGAAGGATATGGACCTGACGCTTCACAGAATTCAGGAGAAACGCCTGGCCAGTCTGGACATCTTGGAGAAGATGGAGCAGGTCAGGGAGTTGATGGAGGAGGTGGCCACCCCTGAAATGCGGAGAGCTCTGGAAGAGCTGCAGAAAGCTCTTCAGGAGCTGGATCCTGAGTTGGTGAAGCAGCAGATGGACAGATTTAGCTTCACGCAAGAAGATCTGCTCAAACGACTTGACCGGACTCTGTCCATTCTTAAAAGGTTCCAGGCGGAACAGCGAATGGACGCAATGGTCAAGAAACTAGAGGAGATGCTGCAGAGACAGGAGCGTATCCATGAACAGACAGGAGAGGTCTCCGAAGATGAGCTGAAGGAACTTGCCGGAGAACAGCAGGATCTGAAGGAGGATGCAGAGACCCTGCCCGACGAGATGAGAGACCTTTCTGAGCTCATGGGCCAATTCCCAGAGATGCCGGCGCAAGAGATTGGGGAGATGGCCGAGCGGCCGGAGCTCTCTGAACTGCTGGAGCAATTGAGCCAAGCCGCGAAGGAGATGCTTGCCAGTCGTCGGCAGTCAGCTCAGGGAAGCCAGGAGCAAGCCACTCAGATGCTCGACCGGCTTCGTAATGATCTGCAGTCGCTTCAGAACCAGATGAGCAGAAGGATGAGCCAGGAGATTGCCGATGCCATCAGAATGTCGGTTCAGGACCTGCTGGAAATCTCTCGGGAGCAGGAGTTGCATCACTCCCGAGTGAAGAAACAGGATCGCGACAGCCCGACTTTCGGCAATCTGGCGGTAGGCCAGCTCAGCCTGCTGGAGGCCGCCACGCGAGTGGCCAACGACATTTATAAAGCTGCTCAGAAGACATTCTTCATCTCTCCTCAGGTTGGCATGGCCTTGGGTCGCGCCCTATCCCATATGGGGCGAGCCGTGGAGGGATTAGAAAAGAGGAACGCACCCGGGGCAGCACATGAGGAGAAAAACGCCATGGTGGCACTTAATGAGGCTGCCCGCGAGCTGATCTCAGCGCTGGATGCTCTGGGCTCTTCATGTATGTCGGGAGGAATGGAGGCCATGATGCAGGGGCTCCAGGGAATGACCGCGAATCAGATGGCCATTAACCAGCAGACTATGGGATTGAGCCAGCAGGGCCAGTACAGCATGGAGCAGAGGGCTCAAATGGCCCGGTTGGCTGCTGAGCAGGAGGCTGTACGGCGAAGCGTCGATGACCTGCTTAAGGAGTTCGGTGATCGCTCGGAGATCTTGGGCCGCTTGGACAAGCTGGGTGAGGAGATGAAGAAAGTGGTGGATGATTTGGCCCAAAATGAGGTCAGCCAACAGACCATCGACCGGCAACAAAGGATACTCTCTCGTCTTCTCGATGCCCAAAAGTCAGTGCGTCGGAGGGATTACTCACGACGTCGCCGCTCGCGGCCAGGGGAGGTGGTGGTTCGTCGCGGGCCGGCGGAATTGTCTGAGAGCCTCGGCCAGGTGCAAAGCCAGCTGCGGCGGGATCTGCTGCGAGCCCTGGCAGAGGATTATCCCAAGGCATATGAGGACCTGATCCGTGCATACTTCCAGGCCTTATCTCAGACCGAATAGCCAGAAGGAGACGACGTTGCCGAGAATTATTCCTCTGCTGACCGCCATCCTGCTGCTGGGAGGCACAGCTGCCCCGGCTGAAGAGCAGTTGATGCCCCAGATTCAGTTGGCCGAGCGGTATGAGAAGGAGGGACGGTTTGAGGAAGCCCTGAAAATCTACCGGGGCCTTCTGACAGATAAGCCGGAGGATTCAAAGCTTCTGGGCCGGATCCAGGGGATTTATAAGGAGCTGAAACGCTATCCGGAGCTTATCGAGTTTCTAAACCAGAGGTTAAAGAAGGACCCTGGGGATTTCAACGTGCACTTAGCCTTGGGTGAGGCGTTTTTTCTTTCTAATCGGTTGCAGGAGGCCAGAGAGGTCTGGCGAAAAGCGGTCGCGATAGCTCCCCAGAAGGAAGACTCTTATCTTCTGGTGGGCAGCGCCTTTTGGGAGAGAGGAATGTTGACCGAAGCTGAGGAGATCTTCTTGAGAGGGCGGAGGGCTTTGAACGACAACGCTCTGTTTGCCGAACGCTTGGCTCACATCTACGAACTGCAGGCGGACTATGGGGGGGCAACCAAAGAGTACCTTGTCTGGCTTAATCAGGACGTACGGCGCCTCAGCTACGTGAACACTCGCCTGGCTCAGTTCCCTAAAGGCAAGATTGCTGAAGAGATGGTTGAGGAAGCCCTAATGTCGTCTGTGCTGGCAAAGCCAGAGAAGACGGTCTTTCGCTATCTATTGGGCCACCATCTCATCAGGCGCGGAAAGCCAGATCAGGCGTACCAGCAGTTTTTAATTCTCAACGATGGGGAGAAAGACACCAAGGGTGAGATCCTGATGGATTTTGTCAAGATGTGTTCAGATTTAGGTTTCTACAGCGCTGCCATAAAGGCATGTCGGGAGGTGGTGGCTCGCTATCCAGACACGCCATCGGAGCGCAGGGCTCGATTGGAGATGGGTCACAATCTGGTCGTCATGGAGCAACACGAGCAGGCCTTGCTTGCCTATGAGGAGCTGGTCCATAGACATTTTACCAGTTTCGAGTCCGCGGAGGCTTTGTATGCCATGGGAGAAATCCACTTTCTCTATCTCAACGATGTAGAGAGCGCACTGGCCATCTATCGGGCTCTGGTTAAGGAGGTTAGGAAGGGTCCGCGGAGCGTCGATGCGGCCTTTCGCATTGGAGATTGTCTGGCGGTCAAAGGAGAACTGAAGGAGGCTCAGGCTGAGTATCAGCGCCTAGCCCAGGGTCAAGACCCGGAAGATGTGCGGGAAAAGGCAGCCTATAAGTTGGCAGAGCTGTCTCTTCTTGAGGGTAGTTTCCTGGAAGCAAAGGCGGGGTTCGACAAACTAGTGAGGGAATATCCCCAGGGCTTCTTCGTCAACGATGCCCTGATCTACTCCACGTTTTTAGACCAAGGGCTCATCGAAGGGCAGGAGCCGTTGGAGGCGTATGTTCAAGCCATGCGCCTTGGATTTCAACGGCACTACCAAGAGGCCTTGTCGGCCTATCAAAGCGCTCTGGATCGGTTTCCCGCGACTGCTCTGGGAGCCAACATCATCATGCAGATGGCCTCCATGAGAGAGCAGATCGGCCATCATCAGGAAGCTTTGGCAGATCTGAAGAAATTGAAGACCTCTTATCCGAAAAGCCGTCTTTGTCCCGAGGCTCAACGGCATATCGGAGCGATATACGAGCGTCGGCTGCAAGACATCCCGATGGCCATCAAGGCGTATGAGCGGCTTCTTTCTGATTATCCGCGATATCTTTTTATAGATGATGTCCGCAAAAAGGTTCGTCAGCTGAAAGGAGAGGGAACCAGCTGAGAGGTTACCAGCGCACTTCTCATCTTCATCCGCTGGCGAACACCGCCTTCAGCTTCCCCCAGCTGCTGCTGTCGGGAAAATCCGCCTTAGAATCCTCCCAGCGATATATCTCCCAGATTCCCCCAAATTTCTCGGAGATGTAGAAAACGACCCTTCCTGCTAGGTGCTTGGGCGCGGAGACCTTATCCTGATCTACGGATAGGTCGTAAATCACCTCGGCCCTGACGGTATCCCCTGAGGCGTAGAAAGAGACCTCCATGGTGGTGTCCAGTAAGGCCAGTTGGATGAAGGCGCCCGTACCGGAGGAGAAGATGGAGCGAGTCACATCGCGCTCTTCTTCAAAGCCCCAGTCCTCGAAGATTCCAGGATACTCCACATCATCTGCTGGGTCAGGGGCAAACAGAAAATCCTCGGAGATGGAATCGGTGAAGTTATCAATGATCTGCTCATTGTAGGAATTCTGCAGGTTGCGCAGAACGGCGTCGTAAAAGGAGGGATCCTCCCAGGTTCCCCTACGGATGCTGGGTGGCTCAGCCGAGCGAGTGGCGAAGGGGTTTTCGCAACCTAAAAGGAAAAGAATCAACACTAAAGCCCGGAGTTTTCTCATAGAGATCTCCATCAGAAAGCATGTTGAAAGCTCAGTTGTAGGCGGTCGAATGTCCTATCTGGAAGTCCCGAGACATTCTCTCTTGATCGGCTTATGGAGAAGATCATATCATTATTGGGCGGCAACTTGTACCTGCCGGTTAAGCCAACGCGCTTTGATATAAGGCGGGACTTGAAATTCCGTTCTCCTCGGCTGTGCTGGTATTCCCGGCGATGCCCGTAGCTCAGGCTGGGGGTGATGATGACCCGCGAGATCAGAGGGTAGGTGACGGAAAACTCTATGTTCTGGAGTGATTTATCCCATGAGAGGATCTCCATCCAACCGCCTTCTCGCACCAGACGTCCGAAGTCCTCCGTTCGATAGGTATAGCTGAAGTTCAAGTTTATCTCCTCGCCCAGATGGTAGGACAGGTCCGTGGTGGTTTTCGCCTGACGAAATATATTGCTCTTGATATCGGTGAAAAGGTCCTCGAAGTCATATTCCGTGTAGTTGGCGGAAATGCTGAAGCGCTGCTGGATGAGCAGGTTTTCCCAGGGTCGAATATGCAGCGTCGGGTACAGTGCGTAAAGACGCACCCAGTTGTTGTTGGCCGAGCGCTGGCTGCGCAGGTAAACCAGATGAGTGAGGTTCACCGTGCCCTCCGCTATCAGCTGGAGGGCCGCACTGAAGGTGTGATGGTAGCCGATCTTTAGGGCGCTGCGAAAGCTGTCGCGGTCGTTGTAGTTGTCAGGATGGGGGACGTCATAGGATGTGCGGGCCACGTGCCCCGAGAATACCAGAGAATCCCGCGACGACAGCGCTGCGTCAACGCTCGCACTCAGTGAGATCTCATCCAGATCCTCGTCGTTGATGTCTCGCCCGAAGTCGTTTTTCCCCTCCTCCAGGGCAAAATCACTTGAAAAAGTGAGCCGCTTTGCTGGACGCCCCACTACCTGGGCGGAAAGGCGGTGCACATTCTTTCGACTGTTTTGCTGAGCCACCTGCCGGTCTGGTCCCTCGGGCAGGCTATACTCAATCCTACGGTCCGTGGAGGACAAAGATAGGTTGAATGTGTGATCCCGCGGGAGAGGCAGCTCCACTTTGAAGGTGAGGCTACGATTGATGCGATCCTGTCTTTTCAGAACCGCGGCCTCGGCGGGTCCAAAGAGGTTCGTGCGGCCCTGTTCTTGGTCGTCGAAGGAGAGGGTGATCTGGCTGCCCCCGAAAAGCCGTCGCTTCACCGAAGCCATGAGCTGTTGAACAGAGCTATGTCCTGCGCTCAGCTTGTCGCCGGAAAGTGACGCCTTCAACGTGGTTTGAGTTTTTGGAAGGGACGATCGCCAGGAGCCGGAGAAGCCATACGTCAAGCCCTCCTCCTTGCTATCCAGATTGGACTGCTCTTTTTGATCGATCTTTCCACCCACAGTGCCCTCCAAGTGTACGCCCGGTCGCGGGTCCAGTGTGAGGAAGGAGGTGATGTGGCCCATGCGAGTGATGATCTCCCCCTTGTTCACCTCATTCTGCTCGCCGGAGAGGTCCATGCCGATGGCGGACCAGGCGTTAAGTCGGTAGTCGAAACCCGATGATAGGCTGTAGTTATCGCGCCAGCGGTCGGATCCCGATGATCCGCTGGCCCTCTTGATCAGAGTTTTAGCCAGATCCCCAGAGGCGCGCACATGGATACGCCGGGCCTCCGGACTGGAGTAGCGGATGAAATTGTTCCATCGGTAGGTTCTGTTATCCCGGTTGAAGGTCAGGCCATATTCCGAGGACCGCGAGGGAATCGCCGCCCCCATTAGAAAGAGAAGAGATAGGATAAGTGTCAAGGCTTTAAACATGTCGCAACTTCCCCAGGACGTTGCAGAGTAGCCCCAGCTCTTCCAGGCTCATGGTTTCGGCGCGCCGCCCCAGATCTATCTGTGTTCGCCTGAACAGTTCTCCCAAATCGTCGTTTTTCAGGCGGATATGGGGATGTGTCCGCAGCGCGTTTCGGGCCATCTTTCTCCGGTGGCCGAAAAGAGCCCTGACCACGGTGAAGAAAAAGGCCTCGTCGTTTACACGAATGGGTGGCTCGAGCCGTGGGACGAGAGTCACCACCGTCGATGCGATCTGTGGCTGAGGGTAGAAGGCCTCCTTTCCAAGATGCAGGAGCAGCTTCGGGCGGGAGAGATATTGGGCGGCCACCGACAGAACGCCGTAGGTCTTCCCCCCAGGACTGGCCACGATCCTGTTGGCCACTTCGCGTTGGACGGTGATCACAGCTCCGCGAAGTAAGTGCATATGGTCCAGGATCATTCTCACCGATTGGCCGGTGATGTGATATGGTAGGTTTCCGACGATCTTCAGCCCGTCCTCTCCGGCCTGCTGAGCCAGACCGTGAAGATCCAGGTCCAGGAAGTCCTCGTTGATGAGCCGAAATGCGGGCTGGTCTCTGAGCTCCCCAATCAAGATGGCACAAAGGCGCTCATCCACCTCCACAGCGATCACTTGGCGAGCGTGTTGGAGCAAGATCCGAGTCAATGCCCCCAGCCCCGGGCCTACCTCCAGGACCGTTTCATCGGGTTTAATCTGAGCTGCGGCGACAATCTTCTCGGCGGCGGTTGGATCCACCAGGAAATGCTGGCCCAGCCTCTTGTTGGGACGTAACCCGTGGGCGCGGAGGAGGGCTTTTGTGTATTTGACGTTCATTTTTTCGTGAATCGTGAAAAAACCAGGATCCGGAGCCCGGGACCAGGGGTCCGGGAATTGATGTTGTTTTTTTTGTCATGCCTGCGCAGCCTGTCCCCGCGAAAGCGGGGGGGCAGGCATCTCGTTTTCACTGGAAAACAGGACTTTGGAAGCAAGCTAGACATTTTTGTCATTCCGAGGGCGCGTAAGCGTTGAAGAATCTCCGTTTTTGGCTACTCTCCTTTTAAATTAGCGCCTGAGATTCTTCGCTGCGCTCAGAATGACACGTTTTGTCAGGGGTTATTTTTTTCTTTACGCTTCTCTAAAGATTTTCGGAGCCCAACAGTACTTTTCTTTTATTCTGAGGGCGCATTGTGAGCCAAAGCCGTATTAGCTCACAAAGCTCGAAGAATCTCAGCCATAAGGACAGCAGGTCACCCAAAGCAGCCATGCACAGGGCTTGTCCTAGGCCCCTCAACGCCGAGTTTTAAAAACCGATGCTCGCTGGGGATGTTATCATCCCCAGCATCGCACCTGAACTTCCTTGTGGATGATAACATCCACAAGGAGCGTGGTGACTGTCCCAGGCCCCTGGACACCTACCTTAAAAAGCGATGCTTGAAGCTCGTTTGTCGGTTTCGATGCGCGTATCGTCTCTTCACGGTCGCCAGGCAATGGCCAGCGCCCCTCCTATGATGCCGAGCACGCCAGCTAAAAACCCGCCCATGCCAGCGATAAGGCTGATCGCTGAGGAGATTAAGATCGCCATTCCCCAGCCTTGTGCTTTCGCCGGTTTGCTGTAGATCATCGCGGCACCCAGCAAAACGATAATCCCCGCGATGACACCAAGCCAGGGCCACAACCAGAGGGAGGGAAGGACATCTCCTGCGCCCCTCATCATGGGGTGTCGCCATGGCCAGGGGCCTCTCATGAACATATTCCAACCGGCGCCAGCCATCATGCCTCGGCCAGCCAACATCCAGAGACCAGCTATCAGGGAGAGAACAAATGCAGCAATGGGTTTGCGTTGCTCTTGTGATTCACTTTCCTGCATGGTTTTCCTCCTCATCTCTTATGTCATCTGTTTTCCCCATTGGTCGCTGGGGATGTTATCATGTTTCGTGCCGTCGGGTGACTACATCCGACGGCGCATTTTCTGTCCTTACAGGGCGTCGGGTCAGGTGACCCGACGCCACCTAAAGGTAGGATTATGTTCGGAAATCCAACCTACCAGGTCTCAAATTTTCATCCCCTCTACCTTTAAATTTCTGCCTGAGATTCTTCGCGGAGCCTGTTCCTTCATTTCATTCAGGACAAGCTCTGAGTGAAACGAAGGACTCAGAATGACATGTCTTATTAGAGGTGATTGTTTTCTTTATGCCTTCGTGACGATTTTCGGATCCCAACCTTACTTTGTCTGTCATTCTGAGGGCCCGTCGTGAGCCAAACTCCTGAGCTAATCAATGGGGGCCCGAAGAATCTCAGCCATCAGGACAGCAGGCGGCACAAAGCAGCTGTAGCACCGAGTGATGGTTGATGATCACGACGCCCAACGCAAGACGCTCAT
The DNA here is from genome assembly GCA_001304015.1 of candidate division Zixibacteria bacterium SM23_81. GTDB lineage: Bacteria > SM23-81 > SM23-81 > SM23-81 > SM23-81 > SM23-81. The sequence continues at coordinate 22,537 of LJUY01000020.1, read as the reverse complement.
CGACACACGTCACCAGCTTCGACACCGACAACCGACACACATGTTTTTCTACGATATCTTCAGCCCAAATACCCTCGCCGCGTTTTTACTGGTAACTTCTGCCACCTCCTCGAAGGATATTCCCCGGATCTCCGCGATTTTCTCCGCCACATATTGGACATAGGCTGGTTCGTTTCTCTCGCCTCGCCGGGGAACGGGAGTCAGAAAAGGACAGTCGGTTTCCACCAGAATGCTTTCCAGCGGAATCTTTCCAGCGATGGCCTTTTTCTTCTCACCCCCGTAGGTGATGGGTCCCGCGAAGGAGATCAGAAAACCCATTTCCAGACCCTCACGAGCCATTGTGAGATCCCCGGAGAAACAATGAAGTACCCCGCCCACTCTGTGGGCCCTCTCCTGGCGCAAGATCCGTAAAACCTCAGTGTGTGCATCACGGTCGTGGACCACAACGGGCAAGCCCAACTCAATGGACAGACGGATCTGCTGGCGGAAGGCTGACCGCTGCAGATCGCGGGGAGAGAGATCCCGGTAGAAGTCCAGGCCGATCTCCCCGATGGCCACCACGTTCTCGTTGGCGGCCAATTTGGACAGACGCTTCAGGGTTTTAGGGGTGAGCGTTTTGGCATCGTGGGGGTGGATGCCCACGGTGGCATAAATTGCTGGATAGCGTTGGGCTAAAGCAAGCGACTTCTCGCTGGAAGCCAGATCCGTGCCCGCGTTGATGATTTTGGACACTCCCGCGTCCCAAGCACGACCGATGACCCTATCTCGATCAGGTTTAAATTGGGAGAAATCCAAGTGGGCATGCGAGTCGATGAGCATAGGTCTGGTGGTGGGGATCACGATTCGGCCGAGGGATGCGCATCTTGATTCAGGTGTTCTATCTGTCGGGCTATGATCTGGTCCTCGATTTTGGGAAACAAGATCTCCAAAGATCCAATATGGTGTTCGGGCTGCAGGCGAAGCTGTCCGCCCTGATTCCAATCAAGACTGGACAGAGAATCCTCCTGGTTCAGCATTTTCCGCAGCTTCTCCGCGGAGAAGGGCAGGAATGGCTCTAAGATGATGCTCAAGGACGAGAGCAGCTGGGCGCACAGGTACAGAGTGGTGGCGCAGCGCCGAGGATTTTCTTTGCGGGTTCTCCAGGGCTCCTGGTCGTTGAAGTACTTGTTGCCCAGGCGGGCCAGGTTGATGCTCTCCTGGCTGGCATTCTTAATTTGAAAGGTCTCGATGAGATCGCCGATGGCCGCCGGTGCCCCCTTGATGGCAGCGACGACCTCCTCATCCTGTCCTTTGAAGCTCCCCGGCTTGGGGATGCGGTCATCGAAATACTTCCTCAGGAAGGTGAGAGTCCTATTGATGAAGTTGCCCAGGACGTCGGCCAGATCGGCGTTGTTCCTGGTCTGGAAATCCTTCCATGTGAAATCCGCATCCCTGTTCTCTGGCAGGTTGGCTGCCAGACAGTACCGCAGAGGATCGGGTGAGAAGTTCTCCAGATAATCGGGCAGCCACACGGCCCATTCCTTGCTGACGGAAAGCTTTTTACCGCCCAGGTTCAGGAACTCATTGGCCGGGATCTCTGCGGGGAGGATATACTCTCCGTATGCCATGATGGTGGCCGGCCAGATCAAAGCATGGAAGGCGATGTTGTCCTTGCCGATGAAGTGAATCAGGCGGGTTTCTGGATCGAGCCAATAGGCCTTCCACAGATCGGGCTGACCTCGCTTCTGGGCCCATTCGATGGTAGAAGAGATATAACCAATGGGCGCGTCGAACCAGACGTAGAGCACCTTGCTCTTCGCCTCTTCCAGAGGAACAGGCACTCCCCATTGGAGATCTCTGGTGATGGCTCTGGGCTTCAGTCCTTTATTGAGCCACCCCTTACAGAATTCTTTGACGTTAGACTTCCAGTGGGTCTTGGTGTCCAGCCATGTTTGTAGACGCTCCTGGAAGGCGTCCAGGAGGAAGAACCAGTGTTTCGTCTCCCGTACTCTGGGTCTTCCCCCGCAGATCTTACAGACAGGTTCCACCAGGGCGGTGGGCTCTAGCAAATGGGAGCAATAATCGCACTGATCTCCGTGAGCTCCGGGCGTACCACAGTTGGGGCAGGTGCCCTCGACATATCGGTCGGCTAGAAAGAGTTCACAATGATCACAATACAGCTGCTTGACGGTACGGGGCTCGATATAGCCCTGCTCATTGATCTTGAGGAAGAAATCTTGAGCCATATGATGGTGGACGGGCAAAGAGGTCCTGGAGAAGTTATCGAAGCTGATGCCGATTTTCTGGAAGCTCTCGGCGATGTTCCCATGATAGCGATCGACAATCTCCTGGGGGCTAACACCCTCTTTCTCCGCCCGGATGGTGATGGGAACACCGTTTTCATCCGTCCCACAGATGTGGATGATGTCCTGGCCGCGATGGCGCTGGTATCTGGTGTAGATATCGGCGGGAAGATAGCAGCCGGCTAAATGGCCCAGATGGATGGGGCCATTAGCGTAAGGAAGCGCGCTGGTCACGAGGATTCGTTTAAAACTGGACACGCCGTTTCCTCTTTGTCGTAATTCTTCTGGAGATGAAGGCGATATCAGCGGTGGAAGCCGCCAAATTTCTTCTACGTTTCTCGTTTGGGGAGAAGACTCCTGCGGGTTTTTTGTTTTTTGGTGATCTCAGAGAGGTGTACCGTTTCCTCTAGACCATCCTCATAGACCACACAGACTTGCTCCCCAAAGATATCGATTCTGTCCACAATGCCGGGTCCCTTTTCGGTGTTAATTTTGGAGCCGGGCTTGGGGAATTTCTTCAAAGCCTCTTTATAGAATTGCTCCTCAAAAAGCAGACAGCACATGAGTCGTCCGCAAGCACCAGAAATTTTCGTCGGGCTCAGAGACAGATGCTGGTCCTTGGCCAGCTGTGTGGTGATAGGCTCAAAGTCTGAGATAAAGGTGGTGCAGCAGAGTTTTCGTCCGCAAATACCGAAGCCGCCAATGCGACGAGCTTCATCTCGAACACCAATTTGACGAAGCTCGATGCGAGTCTTATACTGGGCGGCCAGGTCCTTGACCAGCTCCCGAAAGTCCACCCGCTTTTCAGCGGTGAAAAAGAAGGTGATTTTGTTCCCATCGAATTGGTATTCCACATCCACCAGCTTCATGGGCAGATCTCTTTCGGCAATCTTCTGTAAACATAGGTTGTAAGCCTCCTCCTCCTTCTTGTGGAGGCCGCCAAGGCGTTGGACTTCTTCAGGCGTGGCCCGACGCAATATCTGAGGCAAAGACTTGTTCTGCTCCTCAGCACGCCCGGGATCGGCTTTTTGTTGTACCTCTCCGATGTGTTCACCTCGCTCTGTAGAGACGATGACATAATCGCCGATCTTCAACGGTAGGGACAGGGAGTTAACGTAGATGGCCTTCCGGTTACCTTTAAAGGCTATTTCAAACAGCTCATTCATCTTTCTCGTTCTCCGATTGCCGGAACAAATAGCGAGGTTCAGGTTGAAACTCGCCGTTGTCGCCTCAACTTGAAGAAAAGGACCAACCAAGCAAGCTCGAGGTTCACGTTCGCAGCCAGAGCTTTTCGAGTTTCCTGAATGAAGCCCAGGGAACGCTGAACACCTTCCCAATCGTATTGGCGTGCCATTTCTTCAAGCTGAGGCTTCAGATCTTCGTTAATCAGGAACTCCTCTTTACCCTCCAGGAGGAGCAGGAGATCTCGATACCAAATCTGCAGCATATCCAAGTTCTCTTCGCTGACCGAGCGACTGCGCAATCTTCCCAAACTCTCTGCCAGCTTGATGAGAGAAATTGGGTTGCAGGATAAAGCCTTAGTAAGGGCGTTCAGAGTTGAGGAGCGCCACTGGTTGATGTCTTCCTGGAGGAGCTCCCAGGCGAGGTCCAGATCGCCCTGGGCAAGCTTGCTCACCAGGCGTTTTCGGTCAGAAGCCACATTCTGGGTTTTCTTCAGGGCGTATTCCACCTCCGCCTCGGAAAGCCTAGAAAAGCGTATCTGCTGACATCGTGATAAAATGGTGGCGGGCAGCTTGCTGGACCGAGTCGTCGTCAGGATGAACAGAACATGGGGAGGCGGTTCCTCCAGGATCTTCAGCATGGCGTTGGCTGCGGCAAGGATCAGCTTGTCGGCGTCGGCCAGGATGAAAACTTTCCTTTTGCCCTCATAGGTTTTGTAGCCTGCTTCTGTTTGGATTTTTCGGATGGTTTCGATGTGTATAGCGGCGCTTTCCTTTAAACGAGGCATGTGATAGAGATTTGCCGCCAGCTGCCGGAGCGTCTCCTGGTGATCCTCTGGCTTGATTTTTTTCGGGGTGGGCAAGATCAAGGAGACATCCGGATAATTCAATTCCCCAATCCTTCGGCAGGCAGAGCAACTGTTGCACGGTTTCGGTCCATCCTTCTGGCAGTTAACGGCTTTGGCCAATTCCACGGCCAAGGCTAGTTTTCCGACGCCTCGGGGGCCATAAAAGAGGTATGAGGAGGCGACGGTTCCTCGCTCAAGGGCTCCCGCGAGGATGCTTTTGGGATTTTTTTGGCCGACGATAGTGTCGAAAGACACATTGACCCCCTAGTTATTATTCCAGCCAGTCCCGGGGATCCAGATGATCCTTTTGGTGACGAATCTCGAAATGCAATTTAGACCCCTCTAAGGAACCAGTCTCCCCCACTCGGGCGATGACCGTCCCTGTATCGACGATATCTCCCTCCTCGATGAGAATCTCAGAGGTATGGGCGTAAAGGGTGTAGTAGCCCAGCTGGTGGTCGAGGATCAGAAATTTGCCATAGCCCCGCAGCCAGCCTATATAGATGGCCCTTCCGGCTGCTACGGCGCGGATCTCAGCGCCGTATGGGGCTTGGATATCGATGCCTTTGTTGAAGGTCACCGTCTTATACTTTGGGTGGGTGCGTTTGCCGAACTTCGCGATCACCTTACCCTGGAGGGGCCAGGGCAATGAGCCCTTAGATCTTTGAAAAAGCCCCGCTTTTTGCCGAAACTCAGGAGGCACAAGCTCCATCGAAGCAGCCTCTCTTCGCTGGCGCTCCAGATGGTCGATGATGGCTTGGATCTGCCGAGCGCTTTCCTCCATCTCACGGATGGCCTGTTCATAGACGGCTTTTTTGCTCCTGACATCCTGAAGAAGCTTGTGTCTTCTGACTTTTTCCGTTTTGAGGTTTCGCTCTTCCCGTTCCTTCTCCTCCTCCAGCCGGCGGGTTTCTTGTAGTTGTTTTTCCAAGGATGATTTGTTCTCGGCGATGGCCAGCTGATCTGCCTGGGCCTGACAAATCAATTGCCGATCATGATCGGTCAGCTGACGATAGTGGTGGGCTCTGCTGGCAAGATCAGGTAAGGATTCAGCCGAGAGGAAAACCTCCAGTTCCGCCAGGCGACCGTGCATGTACATGTGGCGTATTCGCCGAGCCAACAGGTCCTGGCGTGCAGCGGCCCTTTTTTCGGCACTGTGAAGATCAGCCTGCAGGGAAGTGACTTCTTTCTGACAGGCCTCCCTTTTCTTCTTGAGCTTAGCCAGGAGCTTCTCGGTCAGATCGACGCGCCCCTCAAGGTCGTTGATCTCCGAAAGAACGCTCTTTTCCTTGCCCGTCAGTTTCTTCTGAGCGGCTCGTTTCTCTGCGAGCTCCTGCCTGAGAAGATCAAGCTCGTTCTCCTTGCCCCGAATCTGCGCATCAAAGGAGTCGTCTCCGAGAGAAATGGGCGCAATCAGGAGCAGAGCCAGGAATATGGGGAGAAGTTTGCTGAGCATAGTTTTTCAATTAGTGTAAGCTAAAAACTTGACCAGCGCCCTGCCAATAAGGAAACGTGAGCTTTTTACTAGTGAAGGTTTGAACAGGCGAGACGCCTGTTCTACCAGAGCGTGTTGTCTTAATAGTCTTCCTCCAATGCGTGGACATATTCTCTCATTTAGTGCCTGCAGTGCGTGTGGCGATGAGATTATATAACCAGGCGAAAATCGCCCCACAGATAAGACCGTCCACAAGTGCCCAAACCAATCCTATAAGGCTGCCTAATGGACTAATCCGATAGCCGAGATAAACGCGGCCGATCATTGTGGTCTCATTTGTTGACCCACTAAAGGCAATAATCCACCAAGTGAGGATAAAAAGTCCGACACCCCAGATTATTCCACTGGTCAGCGCTAACGCTTTGACGTTTAGTTTCATACCGTCCACCTCTCTTTAAAAAGAACTTGACAAAGCGTTACTGATTCGATGTTTTTAGAATGCAGGTTTGCACGGGAGCACTCTCAGGTCGTCTGCAAGGATGACAGCCCCCAGCGAATGTGATCCCGAGTCCGGAGCTTGCTTTTTTTATCCACCCATCACAACAGCCTCTTCTCCCCCTCGATCTTCTTGATGTCGGTGATGTCCTGGGTGACCTCTAAACAGCCCATGTATTCACCGTTTTTGTCCCGAAGGGGATAGTAACGAATGTGTACCAGGCGTTCTCCCATCTGAATCCAGAATTCAGCCACGTCTCTGCGCCCATTTCTGAAGTCATCGAGGATCTGGTTCACCAAATGAACGCTCTTCTGAGGATGGCATTTCTGAACTGAGCGCCCAATGACCGCTTTTGTTCGGGGGAAAATTCGCTCCTTGGGTTGGTTAAAATATCGAACGCGGTCCTCATTGTCAACAAAAGAGATGTCTACAGGAAGGGCGTTGAGAATAGCCTCCAGCTCTTCGAGAGACAGCGCGCCCGGTTCTATTGGTACCTGCCCCTGGGGTATAGCCGATGCTTCTTCTTGCGCCAGCTCTGCGCCGGGTATCATATATGCAGGCGTGAAAACGGAATAGCCCAGCTGGTCGCATTCACTTCGGATCATTGGCCATTCTTCTTTGGAGATAGCGCTGAGGGCTGCCGGATAGAGGATGTTATTTTCCTTGTAGATGTGACTCGATAATGCATCGCTGATCTCATTGACAATGGTTTCCAGCTGGCTCACAAATTGTGCCCAGGCTGTATCGTGAGAAGAATGGATAATTCCCGAAAGCTCTTTCATCTTCTCTCGCATCTCGTTGTGCTCCGTCCACATAATTGTGGGAGGCTCGGTGATGCCGTGTTTTTCGAGAAACGGGAAAAGGACGTTCTCCTCCCGCACATTGTGGCTTTCCTTTTCGGCCAGGTGCTGAGCGGTATCGGCCAACCGCAGCAGATTTTCCTGGGCGGACTTAGGACTGTCAGCGGGCTTCAAATTTTGTACTATCTCCTTCAACTCCTCAGTATCTTGCAGGAAGATCTTGTGCTCCTCCATAAAAGTGTGCAGGGGATGTCCGTCTTCCACGTCCATTTTTTGCTTATCAAGGGACTCTTGGAAAACGGCTAGATGAACGTCGCAGAGCCTCCGAATCTCTTCCCGAGGCAACCCCTCTTCGATGAGCTTCTCTTCGATTTGTGCGATCTCCTCGGGGCTGATACTGACCAGTATTTGCTTGAATTTTTCTTTAATTTCTTGGGGGGACTTCCCGTAGTGAAGCTCTTTGATCACGTCCTTTAATGCTTTCCTCTTTTTTTCCTCGTTTTTCATGGGGTTGCCTCCTGCGACGATACCGCCCATTGCTGGTCGTTTTCAGCTCTGTGCGGGACCCCAAATTATATCACGAGTCCTTCATCGAGAACCCCTTTAGGGATATGCTGATTTGCCAGGTTCGTTTCGCGATGCCATCTCAGCGCCGCAACGTCCTTAACGAGACAATACTTCCCAAGCTGCCCAATAAAGTGCCAAAAATTAGCAGGCCGACCAGAAGAGCCGGCGTCAGGAAAAAAGCGCCAGCCATACGAGATGATAGAACGGTATACAGTAAACCCAGCAGAATGAGCCCGAACAAAGCTCCCAGAAAGCCATAAATGGCCCCCTCCAAAATAAAGGGGCGAGCGATAAATCCTGGGGCGGCTCCGACCAGTTTCATGATCTCCACCGCTTCCTTGCGCATGTGAAAGGCCAGTCTGATGGTCGCGGCAACTACTAATACGGAACTGGAGGCCAGAATCACGCCAAGAATCAGAGTCATGGCGCCCACCGTGGAAAGGAGACGATCTAGCTTGGAAAGCCACTGCTGACCGTACTCTACCTCCACAACGCCGGGAAGATTCGCCACCAATGGGGCCATCTCTTTCACTCGAGAGAAGGTACGGTCTTTCTCCTGAAACTCGATCTTCAGCGATGCGGGGAGAGGATTAACCTCCAACACCTGGAGGGCCTCGTCGCCAAAATGCTGGCGAAAGGCATCCAGGGCCATTGTTTTGTTCACGTAAGATACAGTCTTTACCGGGGGAAAGGACCGGATGCTGTCAGCTAGAGCAAGCGCGCCCTTTTGATCTACCTGGTCGCTCAGAAACGCCTCGATCTGAACTCGCTCTCTGATGTTGGCCAATATTCCGTTTGTGTTCACGTAGGCCATCATAAAGAGGCCCAACAGGAACAAGCAGACGGTCAGTGTGATCGTGGCGGCGCAGCTGGTGAGCTTGGCCCGCTGCATGGTGGAGAAAGCCTCTTTGAGGGCGTAGACGAACATGCCGATCCTCACGAGATTTGCCCGTCTACGAGCTCTATCCGCCTATGGGGAAACCCCTTGGCGAGATTGGCATCATGTGTGGCTAGCAAGATGGCGGTCCCGAAGCGGTTGATCTTCCCGAAAAGGTCCAGAATCCCAGAGGAGACCTCCGAATCGAGATTTCCCGTGGGCTCATCGGCCAGAAGCAAGATCGGCTTATTCGCCAGGGCTCGGGCAATGACCACTCGCTGTTGCTCTCCCGCGGACAGCTGGCCTGGTAGACAGCTAGACTTGTGGGCCAACCCCACCATGGTCAAGGCTCTCATCACTTTTTTACTGATTTCCTTTTTCCTCGCTCCGGTGACCTTCAGGGCGAAGGCGATGTTCTCGAAGGTGGTTCTGTCTTTCAACAATTTGCCATCCTGAAAGACCAGGCCTAACTTGCGCCGAAGTCGAAAAATGTCTCTGCGGTCCATGGTGCTCACATCCTCACCGGCTACCCGGATAGTCCCTGCAGTCGCTGACTCCTCGCGGGTGATCAGCCGCATAAGGGTGGTCTTTCCCGCCCCACAGGATCCCACCAACAGGACGAACTCGCCGCGCCTTACGTGGAAATTTAGATCTCGCAGGGCTACCCATTTACGGTCGTAGATCTTGCTGACACCAGAGACTTCTAGTATGACCCCGTCTTCTTTCATAGGCTGTTTCTGGTTTTGTGCCGCAGATGGTCTTTATGCGGCTCGTTTTCCACCCGTGTCGGCCAGTTTAACCGCCATGCGAACAGCCCTGATCATGCTATCGGGATTGGCCTTGCCTTTACCGGCAATCTCGAAGGCTGTGCCGTGGTCGGGAGAGGTCCTGATGATGGGCAGTCCCAGAGTGATGTTCACCGCCGATCCGAAGCCACCCATCTTGATGGGGATCAGACCTTGGTCATGATACATGGCCACGATGACGTCGAACATTCCTCTCATATGAGGGGCGAAGAGAGTATCGGCGGGGAATGGCCCCTGTGCCAAGATGCCTTGACGGGAGGCCTCACGTATGGCTGGGGCAATGGTCTTTTTCTCCTCGTCCCCGAATATTCCTCCATCGCCAGCATGGGGATTCAGAGCGCACACACCTACCTTCGGGCGTCGGATTCCAAAGTGCTCCGTGAGACTTGAATGGGCCAGCTGGATGATGTCCCGCACTCGAGCTTTGGAGATAGCCTTGCAGACTTGCGAGAGGGGAAGATGGGTGGTAACCAGCACCACCCGGAGATCCCCAGCCACCAGCATCATGGCGAACCGCTTGGTCTCGGTAAGGTGTGCCAGAAATTCCGTTTGCCCTGGATACGGGTGGCCTCCCAGATGGAGGGATTGTTTGCAGACAGGTGCAGTGACCACGGCATCCAGCTGGCCGTCCAGAGCCATCTGAGTTGCGACGCGGATGGCTTCTCCCGCCGCACGTCCCGCCTCTCCAGAGACTTTACCAGGACAGATTCTTCTCAGGTCAACTTTTGCACAGTCGATGATGGAGAACCGTTTGCCACCTGCCCGTCGTATAACGGACGATGCCCCGAGGACCACGGGACGGCACAGACTATGGAGCTCGACCTTGTTCAGTGCCTTGACGATCACCTCAGGCCCGATGCCAGCGGGGTCACCCATGGTAATGCCGATGGTTGGTCTAAACATACTCGCCTCTGGCGTTGGGCCCAATATCCACCTAGAAAGTATCATTCCTGGGAGAAGATGGCAAGAAAAAAAGAGCATCTCCCAGAAGCCAAAAAGGCCAGCCTCGCGCTGGCCTTAAAAAAGTTCTGGTTCCTTTCGTGTCTCGCGAAGGACCGCGTAAAGTTCACGAGCCTCCCTTTTTGAGACATTTCCCCGGGGAAGCCGGAGAATTTCCACCTCCAATAGGCGGCTGGTAAAGTCGATGGAGATCCTCTGTCCTGGTAATATCTCTCTGCCCGCTTTGGCTCGCTGACCATCTACCCGGACAATCCCTTTCTCGCATGCCGCCTTGGCCAACGTACGCCGCTTGATGAGTCGGCTTTTAGTGAGAAAGAGGTCCAAGCGCACGCTCACCCCTCAAGGCGAATATCTACATAGATCTCCTCTCTTAGCTCGTTAAGCCACACCCTCAGTTTGTCGGAGATCTTCCTCTGCCTGGTCAGCTCCCTCAGAGCGTCCCAATCGTCCTCCAAGTTAGCGCGTCTTTTGGCGACACGATCGATGACTTTCAGTAAGTGATAACCAGAACTTGTTTTGAGGGGCTCGCTGATATTGCCCACACTCAGGGTGTCCACCACCGAGAGGAATTGAGGATTTAGCTGATCCAGAGGGAGCCACCCTAAATCTCCGCCTTTTTCCTTGGAATAGGGATCCTGAGAGTATTGCTCCACCAGAGCGGCGAACTCTTCCCCCCTCGAGGCGCGGTCTCGAAGCTCGTTGAGCTGGTCGATAATTCTTTGCTCATCCTGCTCTGTGGTAGACAGAGCGATGAGAATATGCCGGACACGCGTTTGTTCATTGCGGCGATCCTCACATTTGATGATGTGATACCCGTAGTTCGTTTCCACGACGTCGCTGATTTCTCCAGGGACTAGAGTGAAAGCGGCTTGTTCGAACTCCGGTAACATATCCCCTGAAGAGAAGTAACCCAGGTCTCCGCCGCTCTCAGCGCTGGGGCATTGAGAGTATGATCGGGCTAGGGAGGTGAAGTTCTCCCCTGCGCGAGCCTTGGCCAAAACCTCTTTCGCTTTTTGAAAAGCCTTGCGTTTTTCCTCTTCTCCTGGGGTTATGGTCATCATCAAATGGCTGAGCCGAATCGATTCTCCCTGCACCGGCAGGCTGTCGCGATACGTCTCGTAGAAATTCATCACCTCTTTGGAAGAGACGTTGACATCGGCAAGTTTCTGACGAATGAGCTTTTCACGAAGAAGCTGATTTCCAATCTGGGCTCGATACCTCTTCTTCAAGCTCTGGAGAGTCAGCCCCTCGTTAGCAAGCTGTTCTTGGAATGCCTCTTCCGAACCGAGCTGCTCCAGTATTTGTTGAATTTGAGCTTCAAGAGCCTCGTCGATCTCCTCAGGCTCGACTTTAATGCTATCTCTTCGAGCTTGAACCAGAATCAGCTTTTCATTCACCATCTCCTGCAAGAGAGGATCGCGAAGCTCTTCGAGAGCTTTGGTGTCTTGAGGATCGATTTGGAGCTGGATGCTGACCAACTGGAGGCGAGCGTGCAGATCTGAGAGAAGGATAATCTCATCTCCCACCACAGCTACGATTCTGTCTATCATCTGTGCAGATGCTATTGAACTGAGGGCCATGGCTACGAACAATGGCACGAGCAATGGCTTTGCACATCGATTCATCTTTCTTCTCATTGGTTAGGTCGGGGTGAGAACACCCTCCCTGCAAGGGTTTAATAACTCTCCTGGGAAGGAACAACGGTGTTTTCCGCCGGCAGAGGTGTAACGCTGAGGAGTTCAAAATGTTGTTTAATAGAACTGTTCTCCTTGAGCTCCTCGAGAAATAATTCCAACTGTTCGATCTCCCGCTTCGCAGAGAATTGGGCGATGATTTCCTCCTTAACCAGGTCGAAGGCCCTCACCGACCCTTTCTTCTTCTTATCAATGACGGTAATCAGATGATATCCGAATTCGGTTTTCACGGGCTGGGAGAGAGCTCCGGGGGAGAGAGAAAAGGCTGCCTTGGCCACCTCCGAAAGGAGGTCCTCACGGGCAAAATAGCCTAGATCGCCTCCGTATTCTGCCGTGGGATCCACCGAGTGCTCTCGGGCCAGCTGTGCGAAATCTCCGCCAGCTTCGATCTCTTTGCGAATTTTTCTGGCTTCCTCTATGGTGGGCACGAGAATCTGGGCGATGCGCACCTCGTCGACCTTTCTGGTGTAATCGTCCGGGTGTGCCTCATAGTATTCGAGAGCGTCCTCTTCGGCCACATGAACGCGGTTTTGGAGTTCCCGCTGGACCAATTCAGCGATGAGAATATTTTTCTCGACGGTGCGAATCTTCTCCCTGATCTGAGCTTCTCTTTGAAGCCCGCGCCGGACAGCCTCTTGATATAAAACTTCGCTATTTATCCAGCGGTCTATAAATTCCAGCTTCTGCTCTTGGGTAACGCTATTGAGATAATCCTTGGGGATCTCTGCATATAGATCCTCCAAAGTAAGCTCAGCGCCATTGACTGTGGCGATCACAGTCTCCTCTCTTCCCCCACACCTGCACAGGAGGGCGCAGGCTACCACCAGGCCAAACCAGAACCCTTTCGGATGCAACAAAGTCACCGCTCCAGTCGAGAGGAAATCCCTTAGGCCGCCTCCTTCTCGGGCGCAGCCACCGTTGATTCGAGAACCTCGGTGAAGATCTTCACGTTCTTGCGCTGGCGCATTTCTTCAAGCCACGTTTTAGAAGTCTGTTCCCGACGTTCCCGCATGATAGCCGCCCTGAGGTTACTCTTGATTTCTTCCAGAGGTCTCGGCGAGCTGGCTTTCTTATCAAGCACCTTAATAACCGAATATTTGTTGCCATCTTTAATGGGGCCGCCGAGCTGTCCCACATTCAGCTTGAAGGCCGCTTCTGAGACGCGGGGATATTGTCTTTTGTCCACATAACCCAGGTCTCCACCTTTCTTAGCAGCCCAAGAGCGCTGGGACTTTTCCTGGGCCAATTTGGCGAAATCGGCTCCTGCCCGGAGTTGTTTGAGGATATCTTTGGCCTCTTGCTCGGTATCTACTTGAATCTCTCGTACCCTGACCTTTTCAGGATCAGTATACATAGCGATGTGATCCTGATAATAGGCCTGCATTTCTTGCTCGGTCACGGTCGTATCTGAGGGCATGCCCCTCTGACGGAAGAGCTGCTTTAGGGCATTATCTTTTTCAAGGCGAATTTTTTTCACCACCTCTTTGCTGTTGTGCAACCCCTTCTTTCTTGCATTATTCTCCAAGAGTTCACCAGTTAGGACATTTCTGATCATAGCGTCGAGATCATCCAGGTCTTTAATCCGTGGTCGATACATGGCGGGAATAGTTTTTGTCCAAGCCAGGAAGGTGTCTACAGTCCATTTTCCCCCGCGAAAAGTGACCAAAGTCATTGCTCTTTCTTCGTCCGTGAAGTCTTCTGGTTCTTGCTTGTTGGCCAAGAATTTGTTTAAAACTACCTGCATGACCTCGGGGTTCATGTGAATATCGGCTTTTTCCTTGATTTTGGTTATATAATCAGCGCTGAGCTGTTTAGTTTTCTCGTCGCGCAACATTTTCTCGATGCGGGGCTTTTCTTTTTCATACTCTCTCCTCTGGGTTTCTCTTCGATCCTCCATTTTTATGATATGCCATCCGAACCTGGTCTCCACCGGGTGAGAGATAGCGCCTACTTTCGTGGCGAAGGCCGTATCCTGAAATGGAGAAACCATCTTACCCCATGTGAAGTACCCCAGATCGCCGCCTTTGTCTTTATTCCCCCGGTCTGTTGATTTTTCTTTGGCCAGCGCGGCAAAATCTGCACCTTCGGATAGCTGTTTGAAGATCTCCTGGGCCTCCTGCTCGGTTTTTACCAAGATGTGACTTGCTTTGACCTCCAAGCCCAGTTTGTCGTAATATTTTTTTATCTCCTTTTCTGAAGGTGTGCTCTTCTCCACGATCTCCTTTATATAAAGAGCCTCAAGGAGGGAGTTTCGCTCAAATTCTTTCATTTTGGCCAGAAAAGCTTGTTCTTTATCCAGCCCAGCCTCAATGGCCCCCAGGATCATCAGTTCATCGTTGATCATGTTTTCCAGCACCTGCCGCTTCCGCTCCAATTCCTCCTCGGGCGAGACAGGCCTCGTGCCCGCGAACCTTTCTTGGAGCTGAGCCACGGTGATGGTCCGCTCCCCCACCTGGGCTACGACCCGGCTGTCTTGTTTTGCACAAGCGAAAAAAATCACAGCGAGACCCATTAGGACGACGACACATAAGGAAACTACACGCATGGCAGATCCTCCTTCTGATTGAATAATTTTAATGAATAACTCGGTTATAATAACATGAGATCACAATTTTTGCAAGGTCTTTTTTATGAACGCAAGTTTCTTGCCTGGTCCTCTCTGGGGAATGGAGATGCGAATGCCGAACTTATCTCCGGATAGGAATTGAAAAGGGCTTTCCGCCCTGTCGAGGACTCCTGAAATTTCCTTGGCTGTGGGGACTCGGTCTGGATAATATTCCAGCACCAATTGGGAGTCCTGTATGGCCACCAGATCTAAGCCCTTCGTTTTTGCTAAGAAGCCGATGGAAACCACGTCAAAGAGGGCCTGGACTGGAGAGGGCATCCGCCCATAACGATCCTCCGTTTCCAAGCGAAGACGCTCTATGTCCTCAAGAGATGCAGCTCGCGACAGCCGCTGACAGAGAGCCACCTTTTGTTCACCATCTGGAATATAAGCATCTGGTATATATGCGTCTACCTTGAGATACAGACGAGGCTCTGGAGTTTCACTTATCTTCTCACCCTTTAGCTCGCGGACAGCCTGTTCTAAAAGTTGGCAGTAGAGGTCGAAGCCCACAGCGGTGATAAATCCGTGTTGTTGGGCTCCCAGGATATTTCCAGCCCCGCGGATTTCCAAATCCCGCATGGCCAGTTGAAACCCAGATCCCAAAGCGGTAAACTCGCGGATGGCGCTGAGTCTCTTGCGAGCAATCTCGGAGAGGGTTCTGAAAGGTGGCGTCAACAGATAGGCGTAAGCCAGATGATGAGAACGGCCCACTCTTCCTCGCAACTGATACAGCTGCGCGAGGCCAAAAGCGTCGGCGCGATTGATAATGATGGTGTTTACGTTGGGGATGTCCAGCCCGTTCTCGATGATTGTGGTGGCCACCAAGCAATCGTAGTCGCCCCGAAGAAATTTGAGCATAGTGGCCTCTAAAACACGCTCGGGCATCTGTCCATGGGCGATAGCAATCCGAATTTGGGGAGTGGCCCGATAGAGGAGTTGGGCCATGGCCTGGATGGACTCAACTCGGTTGTGCACGAAATATACCTGCCCGCCACGATCCACTTCTCGAAGGATAGCTTCTGCGATGGCCCCCTCGTTGAACTCCAGAAATTCCGTTTTGATGGGCAATCGATCCTTTGGTGGGGTGTTGATCACCGACATATCCCGAGCCCCCATGAGGGACAGATAAAGAGTGCGGGGGATGGGGGTGGCCGTCATGGTGATGACGTCCACCAGCCTGCGCAGCTGTTTAAGGCGTTCTTTATGCGCCACCCCGAAGCGTTGCTCCTCGTCTATGATCACCAGACCCAGGTCTTTGAAGACCACGTCTTTTTGTATAAGTCGGTGAGTGCCTATGACGATGTCTGTTTGGCCAGCCTTCAGTTTTTTCAGGATCTCGGCCTGTTCCCGTCTAGTCTTGAATCGGCTGAGCATGGCCACGTTAACGGGATAATCCGCCAGGCGATCGGAAAAAGTGGTCAGGTGCTGCTGGGCCAGGATGGTCGTGGGCGTCAAGACGGCCACCTGCTTACCGTCTATGACCGTTTTGAAGGCAGCACGAATGGCCACCTCTGTTTTGCCATAGCCCACGTCGCCACAGATAAGACGATCCATGGGATAGGGACTTTCCATGTCCTTCTTGATGGCCTCGATGGCTGTTATCTGATCTGGGGTTTCCTCATAGATGAATGAGGCCTCTAACTCCTTTTGCCATATAGTGTCAGGAGAGAAGGCAAACCCCTTCTTGGCGCGACGTTCGGCATAGAGTTGGATAAGTTCTCTGGCCATGTTTCGGATGGCCCGCTTGGTCCTGGATTTCACTCTCTCCCAAGCCGTACCTCCCAGGCGTGAAAGTGCTGGAGGCCCCTCGTCGCCGCCGATGTACTTCTGGACACGTTTGAGCTGGTCGATGGGCACATACAGCCGGTCATCGTCGCGGTACTGGATGACCAAGCAATCGATGTGACGCTCGTCAACCGTCACCTTCTCCAGGCCCAGGTACTTGCCGATGCCATAGTCTACATGTACCACGAAGTCGCCGACGGACAGAGCCGAGTAACTAGAGATGGCGGCGCCTCCCCGGAATTTCCAGAAACGATGCCGCCGACGGTAGCGATTGAAGATCTGATGATCGGTGAAAACGGCGAGATGTGCCTCTTGAAAGACGAAGCCGCCGTGCAGTGCGCCCACTCCGATGTGAACCGACTTGGGGATGTTTTCCAGAAGTTCCTCAAGTCGGCGAGCCTGACCTTCATTGTCGCAGAGTATGAAACTGTGGTAGCCTCCAAGGGCGTATTCGCTTAATTTCCTGCGAAGTGCGATCAGTTCGGGACCCAAGGTCTCCTGGGGACGAATGCCCACATCCAACTTGCCCCCCGTCAAAGGTCCATGAGCTAGAAGTCGAAAGTTGGCTAGCCTGTCCCTGATATGACTCACGGAATCGTAAAGCTCAGTGGGAGGCATCGTTCGATCCTCTTCCGAGGTCCGGGAGAACTCATATTCGGCCTCCTGAAGGACATTTTCGGACTCCTGCCAGACTTCAGCAGGGCTATCGAGAACCACAAGGGCATCCTCAGAAAGATAATCCAAGAGGCTGGCCACCAGACTTGGAAAGAGAGGGGCAAACCACTGAACTCCATGGTTGAAGGGATCTTCTCCCAGGAAGTCCGGAAGCCCTTTTCTGGGAAGCTTTTTGAGGTTATGGTCGGTGATGAGCACCTCGCTTCGGGGGAGGATCAAGGCCTCCTTCGCGTGCGAGATGGATCGCTGAGAGAAGATATCGAATTGGCGGATGGACTCGATCTCGTTGCCGGAGAGCTCCACACGAACAGGATTTTCGGTGCCATGGGAGAAGATGTCCAGGATCCCGCCCCGCACGCTGAATTGGCCCACTCCCTCCACCAATGGTAACCTTTCGAATCCCAGATCGATGAGCCGACGAATTAGGTCGTCTCGGGGGGAGGAAGAACCCACCTTAAGATGGAGAGTGTTGTCTCGAAGCAACCTTGGCGGCATGGTTCTCTGCATCAAAGCTCTTATGGTGGTGATTACCGAGGGTCCCCCCCCCTGGGCCAGAGCGTGAATGGTCTCGATGCGGTTGGCCAGTACCTCTATGCTGGGAGGGCTGTGCTCATAGGGGAGCACGTCCCATGCCTGAAAGAGATGGGCGTCGCCTACCAGCACGGTGAGATCGTCCACCAGCTCCTCCGCGCCCTTGGGTCCGGGGACGATGATCAAAAGCGATCCGCCAAGCTCTTCGTGGAGAAAAGAGAGGAGCAAGGCCTTAGAGGAGCCGCTCAGGCCGGTGACCTCTATCTGGTGTTGGCCATTTTTTACAGCCTGGAGGATTTGTCGGAAAGAGGCTGTCTGCTGGGCGATTCTTTTGATCTGTTCGATGGGCATAATTGATGTACAAAGAAAAGGATCGAGGATTTGGGGGTCAGGGATGCGCAATCCCCCTCAACCTCCCGATGGCTTATTCAATAGAATCGTAATTGGTTTCTGAATTTCCCACTCTCCTTCACCCTCTCCCCTCAATCCCAGGAAGGGTGTGGTGGGGAATGGGAGCGATCCAGCTGCCGTACTTCTGCGCAGCACTCCCTCGGGTCTATCTGGCTACAGTTGCTGGGAAAAAATGCAATCCGGTGAACCTGACGTGCTATTGAATTTGCAATCGAGAAAATGAGCTCCATGTGCTCAGGATATCGTGTGTGTTCCTCTTGAGTTTAAGACGAGTGTAACGGAGCAAAGGTTGTGACTTAAGGTGTTGAAGAGTTAAGGACGGGGGCTTCCTTCTAACCTCCTCAAGGCGGCGGCGTATTCCTCCGTCAGAGGGTGGGGAAACCGCTGACGGAGAATTTCCAGCACCGATCGCTCAAACTCTAAGATTTTTTCTGGTCCACGCCGGAATCTCTCCCATACGGCTGGTCCGGAAACTTCAATATCGTGCAATGTGTTGGAGACGTTGTGCAGCCTGTCGGCGGCGGAGATGGCCAGAGCCTCGCGGGAGGCGCTCTGGAGGTGTTTCAGTTTCGCCCTCTTGCGCTGCTCCCAAGTTTCGCTCTTAGGGCGTTTGAATTTTGGCTCGCTGACATCCTTGACCATACGCAACAAGTTGTCTCCAAACGCAGTGCGCAGCTCCTCCGGTGTGGTTTCAGTGTCCTCTAACACGTCGTGCAGGATGGCCGCAGCCAAGACCTGGTCATCGAAGCCGTGGCGTGCCAAGATGATGGCCACATGGACGGGATGAGTGATGTAGGGGATATGGGTGCCTTTGCGGGGCTTTGTATGTTTGCGAGCAGCGAAGATCAGGGCCAGATGGACCAGATGTGAGTAGCTGCTTGTGGAAGATGACATCATCTACACCTGTGACATTTAGAGAGCCGCTTGAGCCCATCTGGGGTGTGGTATTGCTTCGGTCATCGGCATTTTGGTCTGCATTGTGAGGACCCCCGGGGTCGTCTGGGCCATCGAATAGTTCATCTGTGTATCTGCGCAACATGAAGGGACATAGGGCGCACTGAGTTGACAATCTGTCCTGTGATCCATGGTATCAGGCTCATGAGGACTACAAGGATCCAGCCCTTTCTGCCGGGATTCACCAATTTTAAGACATCCGAGAGACCCGGTAGGTAGACGGCAATCAGGAGCAGCCCAGCACAGAGCCCCAAGGCACCCCAGATGAAGGGATTCGTGGTGATCTCATTTCGAAAGAAGGGAGAACCGCGATCGCGCATGTTGAAGACATGCCAAAGCTGTGCAAAGGCCAGGGTGAGGAAAGAAATGGTCACTGCCTGTCGGTGACTCATATTCAGCCAGGCCAGGGCTAGGGCCAAAGCCCCAAGGACGGAGATGGTGATGGCCAGGCCGTATCCACCGATGCTCAGCCAGTGACGGCGGGTGAGGATGGGTTCCTCGCCCTTTCGAGAGAGGCGCTTCATGACATCGGGATCACCTTCTCCCACTCCCAAGGCCAGTGCGGGAAATACATCAGTGACCAGGTTCAAGAACAGGATTTGCAGAGGCAAAATGGGCAAAGGCGCGTTGGCGATGGAGGCCAGGGAGACGGCCATGATCTCGCTGACGTTGCACGAGATGAGATAGAGCACGAACTTCCGGATGTTGTTGAAAATCACCCGTCCTTGCCTGACAGCGGCTACAATGGTGGAGAAAGCGTCGTCCTTCAGCACCATGTCGGCGGCCTCCCGGGCCACTTGGGTACCTCGCATTCCCATGGCCACGCCGATATCGGCTTTCTTCAGAGCTGGCGCGTCGTTGACGCCGTCTCCGGTCATGGCCACGATGGCGCCATTTTTTTGATGGATCTCGATGAGGTCCAGTTTCTGCTTAGGGCTGACCCGTGCGAAGATAGAAGCGCTCAGGACACGGTTTCTCTCCTCAGCGGACAGTTCGGCGGGACTCTTGAGATCTCGGCCGTGAACTACCTCGGGCTCCGCTGCATCAACCAGGCCCACGGCCAGAGCAATATTGCGAGCCGTAACGGGCTGATCGCCCGTGACCATGACCACGCGCACCCCGGCCCGATGGCATTCCTCTATGGCCTGGCGAATATCCTCACGTGGTGGGTCCTGCATACCTACCAGCCCGAGAAAAATCAGATCCTGGTATGGTTTGGCGTCGACGGCACCAACTCTTTTGGTTGCCAGAGCCAAGACGCGAAGCCCTTCCTCGGCCATCTGATCGTTACGGACCTCCCAGACCTGACGGTCCTGATCGCTCATTTCGCGCTGGCCCCCATCGGTCTGCATAAAAGCACAGGCCTCCAGGACAGGCTCTGGGGCGCCCTTCACGGCCACGCGACAGCCGCGATCCTCCCGATGAAAGGTGGCCATCATCTTCAGGTCCGAGTCAAAGGCCTCCTCGCGGATCTCCGGTGTTTTTTCAACCAGCTGATTTCGATCAAGCCCGGCTTTAGCGCCGGCCAGCAGAAGTGCCACCTCCAGGGGATCTCCAACGCCCCTCTCCCCCTTCAGGGAGGCATTGTTGCATAGGGTGCCGATTTCCAGCATCTCTCGAAGAACCTTATCCCTTATTGGATCAATGAACTCTCCATCCTTTTTGAAACTCAAGTCATTCTCCTCCGTCCCCTCAACCACCTCCACCTCTCCCCCATCTTGCGCAAATCTGGTAACTGTCATCAAGTTCTCTGTCAGTGTTCCGGTTTTGTCGGTGCAGATGAGGTTGGTGGCACCAAGGGTTTCCACGGCGGAGAGGCGATTGACCAAAGCGTTGCGGCGTGCCATGCGCCGCATCCCCCGTGCCAGGGCGATGGTGGCCACGATGGGCAAACCCTCTGGTATGGCCGCCACGGCAAGGGCTATAGACGTCTCGATCATCAGAAAGATCTGCTTGCCGGCCAGAATGCCCCCCGTCGCTACCAGAACGGCAAGGGCCAAGGTGACACCAATGAGCCTGTGGCCCAGTTGATCCAGTCGCTTTTCTAATGGGGTGCTCTCCTCCTTGGCCTCTTCGACCAGGGTAGAGATTTGGCCCAGCTCTGTGTGCATGCCCGTTGCGACGACGACGGCCTCAGCGGACCCTCGAGTCACGGCGGTTCCTTTAAACAGCATGTTTTCCCGTTCGGCCAGGGGGACGTTTTCATCAAGGGGCTCTAGCTTTTTGCCCACAGGCAATGATTCGCCTGTGAGAGCCGATTCGTCGGTCTGGAGCTTAGAGGCCACAATCAAACGCAGGTCGGCGGTGACGATATCGCCTCCCTCCAGCACCACGATATCTCCTGGAACGAGTTCCGCCGCGACAACCTCGCGGAGTTCTCTAGCTCGCCGTACCCTTGAGCGCACAGCGCCCAATCGGCGCAGCGCCTCCATGGAACGGATCGCTTTGAGCTCCGTTCCAAAGCCGATGGCCGCATTGACGAGGATGACCGCCAAAATGGCCAGACCCTCGACCACCTCGCCGAAAATAAAAGACAGGCTGGCCGCCAGGGAAAGAAGGAGGACGATGAGACTTTCAAATTGCCTGGCGAAGATGAGCCAAGCGCTCTTTCTTTTCGTCTCGCGGAGTCGGTTGGGGCCGTGTCTCCTGCGGCGCCTCCGAGCCTCGTCTTGGCTAAGACCTTCGTCCATGGAGACAGAAAGCTCTTGCAGGATATCTTCCCATGGCCGCGCCCACGGTTTGCCAACGGTTTGCGGGTCTTTAACCACTACAAAGTGCCCCCTCAGAGAAAAGGCGGTTTTGCGCCGCTTACTTGATCAACACCATCTTGATGGTCTTGCTGAAATCTTTTGCTTCCAGCCTGCAAAAATACAGGCCGCTGGCCGCCTGGCCGCCGAAATCATCTCGGCCATCCCAGGTGACAATATGCTCGCTGGCCTCCTGGTTCGCATCCACGAGAACTCTGACCTCTTGCCCCATTGTGTTGAAGATCTTCAGGGTCACAGGGCCATCTTCGAGGGTGCGATAGCGAATCTCGGTGTTGGCGTTGAAGGGATTAGGGTAGTTCTGGTCCAGAGAATATGTCTCAGGCAATTCCAATGGCGAGGTCTGGGAAGAAAGGCCGGTGGAAGATTGTACCATCAAGCCCTTCATGCAGAAATTCGCCGTGCTGTCGAGGTCGTAAAGATCAAGCCACTGTGAACCGCTGCGATAATAACTCTGGCCGGGCTCTGCTGAGGAGGTCACCATGACCTTATAGGCTGCCCCCAATAGCACCGGAACGTCCGAGGTGCGATCATATGGCTGCCCACCAGAGGAAAGCTCCAGGTAGATGTAAAAGTCATCCCCCTGTGTCAGGAGAACGGGCGCATCCAGATCCACGGTGTGAAATCCAGTGAACGCGATGGTGCCCGTCTTGCTGGCCAGCTCATCCTGCAGCACACCCCCATAGAACCCATCGTAGATCCTCACCGTGTAGACCACGCTGTCCCCGGCGGTGAAAAAACTGACCGCTTGGAGCAGCTCGTCTCCCTGGGCGACAAAGGAATTGAAGGCCTCGCTGATATCCGTCTTGGTGTCACGCCAGCCGTGGTAGTCGTGATAGTAAATGCGATCGTAAGCCAGGGG
>LJUY01000019.1 GCA_001304015.1 candidate division Zixibacteria bacterium SM23_81 | reverse complement strand
TGATTATGGGTATAACATCTTGAATTCGTGTGATCAGAACGGAATCTTGTTTACCAATGGTGATAATGATACCTTTCCGTTGTGGTTTTTGCAGGAGGTGGAGGGAGTTCGTAAGGATGTGCGGGTGGTTAATCTGAGCCTGCTCAACACCAGCTGGTACATCAAACAGCTTAAAGATATGGAGCCCAAAGTGCCCATGGAGCTTTCCCATTATCAGATAGATCGGCTGATACCCGTGCGTCTGAAAAATGGAACCATCCTTCGGGTTCAAGACCAAATGATTCAAGAAATCATCACAGCCAACAACTGGGAGCGTCCGATATACTTCGCTGTGACTGTACCTCCCGGGAACAGGCCGCCCCTAAGTGGCTATCTCCACATGGAGGCCATGGTCTATCGTGTGACGCCCGAGAAAAAACCTGATCTGGTGAATATCGCTAAAACCCGCGAAAACCTTTGGGAGGTCTATCGTTATCGCGGGATGGCCGATACCACCATGTATCATTCGGAGAACACGCGCCGATTGCTGCATAATCTCTCCTCGGCTTTCATCTCTTTGGCCGATGCCTATAACAGACGCGGTCAAAGAGAAGAGGCTATGCTACAACTTCAACGCGCCGTTGAGGTTTTAACGGGTGACTGGCGTCCTTATGCCTTCATGGCCGATCTCTATGTCCGATCAGGTGATTATCGCTCCGCCGAGAGAGAATTGAGGAAGGGCATTAGCCACAATCCCGAATTTTTCATGCTCCATCACATGCTGGGTTCCGTCTATCATCTCCTAAGTGAGGGAGGCCAGGCCCTGGTTCACTATGAGAAGGCTTATCAGCTCAATTCTGACTCCCGCCCCGTGGTTTTGGAGCTGGCCGAGCTCTATGAATCTCAGGGTAACACCGCGAGGGCCAAAGATCTACTCAGCCACTGGCTGTCCCGGCACCCAAGTGATACCACTGCTGCGAGAATGCTGCTGGGATGGTCCGGTCCCCAAAGAGGAGGATAGCAGTGGGTCTCCCGAGAGCTCTTTGTTTGCGAGGGCAAAGGGAGGGTTCCGCGGCCGATTGGAGGGATATCAGGAAAATTCTGGTGCTGTGCCTGCCAGGCATCGGGGATACCTTGCTGTTCACTCCGGCTTTAAGGGTCTTGCGTGAGCGTTTTCCCCATGCGCAGATTTGGGCTCTGGTCATGTTTAGAGGCTCCCAAGAGGTCTTAGAGAAAAATCCTCACGTCGACGAGGTTCTCCTCTGGGAGTTCCTCAAGGAGGGAGCTTTTCGGTCGTTCAAGTTCCTCCTAAATCTGCGCCGCCAGCATTTTGACATCTCCATCATGGCCTACCCTGCCAATCGCATTGAGTACAGCTTGGTTCATCTGTTGGCGGGAGCGAGAAAGAGATATGGTCACCGTTATCACCATCGAGACCTGAGCAGCCTGAACATTCTCCACGGACGCACCATCAGGGAAGATGACCAACGGCATAATGTGGAGGAAAATCTCGCTTTGCTGCAGCTTCTATGCATAGAGGTTGAGAGCCAATACTCCTTGGAGCTGTACTTATCAGAGGAAGATCGAGCTTTTGCCCGCAGCTGGCTGGCCCAGCGTCCGCTAGAAGGAGCCTTGCTTATAGGCTTCCACGCCGGCACAGCGGAGTTTAAAAACCAAGCCAAAAGACGATGGGCCAAGGAGAAGTTCGCCCAGCTCGGCGATGCCTTGACGGAGCAGCTTGGAGCTCAAGTCCTGATCTTCGGGGGCCCTGACGAACAGGAGCTGAAAGAGAACATCCGCTCCGGGATGTCCAAGTCGGCGCTGGTAGTCTCGGACACTACCATGAGACAGACGGCAGCCCTCATCGAGAGGTGTGCTCTGTTCGTCAGCAACGATTCGGCGCTGATGCACACGGCAGCGGCCATGAAGGTGCCCTGCGTGGTGATCTTCGGCCCCACGAATCCGAAATGGGTCTACCCCTTTGGCACTAAATACCGGATTGTGCGCCGAGACCTGCCATGCAGCCCCTGTTTTTACTACTCAGCCAAGCCTCTTACCTGTGCCCGAGGGGATTTTGCCTGCATCGAGGGAGTTGGCATCAATCAGGTCATCGATGCCGTTAGACAGCTGTTGAGGGATGTGGGGCAGCCAAGCGGGTCATGAGAACTACTGCGAGGAAATTCATGGGAAAAGTCCTCTTCAGAGCCTTCAAGATTCTGGTTAGCGTCGGCCTGCTGGTCTTCTTGATTTACAAAGCGGGGCTCTCCGAGATTTTCCTGGTGGCCCAATCTGCCGATATAGTCATGTTACTGCTAGCCCTGCTTGTTTACTCCTCGACCATCGTCTTGATCTCCTGGCGCTGGAAGCTGCTGTTGATGTCCCAGCAGGCAGCCCTTCCTTTCGGTCAGGTGTTATCCCTATATTTCATCGGATTTTTCTTCAACAACTTTTTGCCCACTAGCATCGGAGGTGATATCTATCGAGCCCTTGGGGCGGGACAGAACAGCGGGAAGAGGGCCATCTCTGCTGCCTCGGTGCTGGTGGAGAGATTGCTGGGCATGCTAGCTGTAGCAGCGCTGGCCATTCTAGCCGTGACGCTGGTAGTTCACCAAGTAGCCGATGCATACATCCGAGCGTTAGCTCTGGGTTTCGGTGCAGTTATTGTTCTTCTGCTGATCCTTTTTTTCAACCGGCGCACCCTCAAGTTCCTGGAGCTGCTAGCCCGAAAGGTATCCTTGTGGGGCTTAGGCCAGAAGCTGTTGAGATTATATCAGGCTTTAGCTCTCTACCAGAGGCAGAAGGGGGTCCTGATCCTGGTTTTCCTCATCTCCATCGCCTATCAGCTCATGATCGTGATCTTCAGCTATCTGGTGGGTTTTTCCCTGGATCTGGGGATTTCTCTCCGCTACTTCATGCTCTGCGTCCCTGTGACGGTTATCATCAGCCTGGTGCCCATTTCTATCAACGGCGTCGGTGTGCGAGAGACGGGCTATGTCTTTCTTCTCTCCAAGATCGGCCATAGCGGTTCTGAGGCTTTGACCCTGTCGCTTCTCATCTATGGATTGAGCTTGCTGGCCAGCCTGGTGGGGGGGATTTTCTACCTGCTGAAGGGGGCTAAGTCCCTGGGGCGTCTAGCCCACAGTTGAAGATCGGAACTCCGGATCCGTGGGCACGGCGGAGCAACTATCTAAGTGTCTGACAATAAAAGGCTTAGAGAAGGTTTATGAGTAGAAGAAAGCGAAAGCGAAAACCCGGAGTGTCGACACCCGTGCCGAGCAGATCATCGCTGGCTGACAAACTGAGCAATTTTCTGGAAAGGCACATATGGTGGGTTTCTCTGGGCTTGATCTTCCTGGGGGGGCTCTGTAGCCTCCTGGTCTTTGACACCAATCTGGACACCAACGGTGACAACGCCCTGTACATCTCCCTGGGAATGTCCTGGGCTCAGGGTACAGGACACAGGGTCGTCCACAGACCGGGAGTGTCGCCGCACACCATGGTGCCTCCAGGTTACCCATTGATGCTGTCGCCCTTTCTGGCCTTGTTCCCTTACAACTACCTCCCGCTAAAACTTCTCTCCACCATATTGTTCCTCCTCTCTCTGCCCCTTCTTTTGTTGGTGATCAGAGACAGGGCAGAAAGTATCCTGCTGGCGCTAGGCGTTGCCGCCCTGTCGGCCATCAACCTAAACCTGCTGGATTTCGGCCACATGGTGATGACAGAGATTCCTTTCCTGTTCTTCTCCTTGTTAGGCATTTTCCTCCTGCAGCGTTCTTTGAGGTCAGCAGACACTGGTATGACCCGGAGGGAAAAGATACTGTTCGGGCTCTCCGTGCTTATTTTGGTTGTCTCCTATCACATCCGGTCTATTGGGGTGGTCCTGTTGATGGCTTTGCTTGCCTCTTTGGCTCTGAAAAAGCGGTATCGATTGGCTCTCTTGTCTGGATTGGCTATCCTTTGTCTGGTCATCCCCTGGGCTC
Source organism: candidate division Zixibacteria bacterium SM23_81 (assembly GCA_001304015.1). GTDB lineage: Bacteria > SM23-81 > SM23-81 > SM23-81 > SM23-81 > SM23-81. The sequence goes on along the minus strand of LJUY01000019.1, from coordinate 34,232 downwards.
TCAGGAATCAAGCGTTTGCTGAGGGTCCAGGCTACATAGACCATTTCCTGCTGAAGAATTCCTACAACCCGGCTCTGGGCAAAGTGACAGTTGGTGACATACTGGCTCGTATGGCCAGCGGCCTCAAGACGTATGGAGTTTTTGTGATTCCCCAAGCTCTGTTCCCATCCCTGTCCCCAACGGCGGGCCATAGGGGTTTCTCTGGGATGCTTCCCGTTCTGGGAGTGATGGTGACTGTAATAGCTCTGCTGGGTTTTATCTTTAAAGTTCGTAGATCCATTGCTTTTATAGAGCTATACACCTTTTTCTTACTGGGAGTCCTGGTGGTGTGGCCTCAGATGTGGGCCGGGATGCGGCCCCTGATCCCCGTGCTGCCTTTTTTGATCTACTATTTCCTTGTGGGGTTACGGGGCGTGGCCGGAAGTATTGTGACGCGGCTCACACCTGTGGTGGGCAGACTCCTCATTTGGCTTGTCTTCATCGTCATGATGGTTTCCAGCCTTTCGGCTCTGGCCTGGGCCTCTGGGCGCCCTCGCCGATATTCCCCAGAGTGGCAGAACTATTTTCTCGTCGCCGAGTGGTGTCGAGAGCATACCCCCGAGGGAAGCGTCTTTGTGGCTCGAAAGCCCGGTCTGTTCTACCTCAGGGCCCGTAGGCAGGCCTTAAATTACCCATATACGGCGGACACAGAGGAGATGATCACTTTTATGGCAAACAACAAGGTGAACTATGTAATTCTAGACGGCTTCACTTGGACGAGCACCACGTTGAGATACTTGCTGCCTGCAGTCATAAGCCATAAAGATAAATTTCGTGCGGTGTATGGCCTGGATAATCCCAAGACATGGGTCTTGAAAGCGGAGGGCCTCTCTCAAAAGGAGGAAGGTGGATATGACCAGCGATGATCATATTCGCCCACCCAAGGGGCTTTTGGGGACATGAACCAGAAGGCGGGTTAAGGTGAAAAAAAAGCTAACGTTATGGTTGGGCCTGGTCATCAGCGTTCTGTTTCTATATCTGGCCCTGAGAAATGTACAGTTCATCGAGATCCGTCGGTCCCTGGGCCAGGTTCATGTGCCCGTTCTCCTCTGGGCCATGTGCGTCTTTCTGGTCAGCTTTGCCATTCGGGCGGTGAGATGGAGGTATATCCTTCGTCCCATCAAGGAGATCGCCTTGCCCCAGGTTTTCTCCCTTTTGAGCATTGGCTTTATGGCCAACAATGTTTTGCCGGCACGGTTGGGGGAAGTGATCAGAGCTTACTTTTTAGCCAAGAAGACGGGCATTCGCAAGAGCCTCTCCTTGGCCACCATCGTGCTGGAGCGCCTTTCTGATTTTGCAGCCCTGCTGCTCTCAGCGCTCATCGTGGGTCTTTTCTTCTCTTTGCCCAAGAGTGTGGAGAGAATGAGCATCCTTGCTGGCGTGATCTTCGTTGTCTTTGTGATCATTCTGATCTTCGTTCATTTTCGAAAGGAAATGGTTCTCAGTTTCTTCAACAGATCGCTCTCCTTTCTGTCACCGGCGAGAAAAGAGAAGATGATGGAGCGAGTCAACGCCTTTGTGGAGGGCCTGGTCATTGTCAAAACGGGCAGAGGGTTTCTCTGGATTACCCTCCTATCCCTGGCTGTGTGGTCGATGTGGGCGGTGGCTCTTCATTATACCCTTCTGGCTTTCGAAATAGAGGTTCCCTTCTCGGCCAGGTTGCTGCTATTGGCAGTGGTCAATCTGGGAGCATTAATTCCCTCCTCACCTGGATATGTGGGTCCATACCATTATCTTTGCTGGGTCTGCTTGTCCGTTTTCGCCATAGACAAGAGCCAGGCCTTCAGCTTTTCTGTCGTCTTGCACGCTCTGTGGTATGTTCCCTTGACAGGTTTGGGCTTCTTTTTTCTATGGAAAGAGCAACTCTCTATCCGGCAAATTCAGTCCCTGGAGGCCCAGGTTTCCTCCGGAGGGTTTTCTCTGAAGCAGGATGGGTCGGGGGAAATTGAGCCCGCGATCCATGCCATGGGAGAGAATGGTCATGAATCAAATCAATTCCCAAAAGACCTCGATGGAGGTGTCCATCCTCGTTCCACTGTTCAATGAGCAGGAGAACTTGGAGCTATTGATGGCCAAGATTCAGGAGACCATGGCTCCGCTGGGCAAGCGGTATGAGGTGATCTTCGTAGACGATGGCAGTACGGACGGCTCATTTCAGGTCCTGGAGCGGATGCACGCGGAGAACGAGAGGGTGAAAGCCATCCAGTTTCGGATGAACCACGGGAAGTCGGCGGCTCTGGCCGTCGGGTTTGAGAAAGCTTCTGGCGAAGTGATTATCACCATGGACGCAGACTTACAGGATGATCCCGCCGAGATTCCCAATCTGTTAGGTAAACTTCAGGAAGGTTACGATTTGGTCTCTGGTTGGAAATTCAAGCGACGTGATCCCCTTTCCAAGACCATACCCTCGAGGCTGTTCAATAGGGTGACTTCTCTGTTATCGGGCATTAAAATCCATGACTTTAACTGTGGCCTCAAGGCCTACCGCAGGGAGGTGACGGAGAATATCCGAGTTTACGGTGAGCTTCACCGCTATCTTCCGGTTCTGGCGCACTGGAGAGGTTTCAGGATCGGTGAGCTGAAGGTGCGCCATCACCCCCGACTGCATGGCAAAAGCAAATTTGGTATAAGCCGTTTTATCAAAGGATTTCTGGATCTTCTGACGGTGCTGTACCTGACCAAATACACCAGGCGGCCCATGCATCTGTACGGAGTACTGGGCTTGGTTCTGTTTCTCATAGGACTGATCATCAACCTGCACCTCACTTGGCTGTGGTTGCATAAGGTGGGGATCGGACGTCGCCCGCTGCTATTTCTGGGAGTGTTGTTGGTCATCGTGGGTGCTCAGTTTCTCCTCATGGGCCTTATTGGGGAGATGATCACGAGCCAGGATCGAAACAGGAGCGATTACTCCATCAAGAAGATGCTCACCTGAGCAGAAGAGGTTTCTCGGTGAGGGTTTGCTACTTCGGGACCTATGAACAGAGTTACCCACGTAACAAAGTGGTCATCGACGCTATGCGTATGGCAGGGGTGGAGGTGTTGGAATGTCATCATCCCCTCTGGGAGTTGATTCGCCACAAAACGGGCCCATTCCTCAGTCCAAGGTCTTTGTTGGCATTCACTTTGAGATTTTTAAAGGGGTATGTGAAGCTCATTGTGACCTTCTTAAGGCGCGCTGGCGATGCCCAATTGGTGATGGTGGGCTATATCGGGCAGCTGGATCTTGTGCTGGCAAAGTTGCTGAGCATGGTGGGGAAGAGGAGGAAATTGATCTTCAACCCTTTGGTTTCCCTTTACGACACCCTCGTCGATGATCGTAGCCTTTTCTCACCGGATTCCCTTGCGGCCCATTTCCTTTTTTTCCTCGACCGATTAGCTTTTCGCCTGGCGGACAGGATAATTCTGGACACGGACGTTCATATTGATTATATTTCCGAAAAATTCGGAATAGATCGAGATAAGTTTGAGCGGGTATTCATCGGGGCTGACGAGGAGGTGTTTTCTTCCAGACCTTGGCAGAAGAGGCTTTCTCCATTTGTCGTTCTCTTCGTGGGCAAGTTCATTCCCCTTCATGGTATTCCCTATATCATCACCGCTGCTAGCATGCTCGAGGAGGAAGACATCCGATTCGAAATTGTCGGATCAGGTCAGCTGTACGACGAAATAATGGAGCTATATCGTCGACTGGCTGTGAAGAACATCGCCTTCACCGATTGGATTCCCTACCAGCAGCTGGCGGACAAGATGGCTCAAGCCAACCTCTGTTTGGGCATCTTCGGGGAGAGCGGAAAGGCCCGCAGGGTTATTCCCAACAAGGTTTTTCAGGGTTTGGCTGTAGGCATGCCGGTTATTACCGGAGATTCCCCTGCCAGCAGAGAGCTGTTGACGGGTGGTCAGAGCGCTGCATTAGTGCCCATGGCCAATCCGGAGGCCCTGGCCGGTGCCATTCGTACCCTGAAGGGGGATAGGGCTTTGCGGAAAAAAATCGCTCTGGGGGGCCAGGAGATCTTTCGGCGGCGATGTAGCACAGAGGCCTTGGGTAAACAATTGAAAGCTCTTTGTCAAAGGATGTTGCGCCGGACCTGAGGGCTTTGGGCCGCCAGGCCGGGTTTCGTCTTGAAATTCCTCCAATTGCGTGCGGAGGGCTGATGGCCCCAGCGACCACTGCCAGAGGTACCGTTGTGCTGATGATCTCCAAGGTCCTTTTCCTGGCTGGCAGCGTGATGATTCACGTTTTCCTGGGGAGAACCCTGGGTCCAGGGGGCTATGGCCATTATGGATTAGCCATGTCCCTTTTGCTGTGGTTTGAAGTCATCGTAAACTCGGCCGTGCCCTGGGCTATTTCCAAGGTCATCAGCGAGAGGAAAACCCTAGCGCCAACAGTTTTTTGTCAAGGAGCCACCCTCCAGCTGGTTTTCTCGTTGGCCATCCTAGCCCTATTTCTGGCTCTCTCGCCAATCCTGGCTGGGGTTCTGGGGGATAGGACCGTGAAGGTCCTGCTCTGGTGGGCGGCCTTGGACATCCCCTTTTTTGCGCTACTCTCCGTTTGTTTGACCTATTTCAACGGACTGCAGCAGTTTGGGCGGCAGGGGATCGTCCTCACCTCTCGTATCCTGTTTAAGGTCGTGGCCACCGTGTTATTGGTGGTTACCGGCCTCTCGGTACGGGGAGCGTTATTGGCCAATGTACTAGGGTCGGCAGCAGCTCTGGCGTTAGCACTCTATCTGATTCGCCTTCCCCAGCCGTCGGGGGATCATTACCGGCTCATCGATCGAGTACTCAGCTTCGGGGTTCCCTATACCCTGTTTCTTCTATCCGCCCAGCTATTACTCAATGTAGATCTGTGGTCGGTAAAGATTCTGCTCAAGCAGTCGGCCTCCACCGGCTTCTATGCCTCGGCTCAGGCCATCTCTCGGGTGCCCTATTTTCTGTTTTTAGGGCTCACCGCGGCACTGTTTCCGGCCTTGTCCCAGTCTACTAGCAGCGGGCAGGCCGAGGTGAGCCGTGTTCAGATCAAACAGGCCATTCGCCTGTTGGCCTTGACCCTGTTGCCCGCTGGAGCCATTGTCTCCTCGGCCCCCCGGGCGGTGGTGGGTTTGTTCTACGGTGCTCATTTCAGTCCGGCTGTTCTACCCCTGACGGTGTTGACCTGGGGAATGATCTTGTTCACTGTTTTCTTCACCTTGGCCATCATTTTGTCGGTGGCGGGGAGGCCTCTGGCGGCTCTGCTGTATAGCTTGGTTTTGATTTTGGTTGATGTAATCTTGAACGGGGCCCTGGTGCCCCGGATGGAGCTGGTGGGGGCTGCCCTGGCCACAACCGTCACCGGGCTACTGGGTACGGCCATATTGGGAGGCTTGGTTTTCCGACAGTTCAAGGTTCTTATCCGGAGGCAATCTCTGGTCAAGATGATCCTGACTGCTGCCGTGATCTTCGGTCTGTCTGCGCTGATTCCGTTGGAGGGGCCCCTGTTTGTGTTGAAATGTCTGTTTCTTTTCACCCTGTATGTGGGTTGCTTAGTTTTACTGAGGGAAGTTGGCCAGGAGGATTTCCGTCGGATTAGAAGTCTGTGGCCCACCTTTTCCTGAGTTCCCTCAGCACCCTCGGTTGTAGAGGCAAGGCACATGCCGAGATTGCAGATCTGTCTGGTTTCTCAGCAATTCAGCGAGGTGAAAAGTGGCGTGGGTGTCTATGCTCGGAATTTAGCCCAGGGTCTGTTGACTGATGGTCATTCTGTTACCCTCATCTGTCCACGAGAGCGCCTTTCAACAAGCCTTCAGAACCTCCGACTGGAGCTGGTCTCCGAGAAGAGAACGGGCTCCTCTCACGTCCGATGGTTCATGCTCTCCCAGCGATTTGGCCGGGCTCTGAAGACCCTGTACCGCCGCCAAAAGTTCCATTTGGTCCACTTCACAGACGCCAGAGATGCGTTGTTTTGCCCCCGGAGGGACTTCCCGGTTTTGGGCATGGTGAACGACTACTATTTCGCTGCGGCACCACGAAGCCCGTGGTCATTTAAGGCAGATTATGTGGACTGGAAGGTGCGCTGGGCTTACTATAACACGGTGCGCCTCCTAGAACAGCGAGCTCTGCGAAAGCTCACTGCCATCATCTGCAACAGCCAGTATACCCAAAAGGAGCTGACCGAGCAGTATGGGCTGGCTGCCGAGAGGATGAGGGTCATCTACATGAGCATCGATCTGAGCCGATACACTTTCCAGCCTCGCCGGCCAGAGGATGGCGCCCCCTGTGTGCTGTTCATCGGCGGCAATGTGCAGCGAAAGGGTCTTCCGGATTTGATTCGTGCCGCCCCGTCCATCTTGGAGGTCTTTCCCCAGACCAAGTTTGTGGTGGTGGGAGACAACCAGAATCTGGCGGCCATGATGGCCCTCTGCGAGCAGCACAGGGTGCGGGAGAGCTTTCATTTCACGGGATGGCGCTCTCATGACCAGATCCAAGAGGATTATCGGAGAGCTTCGGTATTTGTTATGCCATCTCTCATGGAAGCCTTCGGTATCGTCTTCTTGGAAGCCATGGCCTCGGGAGTCCCGGTCATCGGCGGCGATGTGGGCGGGATCAAGGAGCTCATTCAGGATGGGGTCAATGGACTGCTAGTCCCCCCCAGGAACCATCGAGCCTTGGCTGGTAAAATTTTGCACCTGCTCCAGGACGAACAGATTCGCCGGACGTTGATCAAGAACGCCCGGGAGACGGTCAAGCGCTACGCGACGGAACAGATGCTCCGGGAGACATATGCACTCTATGAAGATCTACTCACATGAAGAGCAATGCGATACACGCTGTTGTACGCTGTAGAAAAATGTCACATGTTATGAGAACTTATTTAAAGCACATACCAGGATATCGGCGACTCATAAGATTGTTGAAGGTGGGGGAATCTTCAAGAGATTTTCTATTAAAGGCTATGCCCACAAATTCAATCTGTGCCGAGATTGGTGTTGATCGAGGAGATTTTTCCAGGAGAATACTGGATATTGTCAGACCCATGAAGTTACATTTAATAGATCCTTGGAAATATGAACAGGAGCAAATCTATAAGAACACGCTCTATGGTGGTGCCCTGGGCGGGAGTCAAGCTCACATGGATAAGAGGTATCAAAAAGTGGTAAAAAGATTTCGGCTGGAGATTGAGAACGGGCAAGTAGTGGTTCATCGTGGATATTCCTATGAAGTATGTAACGACTTTGAAGACCAGTACTTTGACTGGATTTATATAGACGGCAATCACCTGTATGAATTTGTCAAGAAGGATTTAGAGCTGTACTATAATAAGGTCAAGGAAAACGGGTTTATGATGGGTGACGATTATGTTACCGGTGATTGGTGGCAAGGGGGTGTAAAAAAAGCAGTTGATGAGTTTGTAGCCAGAGGGGGTGTCACAGTAATCCAGATTGAAAATAAGCAGTTTACGCTAAAAAGAGACTCCTCAACAAAATAGATAGTGAAGTGTAGTATCAAACCACAGTTGTTAATTAGATTTGACTCCTTTGGAGAGACTTGAGCGTGCGTTGAATTAACAATCATCGATTAAAGAGGACGGCTGTTTGTTTAACCAGCCAGAGATATCCTTCAAGCCCTAGATACTGCCTTAGATATAAGTGGAACCTTGGTCTTTAAAATCCTCCCGAAACTAACATGAGGACGAAACATCATAGCCGATGCCCTTATGCCAAAGGTGGTAGTTATTGTTATCTATAGAGAAATAGAGGCATTCTACAGCTTTCCAAAGTGTAGAAGATATCTCTTGAGCCGTGATATTTTGAGCCTGAAGGCGGAAGCTGAGCTAGTTATTTAGCAATAAGGGGGGCTTAAAGTGGCCGCTTGGTTGAGCAGATGGAAAAAAGACCTGGGATGGTTAGCGCTTCTTTACGCTCTGGTTCTGTTTTTATATCGGGATGTAGCCTTTTTCAACAAGATGTTCGCCTCCTCTGACTTCGGCGACATCATCGGCCAGAGCGTGGTCTTCAGGAAGTTCTGGTTTGACTACTTCACTGTCTACCATCGATATCCCCTCTGGTGTCCTTATATCTTCTCGGGAATGCCCTTTTTCGCCAGCATGTCCTTCAATCTGTTCGTCTATCCTGTGCGGATTATCCTCTATTTTCTGGATCATTTCGGACTCCATTTTCTCCACTCTAGTATCACCCACTTCTTCCTGGGAGGGCTATTCACCTACCTGCTGATGCGTTCCTACAAACTAAACAGGCCCAGCGCCTTTTTAGCAGCAGCGGCTTTCATCTTCAGTCCAATGGTCGCCTCCTTGCATCATACTAATCGGATCATCACCATTATGTATATTCCTGTTCTTTATTACTTTGTCAGGAGACTTTATCACCGTCGAGATACAGTCTCCCTTGCCTTGGCTGGCCTGGCCATTGGCTTTCAGATGATGGCCAACCACCTACAGATCGTCTATTACACCTGGCTCTTTCTAGGCCTCCATTTCCTGGGCCAGGCCATCTTTGATTTCCAGCAGAAGGCTGGTTTCCGGCAGGTCCTCCGCAGAGGGAGGCTTTTGCTAAGCAGCCTGATCATCGGCCTGGGCGTGGCAGCCTTCCTTCTGCTTTCCATTTACGAGTATGCACCCTACTCACAGCGGGGTTCGGGGGACCCTGTGGCCGCATATCACTTCGCCACCAGCTGGTCCTTGCACCCCAAGGAGATGTTAACCTTTGTGATCCCCTCCTTCATGGGATTCGGTGGGCAGACCTATTGGGGATACATGCCCTTCACCCACTGTCCAAACTATCTCGGTATCGTGGCATTGTTTCTGGCAGCAATGGCCCTGGTCTTACGCCGCAATAGGACCACCATCTTCTTCTCCATAGCTGGGTGCTTGGCCATCCTGGTCTCCTTTGGCCGCTTCTTTCCCCTTCTCTATAAACCCATGTATGTTCTGTTCCCCTTTTTCAGTAAATTTCGTGTGCCGGCCATGATTCTGATGCTGCTGTTCTTCTGCGTGGCTGTCCTGGTAGGCTTAGGAGCCCAAGCTCTTATAGAGTTGGGATCCAGCTCAGGAAGCCAAAAAGCAGAGGGAAAGAGGCACAGGTTCAGGAAATTCCTCTTGCGTTTGGCTGTGGGCTTGGTTTTATTGGGGATCCTGGTGACCTTGGCCCAAGGACCCTTATCCCGAAGTCTCATGTCGGCTTACGACCATGTCGACCTTACCTTAGGTCGTTACTCGCAGATCTCCCCGCAGGTTCGAGCCCAGCTGGATGCTCGCCGGTTCACCATGGCATTTAGGGATATCTGGAAAATGCTCCTGTTGCTAGCTGCTGCCAGCCTGCTAACGTTCTTCTACCTGGGCAATAAATTGAGCCGACGTATCTTCGTGGGCATGTTGGTCTGCTTGCTGCTCGTAGATTTTCTCTGGGTGGATTTTGGCTTGGTTCGTTTCCAGCTTGACAGGGGGTATGATCGTATCTATTACCGTTCTCGGGAGAATGAGATCGTTCGCTTTTTGCAAAAAGACGCCTCGCTGTTTCGCATCTTGCCTCTAGATAATGTGAGCACCAACGAATATGCTTACTTTGGAATCAGCTCAGCGGGAGGGTATCATCCGGCTAAATTAGGCATCTATCAAGAGGTTATGGAAAAAATCGGTTTCGGTAATCCCAACCTGCTGGATCTGCTTAACGTCAAATATTTGATTACCAAAAGGCAGATTGAACATCCCCGTTTTGAACGGGTGCTGCAGACTTCTGCGGGCAATATCTACTGGAACAGGGAAGTCATGCCCAGAGTATTTACCGTCAACCAGTTTGAGTTTATTAACGAAAAAGAGGAGATTCTTGCCCGTATGAGGTCACCGGAGTTCGATCCCCGAAAGGTGACCATCTTGGAAAACAGCCCTCCCTTCTCCTTAGAGCCCACAGATGGTGGTGATGTACAGGTGGTCAGCTATGGAAACCACGAAATTCAACTGAAAGCGGATGTTTCGGGGGGCTGCCTTCTGGTGCTGAGCGAAATCTATTACCCCGCTGGCTGGAAGGCCTTGGTAGATGGTCAACCAACGATAATCTACAAGGCCAACTACTTGCTACGGGCAATTTATCTTCCAGAGGGAAAACATGAGATTAGCTTTTACTATCGTCCCTGGACCTTTCGAGCCGGCTTGTGGATTAGCATCATCTTTCTTCTGGGCATTTCAGGAATCATTTTGTTCGCCCGGCTCAGCAGTTCGAAAATGCATAAAAGGAGTTGATAGAAGGAGTCGCAAAGGTGGCCGGCAAAACCAAAAAGCCGAAGTTGCTGGTCACGGGCTGCAATGGCCTGCTAGGTCAAAAAGTAGTGGAGTTAGCCAAGCCTCAATTCTGGATAGCGGGTGCAGACTTGCAAGATAAACCTCTGGGTTCGGTGAACGAATATATCACCCTGGATATAAGCCAGCAAGAGGCCGTGCGGGATGCGGTAGAGAAAATCTCGCCCACCAGCATCGTTAACACCGCTGCCATGACGAATGTTGATGCTTGTGAACGTGAGCGGGACTTGGCTTGGCAGGTGAACGTGGAGGGGGTCAGGTTTCTCTTGGAGGCGAGCCAGAAGACGGGCTGCAGTCTGATTCAGATTTCCTCTGATTACGTTTTCGACGGTGAAGAGGGTCCCTATGGAGAGGATGCTCCTCCCAACCCCAGTGGCTATTACGGGCTGACCAAAATGGAAAGCGAGCGAGTTTTGGTGGGAAATCAAACACCTTGGGCCGTGGTGAGGACCAACGTGCTCTATGGGTGGGCCAGGGGAGTCCGTCTGAACTTCGTCCTGTGGGTTCGCTCCCATCTATTAGCGGGGCAATATATCAGGACGGCTATCGATCAGTACGGCAATCCAACCCTGGCCGATAACCTGGCCGAGGGGGTCCTGAGTATTGTACGGGCACATCGCCAGGGGATCTATCACATCGCTGGATTAGACTACCTGAGTCGCTGGGCCTTTGCCATGAAGATCGCCGATGTCTTCAAACTCAACAAGGAACTCATCGTTCCGGTTGTCTCGGCCCAGCTTTCTCAACGGGCACCGCGGCCACACTGGGGTGGGTTGAAGACCGATAGGATAGTGAAGGAGCAGGGGATTTCGATGATCGGCGTTCAGGCGGGGCTTGAGATTCTCAAGGGCCAAATTCCCCCAGAGCAGTTGGAGGTGCCGTGAAATCTCTTATCATCGTTCCCACTTACAACGAAAAAGGGAATGTCGAAAGGCTCGTTGGGGCCTTGTTCGATCTGGATCGTGACATAGAGATCCTCATCGTCGACGATAACTCGCCCGATGGTACCGGGGAGATAGCAGACCGGCTGTCGGCTGGGGACAGACGAGTTCATGTTCTTCACCGTCCGGGCAAACTGGGCTTGGGATCAGCATACATTCAGGGTTTTAACTTTGCCCTGAATCACGGTTACGATCTGATCTTCGAGATGGACGCCGATTTTTCACATGATCCTAGTTACATTCCTCGTTTTCTGGAGAAGATCCAAGATTGCGATGTGGTCTTGGGTTCTCGTTACATCCAGGGGGTTAATGTCATCAACTGGCCTATGTCAAGACTGTTACTGAGCTATTTTGCCAACCTCTATACCAGAATCGTCACCGGACTTCCCGTGAAGGACGCCACTGGCGGTTTTAAGTGTTTCCGTAGAGAGACACTAGAGGCGGTGGATTTAGACCAAGTGAAGTCTGACGGCTATTCCTTCCAGATCGAGATGACCTTTAAATGCTGGAAAAAGGGATTTCGAGTCTGCGAGATACCCATCATTTTTTACGAGCGCCAGAAAGGTCGCTCAAAGATGTCGAAGAAGATCGTGCATGAGGCGGTGTGGATGGTGTGGCGCCTTCGGCTACTGAGCCTTTTAAGGAGGATCTGAGGGTTGAGTATCTCTAAGCCAAATGCGATGGCCAGAGGCCAGACAAGGGTCACTAGGGACGTCTCGGTCATCATCGTCAATTACAACGTGCGAGACTTTCTGGAACAGTGTCTCCACTCTCTCCGCAGGGCCTGTCAACACCTGAAAGCTGAGGTATTTGTAGTGGACAACGCTTCCCGCGACTCCAGCGCGCAGATGGTCAGGCGTCGGTTTCCTTGGGTACAATTAATGGAAAACCGAATCAATGTCGGCTTCGCCAGAGCCAACAATCAGGCTCTCAAAAGGGCCAGAGGGAGATACATTTTGCTCATCAATCCCGACACTCTGGCCCGAGAGGATACTGTGGAGGCCATGAGCGAGTTTATGGATGCCCACCCAGAGGCCGGAGCAGTGGGCTGCAAGATCCTCAACCCGGATGGCACCCTCCAGTTGTCCTGTCGTCGCAGCTTTCCTACTCCATGGGTGGCTCTTTCCAAAATTCTGGGGCTTGGGTGGCTGTTTCCTAAGAGTCGGCTTTTTGGCAAATATAACCTCACCTATCTAGATCCTGACAAGACGGCTGAAGTGGACGCTCTCTCTGGGTCCTTCATGTTCCTACGCCCGGAAGCCCTGAAGAAAGTGGGCCTCCTGGATGAGGAGTATTTCATGTACGGGGAGGACTTGGATCTCTGTTACCGCATCAAAAAGGCCGGCTGGAAGATTTATTACGTGCCCACCACTCAGATTATTCACTACAAAGGCCGAAGCACCGAGGTCAGTGCCAGCACCGTCCTTGATTTCTATAGAGCTATGGTCATCTTCGTTAGAAAGCACCTCCGGAGGAAATACCTCTTCTTTCTCCATTGGTTTCTCACCCTGGGTATAGCTATCAGGGCCGGAGCCTCTTTTGCAGGTCGGATCCTTCATGGGGCCTTTCCCGTTTTTCTGGACTTGCTTTTGGTGAACCTGTCTCTGTTTGTCGCCCTTGCTCTGCGCTTCCGCGGCTTCGTTCCGCTTCCGCCCTTTGGCAATTACCTCTCCTATCTGATGGTTCATGGGGTTTGCAGCTTGATCTGGTTGGGGAGCTTTTGGGCTCTGGGACTGTATGACCGTCGCAGATATTCCTCTGTCCAGGCTTTTTGGGCTGTCACCCTGGGATTTTTGTTGATCTCCACCCTGACCTACTTCAAACAGGAATATGCTTTTTCCCGCATCGCCATCTTGGGTACCTATCTTTTGAATTTGATCATGCTCTGTGGCTGGCGACTGTTGTTTCGACTCATGGCCAAGACTCCCATGGGGCGATCTCTGGCCTTCAAGCGGGCCCTCATCGTGGGGGCCGATGAAGCCGGAAGAGCCATCATGGATCGTCTCAGGGGGAGGCTCGACCTGGGCTATCGGGTGGTGGGCTTTCTGAGCGATGGAGCAAGTCGGGATATCGACTCACTGGGCGGTCTGCCGATCATGGGCCCCGTGAAGGATCTCTCTCAGATTGTGGAGCAAGAAAACATCGATGAGGTCATCGTCACCACCTCTTCGAGCTCTTACACCTCCATCCTGGAGATGATGGCAAGCTGCGCGCCATTTCGAGTTAACTTTAAGCTTGTTCCCAGTCCGCATGAGGTCATGATCGGCGACGCTCAAATCGATCGCATCGACGACATCCCAATGGTGGAAATAGGTTATAGACCTATGTTGGGATGGAATCGGGCCGTGAAGAGGACTGCAGACCTGGTCCTTTCCACCGGGCTATTGGCGATCACCTTGCCCGCGACCATAGTCTGGGAGCTCCTGCGAAAAGTGTCCTCGCAGAAGTATCACAGCTTATGTCGCACCATATGCGGGAGGGGAGACAAGCCCATCAACCTAATAACTCATGAGATCGAAGCTTTGTCATCGCGCAAATCGGACTGGATTCGGCGTTTCCACTATCGATGGGCTCTCGACAAACTGCCCCTGCTCTGGGGTGTTTTCCGGGGTGATCTCAGTTTCGTGGGACCAGATGTTTGGGAGATGGGAAGGGCGAGAATTTCGGCACTCAAGCCTGGGTTGACTGGCTTTCTCCAAATCCACCTCAAGGAGGGCCTCACTCCAGAGGAGAAGGTGGAATACGAGATCTATTACCTCCGCCATCAATCCCTGATGTTAGATCTCCAAGTGCTATTGCGCGCGCTGTGGGATTTGCTCCGGGGCATCGGTTTCCGTGAGTCGCCCTCTCAGTTGGAGCAAGAGCCTCTGCGGTCCGGGAAGCAGCCATATGCTTCCATCGACGACGGAAGGGTAGAGAATGAACGAGTTCGTTCTCGATTTTGAACGTCCTATTGCGGAGCTGGAAAAGAAGATCCAAGACATGAAGGATTTCAGCTCAGGAGAAGACCTCGAGCTGTCTCAGGAGATCCAGCGACTCGAGAAACGTGCTGAGAAGCTGCGCCAGGAGATCTTCACCAACTTAACGCCCTGGCAGCGGGTCCAGCTGGCCAGGCATCCTAAAAGGCCTTATACCCTGGATTACATAAACCAGCTTATGGATGGGTTCTTAGAGCTTCATGGTGACCGTCTTTTTGCAGATGACAAAGCCATCGTCGGTGGGTTGGCCAAATTCGAGGGCCGGCCGGTGGTGGTGGTAGGCCATCAGAAGGGCCGGGACACCAAAGAGAACCTGCGACGTAATTTTGGCATGGCACACCCCGAAGGATATAGAAAAGCATTGAGACTCTTTCGGTTAGCAGCTAAGTTTAGTCGGCCAGTGATCGTGTTTATCGATACTCCAGGGGCTTACCCCGGCATCGGAGCAGAGGAGAGGGGGCAAGCAGAGGCCATCGCCACCAATCTTAAGATCATGTCCCATCTGCCCGTCCCCATCATCATCGCCATCATCGGGGAGGGCGCCAGCGGGGGGGCCTTGGGGATCGGGATTGGAGATCGCATCTTGATGCTGGAAAACGCCTGGTATTCAGTGATCTCACCAGAGGGGTGCGCAGCCATTTTGTGGCGGGATCGGGCCAAGGCATCCCAGGCGGCCAAGGCGCTGAAATTGACGGCTCAGGACCTGATGAAGCTTGGGGTTATCGACGCCATCGTACCGGAGCCTCTGGGCGGTGCTCACAGAGACTTCGAGTCTGTGGCCCAAAGTCTTAGAGCCAAAGCCTGGGAGGCACTTGAGGAGTTGGATAAGCTGACCCCAGAGCATTTAGTGGCCCAGCGTATCGAGAAGTTCTCCCGAATGGGCTCTATCGTCGAGGAAGTTTGAGCATAAAGGGGTGAGGAGATGATTGACCAGAAGCTTTTGGACATTTTGGCTTGTCCCGCTTGTAAGGGGATTTTGGAATACGATGGTGAAAATGAGAAGCTGATTTGCCAAGCCTGTAGGCTAAAATTTCGCATCGAGGACGACATCCCAGTCATGCTGTTGGATGAGGCGGAGAAATTCTAGGAGTGGAGAAAATGGCCAGGTTCACTTTCTGGACGGATAAGTCCAGACAATACATCGTGTTGGGGTGTGCCTTCATCATCTCGACAGTGCTGCTTTCCATGGGATCCAGCCAAAAGCTCTTTCTAATGAAAGGATTGACAATCACCGTTTTGGCCCCTGTGCAAAGGGGCATATCCCTGGCCAATCAGTTCTGGGATGTGCACACCCAGAATCGACGCTTGAAGCGATTGATCACGGAGCTCTCTCTGGAAAACCAATTGCTCCGAGAGGCCCAGCTCCAAAACAAGCGACTTCGGCAGCTCCTAGATTTCCGTGAGAGGAAAGAGTGGACTTCGATGTTGTTGACAGAGGTCATCACCATGGAACCCTCTCGGGAGATGAACACAATTACTATTGGATCTGGCCGTTTACAGCAGATAGAACAATATATGCCAGTGGTAACCGCACAAGGATTGGTGGGCCGTGTCTCGATGCCCTCGGAGAACACCTCCCTCGTTCAGCTCATCAAGGATCGCAACTGTCCAGTGCCCGCAATGATCCGCAGAAACCGAGTTTCGGGAATTTTGGTTTATGACAACGACTTCTACTTGAAGAATGTCCTCTCTCGCATGGACGTAGTGGAGGGAGACACGGTCATCTCCTCCGGCCTGGGGGAGCAATTTCCCAAGGGTTTGCTGCTGGGCAGGGTGAGCAAGGTTTATGAAAGGAGCGAACGACAACTTTTTCATAAAATCGAGGTGGAGCCTGCGGTGGACTTCAATAGCTTGGAGGAGGTTTTCGTCATCATGAAGAGGTCCTCCGAAATGAGGGAAGAGGAAAGATGAAAGTTTTGCGCTACATCCTTCTGGCCGCGGGGGCCTTGATTTTGCAGGGCACTCTGCTGAAACTCGTGGCCGTCGGGCAAGTCAAGCCAGACTTGGTTCTTCTGGTCTTGTTCTATATGGCCTTATTGGA
Source organism: candidate division Zixibacteria bacterium SM23_81 (assembly GCA_001304015.1). Lineage (GTDB taxonomy): Bacteria > SM23-81 > SM23-81 > SM23-81 > SM23-81 > SM23-81. Next base: position 17,948 of record LJUY01000019.1, on the reverse strand, counting down.
GGGATCTTTTAATGCTACCATCGCAGGATTCTGCATGGGGCTGGCCCAGGATGTCTATTCTGCGGAGCTCCTGGGCCTCAACGCCCTCTGCAAATCCTTGATTGGTTTTGGCCTTGGTTACTGCAAGCGGGGCGTCTTTGTGGAAACCCTGGTGGCCCGTGCCCTGATACTTTTTGGCGCCGTCGTGGCCCATGATATCCTGTACTTTTTCATTTCCTTCTGGCCAGATGTAAGCGAAAGCTTGTGGCAATTGGTCAGATATGGGCTCCCTACGGCATTCTACACCGCACTTTTGGGTTACGTGGTCTTCTACCTCATGCGCCCAAAAGAACAAGTTCAATCTGAGCAGGAATCGCCATGAAATCAGGGAATCCTTTTCGCTACAACGGTGGTTTTTTGCCCTCCTTAGTGGTGGTCGTGCTGTTTTCCGTCCTGATCATCCGGCTCTTCGGCCTCCAGGTGGTTCGTAGCGAGACCTATCGGCGGCTCTCAGAGGAGAACAGCATCCGGAAGGTCCCGGTAGATGCCCCACGGGGATATATTCTAGACCGCCATGGGGAGATATTGGTCTGCAACCGGCCCTCATATGTGGTCTCTGTAATTCCCTTCGAGCTGACCAAGATGGACACGACCATACAGCTGTTGGGTGAGATCTTAGACATGGATCCCCAGGAGATCGCCGAAAAGGTAAACCAGAATAAATTTAGGAGATTCGAGCCCGTCAAGATCAAAAGGGACATCGATTTCAAAACGTTGGCCATTATACAGGCGAATACATTGGAGCTGCCAGGCGTTATCTATCAGGTGGAGCCCAGACGGGAGTATCTTCAGGGACGACTAGCCTCCCACCTCTTGGGCGCTGTGAGGGAAATATCCTCACAGGAATTGGAGAGCCCTCAATATCGCTCAAATTATCGATCTGGTTCGCTCATCGGCAAATGGGGAGTCGAGAAGCAATATGAAGGCAATTTACGGGGCCAAGATGGTTGTGAATATAAGGTGGTCAGCGCCCGTGGCCGGGTGATTGGACCCTTGTGCCCGCCTGATTCGGCTGATGCCGGAAGCGATATCGTCCTGACCATCGACCTTGCCCTCCAGAGGGTCGCGGAGGAAGCCCTCTCGGATACAGTCTCTGGGGCTGTGGTGGCTATAGACCCCAGAAGTGGAGAGGTGCTGGCCATGGTCAGCCGCCCTACCTATGATCCCACCCTCTTCAGCACCGTGGTGTCAGAGAGTACCTGGCGCTCCCTGAACGAGGACCCCGGCCATCCACTGCTAAACCGGGCTATTCAGTCCTCTTATCCTCCCGGATCTGCCATGAAGGTCATCACGGCCGGCGCCGGTCTGAAATATGGCGTTATTAGTGAACAGAAACGTTTTAAGCCCTGCGCTGGAGCCTATAAATATGGAGCTCGCTGGTTCCGATGCTGGAAGCCCGAGGGTCACGGGTCGCTTGCTCTGGTGGGTGCTATGGCACAGTCCTGTGACGTGTATTTTTATCAGCTCGGCCAGGAGTTAGAGCTGGATCGTTGGAGTCGGCTGGCTACGGAGTGCGGTTTTGGGAAAGCGCTGGAGCTGGATTTGCCGGACGAGACCGGAGGTCTGATACCCGACAGGTCTTTATACAACCATCGATACGGCGAGGGGAAATGGACCAGAGGAGTTTTGTTGAACCTGGCCATCGGTCAGGGAGAGATTCTGGCGACACCCCTTCAGATGGCCTCTCTAATTGCTGCTGTGGCCAACGGGGGGACTCGTTATCGGCCTCACATCTTGAAGGAGTTTCGAAAAGGGCCAAGGGTAGATTTCGGAGATTATCCCAAGGATGATGGCCGATTACCATTTTCGACCCAGCACCTTGAGATTCTCAAGAGGTCTCTCCGGGCCGTGGTAGACGATCCCGATGGCACCGGAAGGCTGGCAGCGGTAGAGAGGGTGGAGGTAGCCGGCAAAACGGGCACGGCCCAGAATCCTCACGGAGAGGATCACGCCTGGTTCGTGGGATTTGCGCCTCTGGACAATCCCAGGATAGCAGTTGCGGTACTGGTTGAGCATGGGGGTCATGGCGGCGTGACGGCAGCACCCATAGCCGGAAAGATCATAGAAGCCTATCTCAGAAGAGGTGGCGTGTAGTGTTTAAGAACGGTGCCATCCGAAATGTCGATCTGTGGCTTGTGGCTATAGTATTGGTACTGTGTGGGGTGGGGGTCATCACCATCTTCAGCACGCTGCAGGGGAGCGAGGTCTTTATGGCCAAAAACCTGCATCTCAAACAGCTTTTCTGGTTTGGCCTGGGGCTGTTAGCGCTGGGTCTGGCGGCAGTCATTCCCTATAAGGTTTACTATGTGCTCAGTCCCATCATATATGCCTTCTCCATCCTGTCTCTTCTGTTGATCTTTGTGGGCAGCCGTGAGCAGGTGGGGGCGAATCGTTGGTACCAGTTGGGATCCTTTCACCTGCAACCCGCGGAGGTTGTCAAGGTGGCCACCATCTTTATCATGGCGCGATATCTCTCCAGCCGGAAAATGGCCACCGGAGGAATCAAACCATTTCTTCCCACTCTCCTGCTGGTGGGTTTACCCATTGTCCTGATCATCAGGCAACCGGATCTCGGCACCGCCCTGGTCTTTCTAGCTATCCTGGTGGCCATGCTCTACCGTGCCGGGATGAAGCTGGCGAACCTGTTTTTGATCCTCTCTCCAGGTCTTAGCGTTGTGTGTGCTTTTCACCTAGGTTCCTGGATGCTGTTCATTCTCCTTCTTCTTCTGATGCTTTTTCTGTCCCGTCCCCGCGTTTTGACCACCGCAGCCATCTTTGTGCTGAACTTCGCCGTTGGCGTTGTAACGCCCATTCTCTGGAGGGGATTGCACGAATATCAGCAGAAAAGAATTTTGGTCTTCCTAAACCCGGGGCGTGACCCTTGGGGTGCGGGCTACCAGGTGATTCAATCCAAAGTGGCCCTGGGTTCAGGGGGATTTCTGGGCAAGGGATTTCTTCATGGCACTCAGACACAATTGGCCTTCCTGCCAGCTCAGCATACAGATTTCGTCTTTTCCTCCTTTGGAGAGCAATTTGGATTTTTGGGAAGCCTGGTCCTTCTGGTGCTGCTTTTGGTCTTGATTCTCCGGTCAATTAAGACATCATATATGGCCAGAAACAAGTTCGCTGGGTTGGTGGCTATGGGCAGCGCCGCCGTCATTTTTTTTCACGTCTTCGTTAACGTGGGGGTCTCTTTGGGGATCATGCCAGTCACAGGATTGCCGCTACCCTTCTTGAGCTACGGTGGGTCCTCTCTGATCACGAACATGATTCTCATTGGTCTGGTGTTAAACATACGTTATCGCTGGCAGGAGTATTAAGCCTGGGGAGATGTGATGCATCCCATCCTTTTCAGAATCGGTCCTTTTGCCCTTCGATCATATGGGCTACTGTTAGCCCTTTCCTTTTTGCTGGGCATCCTCTTCGCCGGTAAGAGATTCAAGCGGATGGGGGGGGATCCCGCGAAGCTGGTCGACCTCACAGTGGTCATCATCATCGCTTCCATCATTGGTTCAAGACTCTTCTACGTGGTCTTCCACTGGGACGAGTTCGCAGGTCGTCCCCTGGACATCATCAATCCTCTTAACAATTCTCAGGGAATTGGTATCGCGGGGCTGGCCATGGATGGAGGGCTGGTTTTGGCCGTTCTATGTGGCTGGGCGTTTCTGCGTCTGACCCGACAGCCCGTTCTGATCACTCTGGACGCTTTGGGTCCCTCATTTGCCCTGGGCATCTTCCTCACTCGCCTGGGCTGCTTTCTCAACGGCTGCTGCTTCGGCACACCCTACTCCGGAAGCCTGAGCGTGGTTTTTCCCCAAGACAGCCCGGCGGGATGGGTCTATCCTGATATTCCCCTTCACCCGGCGCAGCTTTACAACGCGCTGGGAGGATTGGTCATGCTGGGCTTGTTGATTTCCTTGGAGAGATTTAAAACCTTCCAGGGGTTTACCTTTCTTTTAACCCTCATATTCTACGGCCTTCTGAGGTTGATCGTGGACTTCTTTCGCTACTTCGAGGACAGCGTGATCCTTTTTCGTCTGGGAACAGTCCCCTTCACCGTCAATCAGGGAATCAGCCTGATCATCATGGCTCTGTCTGTGGTTCTGTTTCTCCGTTTTCGATTAAGGAAGTCAGCCAAGCAGAAAAACCAACTATCGCCGCTCAGAAAATCTTAATACCGGAGCCAGGAGTTTTCGGGACATCCTCTGTTAACGCCACTTCCTAGTTTTTATAGATGAAGTTTGTTGGGAATCCTTCTCCCCCTACCTGGATACCGGAATTGACATTATGCGCCACGGGGCTGACATCTTGGTCAACTTCTTGAAGCTGCTCCTGGGGGATCTGCTGGATTTCATCTATCCATCTCGCTGTGGAGTCTGTGGCCGAGAGCTGAGCAGGGAGGATGCGGTCATATGCGCTGGCTGTTGGCAAACTTTAAGTTGCATCGCTGCTCCCTTCTGTCCAAGGTGCGGTCTCCCTACCTCCCCTCTAAACCTGCTGTGTTCCGCCTGTGAAGTACGCGACCACGTTTTCTCCTTTGCCCGGTCCTATGGTCCTTTTGACGAGACCTTTCAGAAGATCATTCATCTGTTTAAATATCGTAGAAAGCTGAGTTTAAGCAGGCCTTTGGCTGCCCTCATGGGCGCAACGGTGAGGGGGGATGCTCGATACTCTCCAATGGAGGCGCTTATCCCGGTGCCCCTTCACTCGGTTAAGTGTCGCGCCCGGGGTTATAATCAGAGCGAGCTATTGGCTCGGGATCTTTCCAGGATCACAGGCCTGCCGCTCCTGGACAAAGTTCTGGTTCGCGCCATAAATACTCAATCTCAATCTAAATTGAACTTGAGCGCAAGGGTGGAGAACGTTCAGGACGCCTTTCGGATCAAGGGGTCCCGGCAAATTCAGGATAGACGGATTGTTCTGGTGGACGATGTCTTGACCACGGGCGCCACGGCCGACGCCTGTGCCCGAACCCTCTTGAGGGCGGGAGCCGCCCAGGTCTCAGTGGTTACCATAGCCAGGGCCGTGGAGCCGGGGGCATCGGGGGAAGCCAAGAAAGGATAGTGAAAATGCGAACCGTCATCCGGGTGAAGGAGATAAAGGGGCATTGTCCCGTTTACAGCTTGGAGGATGTCTTCTTTCTGGAACAAGGGTATATACTTGACTGTGAGCACTCCTGTCGAGTTTGTATGCACTCTTTGGCGTCCATCATGCCCTATTACGTAGCCCTTTCTCATGGCGTCGATCCCGCTCAGCTGGGTCTTAATCGCACCTCGGATGGGGTGGCTTATGTTCAGTGTTTGGACCCGTGTGAGCGTACCGGAGGAGGAACGGTGATCCTGGAGATATGCCAGGAAGGCTGATGGTAAAAAGCCCCTCGAAGGCACGTGATGGGTAAATTGGCACAGAGAACCATATTCTCAGTGGGATCCAGCAATCGATCTGCCGAGGAACTTTTTTGCCTGCTAGCCCAGCACCACATCCGTCGCCTTGTGGACGTCCGGCGCTTTCCCATTAGCCGATGGCCTCACTTCTCGCGGAAGATTCTAGCGAGCCTGGCTGAGAGGAGGGGGCTGGAGTATTTTTATCTCGGGGATCTGCTAGGAGGTTACCGGGCGGGAGGCTATGTTCAACACCTGAAAACGGCCGAGTTTCGCTTAGGGCTGGATCGCCTGGAAAGATTAGCCCTTGAGAGAAAAGTGGTTTTCCTATGTGCCGAACGATTTCCATGGAGATGTCACCGGCGTTTCATCGCAACGGCCCTGGAGGATCTGGGCTGGCGAGTGGTCCACATCATCGATCAGGATCGGACTTGGCGGTCCGTGACAAGGAGAGAGTGTGATGAACAGGCTGGCAGTGGGCAAGTTGAGCTCAACCTACCTGGATGAGCTTTTGCGGGAGCACTGCCGGGCTGATGCTCAGGTGATTGTCGGCCCTCGCGTCGGGGAGGACGCCGCCGTCATCGATATGGGCTCATCCTATCTGGTGGCCAGCACCGATCCCATCACCTTTGCCACCGAGGCCATCGGCTGGTACGCCGTTCACATCAATGCCAACGATATCGCCACCATGGGCGCAGCACCCCGGTGGTTTCTGGCCACTCTGCTCCTTCCAGAGCAGCAGACCACCAAAAAGCTGGTTCGAGTTATTTTTGACCAGCTATCGCGAGCTTGCCAACAGTTGGGTGTGTCCTGGATTGGAGGGCACACCGAGATCACCTCGGGGCTGGACCGTGCCATCGTGGTGGGTACCATGCTGGGGGAGGTGGCCAAGGATCGTTTGGTGACCTCCGCGGGCGCGCAGGTTGGGGACGTGATCATTCTGACCAAGGGAATCGCCGTGGAGGCCACAGCTCTCATCGCACGGGAAAAAGAACAAGAGGTTAGAGTTAAGTATCGTGATGAATTTCTAGAAAGATGTAAGAAGTTTCTTTATGATCCCGGCATTGGAGTATTTCGCGACGCCATGGTTGCCACGGAGGTGGTTCGGGTACACGCCATGCATGATCCCACGGAGGGAGGTCTGGCCATGGGCCTCTGGGAACTGTCACAAGCCTCTGGGGTGGGCTTGAGGGTCAGTCGAGAGGCCATCGTCATCCTGCCGGAGACGGTCCGTCTGTGTGAGCAGTATGGACTGGATCCTCTGGGAGCAATCGCCTCAGGGGCTTTGCTCATAGCTGTCGGACCGAAGGACTCCCAGGGTGCTTTAAATGCCCTGTCGGGAGCGGGTATCGATGCGGCGGCTATCGCCACCGCCACCGCCCAACGAGAAGTGTGTTGGGAAGATGGCTCTGCGCTGCCCATATTCAAAAGGGATGAAGTGACTCGGCTCTTCGAGGGCTCATGATGCGGTCGGAGAGAGGTGACAGCCAGGAGGATGGCCGAGAGGCACTTCTTTACCGGAGGATGAAGGGGGGCCGAGCTCGCTGTCTGGTTTGTCAGCGACTGTGCATCATTCCCTTAGGAGGGTTGGGATATTGTGCTACCAGAATCAACCGAGATGGTAGGCTTTACACCCTCATCTACGGACGGGTCTCCACCTGGAGGGTGGCACCCGCCGAGATCAAACCGCTGTTCCACTTCTACCCCGGCAGTCGCTATCTGTCTTTGGGCAGCGTGGGGTGCAACTTTCGCTGTCCCGGCTGTCAGAACTGGGAGATCGCTCACGTCCAGCTGGATGCCGAGTTTCGGGAGGCGTTGGACAGGGGCACCACCTTCATCTCTCCTCAAGAGTCGGTTCGTCTGGCCCGGAAGTCAGGCTGTCAGGGCCTTTCCTGGACTTACAACGAGCCCACGCTGTGGTTGGAGTATATCCTGGAGGGGGCTAAGCAAGCCAAGGAGATGGGCCTGTTCACAAATGTGGTGACCAACGGATTTATCACCTCCCAGGGCTTGGATCTTTTAGGGCCGTTTCTGGATGCGTATCGCGTGGATATCAAGGGATTTTCCCAGGATGCTTACCGCCGGATCGCTCATGTAAAAGACCACGCTGGCATCTTGGAGGTAACCGAGCGGGCCAGGCACAAATGGAATATGCACGTGGAGGTGATCACCAACATCATTCCGCAACACAACGACGATGAGAGGCAGTTGACAGCCCTGGCCCATTGGATTTGCCACCGTCTGGGCCAGGATACACCCTGGCACATCACCCGGTTCATTCCTCATCGACATCTGAGCCATCTCCCGCCCACACCCATAAAAAACCTGGAACGGGTTCGTCAGTTAGGCTTAGACGCCGGCCTGCGTTTTGTCTATCTGGGCAACGTCCCTGGTCATCCAGGGGAAAATACATATTGTCCCAGCTGCCAGCGAACTCTCATCGAAAGGCGGAACTACGAAATTCTCACCCACGCCATCGAGGACGGTCATTGCCCAACTTGTGGGGAAAAGATCCCCATTGTAGGCCGCTATATAAGCCCTCATGGCCTGGGGAGCGTGGGATTATAAAAGTAACATGATGAAAGATGCCAGACTCTGCCAAATTCAGCTGAGCAAACGGATGAGCTACATCCTGCGCCACGGGCCGGAGAAGCATGGCTTGACCCTTGATTCCCAGGGCTTTGTCTCTCTTGGTGAGCTGGCCGGCGCCCTAAGTGTACATGTGGATGACATCCGGGAGCTGGTGAAGACCTCACACAAGCTTCGCTTTGAGATTTCAGGAGAGAAAATACAGAGCCCGATATGGCCACTCTCAAGAGGTGACGCTTCAATTAGAGTCGTCTGAGCCCCCGGAGTTCCTCTATCATGGCACGGCCAGAGGGTTTGTCGACTCCATCCAGAAGAAGGGCTTGCTGCCTGGGGGACGTCGGTATGTACACCTGGGTCTGACGGAGAAACAAGCCCATCAGGTGGGCAAGCGGCGAGATTCGAAGCCTGCGATCCTCACTGTAAGGGCAGGGGAAGTGTACCGGGAGGGGCTCGACTTTTACCTATTAGGGGATGTGTATCTGGTCGAGTTTGTGCCACCACAGTTCATAGTTACTTCAGATCCTGACGAAGTATGATCCAGATAGGGTGCTGTGGATTTCCTAAAGCCAAGTTGATTTATGGCCGAGAGCTTAAGCTGGTGGAGGTCCAGAAGACCTTCTACCAGCCTCCCAAAGTGGAGACGGCTCTCCGTTGGCGCAAAGAAGTGCCTGAAAGTTTTCAGTTTGTACTCAAAGCCTGGCAGCTCATCACCCATACGCCCTCCAGCCCTACGTACCGCAGGCTCAGGGTCAAAATTCCAGATGACAAAAGGAATCGTTACGGGTCCTTTCGACCCACAGAGGATGTCCGGGAAGCCTGGATACGAACCCAGGAAGTGGCCCAAGCCCTCAGGACCGAGATCGTCCTGTTCCAGTGTCCGGCCAGTTTCCAGCCTGAGGAGGAGAACCTGGCTCAGCTGAGGGAATTTTTTAGAACAGCGGAAAGAGAAAACCTCTCTTTTGCCTGGGAGCCCCGGGGCCGATGGTCTGGTGAGCTCATCGGCAAGCTGTGCCGAGAGCTAAACTTGGTCCATGCTGTGGATCCCTTTGCCCGGCCTCCCCAGCACGGGAAATTCAATTATTTTCGGCTGCACGGCATGGGCGGGTATCGGTATCGCTACTCCGATGAAGACCTGGAGAAATTGTACCAGATGTGCGTCGACAAGCCCCTCAGCCTGTGCCTATTTAACAACATGACCAGGTATCAGGACGCCCTGCGTTTTCGAGACCTGGTGGAGAGCCGGGAGAGCTGAAATGGCTGTTTTTCCCATCTACGAGGATTTCTTCCGCTTCCTGGAGGTCCTGGAGGTCGGGGAAGATCCCTGGGAGGTTTATGAGGAGATGTATTTTCGTCCTCATAAAAACTTCTTCGGGGCCTACTGGAGAACCTTCTTTCCCCTGATGGATGTACGGACACTGCAGGACAGGGTCAGGCAGGTTCGGCGTGGCCACTATGCGGCTTTAGAACATCTCATAGGCCAGAGCAGGCCGGAGGACATCGTGCAGGAAAATCTGTCTCGCTGCCGGGCCCATTTGCCCAGGCTTCCGGAACCGGACGTTTACCTCATAGTGGGCTTCTTCAGTGCCGATGGATTCGTCGTAAACGTGAACAGTCGGCCGGCCATCGGCATCGGTCTGGAGCGGTTTAAGGACTTTCGACTCCTGGACATCATTTTAGCTCATGAATACTGCCACTGTGCCCGCTACCTGGCTCTGGGCTCATGCGCGGAAACAGAGCCGGAAACCTTGGGCCAAAAACTTCTCTCAGAAGGGCTAAGCGTATATTTCTCTCAGCGAGTCTATCCCCAGCGAAGGCTGTTCGACCACCTGCTCATGTCCCGACGGCGATTGAACTGGTGTCAGCAAAACGAACAGCTTTTAAAAACCACAGCCGAACGAGAGCTCACATCCTCACGCCTGGTGCCAGTCTTTTTTCAACGAGGAAAACCCGGTGCTGGTATACCTCCCCGGACGGGGATGTATCTGGCGTATCGTCTGGTGGAAAGGGCACTGTCGGAGATGCGGGAGGAAGAGTTTGAGGAACTGTTGACCACCCGGGATATCATGGCCATCTGGCCCGCAGACAGCTCGGGGCGTTAGGATTCACTTTAACCGGAGGGTTATGCGTCATGCGCTGCCCCACACATTGGCAGCACGCCATTGGGAGAATAATCGAGTCTCCGGGAACGGTGATGGTGGCCGGCGAGGGGGATGTGGGCAAAACCGCTTTCTGTTTGTTTTTGGCCAATGCCGGAGCACAGGCCGGCCTGAAGGTTGCCGTGGTGGATGCCGACGTGGGCCAGTCCCATATCGGCCCTCCGGCTGCCATTGGCATGGGCATAATGGAGAAGCCCTTTCCGGAGCTCAGCGCCGTTCCAGCAGAGGCCCTCTATTTCATCGGATCTCATTCCCCCGCCGGGCACTTTTCTCGCATGGGCGTGGGAGTGGCTAAGATGGTGGCCAGGGCCAGGGGCAAGAAGTTATCCCTGATCGTGGTGGACAGCTGCGGATTGGTCAAGGGGAAGTTCGCCTGGAGGCTGGCTCGGGGAATGATGGAGATGGTGGGACCGGATCGCATGGTCCTGCTGACCAGGACTGTGAACTTGGAATCTCTGACTCAATTGTGCCACGAGCAGGAGGACTTGACCTGCCACCAGCTGAAGTCGGCCCCGGGCATCCGGCGCAAATCGACGGCTCGCCGCAGGAAGCTCAGGGAGCAGGCTTGGGCAAACTACCTCAGGGGGGCCGCTCAGCTGAATCTCACCATGGACAGCCTGGCTCTTGAGGGGATTGCACCCGGGGAAGAGCGCGCCAATTGGTCTGGACAGATCGTAGGGTTGCACGATGGTCAAGGTGAGTGTCTCGGCCTGGGCCTGGTCTCCAGCCTGGATTGGCCAGCGTCGCGATTGGAGCTGCTGACCCCGGTGGAAGAGAGGCAAAAGGTAAAGCGAGTTATCTTCGGGATGCAGAGGATGAAGATTCATGCTCACAGCCCCCGGTGATGTCAAGGCGTGAGGATAGATTGAGACTGCGGGACATAGACTGGCAAAATTGGAAGCCACAACAACGAGCTACACTCGTCTTTGTGATTCGGGATGGGCAGGTGCTCCTGATCAGAAAGAGAAAGGGCCTGGGGGTAGGAAAGATCAATGCGCCCGGGGGGCGGATTGGATCGGGGGAAACACCGTTAGAAGGTGCCGTTCGGGAGGCGCAGGAGGAGCTTTGTGTAATACCTGTTGGTATTCGACAAATGGGGGAGCTTCGCTTTCAGTTTGTTGATGGGCTTTCGTTGCACGTATATGTATTCGTGGCCAAAGATTGTGTAGGAAGTCCGCAGGAGACCGATGAGGCGGAGCCGATCTGGACGCCCATCGACGCGATACCGTATGAACAGATGTGGGAGGACGACAGCCACTGGGTGCCAGTCATGTTGAGCGGAAGAACCTTTGATGGTCGATTTGTCTTCGATGGTGACCAGATGTTGGATTTTGATTTGAGGTTTGGAGACAGTAGGGTGGGACCCCTTGAATCCTCGAATCCCTGACCTCTGGAATACTCTCTGTTCAAAAGAGCCCGACTCCTCAAAGGAAGCCGGGCTTTTCGAAGGGCAGCAGAGACCTTATTCACAGCTACTCGAAACTTACCTCCGGGGGCGTCTCCGCAGCCTCTGGAGCTTCGAAGAAGGTGGCCCGTTCAAAGCCGAACAGGCCGGCGATGAACCTGGTGGGAAAACGACGAATGGTAGCGTTGTAGACCTTGACAGCCTCGTTGTAGCGCATCCTCTCCGTGGCGATGCGGTTTTCCGTGCCGGCCAGTTCATCTTGAAGGCGAATGAAGTTCTGGTTGGCCTTCAGATCCGGGTATCTCTCCACAACCACCAGCAACCGAGCCAGGGCGCTGGACAGCTCGTTGTTGGCCTGGATCATCTCCGGAACGCTTCTGGCACTACCCACCTTGGAGCGAGCCTCGGTGACCTGGATGAAGACCTCCCGCTCGTGCTTGGCGTACCCCTTGACCGTCTCCACATAATTAGGAATCAGATCAAACCGGCGCTGGAGCTGATTTTCCACCTGGGCCCAGGCCCCTTTGATCCCTTCGTCGAGGTTCACCATGCGATTGTACATGCCCACCCCTGAGAGGACTAAAATGAGGATTAAAACGACGATGACAGCCAGGACTACCAGCACGGCGATCCAAGCTTTGCCTTTTTGGTTCATGTTTCGCTCTCCTCCTTTTCCAGGGGGAGTCTGTCCACGGCTTTGCCCAGGGCGTCGATTTCCCCCACATACTTTTTGAACAACTCCGAGATCTCCTGTCCGGTGGCCTTCGCCTCCCCAGTTTTAATGGCCAGCAGCTTCATAAAAGTATCCTCATCCAGGCCAAATTCCTGGGATACTAGTTCTATGATCTCTCGCTTGGTCTTGGGAATCTCCTTTCGCACTAGAAACAGCAAGCCCTGAAATAGGGAGGTGAATGCTGTGATGGAGCTGGCGATGATTTCCCTCATGGCCCGTGGCTTCTCCTGGGCCTCCAGATAGACCTGCCGTAGGCGGAGGGACTTTCCCTTCAGCTCGCGCTCGCACTGCACGCGCACGTCGGCTGGACGAAACTCCAGGGTCTTAAGAATATCCTCTCCGTAGACCAGCCGGTAGTTGGCCTGCATGTCAAGAAATTCTATGGGATAGGAGTCCAGAGAGGAGTGGATGTAGGCGGGGATCATGAATAGCGGTGTGTTGACCATTCTCTTGTGCCACTTGGTCACATGCTTCAACCCACGCTGCAGGGACCCCACCGAGTCATCTTTAAGAACCACCAGAAAGTTCAGGTCCGATTTTCCGGGATGATATTCCCCCGTAGCTCCGCTTCCGTATAGAACGATGGAGACGAGGTCCTCCCCGAAAGCCTTCTGCAGATCCCCTTTGAATTCTGTGAAGATCTCCTCCGGATTTTGTGGTGCTCTGCCCATGCCGATCCAGCCTCCTAGGGTAATAGTGTAGCGTTAAAAACCTCGACTAACGCCTCCCCCTCCGCTAAGCCCTCCGCCGAATCCTCCAAACCCACCCCCGAAACCACCCCCTCCGAAGCCACCGCTCCCGAATCTGCCGCGGCCTCGAGGCAGACCCCCAAAAAAGAGAAGAGGCAGCAAGCCCATGCGGCCTCCGAAGATGAAGAAGACCAGGAGTATGATTAGAAAGAATGGAATTCGAAAAGGTTTGGTTCCCCGGCTGGTGGTGGTCGATGGGGGCGGTAAGTCTGTCACAGACGATAGCTCAACCCCAGCATCGGCGGCGATGATCTGGGCCACCTCCAATGTCCCGGAGAGCAGGCCGTCTCCATACTGGCCTTCCCGGAGAAAAGGGATGATCCGTTCGTCGGCGATCTGGCCCAGCAGGCCGTCTGGCAGGATGCCCTCCAGGCCGTAGCCCGTCTCGATTCGGAATCGCCTCTCCTGTATGGTCAGGAACAGAAGGATGCCATTGTCCTTGCCCTTGACGCCTAGCCCCCAGGCTCGAAAAAGCTTATTGGCGTAAATCTCCTCGCTTTGGCCGCCGATATCGGGCATGGTCACCACAGCGATTTCGGCCGTGGTTTTTTCCCTCAGCTCGGAGATGACCGACGTCATTCGGGCCTCATCCTGATCAGAAATAATTCCAGCGAAGTCGCTGACGTAGCCTAGGGGATCGGGAAACTCTTCCTGGCCCCATGATGGGCCAAGCAGCAAAAGCAGACCGCATATGGTGAGCAAGAGAATCCGGGGCATGGGCTGTGACCCCTGTGGAGAGAAAAGTGAATAGAAATTCAGTGAGTTGTTGGTAGAAGTATAGTCAAAGGGGTGCTTCATGTCAACTCTTTTCCTGGAGGAAGGACCTTCGCCTCCCAACCATTCCCCGGTGGCAGGAAGCAGGAGCCTCCTGCCACCACACTTCCGGTGGCAGTAAGCAGCAGGCAGTATGCAGGATCGATTCTTACAGAATGGAGACTTGAGGCTCGTGAATCGTGAAAAGAAAGACCGATCCTTGATCCTAGATGTTGGATGACAGAGACAGGAGACTGGTGAATCGAGATTCGAGACTTAATGTAAAGGCATTGAAGATTGAAAATTGAAGATTTGAGACACGGGAATCGTTGATCGGCTATCGGTGATCGTGAAAAGCTGAAATCCAAGACCCAGGATTCGGGGTTTGGAAAATTGCCTCCTGCCTCATGCTTCCTGCCGACTGCTATTGCCATTGCTATAGCCATTGCCACCATAATTGTAAAAAAGCCCTTCGCCCTATAAAAGGGCAAAGGGCCCCATACGTTCAGGCCTTTCTCTCCATCACTCGGGAGCCTTGGGGATGAAACCTTCTCTCATCAACATCATGGTTTCCTCCCTGGCCCTCTTGATGATGGCAGAGGATTTCTCATACAGCTCTTCCCTGGTCATGTTTAAACGAGCCACTCCCTGCTCGATGGCCTTCATGCCCACCGCCGTGGCTTCCCGAGGGAACACCTCCCACTCATCCATGGTGGGGACGATATACTCCTCGGAAAGCCCTTTATCCTCGGCACACTGGGCCAGCTCGTAGGCAGCGGCGATGCACATCTCGTCGGTGATGGTTCGTGCCTCCACATCCAGGGTGCCCCGGAAGATGCCGGGAAAACCCAGGGAGTTGTTCACCTGATTGGGGAAATCGGAGCGTCCCGTAGCCACTACCCGGGCTCCGGCTTCTTCGGCCTCCCAGGGCCAGATCTCCGGAATGGGATTGGCGCAGGCGAAGACGATGGCATCTTCGGCCATACTGGCGATCCATTCCTTCTTGATGGTGTCCGGTCCTGGGGTGGATAGGCCTATGCAGACGTCGGAGCCTTTGATGGCCTCCGCTGGGCCGCCCTGGATGCTCTCGACGTTGGTCTTCTGGCACATCTCCCACTTCTCCTTGAATCTCTCTTGGAGCTCAGTTCTGCCTTTGTGCAGGGTGCCCTTGCTGTCCACCAGCACTATTTTCGCCGGGTCAAACCCGGCGCTGATCAATAAGCGGGCGATGCAGATGTTGGAGGCTCCAGCGCCGATCATGGCTACCTTGACCTGATTGATCTCTTTGCCCACGATTTTCAAGGCGTTGATCAACCCGGCCAGGGTGATGGCCGCGGTGCCCTGCTGGTCGTCGTGCCAGACGGGTATGGGCATCTCCGCCCGGAGGGTGTCCAGGATATGGAAGCACTTGGGTTGGGAGATGTCCTCAAGGTTGATTCCTCCAAAAGAGGGGTGCAGCCACTTCACGGCCTGGATGATCTCGTCGGGATCTTTGGTATCCAAGCCGATGGGGAAGGCGTCCACGCCACCCAAGTACTTGAAGAGAATTCCTTTACCCTCCATCACCGGCATTCCCGCCTCGGGACCGATATCCCCCAAGCCCAAAACCCTGGTGCCGTCGGTGACCACAGCAACCATGTTCGACTTGTTGGTGTAATCCAGTACCTTCTCCGGGTTTTTGTGGATGTCCAGGCAGGGTTGCGCCACGCCGGGGGTATACCAGATGGCAAAGTCGTCGAAATCCCTGATGCGGCACTTGGGCACGATCTCGATTTTGCCACGGTAAAAAGGATGTAATTTCATGGCGTCCTCGCCCGGCTTTCGGGCCTTGGCCAGAAGTTGTTCTTCAGTGAGCTTTTCTGGCATGAAATCTTCCTCCGCTCGGTTTTCAAATTTACATTGACATGAACTACATCTTCGACTCGGAGAGAAACGTATAGACAACCTCCTTAAGGTTGGAAGTTACTATTTTAGCATTGACTTCTTACCATAGAATAAACTCTCGTCCCTGGACTCCTTGTGATTTTTTTCGTCTCGAGGAAGAGCCCAAGCTCGGCAGAACTGCGCCGGAAGCACTGCCAGGAAGATTCCATGAGTGAACTCAAACCTGGGCAAGGGCAACGCCAGATCCACCCTTCTCCTGACCGAGTCGGATAGCCCCAAAGGTCCTTCCACCGCGATCTTTAGGAATACGAGCCTCTTTTTGTTATCAAAAACCCCATCTTTTGGGGACAGATGTCTCAGGATCTAGCGTTCACAGTTTTCCGGTGGCTAGGCATGTGGGAACTCGCTGAGAGGTATTAGAATTACCGCTTGTAACCGATCTTCCTGAGGAACTCCTTTCTCTCCTTGACGTCCTTGGGACCCTCCACGCCTTGTGGCGATAATCCATCGATGACGCCCATTACACCTCGTCCCTGTTCCGACTGGGCTACCACGACCTGAACGGGATTGGCAGTGGCACAGAAGATGGTACAAACTTCATGGCAACTTTTGATAGCGCCCAGCACGTTGATGGGAAAGACATCTTGGAGCAAAATGACGAAGCTGTGGCCGGCACCCAACTGGCGAGCGTTTTGAATGGCCGCTTTCTTCAAGCCTTCGTCGTTACCCTCAACGCGGATCAGACAAGGCCCGGAGGCCTCACAGAAGGCTAACCCGAACTTCGCTCCCGGCACCGAGGAGACGATGGCCTCATAGAGATCTTCGGCGCTTTTGATAAAATGTGTCTGCCCGATGATGATGTTGGCCTCACTGGGAATCTCCATCTGGATCGATTCGAACTCCATTGTGGCCTCCTCATCCTGGTGATTTGGAGTGATTCAAAAGGCGACGGACCGAGTCTTCCAGCGACTGAGTGAAGCGGACGATGGTCTGCTTCCCGTCGTCCAGGATGAAATCTCTAATATACAGAGGTGTGCCGAAGTGGAGACCTAATTGCCGACCTGGCAGGAATAGCTTTTCGGTGCCCACCACTAAGGTTGGAACCACGGGGATATCGGTAAAGCCCTCGCTATAGAGGTCGTAAATCACCTTGGCCGCCGCCTTTTTGAACTTTCGGATCTTGCCCGGAATGCTTGTTCCCGCCTCAGCAAAGATGCAAACCAATTTTCCATCCCGCAAAGCTTGCATTAACCGGCTGTAAAGACGCTTGTCGAAAGGTTTTCTGGTAGTGGGAATGGTCCCGATTTTCTTAACTCCCGGGACGATATATCGGGCCAGGTTCGCGCAGAACTCCCTCGTTAGGGGAGCTAACTTGGGACCCAATTTCTCCCGAGCGAACTGATAAAACATCTTCGTGCAGAGTTCTTCGTCGAAAAGCTCTTCAGTGGCCACGTAATGGATGGGCCTAGGCGCCCTGGTGGCGATGAACAGGACGTCCTTCCAATTGAGGTGGTTGGCTGCCAGGAGGCCGCTTCCGATTTCAGGCAAGTGTTCAAGGCCGGTGGTGCGTACTCTTAGGGTATGCAGAAGTCTGGTGAGGCGAACTTTGCACCTCCAGTATGGCCTCATATCCTCTTTGAGTTCAACCATATTCGAAACGAAGCTGGTGTCTTCTGCCTGTGACCGGAGAGTTTTCCACTAGCTAAAGCATTACATTATACGTTGCGCAATTGCTTCTGTCAACATAAATCTTCGGGCCTTCACCGAGCCCTCTCGATGAAAGCCTGGGATTCTGAGATATTGCGGATTACTTATTCGTGGACGCAAGAGACGAAATAAAAGAAAATTGTGTCAGGAAAAAACTTGACATCTCGAAGAGAATATTCTAAATTTGAACTAACTTAGCTGGAAAGGAGGTGGTCTCTTTCGTCAACATAGAGTTCCTGCGGTCAATTGAGCAGAAATCCGCAGGGGATTTCGTAAATAAGAGCCAATAAGTTCGAATGTACATTGAAGGGAGGTAACAGAGATGAAAAAGGTTCTTTTCAGCGCCGTTGTCTTCACTGTGGTCGTCGTGGTGATGACTGCTGGAGCCCAGGCTGACATGTTTATGGGCGTTAAGCCCTCTACCATGGTGCAGTCCAGCTATTTCGGATTCTTGGTGGGCACCAATATGGTTCTCGAGTTCGGCTTGGACGTAGCCCGCATAAAGGTAGAGAATGTGAACACGGGGCCAGGAGTTAGTAGAACAGAAGAAAC
>LJUY01000065.1 GCA_001304015.1 candidate division Zixibacteria bacterium SM23_81 | reverse complement strand
GATTGCTGATCACTTAATCTAACCCATCTGAGGTGAACGTGCCACCCTTTTGTCATGGAACCTCAGAACACCCCAGAGTGTCCGGTAAGCTCCTGACTAATACAAATCATCTGTTGTCCCTCTCCACAGCCTCTTCCAACTGGTCTAAAATATTCGGGATGGCCGAAGAGACTCGATTCCAATTAGGAATCCTGGGCGTGCCCCGTGGGTCTTGCAAGAACGTCTCCCCGGCGATGTTCAGCCCTTTGGCGAAGGCCTCCACGGCTATGCCCTCAGCATGTCGGTCGTAGAAGAGGCCGTTGATGGCCGCGTCGGCGACATACCGATCCCTGGCATCCTGAGCCTCTCGGGTGTAAGCGCTGATGATGGTAGCGAAGGTCCCTCTATGGAGGATGACCCCGACAGAGGCCAGTGTGCGAAACAGGGTTTTGGCGATATCGACGCTCATTTTCAACAGTCCGCGCTTGGGGTCTTTCCGGGACAGGGGTTGGTGCTTGTGCTCATAGGTTTGGCACAGCTCTGCCTGACAAACCCGCTTGAGAGAGCAGTTCCGGAGGATCTCGCTCAGGATGCCCACCTCCAGCCCCCAGTCGCCGGGGATGCGGTTGATCCTGGTCAGTTCTGCGTCCATGGAGAACTCTCCGGCTAGGGGATAGCGGAAGCTGTCCAGAAAGGACAGCAGAGGCTGGGGCCCGACCACCTTTTGGAGGGCGCGGATCATGGGGAAAACGAACAGCCGGGTGACCCGACCGTACATCCGGTCGGTGATCCGGCTGTAGTAACCCTTGCAGAACTCATAATCCAGTTCTGGGTTAACTACCGGATAACACAGTCTGGCCAACAGCCCCCGGTCATAGTTGACGATGTCGCAGTCGTGAAGGGCGATGATCCGGCTTTTTCTGCTGGCCAGAACATAGCCATAGGCCATCCAAGCGGCCCGTCCTTTGCCCTCGCCCCCGACGCGCAGGTGTCTTTCCTCAACGAGTCGAAAGATGTTCTGCAAGCGCCTCCCGCTGTTCCAGATGATCCTGGTCTCTTGAGGAAGGGCAGAGAAGAACCTCTTGGTCTCCACAAACTCTTCCCGTCGGTCAGCACCGCCCAAGGTGACCACGATCTGTTCTAGATACTTGACCTTCTGGAGCTCCCTTATGATTCCGGGAAGGGCCTTGCCCCTGAGTTCTGAAAAGAGACAGGGTAAGACCAGAGCCACAGGGCGTATCTGGGCCATGCGCTCCAGCTCTGCTTCCAGATCAGCAAGATCCCTGTCGCCCAGGATGTGCAAAGTGGTGATGATTCCGGTCTGATGGAAATCGCTCATCTACGTCGCCCCCTCAAACAGCGTAGTTTAAGAGATCAAGAGGTGATCTTACATCTCTGTGCTGGAAAAAAGTCGTCTTTAGAATATGAAAAAATGGCAGCCATGTCAAGCACTTTCCCCACTTCCATTGATCCCACAGTGAATGGGAAAGAACAGAAAGGGGTTGCTTTTTGCCTTTAAAAGCTGTAGAATAAAAAACTAAGTCTACTAAGGGCAATGGCAATTTATCGTAGGAGGCATCTCCCGATGCCGATTTCATTACGCAGTAGGCAGAAGCTAGAAGCTGGTTTATGGTTGTAGAAGCTGGCATGGAAGTCAGAGGCTGTATGCTGGAAGCTGGAAAATACCGTCTTTTATTTTAGCCTTTATCCAGGATCTCGCATCCAGGATCTGTCTTTTTCTCGAGTCTCCAATCTCGATCAAGGAAATAGCGTCTCCATGTTGGAAAACCGGAACGAGGATAAACCCCCCCTGCTCAGTGGTTCCATTCCTGGCTCCCTGATGCGCCTTTCCCTGCCCGTCATGGCCACCTTCATGCTGCAAACCCTATACAGCATGGCCGATGCTTTCTGGCTGGGCAAGCTGGGTCGAGAGGCGATCTCGGCGCCGGGCATTTCCTTTCCGATCCTCTTTTTCTTCGTCTCCTTCGGTGCTGGCTTCTCCGTAGCAGGCACTACTCTGGTGGCCCAGTACACCGGCAGCGGCCAGAGAGAACAAGCCAACTTGGCAGCTGGTCAAACATTTGTTTTCTTACTTATCGGAGCCACCATCGTCTCCCTTGTGGGAGTGCTGGTATCGTCTCCCATCCTCCGGTTTATGCACACCCCGGAAGATGTGTTCGTGAATGCGCGCTCCTACCTGAGAATTATCTTCACAGGCATTCCCTTCATGGCTATCTCTTTCATTTACGGCGGCATCATGCGCGGTGCCGGCGATGCCATCACGCCAATGATCATCGACCTGGGGGCCAATCTGCTGAACATCATCCTGGATCCCGTCCTTATCTTCGGCTGGGGGCCCTTCCCCCGGATGGAGGTGGCCGGGGCGGCTACGGTGACGGTGACCTCCCGCATCTTGGCCTCGACGGCCTGTGTGATCCTGCTGGTCTCTGGCGCCCGCGGACTGAAGGTCCGCTGGCCCCATATGCGACCAAGGCAACACTATCTGCACAGAATCCTGCGCATCGGCATGCCGGCCGGCGTGGGCCAGTCGGGAGCCTCTCTGGGATTTATGGTCACTCAGGGCTTCGTCAACTCCTTCGGGTCGGTGGTGGTCAGCGCCTTCACCGTGGCTGTGCGGATCATCCACTTTTTGAACGTGCCCGCTATGGGTTTTAGCGCTGGAGCCACAGCCCTGATTGGCCAGAACCTGGGGGCGGATCAGGTTAGAAGAGCCGAGCGGACTATCTGGTGGGCGGTGGGCATGGTGGCGGCTTTCCTGGCCGTGGGCTGCAGTTTGCTGGTTTTTTATAGCCAGCCGGTGATTAGGCTATTCATCAACGATCCCCAGGTGGTATCTCAGGGGGTTATTCTGTTTCGCGTAGTCTCCTACTCGGTCTTTTTCTTTGGCATCATCATGGTGATCTTCGCCGCCTTTCAGGGGGCAGGGAAGACCTCTCCTGTGATGTATCTGTCCATCGGACGGTTGTGGTTGTTGCGTATCCCTATTGCCTACGTGCTGGCCTTCATCTTGCGGTGGGGGCATCTGGGCATCTGGTGGGGTATGTTCGTCTCCAACGTGATCATCTCCATGATCGGTTTGATCTGGTTTGGCCGCGGGACCTGGAAGCAGAAGGTGATTTGAGAAAAACCGGTGATCGGAAACCGGAGACCGGGAACCGTGAATCGGTATTCGTGTTCACAGAGAGGTAGAGAAGCGACATGTCGCGTCTCACCGAAAGCAATTGTGCCATGTAATGCTTTTTGGAAGGGGGCGAGGAGAGGCAAATTTTAATTTGCAATTTTCAATGATGTTTCTTTAGTGTGGTGGTGCCCCGAGTCTCAGTCCCCGAATCCCGCAAGCAACACGAATCTCGACCATCATCGGCGCGTTCAAGGCGCCTTTTTTATGAGAAAAGGGTATCTACGGCGTCGGAAAGCCCAAAGACTCACTTTTTGTCCTTGTGATTTTCAGCCTGCGTTGCTATATTAAAAAGGAGCAATAGCGAGTTCACCAGCGCTGATAAGGACCACAAGATTGGAGCTCACGAGATTTGTGAGAGGAAGGAGCTAATCGGGCGTCTCCATGGCCAAAAAAGTAGACAGGATTGAGTTACGCAGCGAAAAATGGATATCCCTTCATGGCCGCGTCCCCGGAGACCCTGCCGCAAAGCAAATGCTCTCCTCTAAGTACCAAGAACCCTATTACTGTGATAAAACCGCGCCCTGTAATGAGGCATGTCCCGCCGGCGAGGATATTGTAGAGTACATCTACCTGGCCAGCCAGGGGCGATTGCGGGAGGCCTGGGAGCTGATTCGACAGGAGAATCCCTTCC
This sequence comes from candidate division Zixibacteria bacterium SM23_81, assembly GCA_001304015.1. Classification (GTDB taxonomy): domain Bacteria; phylum SM23-81; class SM23-81; order SM23-81; family SM23-81; genus SM23-81. The sequence goes on along the minus strand of LJUY01000065.1, from coordinate 10,004 downwards.
CCGGTGTCTGTGGAAGGGTATGCCCCCATCCCTGTGAGGACGAGTGCAACCGCGCGGAGTTGGGTGGGGCCATCTCCATTCACGCTCTGGAAAGGTTTCTGGCGGATTATGGCCGGACTCTTCCTCGTCCTAGGCCAAAAGCCAGACCTCAAAGGACGAAACAGGTAGCTATTGTGGGTTCGGGGCCTGCTGGGCTTTCCTGTGCTTATCAGTTAGCCCGGATGAAATATGGAGTCACCGTCTTCGAAGCCCTGCCCAAGGCTGGCGGGATGATGCGGGCTGGTATCCCCAGATACAAGCTTCCCCGGGCCGTTCTTAATCAGGAAATCGCCGATATCAAAGCTCAGGGGGTTGAGATCAGGACGAACACCGTGGTTGGCCGGGACATCACTCTGGATCAATTGAGGAGCTTTGAGGCCCTGTTCGTCGCCACGGGCTTTCACCAAAGCGAAAAGCTAGGGATTCCCGGGGAGGAGGCAAAGGGTGTTTTCTCCAGCGTGGAGCTTTTGAAACGACTCAACCTGGGGGAGAATATCAGGATCGGGGAGAGGGTTGCCATCATCGGGGGCGGGAATGCATCTGTTCATGTCGCCAGATCTCTTCTTCGCCGGGGATGCCGACCGATCATCGTCTGCCGGCACCCTCAAGCTCAGATGCCGGCCATTGGTGGGGAAATCGCGAGTGTTCTGGAGGAAGGCATCGAGATCATTCCTCAGGTTTATCCTGAGAGGATCCTCGTTCAGGGTGGGCGAGTGAAGGGCATGGAGTTGGTCAGGGTGAAGCCGAGCAAGAAGAATAAGAGTGGTCATGGTCGACCGGTTCACATAAAAGGATGTAACTTTCTGCTTAAAGTAGATGGGATTGTATTGGCCATGGGAGAGCTTCCGGATCTCTCCTTTCTGCCCGAAGATATCGAGACCGAGGCCCGGGGTATCCTGGTGGACAGGGGGTGTTTCACAAGCAAAGAGGGGGTCTTCGCTGGTGGAGACGTGGCCACAGGAGCGGGCACGGTGGCCCATGCCATCGGCTCTGGCAAGAGGGCAGCCTTGGCCATCGACCGTTATATGAAAGGGGAGGATTTCTTCTCCATTCAGGAACGGCCGGGAACGGCACGCATTCGCCCTAAAGAGGTAGATCCCTCCTTGGTACGGTGTAAAGACTTGAACCTGGCCTATTTAGAGGAGGAGGCCCAGGTGCCCCTTCGTGTTCGTCCTGTGGAGACCCGGACTAAAGGTTTTCAAGAGGTCTGCGTGGGTTACAAGGAGGAAGAGGCTGTGGCGGAGGCTCAAAGGTGTATTAGCTGTGGCGTCTGCAACATGTGTGAGAACTGCATGATCTTCTGCCCCGATATTGCCATCTCCAGTCGTCGTGGGAAGTTCGGCTATAAAATCGACTATGAGCACTGCACAGGTTGCGGCATCTGCGTTCAGGAGTGTCCCCGGAACGCCATGTCTATGCGGGAGGTGCTGAGATGAAGAAGGCAGTTGCCGGAGAGAAGGCCGTCTCATGGCGAACCCTGCGTTTCTGGGCTCAGGTTATAGCCGGTAGAAGAGGGTGCCGTTTCGCGCTGGACAACTTATGCCAGATCTTCGATGGCGTTACGAAACATGGCGGACCGGAGAGGGAGAGAAGCTGGAACTGGTGAAGTGATGAGAACCTTCATTCCTAAGACGAAGGTACAAAACTTTCAGATCCCCAAGAGGGAGATTGTGGACTCGGGGCATTCAGCCTGTCCGGGCTGCGGCATCGCACTATCCCTGCGCTATGCTTTGAAAGCCCTTGGAAAGAAGACATCTCTGGTGAGCTCAGAGAGGTATTGCTACGATAGGGATAATCCATTGCCAGACTCCTTTTCCCATGTGCCGGTTGTTCGTACCGCTTGCAAGACGGCTGCTTCCCCTGTCTCAGAAGTCCGGAGGGCCATGAACTTTGAGGACAAAACGGACGGGACGGTGGTGGTGTGGGCTGGAATTGAGGAGACTTTCAAAATCGGGCTTCAGAACCTGAGTAAGGCTGCGGAGCGGAGCGAGAACATCATCTACGTCAGCTTTGAAAACGAGACCATCATAAAGCCTAAAGGCGTCAAGATAGAGGCTCGAGCAAGCTTGGTGGATATCCTCGCTGCACTTCGGATACCCTATGCGGCCACGGCCACAGTGGCCTACCCCGAGGATTTCATTGGCAAATTTAAAAAAGCTAAAAGAATCAAGGGGACGCGGCTGCTCCACCTTTTCGCGCCCTGTCCGCTGGTCTGGAAGATCCCCGAAAATCTCTCCGTTCAGACGGCCAGGCTGGCCGTCCACACAGGAATCTTTTCCCTCTACGAGGTGCAGAAAGGGAAGAAATACACCATCAATGTCCTCCCCAAAAGGCTTCCGGTGGAAGAATACTTTCGGCCTCAGAGGCGTTTCCACCGCCTGACCAAGAAACAAATCGGGGTTATCCAACAACGAGTGGAGGAAGACTTGGAGCGCTTGTTGAGGAGGGTTGAAGGGTAGAAGGGAATTTCGCTGCAAAGGAGAGACTCGGCTCTTGAGCCGGGTTTTTTTATCGTGGATCGGGGACCGGGGATCGGAAATCGAGTTCGCAACCATACTAAATCTGCTCAAGAGCTCATTGCAAATTGATGCTTAATGACTAGCTCGCCTCCCCAAGGAAACACTGTATTGTCATTCTGAGGCCGCTATAGTGGTCGAAGAATCTCAGCTTTCAGGCCAGCAGGCAGCCTATTTGGCGTTCTCCGCTTGGCTAAAGATAACACGTTCTTATGGGCGGCGCGGGTTCGCTTGACACCTCAAGCCCCCGAACCCTCAGCCCCTTTGATCGAACAATTGATTATAGCTTTAAGGACGTATACTTGTTCATCCTTTTCCGAACCCACGCTCACAGGTGAAAAATTTCACATTTTCTGCTTGTGTCTGTTGGCCTCCTCACCTATATTAAAAAATGGACACAGGTTTCTTTCAGGTGCAGCGAAAGTGAGTTGATATGATCGAGATTCGATTTCACGGACGGGGCGGACAGGGAACGGTGGTCGCATCCAAGGCACTGGCTGATGCTTTAATGATAGAAGGAAAATGGGTCCAGACCTTCCCCGAATACGGCGTGGAGCGGAGAGGTGCACCGGTGGTCTCCTTTACCCGCATCGACGACAAGCGGATCTATCTGCGCTGCAAGATCTACCAGCCGGACCATGTGGTGGTTATGGACCCCACCCTCATGGAGGTGATCGATGTGACCGCGGGCCTCAAATCCGGCGGTTGGGTGATCATCAATTCCGGCAAAGATCCCAGCTTCTTCGAAGTGCCGGATAAGTTCCGAGTGAGAACCTTCGATGCCACCTCTGTTGCGGTTAAATACGGTTTGGGCTCCAAGGCGGCGCCCATCGTCAACATGCCCATGCTGGCCGCTTTCTCAAAAATCACCGGTTTTGTTGGTCTGAAGGCGCTTCTGGAGGCTGTGCGTGAGGAATCGCCCATCAAGAAAGAGGAAAACGTCCAGGCCGCGAAAGAAGCGTTTGAAAAAGCGTAAATCGTTGATCGGTAATCGTCAAGAATACAACCTAGGTTTTGTCATTTGCGATCAACGATCAACGATCAACGATAACCGATTAACGGGTTATTAGATTACAAAATGCACTTTGAAACACCTCGAGGATAAAAAATGACTGAGAAAATTGACATCAAAGGCGAGAAAGACATGCCGGCCATGGCCATGTCCTTGGGCTTGATGGATTGGAACAAGACCGGATCATGGCGCAACCTGCGACCGGTTATAGATTATGAGAAATGCACTCGCTGTATGATATGCTGGAAGTTCTGTCCGGATGCCTGCATCCTCATCAGGGACGAAGAGCCAGTCATCGACTATGATTATTGCAAGGGCTGCCTCATCTGCGCTGAGGAGTGCCCCAGGGACGCCATTTCTGTGGTCAAGGAGGAGTGAGTGAAAAAGGTGGTCATGGGCAATCACGCCCTGTCGTACGGAGCCATGCTGGCCCGGGCTCAGGTAATAGCCGCTTATCCCATTACGCCCCAGACGGAGGTGGTGGGCTTCCTCTCAGAGCTCTGTGCGGATAAGCTTCTGGATGCCAAGTTTATCAAGGTAGAGTCTGAGCATTCCGCCATGGCCGCATCCATCGGGGCTTCAGCAGTAGGCGCGCGCACGTTCACTGCCACTTCGGCGCAAGGCCTGGCGCTCATGCACGAGATGCTCCACTGGGCAGTGGGAGCCAGAACGCCGGTGGTCTTGGGCAATATCAATAGGGCTATGGGTCCTCCATGGACCATCTGGACCGATCAGAACGATTCGTTGTCCCAACGGGATACCGGTCTCATTCAATACTACTGTGAGTCGAACCAGGAGGTCCTGGACACGGTGATTCAGGCCTTCAAGGTTTCGGAGAACGAGAGGGTTCTTCTGCCGGCGATGATCGTGCTGGATGCCTTCGTGCTCTCCCACACCTCGGAAGTGGTGGATATGCCCGACCAGGAGCTGGTGGATAAGTATCTGCCGCGTCGCAAAGCCACCTATCGAGTCGATCCCAAAGACCCCCACAGCTTCGGCAATCTAACTGGTCCTGACCGATATTATGAGCTGCGTTACAAGATTGAGCGATCCATGCGGGAGGCCGAGGGATTAATCAAGGAGGCCGACGAGGAGTTCGATAAGCTGTTTGGCCGTAAGTATGGCCTCATCGAGACCCACCAGATCGAGGATGCCGAGACCATCCTGGTGGCCTCAGCCACCGTCGCGGGCACGGCTCGGACGGTCGTCGATGAGCTGCGGGCAAAGGGGGAAAAGATCGGTCTGGTGAGAGTGCGGGTCTTTCGACCTTTTCCCTTCCAGGAGATCCGAAAAGCCATCGAGAATGCCCACCGGGTGATGGTTATCGACCGCAATATCTCCTTTGGACACTCCGGAATATTCTACCAGGAAGTGAAGGCAGCCATGTACAACCAGCCCCGGCGGCCGCCGATTTTCGGCTATATCGCCGGGCTCGGGGGGAGAGATGTGACTCCAGAGACCATCGCGGAGATTATCGAGGACGCTGGGAAAAGAGATAGATCCGAAGAAGATATCATCTGGATAGGATTGAAGCCATGAAACTAACCATTCCGGAACAGGAGCTGATGCAATCTGGCCATCTGGCCTGTCAGGGCTGCGGTGCCACTCTGGCCATGCGTTATGCCCTGAAGGCGCTGGGCCAAAACACGGTCCTCTCCATCCCGGCCTGCTGTTGGTCGGTGATCGATGGTCCCTTTCCCTACTCATCCCTCAAGGTGCCCATCTTTCACACCGCCTTTGAGACCGCCGCATCGGCGGCCTCGGGGATGGAGGCCGGCTTGGAGATGATGGGCGATAAGGACACCCAGGTGGTGGCCTGGGCTGGTGATGGGGGCACCTTCGACATCGGGATTCAAGCCCTCTCCGGGGCGGCGGAGCGCAACGATAACATCATGTACATCTGTTATGACAACGAGGCCTATATGAACACCGGCATTCAGCGCAGCTCGGCCACCCCCCGACTGTCTTGGACCACCACAACGCCTGAGAACCATCCCAAGGAAACGCCCAAGAAGGACATGGTGGGCATCATGGCCGCTCATCGGATCCCCTACGTGGCCACCTGCTCCGTGGCCTATCCCGAGGATATGGTCAAGAAGGTCAAAAAGGCCAAGGATACCCAGGGCTGTAAGTTCATCCACGTTTTCGCTCCTTGTCCCACCGGATGGCGCAGCGCCCCAGAGACCTGCGTCAAGCTGGCCAGGTTGGCTGTACAGACCAAGGTCTTCCCGCTGTATGAGATATTCAATGGCGTGGACTACAAGATCAACGTCAAGCCGGCCAAGCCCAAGCCGGTAACGGAGTATGTAAAACTTCAGGGCAGATTCCGCCATCTCACTGAGGCGGACATCAAACAGATTCAGCGGACCGTGGACTGGGAGTGGGAAAGGTTGCTGAAGATGGCAGAGGGGTGTGAAGAAACTGAGGAAAAGAAGGGGAAGAAGAAGAAAAAATAGGAGAGAGGTACAATTGAGATGAGAACAATAGCCCGGCCAGGAGGTCGGGCTATTTTGCTATGGGTGGAGTGTTAACTAAGGGAACGGCGTCTTAATAAGCCCATGATCTGTTGGAGTTACTATTTAGTACCAAGCTAGATATAAATTGCGGCCGCAGATTTGTCACGAATTTGTTTCGAAATAAACTCTAAAGAAACTTAAGAATGTCTGTGGATTATCCTCAATATGCATTCGCAGATTCTTTAAAGACGGCTTGGCGATTTCAACCCCTGTTCTTTCCTCCCTCGGTCATGAATTTGTCTCACCAACGTGCTGGTCTCTGCCAGGAGAATAGACCTTGTTTTTGGTTCAATGAACGTGTAGCTTGACCAGGCATGATTAACCTGCGTTTCTATTCCGAGGTCCTGTCCTTCAATGTCAAACTCAAGTCGAAGCCATTCTACCAGTGAGCGCCAACTTCCTTTTTGAAGACTTCACCCAACTTTGATCCCCAATTATCTATAGGCTCTAACTTTCCAAAGAAGAATCTAAGCACGGGTGGTTCCTCAACAAATCTTAATCCTTTCACCAAATCCCGGTGTCGGTGTAGCCAATGTATCCTGTCAGCCACATATTCGAAGTGAGCTATAGTATAAACCCTTCTTGGAACTGCAAGCCGAGCTAATTCCAAATCTGAAAACACCTCATTCCCCTCTTCATCTCGGTCCATGGAAATGGTGCCTCTTTCCATGCTCCTCACCCCAGAGGCTATGTAAATGGCTGCAGCCAGAGCCCCGGCTGGATATTCGGATTGGGGAACATGGGGTAAGAACATCATGGCATCGACGTGACAAGCCAGTCCACCCGACGGAGTGACTACTGGAATTTTTCTTTCGATGAGCCTTTCGGCAAAATATTTCACCTGTTCCGCAGCACTGCCAGCCACATTGATGTCCGTCATCTCCCTAATCCCCACAGCCATAGCCTCAATCTCCTTGCTGGACATCCCGCCATATGTGAGGAAACCTTCGTAAACCGGAAGCCAGGGTTTTATCTGCTCATAAAAGACTTTCTTGTTCGTAGCGATAAATCCTCCTCTTACACAACTGCTTTTCCTGCCGCTTAGGTAGAACAGATCAGCAAAGCCCATAATCTCCTTGATGATCGCTTTGATGGTTTTATTTTGGTATCCTTTTTCTCTAAGCTTTATGAAGTAGGCATTCTCAGCGATCAGACTTCCATCGAGCACCAATGGAATCTTATGCTGTGAACAGATCCGTTTCACCTCTTTCAAATTTTCCATCGAAAATGGTTGACCGCCGAGCAGATTTGTAGTTGCCTCCATCCTTACAAACGGTATCTTATCCACCCCATACTTTTTGATAGTATCCTTCAGCTTTTGGATATCTAAATTCCCCTTGAAGGGATGCTTGCTCTGCGTATTGAGAGCTTCATCCGCGAAAATTTCCAGAACCTGTCCGCCAATAAGCTCAATGTGTGCTTTCGTGGTGGTAAAATGATAGTTCATGGGGATGATGTCACCTGGCTTGATGAAAACCTTGGCTATAAGATGCTCAGCCGCCCTTCCCTGGTGCGTGGGCAAAACATACTTGAAGCCTAAGACATCTTCTATCGCTTGGGCTAATTTGTAGAAGCTTTCGCTGCCAGCATATGCATCATCGGAAACCATCATCGCTGCCAGTTGATTGTCGCTCATGGCATTTGTTCCGCTGTCGGTTAACATATCAATAAATATGTCTTTGGTTTTGAGTGAAAAAGTGTTGTAGCCACCTTCTTCTATAGCCCTGAGCCTTTCTTCAACCGGCACTAAACTGGTTTTCTGCACAATCCTTACTTTGTGCATTTCCATGGGTATTTCTTTCCCTGTAGATAGCCTTACGTTCATTTTTTTCCTCCTTTTCTTTGAGTTATACCTGCATATTGACGATACGGTTTGCAGATACTCCATGCTGTCAAAAGCCACATAACGTTCTGGAGCTAACCCGTGGAACCACCCAGACAATCCTAACAGGAGGTACTCAGGAAAACGTGCTCTGATATTCAAGCGTTATCACGAAGGGAAATGCGGTTTCTTCGGGTTAGGCGACTTGTCAGGCACTGTTGTTGATTGCAGCAAAAACGATATACCCCGAGACATTCATGCATTACCATTGATTAAGCACTGTTTACACAAACTCTGATACCTTTCTGCTAATTACAGCTTTCCTACTCTATCTTTCGGTAAATACTTCTTTTCCAATATGGACTAAGATGCGGTATACCACTTGGAATCGATTCTTGGGATCCCACAATAAAGAATCCATTGGGTTCCAACTTTTCAATAACTTCTCCTATAATTGCTCTTTGCAGATCTTCCTCGAAGTATGTAAATGCCAAGTTGCGACAGAGAATCAGATCAAATATTCCCTCTGGACATTGATGACGAATATCTTGTTCTATAAACTCAATATCCGTCTTAAGATAGTTCTTTATCTCATAACCATTGTCAGTCTTCAAGAATGCTGCCTGTATGAACTCCTGTGGCAAATCTCTAACACTCCCTTCTGGATATATCCCCTTCTTGGCACGTTCCAGCAGAGAAGAGGTTTTGTCTGACGCGATCACGTGTAAGCGCAATTGTGATTTCAATCGCGGTAAGATTGCCTGAATCCACATAATTTGCAATGAATAGGCTTCTTCCCCTGAGCAACAACCCGCGCTCCAACATCTCACTTCTCTGTCTTCCTCTAACGCCCTTTGTGCCAGCAAGAGCAATATTTCGTTCTTCAGCAAGTCAAAAATCTCACGGTCCCGATAGAATCGAGAAATGCTGATATACAATAGCGAATCAAGGATTACCCATTCCTTCTGGTCTTTTGATAGATAATCCTTGTATCCCGATATGTTAGAAATACTTAGTTCTTCTAATCTTCGCTTCAAACGTCTACATACTTGTCTGCGAACCTTCCGAAAACCTTGCCATTTATAGTTCAGCTGGGGCAAAGACCATCGCAGAAACTTAACACATTGTTGATCATACATTTTCAGTTTCTCTAGTCTTTGTGTTCTCAGAGAACCCTAACGGCCATCATATCAGTTGCGGCGGGAGGATGTACTGGTTTTAAGTCAAATAGAAACACTTTAAACAGCCGTCAACTGAATTTGCTTGTTAGAGAGTGACTTGGTATGGTCCAGGTACATAGGTAACACTTTAGTCTTGGTACATGGGTGACAGTTTGAGGACATTGCGGGTACTCAAGGAGGTGCCCCGATGCCCTGGAAAGAGAGCTCACCCATGGACCAGAGAACCCTATTTGTTGCAGATCAACTCAGAGCGCTGTTCAGCATGACCGAGCTCTGTGAACGTTTCGGCATTAGCCGAAAGACCGGCTACAAGTGGCTGGCTCGTTTTCAGACCGAGGGCCCGACCGGTCTGGCGGATCGGTCTCGACGACCCCAGAGCTGCCCTCACCAGACGCCTGTCTGGCGGATCGGTCTCGACGACCCCAGAGCTGCCCTCACCAGACGCCTGAGTCTCTTGTCGCTGCCATATTGGAGGCTCGTCGACATCATCCCCGCTGGGGGCCAAGAAGCTGTTGGCGATTCTGAAGAAGCGTCATCCGGACTGGCCCTGGCCGGCAAGAAGCACCGTCTGTGACATCCTCAAGCGAGAGGGCTGCATTGCTCGCCGCCGCCGTTGCAGACCACTGGGCCATCCAGGAAAACCCCAGACCCCAATGACAGCCCCAACGAGATCTGGACAGCCGATTTCAAAGGGCAGTTTCGCACCGGCAACGGCCAGTACTGTTATCCGCTGACCGTGGCCGACGGCTTCAGCCGATACATTCTGGGCTGCCAGGGGCTGCTCAGCCCGTCCCTGAAGGGGACCCAAGCCGTCTTCAAGCAGCTTTTTCGTGAGTTCGGCCTGCCCCGGATCATTCGCACCGACAACGGTGCGCCCTTTGCCACCTGCGCCATCAGACGGCTCTCCAGGCTGTCGAT